>DASXOQ010000131.1:0-103170 GCA_036494165.1 Steroidobacteraceae bacterium
TTTGGGTGTACTGCAAGGCACCGTCACCACGCCGGTCTCGATCACACTGCCGCACAAATTGGAAATACGCGCCAGCACCGGCGCGCCGCCGCGGCTGCCGCAGAAGCGCTGATCTCACGCGGTCTGGAACCCTCGACACGCGGCGTGTAATGGATTACATTCGAAAAATCTAAGAGCCTTCGGGGGTGACACCATGCAAGATCGATACGTCATTATGGACACCGGTTTCAAGAACACGGTGCAGGGCGGCAACACTACCGGCTATCAGTTCGACATCCGCATTCCGTACTACCGCGGAGTTTACCTTTCGGCGGTCCACACACTGGATCTGACCGTCGACGGGACTCCCGTCGCGGCGACCGACATGCACATCACCGTGGCCGGCAAGACTTTTACGATTGCGCAGATGTACGAGGCCGATAGCGTTCGTTGGGGGTTCGGCGACCCGGCGACACTGCTCGTCAAGAAGCCCGACGGCCTCAAGCCGGGCATCCACGCCTTCAAGATCGGCATCGTCATCCGCAAGTCCTACCTGCCGGCGACGGATCCGGAACATCTGTATGCGGATTTCCCGGGCCTTTGGAAGGACGGCAAGTATTCCACTTTTCTGGAATCACCGACCGTCATCACCAAACGAATGACCCTCGTTCAGTAACGCAGGAAGGTCTCACATGATTACCCGCAGAAATTTTATGCAAGGCGTGGCCGCGGCCGGCGCCGTGACAGCGACCGCAACTACCCTAGCCCTTGCTGCCAGGGGCGCGAAGGCGGCGTCTCCAACGTCGCACAAGATCCGTCGTGGCGTTGCAACGTACTCCTACCAGGAAGAAGTGTACGTTCATGCGATGACCGTCGAGGACTGCTTGCGCGAGATGTCCGACATCGGCGCCAAGCATTTCGAGCTGATCGCAGAAATGCTGGTGCCCGATTTTCCCAATCCGAGCACGCAGTGGGTTGATCAGTGGCATCGCTGGATCGAGAAGTACGACCTGCATCCTGCTTGCTATACCCAGTTCATCGACAGCATCCGCACCAAGACGCACGTGCTGTCGACCGAGGAGGGTGTGCAGACCATGATGCGCGACATCCGCCTGGCCAAACTGCTGGGCATCCCCAGGATTCGCGCCCTGGTCGGCACGCCCATCGATATCCTCGAGGCCACCGTGCCGCATCTGGAGAAGGAGAACATCTGGCTCGGCGTCGAGATCCACTTCCCCATTCCGCTCAAGGGCCGGCTGGTCGAGCGGCTGCGCAAGATCGCGGATAAAACGGATCATTTCGGTTTCGTGCCCGATTTTGGTATTTTCCAGAACAAGCCCAATCCGTTCATGCGAGACCGCATGATCCGAGACGGCGCCATTACCGAGAAGGCCGCCAAGTACGTCGAGAACGCGTGGGAGAACAAGGTACCCAAAGACACGGTCAAGGCTGAGGTGGCCAAGATGTCGGCTGGCCCGGGTGCGGAAGGCTTCATCGAGGTGACTTACATGATCCAGCCGGCCGACCCGCGCGACCTCTTGCCGTTCATGGCGAAGTGCCGCCATATCCACGGCAAGACCTGGGGTCTGACGGAGGACGACGTCGACCCGGCAATCGATCTCACCCAGGTAATCCCGACGTTGATTCAGGGCGGCTATGACGGTGCCATCGCGACCGAATACGAGGGTCAGCGCATGGTGCAGGACGTCTACCCGATGAGTGCGGTCGAGATGGTGAGGCGGCACCAGGTGATGCTGCGGCGACTGCTCGGCGAAATCTAAAGCATCCATCGACCATGAAGCTGCGACTCAGCCTGATGATGTTCCTGGAGTTTTTCATCTGGGGCGGCTGGTTCGTGACCGCAGGAAGCTACCTCGGCGCAAGCCTGTCGGCCAGCGGTGCACAGATTGGTCTTGCCTACGCGACCCAGTCGTGGGGGGCGATCATTGCCCCCTTCATCTTCGGGCTGATCGCCGACCGCTACTTCAATGCCGAGCGCGTGCTCGCAGTCTCGCACCTCATCGGCGGCGCGCTTTTGCTGGCGATCGCGCGCCAGAGCGCTTTCAGCAACTTCTACCCAATTTTGCTGGTGTACATGATCCTCTACATGCCCACGCTAGCGCTCGTCAATGCAGTGGCCTTTCGACAGCTGAAGGATCCTTCGCGCGAGTTCTCCATGATTCGGGTCTGGGGCACCATCGGCTGGATCCTGGCGGGCCTTTTCATTAGCTATGCATTCGCGTGGGACTCACCCGCTTCGATCTCGGCCGGGGCTTTGCGCAATACCTTCACGATGAGCGGCATCGCTTCGTTGCTTCTGGGCGCTTACAGCCTGACGCTGCCGCGTACGCCGCCGATGGCCCGAGGCGATCGGGTTCAAGGGGTGCGCGATGTGCTTGGACTCGAGGCGCTTAAACTGCTGGCGAACCGCAACTTTCTGGTCTTCTTCGTTGCCTCGATCCTCATTTGCATTCCGTTGGCCTTCTATTACCAGCATGCCAACCAGTTCCTCACCGAACTGAAGGTGCCCAATGCCACGGGCAAGCAGACCCTCGGGCAGATGTCGGAAGTGCTGTTCATGCTGCTGATTCCGGTATTTCTGCGGCGCTTCGGCATGAAGGTGACACTGCTCGTCGGCATGCTGGCTTGGGCGGTACGTTATGCCTTGTTCGCCTTCGGCAATGCCGGAGAGTTGTCTTTTCTGCTGCTTATCGGCATCGCCCTGCACGGTGTCTGCTACGATTTCTTCTTCGTATCGGGTCAGATCTACATCGATTCCAAGGCAGGGCCACAAATCAAAAGTGCGGCGCAGGGTCTCATCACGCTAGCCACCTATGGGCTTGGCATGTTGATCGGTTTCTGGGCCGCGGGTCAGATAACCGACCATTATGCGGTCGGCGGCGTGCATGACTGGCGCTCGATCTGGTTGCTGCCCTCCGCGTTCGCCATCGCGATCTTTGTGGTATTCGGTCTCGTATTCAGAAACGAAAGCGTCCGGTACGATTCGCCATGAATTCTGCACGGTTGCAATGGGCGCTGCTCGGTGGCGGCCCGGACTCACTGATCGGCCGTGTGCATCGAATCGCCGCGGCCGCGGCAGAGGAGTACCGCCTGGTGGGCGGTGTGTTTACCTCCGACATTGCGGCATCCCGCGCCTTCGCACGGAGCCTGGAACTCGATCCGTCGCGCACGCATGCGACGGTGGATGCCTTCATAGCCGCAGAACGCGAGCGCGCGGCAGGCGATAAGGCCCAGGTGGTGACTGTGGCCACACCCAATTTCCTGCACTACGAGATGGCTTCCAAGCTCATCGATGCGGGCTTCCACGTCATCTGCGAAAAGCCGGTTACCACAACCGTGGCGGAAGCCGAGTCGCTGGCGGCAAAGCTGAAGAGCGGATCCTCGGTGTTTGCCGTCACCCATACCTACACCGGCTACCCCATGGTGCGGCAGATGCGCGCCATGATTGCGGCCGGCATGCTGGGGTCACTGCAGCGCCTCGACGTGCAGTACTACCAGGGCTGGATCAATCCAGTCATCCACGATCCCTCCAAGCGCCGCGAGGTGTGGCGTCTCGATCCAAAACGGGGCGGGGCAAGCTGCTGCGTCGCCGACATTGGCGTACACGCATTCAACTTGGTCGAATACGCCACCGGTCTTCTCATCAAGCAGGTGCTGGCGGATGTTGATACCGCGATACCTGACAATCCCCTCGACGTCGATGCATCCATCCTGCTGCGCACGGACTCGGCGGCCAAGGGGGTGATGCGGGTGAGCCAGATTGCCACGGCTGAGGAGAACAGCCTCGAGATAAAGGTGTACGGAAGGCTCGGCGCCTTGAAGTGGGCTCAGGAAAATCCCAACCGTCTGGAGTTTCTCCAAGAAGGCAAACCCTTGACCGTCTTGACTCCCGGACACGACTACAACTTGCCGCCCGCACGCGCTGCGTCCCAATTGCCTCCTGGGCATCCTGAGGGGTTGATCGAGGCCATGGGTAATCTCTACCGCGGCGTGGCACGGGCCATCCACGGTCAAATTTCCGATCGCGGCGAATTTCCCGATATCGAGGCGGGGGTGCGCGGCATGCGCTTTATCGAAGCAGTGCTCAAATCAGCCCGTGAGGGCAACGTGTGGGCGAGCGTCTAAGCTTTTACGCCAAGCGTCTAGCTTCTGAAAGCCTCGCGTCCGATGCCCTGCACGTCAATCCCCTGCGCCGGCAGGACTTCGTGTTGCAAGGCGTACATGGCCGCCGCGGCCTCGTCGATGGCACGGACGAAAGCCAGTGAGCCCTTCAAGATCGGAGCCAACCGCGCCTTGTCCTGCAAACGCGCCTTCGGGTATTCGTGCTCGACCACCAGAACGGTGTTGGCCGGGTCAATGTCCAGCAACTCGCGCGCCGCCAGCTGATGATCAAGCCAGTCGACGGTGCGGTTTTGCAAATAGGCCAGGGGGTCGTGGCGTGCCGTCCCCGGTAACTCGTGCTCGGCGAACACGGTTTGTTTCTTCCAGGCGTTGACTTGGTCCTGAGGGTTCTCGGAGAGCTTGGAGCCGTGCCAGTCTCCGCGCTCCATGGTTTGCCCCCCGTAACCCCAGGCTGAGATGCCACGCGAGTCGATGACCTGGCCTTTCACGTGAAAGCCATCGATGAGATAGCCATAACTTTCGTCTTTCAGATACTGGAACACCGAACGGCTGTCCTGACCCATGAGAATGGCGTGCGATGGATCGTAGTGGATGCGGAACTGATCGCCGACCCCGTGCCGTTCGCAGATCCGATGCAACGCAATCCAGGGACCGGGTGCGTAGGCCAGGTTGTTATGCCAGCGATCGAGAGGCGTCCAGCCCGGCATCGGGCAGTGCTCAACGCGGAACACCAAGCCGCGCGCCTTGGCCTCCTTGAGGATGGGTATGAACTCGCTCTCGAACATATCGAGGTTCGCGTCCATCTCCAGTTGAGGGTTGCGGCCCACGAAGCCGCACACGGCCCGGGTTTCTAGCAGCACGGCCGCATCGAAAACTCGCAGCATGAACTCGCGTTTGCGCCGGCGCTCTGCGCCGTCCGCGACGAGCATGTTGTCGAAATATCCAAGATCAGAAAGCCCGACGCCGCTGGACTTGATCGCCGCGAAGACACGCTTTGCGCGCGCCCGGTCGAAAGCCTTGCGCAGATCCAGGGTATTTGCGACGGGATCCAGCATGGCCTCCGGCGGCACGTCCGAGAGACTCGGATGCAGGGCGGCGGATAACTGGATGTACGGACAGCCCAGTTCCCGCGCAAACGACAACCATTCTTCGACGGCCAGATCCGGATCAGCGTCGCGGCGTTCGCGCGGCGTCAATTCCTGTAGAGCTGCGGTCAGAATGCTGAGTTTCATCGGGCGCAACTCGAATTTTCCGTTCGCGGGTCGTTGCGTTCTCAAGGGTTCACATCCTTTACCGTTCTGTAAACCATTACAAATTTGCGATGGTAGTGGTTGTGGAATCTAGCAAATCCCGGTCGATAACCATAGTGGCAATGCGGACCAGTGATGTAATTAATTGATTTTATGGGCTTAAATGCACGACGCAATTCTTGCTCACAATCCGCGCAGAGCGGCGATAAATTTTTTTGCCTGTAGTCGCGAGCGATTGTAAGGTCGCCTTTGATGTAATCCATTACAGAGCGATTGGAGAGGTCCCATTAGAGTGCTGGCGGCATTCGCCGCCCGCTCCTTGGTGTAAGTAGACGCGTCGATCATCTTTGCGCGGACGATAAATGGGCCGACGGAAATGAAAGCTCGATGGAGAGGCCAACTGCTTGGTCGATAGAGTTCAAGCGGCGATTTGCAGTTCAAGCGCGTTAGCCCAGGGACTTGAATGCGCTCCGCAAATTCATCAATGTCTGACGATGCCGGCCGGTGGCAGGTTACGGCCGCGTGTCTCGAAGGGCGACTGTCGAGAAGCGGCGCTCAGTGGCGCGACGCGGCGACGGTTTGGCCGGAGAAGGCCTCGCCGATGACACTCAGTGGCAGCGCGATACAGCAGACTACGGCAAATACATGCATGGCGCCCGTGATGCCGCCTGCGGTTTGCGAGAGGTAGGACACCAGCATGGTGCTGGCAAACTGCCCTATAAAGAACGCGGAGTTCCACAGGCCCATGCCGAAAGCGCGCACGCCGAAGTGCAGCTTGCTTTGCGCCCAGGTCAAGAGCAGCGGAAAGGTGATCCCACAGGCGAATTGTGCGAGAGATGCGCCCCAGATGACGCCGGTGAGCGTCTGAGATCGCGATAGCAGGAAAAAGCCCGCGACGAAAAAGGCGAGTGCCACCGCAAACACGTAGCCCACACGTAGGTGCTTCAATCTGCCGAGCAAATAGGCGCCTATGGGGAGTGCAAAGCCGGTGCCCGCGGTGACGAAGCCGATGACGTCGGGAGAGCTCTTGCCGATGTGAGCCATGACGAGGCCCAGCTGCAGGGGTTCGATGAAGAAGACGATGGCGCCGAAAAAGCTGACCGCATAGACGAGCAGCATGGGGGCGACGGGGAAGGGTGCGTCGGCGGATTTCTGCACTCCATCTTCAATTTCTTCGGATTGCGGTTCGGGCTCCCACGTCAGGCGGAGCGCGGCGAGAAAAATGACAAGCGCGAGCGAATACATGGCAAACGGCCCGCGCCAGCTGAAGGTGCCGAGTATGCCGCCGACAATGATTAGGCCCGTGGCCATCAATGAGCCGGCGGCATTCTGCCACGCCAGCCATTTCTGGCGGACCGCGCCTTTGAAGTAGTCGCCCATCAGAGTGGCGACGCACGTAATGATGATGGACTCGGCGATGCCGAGACACACTCGCGTCGCGATGATGGACTTCAGGTCGCTGAGGAATAGGGGAGCGCAGCCGATGAACGCATAGACCAGCAGGGCGCCCAGCAGCAGCTTGCGGCGCCCGACGCGATCCGCGATCCACCCGGCTACGAGCGATAAAGCGGCGATACAAATCGAGGGGGCGGTGATGATTGCAGGAACCAGGAATGCGGCATTCGGCACGTCGTGGAATTGCGCGAAAAGCTGCGGGATCACCGGAATGAGGGACACGATGCCCATCGTGGGCAATACATTGGCGACGATGAGCAGCAGGGCCTGCGGTGTGCCGGCCGTACGTGTGGGCGAATTCATGCTTTAGGCCCTCCCGTGGGGATTGGCCGCTCGGCAGCCTCATCCCTCCTGAAATCTCGCTCGAGTCGTCCAAAAGGCATGTCAGGGCTCCCAGATTGCATTCAGTTCCCATCCGTTATCAAGGTTCCGCCGTCCACGACCAGGCATTGCCCCGTCACGAATCCAGCGCCAGGGCCGGCAAGGAATACGGCCGCGGCGGCGACCTCCCAGGGCTCTCCGATCCGGCGCAACGGTGTCAGCGACAGCCGCCGGGCGGCAGCGTCAGGGTTGGACATGATGCCGGTTGCCCAGCCGGTGGCGATCAGCCCCGGCGCGATCGCATTCGCGCGCACGCCGCCCGGTCCCCATTCGACGGCCAAATTGCGGGCCAGTTGGATCAGTGCAGCCTTGGTGATGCCATACAAGCCGAGACGCGCATTGCCGCGCAATCCCGCGAGCGATGCGGTGAGCACGACGCTGCCGCCTCCTCGCGCGGCCATCCGCGGGGCAACCTGGGTGGTCAGATGCAAGGCGTGGTTGAAATTGATATCAAAGAGTTCATCGCGGATTTTCGCATCGAGTTCGCCCATGGACGCGGCTGGGCCTGCGATACCCGCGTTGCAAACGAGCACATCGATGGGGCCGAAGTGCTTTTCGGCTGCCACTAGAAGTTCGTCTAGTTGGGAGGTGTTGGCCACATCGCACGACACGCCGCGCGTATTCGGGAGGCGCGACACGATCTGGGCGAGGGACTGCGGTTCGTTGCTCGCCATCACGACATTGGCATCGGCTGCCGCGAAGGCTTCCGCCATGGCGCTGCCGATGCCGCCCGTCGCCCCCGTCAAGAGCACGTTGCGGCCCTTGAGGCCAAAGTATCTGTCAAGACTCACGCGGGGCTCCGGCTAGCCCGCTTACCGTGTCGACCCGTACGGGGCAACAGCGTTTCATGCAAGTCCGTCCTCGAAGACGCCATCGATCAAAATGAACGCGATCCGGCATGGCCGATTCGTGCGATTCACCCACCCGTGATTCGTGCCGCGCTGAATGACGATGTCGCCGGCACTGACCGTCACTTCGCCCTCGTCGACTAGAAGCGTGATCTCCCCCGACAGGATAATGCCGTAGTCGACTGAACGCGTGCGGTGAAAGCTGGCGTGCCGTACCTTGTCCTTGAGGTGTGCCTCCGAGTCGCCGATATTGTCGAACACCTTGTCGAAGTCCGCGCCGGCCCTCTCCGGCGGAATATCCAATACCCGTATGCGGGTTCCGCCGGACGGCGGAGCCAGCATTAGGCGCTCCTCGGGCGGCTCTTCATCGTTGCGGTCAATTCGCGCCGGCGACTGGCGGGTGTTCCAAACTTCGTAGAACACCAGGCCCTCCTCGCCGAGTTTGTCGAAGACGCGGGTGGGCGGTGCGTCCGAGGCGATCACGGCTCGTTGGCCCGCGTCATGGCCCGTTACAATGCGACGAAACGAAGTTCCTGGCTCGCTGCTCATCCTGTCTCCTCCTGCATCGTCGCGGCGTTGTTGTAATCCTTTACATCGTAACCGAAGCGTCGCCATGTGACTACGCCACGGCGGCAGCGGATAACGGGCGACCGCGAGCATTGCATGCCGAGATCCAGGAATCTTGAGTTGCCACCCGCGGCTTGCCTGGTGTATAACTTCAATGTAATGCATTACATTGCGGTATCGACGCGACCTTCACGAATGTGGGTGGCTAGGCGATCCGTTCAAGCATGGATTGCACGGCTGGACTCGCGGGATTTCTAGAAGCAAACAAAGCAATGGGCACGGCGGCGCGCAATGTATTGATCGTGGGGGGCGGCTTTTCCGGCATGGCCGCGGCCATTGAGCTCAGCAAGGCCGGTATTGCCGTCACACTCGTTGAGAAAGACCCCGACTGGCGATCGTATGGCGCCGGCATCAGCCTCGGTGGCCCGGCCTTGCGCGTCATGCGCCGCCTCGGCATTTTGGAAGATTTCATTTCGCAAGGGTACGCGGGCGACGGGCTCGCCTTGTTCGCCCCCGACGGCAAGCCCTTGGGCGTCTTGCCCACGCCGCGGGTGGCCGGACCCGACGTGCCCGGTGGCGGCGGAATCATGCGGCCGGTTCTCGCGGGCCTGATGGCGCGCGCGGTGCGCGAGACCTCGGCCCGAGTGCTGCTCGGCACGGTCCTCGAGCGGTTCGAGGAGACGCCCGACGGTGTCGCGACCATCCTCTCCAACCAGGAACACGCAACCTACGATCTTCTGATCGGCGCAGACGGGCTCAACTCGTGGGTGCGCCAGGAGGCCTTCCCGGATGCGCCGGAGCCGCAGTACAGCGGTCAAGGCGTCTGGCGAGCCGTTCTACCGCGCCCGGCCGAAGTCACTTCGGCACGCATGTGGGTCGGCGGTCCGGTCAAACCCGGCACGAATCCGGTATCTCGGGAGCAGATGTATCTGTTTCTCACGGAAAATCGGCCAAACAACGACCGGATGGACCCGAAAGATTTCGTGCGCCAGCTAAAGGCGCTGCTCGCGCCGTTCCCCGACCCGGTGTTGCAGGGCATCCGTGACCAGATCGGGGGGCATTCCCATATCACGTACCGGCCGCTCGAGAACATGCTGCTGCCAAAACCCTGGCATCGCCGCCGCGTCGTGTTGATCGGCGATGCCGTGCACGCCACCACGCCGCATCTCGCAGCCGGCGCCTGCATCGGGCTCGAGGATGCGGTGGTGCTGGCCGAGGAATTGGCCCGCGCCCCCGATATCGGTGCGGCCCTCAAAAAATTCGAGGAGCGGCGTTTCGAGCGCTGCCGCATGGTCGTGGAGAATTCCGCGGGCCTGGGGAAAATCGAGATTGAGCACGGCGACATGCAGGAACACGCCCGCATCATGAAGGATTCGATGATGGGCCTTGCGGCGCCCGTGCCGTGATCGTGGCCATCGATCTCTCATTTGATTGCGGATGGCGAGGCCGGCGGCTTCGATCGTCCATTGAAAAGATGAAAGTTATTCGAGTACAGGAGCGATGAAACATGAATCGACGTGATTTTTTGGCCGCCACCTCGGCAGTGGCGATGGCTGCTTCATTGCCGCGAAACCTGCTGGCTGAGGAGGCGAAGACCTCGAAGATCAAGCGTGGCGTCACCTTGTACAGCTACCAGGAGGAGTACTACCAGCACTACATGACTCTCGAAGATTGCCTTGCCGAGCTTCAGTCCATTGGCGCGACCGGCGTGCAATTGATCGCAGAAGAGATGGTCCCGAATTATCCCAATCCTCCGCAGGCATGGGTCGACAACTGGCATGCGCTGCTCGCGAAATATCATCTCGAGCCGACCAACTTGGACACGTTCGTCGACGTTTACGTCGGCGGGCACCGCAACATGTCGTTGCAGGAATCCGTCGATGTCCTGGTCGGACAGGTAAAGCTCGCGAACCGCCTTGGGTTCAAGGTCGTGCGGCCGACCACCGGACCTGTGGAGCATGCCGCCGTGGACATGGTCGAGCGCGCGCTGCCGAGCGCCGAAAAATTGGATGTCAGGATAGCGCCCGAGATCCACGCGCCCATCCCGCTCGACGGGGAATACATCAACTCCTACCTCGAACTCATTCATCGGACCGGCACCAAGCACATGGGGTTCACGCTGGACTTCGGCGTGTTCGTCAAGCGCCTCCCGCGGGTGATGCTGGACTATTGGAAACGGCACGGTGCAGATCAGCAGGCCGTGGATTACGTGCGCAAGGCATTCGAAGACGGCGTGCCGCAGGACAAGGTTTTCGCCGCCATCCAGAAGATGAATCCGAGCGAAGGAAACATGGGATTGGCGGGGACCGCCTGGGGATATGGTCCCTTCAAGAACTCGCCCTCGCAACTGAAGTCCATGGCACCTTACATCTACAACATCCACGGCAAGTTCTATGAGATGACCGATGAGCTGGTGGAGTACTCGATCCCCTACGATGAGATCATCCCCGCCCTCGTGCAGCTCGGCTACTCGCATTCGATCGACAGCGAATACGAAGGTCAGCGCTGGACCCAGGACGCCGTAAACACCGACAGTTGCGAGCAGGTGCGTCGCGAGCACGTGATGTTGCGCCGCCTGTTCGGCGAGTTGCCCAAGGCGTGACCTGAACCGAATCTGCAACCTGTCGGCAACCCAAATTCAAAAGGAAGTCAGTTCCCATGTTTGAAAAGCAAATGATCCTCACACGAGATTTCCAGAACGTCCGCAAAGGCGGCCAGATCGTCGGTTTCCAGCTACTGCTGAAGACCGCCTACTATCGCGGCACGTTCCTCGACATCATCGGCGATATCGATGTTGCGGTGGACGGCGTGAAGTACAAGCGGGATCAGCTTCGCATCACCGTCGAGGGGCGCACTTTCACCCTCGATGAGGCTGGTAAGGTCGAAGACGTTCATTGGGATTTCGGAACGCCGTTGATCCTGACCGTTATGGCGCCCGGTGGACTCAAGCCCGGCTTGCGCGACGTCACCGTCACACTGGGGATGAATCCCAGCTACGTTCCCAAAGGGCTCTTCAAGACCACCGAACAGAAACGAATGACGCTGGTGATGTAGCGCGGCAACAGCCGACGCTCCGCATTGGACGTCAAATCCGTGCAAGAGGCCTTGAGCGGCCGGGACTGACCGCAAGCGCCGCTCGACCGTATGCGGTGATGATCGTTTAGTTCTTCAGCTGCGAATCGTCCCAGCCGCCGCCGACCGCCTCGATAAGGGTCACGCTCGCCTGCAGGCGGCTGGAGAGCACCTGGAGCGCCGTTTCCTCGGCGCTCAAGCGCGTGGTCTGTGCGGTAATGACGCTGCTGTAGGGCACCGTGCCCGCCTTGTACTGATTCAGGGTCAAAGTCTCCGCCTCGCGCGCGGCCTTAACAGTCTTGTCCTCGATGACCGCCTGCTGCTCGAGCACCTTCAAGGTGACGATCTGATCTTCCACCTGCTGGAGCCCGCTGAGCACGGTCTGGCGGTAGGTTGCGACCTGCGCGTCATAGGTTGCGCGCGCGGCCGACACCTGCGCCGCGCGCAGGCCGCCGTCGAACAACGTTTCCGCGAGTTCGGGCCCGAACGACCAGACCCGATTCGACGCTTCGAACAGCCGGCTCATGCTGGGCACCGAGGTGCTTGTTATGGAGCCCGACAGCGTCAAGCTGGGAAACCAGGCCGAGTAGGCGACGCCGATCTGCGCATTGGCCGCCGCCATGCGCCGCTCCTGTTCCGCGATGTCCGGCCGGCGCTCGAGGAGCGCCGAAGGCACGCCGGCAGGTATTGTGGGCACGTCACTGCGCATGGTCGAAGGCGCGAGCGAAAACGCGGCCGGCTGCTCGCCCACAAGCACCGCGACGGCATGCTCCAGGATGCCGCGCTGTACATGGGCATTCACCTGCTGCGATTGGCTGGCGAGCAGCTGCGTTTCCGCATTCACCACATCGGCGCGGGCCGCCACGCCGTACTTGTAGCGGCTTTCGGTGATCTTCAGCGACAGCTTCTCGGCTTCCACCGTATCGTCCAAAAGCTTCTGCAGCTGGTCCTGCGCGCGCAGTTCGAAGTAATCGATGGCCAGTTCAGCCTGGGAGGAGAGCCGTGCGGCGGCGAGCGCCGCGAGCGTCGACTGTGCCGAGGCCTTGTTGCTTTCCACAGTGCGGCGGATTTCGCCCCAGATGTCGATGGTCCAGCTGGCATTGCCGCCCGCGCTGAAGCCGTTGCGAGGCCCGAGGGGCGGCTGCTCGGCGCGCGACCAACCGAGACTTCCGCTCAAGGTTGGCCAAAAGCCCGATTCTGCTTCGCGCACCAGGGCGCGCGATTCCTCGTAGTTCGCGGCCGCCGTGATGATGGTTTCGTTGGAGATGTTGACCCGATTTTCCAGGCTGTTGAGCACCTCGTCGTTGAAAATCTTCCACCATTCCCCCTTGTTCAAGGTGTCGGCGGGTTCGGTGGGTTTCCAGTCGCCCGCTTCCTTGAACTGCGCCGTGGTGTCGAATTTGGGACGATGATAGTTCGGGCCCACCGCGCAGGCGCTCAAGAGCGCGGCGGCCAAGGCGCTCACGGCGAGACAAAGCGAGCGGGACATGTTGAAGGTGTGCGTGCGGCGGTTCATATCGCAGCTCCTGCCGGACCGCCGAGCGGCGGATTGGCGGCGCGCTTGTCAGGCGGCGGCAGATACTTCCCTTTCCTTACGCCGCGGAAATAGCCGTGGACGTACAGGAACACCACCGGGGTGGTGTAGATGGTGAGCACCTGGCTCACGATCAGGCCGCCGACGATGGCTATGCCCAACGGCCTGCGCATCTCTGTGCCGTCGCCCGTGGCAATGGCCAACGGCAGCGCGCCCGCGATCGCCGCGAAGGTGGTCATCATGATGGGGCGGAAACGCAGCGAACAGGCATGCGCGATGGCCTGGCGCGGATCCATGCCCAAGGTGCGTTCGGCCTCGAGGGCGAAGTCCACCATCATGATGGCGTTTTTCTTGACGATGCCGATCAGCAAGAGGATGCCTAGGAATGCGATCAAACTGAACTCCGTGTCGGTGAACATCAAGAACAGCAGGGCCCCTACGCCTGCCGAGGGCAAGGTCGACAGGATGGTGAGCGGCTGGCTGTAGCTTTCGTAGAGCACTCCCAGCACCACATAAATCGCGGCGAGGGCGGCCAGCAGCATGAGGGGCGTGTTGCCGTTGCTTTGCTGGAACAGCCGCGCGGTGCCGTACGTGCCGCCCTGAATGTTCACCGGCACGTGGATGTCGGACATCTTCTTCTGGATGGCATCGAGGGCCTTGTCGAGCGTCACTCCCACCGGCAGGTTGAAGGCGATCGACGTCGACACCTGGGTGCCCGTATGGTTCACGCTCAACTGCGTGGTGCCGGTCACGAAGTGGCTGAAGGCCGAGAAGGGCACCATGGTCTCCTTCGAAATGCTAACGGCAGAGCCGGTCGAGGTGTTGCCGCGGCCCGAATTGGCGAGCGAATTTGCGGCGAGGTTGCGCGCCACATCGGTGGCCACGCTAGTCTGCGAGGCCGCGCTCGAGGAGGTCAGCACCGTGGTGCCGGCGACCGCCTGCGTGAGCTGGGTGCCCGTCGGCGCGCCGCCGGAGGTGCTGACGTAGAGCGACTTCAGGATTTCCGGGTTCTGCCAGAATTCCGGCGCCACCTCCATCACCACGTGATACTGCTGCGGGCTGTAGGGATTCAAGATGTTGGAGACCTGCGACTGGGCAAAGGCGTCGCCCAGGGAATTGTCGATCTGAATCTCCGTCAATCCCAGGCGTGAGGCGCTGTCGCGATCCACGATCAGATCGGTTTCGAGTCCGCCGGGCTGCAAATCCGAGTCCACGTCGGTGAGTTCGGGCACGTCCTGCAGCGCCGCGCGCAGCTTCTGCGACCAGCTGCGAAGCTCGGTGAGATCATCGCCCAGGAGCGTGTACTGGTATTGCGAGTTGGCGGAGCGCCCCCCGCCGCCGCCGATGTCCTGCACCGCCTGCAGATACGCCGCCGCACCCTCGATGCGCGCCAGCTTCGGCCGCAGCCGGGCGATGACCAGGTCGGCGGAGATTTTCCGCTCCTTCAGTGGCTTCAACGCGATGTTGAGGCCGGCGCTCGCACCGCCGCTGCCGCCCGGCCCCCATCCGCCGCTGCCGTACGAACCGGTGACCGTGGCCACCGCGGGATCGTCCTGCACGATCTTCGCAGTCTCGATGAGCTTGCGCTTCATGAACTGGAAGGAACTGGTGGCATCGCCGCGGATGCCGCCCTGCAGCTGGCCGGTGTCCTGCTGCGGAAAGAATCCCTTCGGAATCACGATGTACATGTAGATGTTCAGGCCGACCGTGGCGGCCAGCAATGTCATGATCAGCCGCGGGTGCCGCAGGCACCAGTCGAGCGTGGTGGCGTAGTTGCGCCGAACCTGCTCGAAATTGCGTTCGAACCACAGCGAGAATCGGTTTTGCCGCGCCTTGTGCTCATTGCGCAGCACCAGCGAGCACATCATCGGCGTTGTGGTGAGGGAGATCACCAACGAGATCATGATCGACACCGAGAGGGTCATGGTGAACTCGCGGAAAATCCTCCCGACAATCCCGCCCGAGAACATGAAGGGCAGGAACACCGCGACCAGCGACAGGCTCATCGAAAGCACGGTGAAGCCCACCTCCTGAGCGCCCTGGAAGGCCGCCGCCATGCGCGGCATGCCCTCCTCGATGTGGCGGGTGGTGTTCTCCATCACCACGATCGCATCGTCCACCACGAAGCCGGTGGCGATGGTCAGGGCCATGAGCGAGAAGTTGTCGAGCGTATAACCCAGCAAGTACATGGCCCCGAAAGTGCCGATCAGCGAGACCGGCACCACCAGCGCCGGAATGAGCGCCGCCCGCGCGCTGTTCAAAAATACGTACACCACCAGGATCACCATGGCTACCGCGATCATCAGCGTGTCTTCGACCTGTCGCAACGAGGCGCGGATCGTGACCGAGCGGTCGAAGGTCACCAACAGGTCGATCTTGGGATCGATCTCCTCCTTGAGGATCGGCAGCTCCGCCTTGATGGCATCGATGGTCTCGATGATGTTGGCGCCCGGCTGCAGGAATATGGTGACGAACACCGCCGGCTTGCCGTTGTAGAGGCCGTAGGTGCGGACGTTCTCCGTGGCCCCGTCCTGCATGTCCAGCACCTGCGCCACATCGCCTAGGCGCACGGTGCTGCCGTTGCGATTGGCGATGATGAGTTCGCGGTAGGGGCCGGCGTCGCGCGCATTGTCGTTGGTGTAGATCTGGTAGTGCAGCTCGTCGGTTTCGATCGAACCTTTGGGCGCGTTGGCATTGGCGTTGGAAATGGCGGCACGCACATCCTGCAGGCCGATGCCGTACTTGCTCAACGACAAAGGATTGATCTCGACCCGCACCGCGGGCAGGGCGCTGCCGTTGACGTTGACCCCGCCCACGCCCTGCAGCTGCGAGAGACGTTGCGAGAGAACCGCGTCGGCCGCGTCGTAGATCTGCCCCTGCGTGAGCACATCGGAGGTCATGGCGATGACCAGCACCGGGAACGCCGAGGTGTTGAGCTTGCGATAGGTGGGCGGCCGGGTGAGCGAGGTGGGCAGATCGGCGTGCGCCGCCGAGATCGCCGCCTGCACGTCGCGCGCCGCGCCGTCGATGTCGCGGTCGATGCCGAAGGTGAGCTGAATGTTGCTCGTCCCGACATTGCTGTTGGAGGTCATGTCGTCGAGATCGGAGATGGCGCCGAGGTGGCGCTCCAGGGGCGTAGCCACCGTCGCGGCCATGACTTCCGGGCTGGCCCCCGGGAGCGAGGCGCTGACGAAGATGGCCGGCACATCCACGCGCGGGAGCGGCGCCACCGGCAGCAGCGCAAACGCCACGCCGCCGCAAAGCGCCACTCCCAGGGTGAGCAGGATGGTCGCGACCGGGCGCTTGATGAAGGGAGCGGAGATGTTCACGCGGAACTCTCCGTGGCCGGCCCCGGTTCCTCGGGCGTCGTCTGCCAGAGGTGTCCGAATCGCGTGGCGAGGCCGTCGAACCAGAGGTAGATGACCGGCGTTGTGAACAGCGTCAGCACCTGGCTAACCAGCAGGCCGCCGACGATGCTCACGCCGAGCGGGTGCCTGAGCTCCGAGCCGGTGCCGGTGCCGAACATCAGCGGCAGCGCGCCGAAGATCGCCGCCACCGTGGTCATGAGGATGGGACGGAAGCGCAGCAAACACGCCTGATAGATGGCTTCGCGCGGCGAGAGCTTCTCGTCGCGCTGCGCGACCACCGCGAAGTCGATCATCAAGATGGCATTCTTCTTGACGATGCCGATGAGAAGCACGATGCCGATGATCGCGATGATGGTGAGGTCGTCGCCGAAGAGCATCAGCGCGAGCAGCGCGCCGATGCCCGCGGAGGGCAGCGTCGAGAGAATGGTGATGGGGTGGATGAAGCTCTCGTACAGAACACCCAGCACGATGTACATCACCAGCACCGCGGCGATCAGCAGCAGCAGCTCGTTGGTGAGGTTGCTCCTGAAGGCGAGCGCCGCACCCTCGAAGGTCGTTGAGATGCTCGCCGGCATGCCGATCGATTTCTGCATGTCCTCGATGCGCGTCACCGCGCCGCCGAGCGATGCGCCCGGCGCGAGATTGAACGAGACCGTGGTCGCCGGGAATTGCGCCAGATGGTTGATGAGGATCGGCCGGGTTTGTACGTCCACCTTGGCGATGGCCGAGAGCGGCACCTGGCCGCCGGAGGCGGAGGGTACGTAAATGGAGGAGAGCGAATCGACCGACTTATAGGTCTTCGGGTCCGCCTCCATGATTACGCGGTACTGATTCGACTGCGTGAAGATGGTCGAGACGATGCGCTGGCCGAAGGCGTCGTAGAGCGCGTTGTCGACGGTGCCGACGCTGATGCCGAGGCGTGCGGCGCTGTCGCGGTCGATGGTGATGTAGGCCGCGAGGCCGTTGTCCTCCTGGTTGCTGACCACATCTGCGAGTTCGGGCTGCTTGCGCAGCTCCGAAATCAGCTTCGGCGTCCAGGTGGAGAGCGCCTGCTGATCCGCGCTCTGCAGGGTGAACTGATACTGGGTGCGGCTCACCGTGTTGTCGAGCGTGAGATCCTGCACCGGCTGCATGTAGAGGGTGATGCCGGCGACGTTGTTGGTCTCCTCGCGCAGACGGCGCATCACCTCGTTGACGGTCGCCGAGCGCTGATCGCGGGGCTTCAAGTTGATCAGGAAGCGGCCGCTGTTGAGCGTCACGTTGTTGCCGTCGATGCCGATGTACGAGGACAGGCCCGTGACATCGGGGTCGGTGAGGATGGCGACGGCAAGCGCCTGCTGCCGGTCCGCCATGGCGGCATACGAGATCGAGTCCGTGGCCTGCGACACGCCCTGGATGAGGCCCGTGTCCTGATCGGGAAAGAAGCCCTTCGGAATCACGATGTAGAGAATCGCGGTGAGCGCCACCGTGCCGGTGGCCACCCACATGGTGAGACGCTGATGATCGAGCACCCAGGCGAGCTTGCCGCCGTACCAGTCGACCACCGCCTTGAACCACTTGCCGGACTCGGTCTGTACGTGGCCGTCGGCGGGACGATGGCGCAGAAGCTTGGCGCACATCATGGGCACCAATGTGAGCGACACCACCGCCGAGATGAGGATGGTCACCGCGAGGGTGACGGCGAATTCGCGAAACAGCCGGCCCACCACATCCTGCATGAAGAGTAGCGGGATCAGCACCGCAATCAGGGACACCGTCAGTGAAATGATGGTGAATCCGATCTGGCCTGCGCCCTTCAATGCGGCATTCAATGGCGTTTCGCCCGCTTCGATGTAGCGCGCTATGTTTTCGATCATCACGATCGCATCGTCCACCACGAAGCCCGTGGCGATGGTCAGTGCCATCAGCGACAGATTGTTGAGGCTGAAGCCGGCCAGATACATGACGCCGAACGTGCCGATCAGGGACAGGGGCACCGACAGGCTCGGAATGATGGTGGCAGGCACGTTGCGCAGGAACAGCCAGATCACCAGCACCACCAGCACCACGGCGAGCAGCAGCTCGAACTCCACGTCCTTGACCGAAGCGCGGATGGTGATGGTTCGGTCGGTTAGCAGCTGCACGTCGACGCCCGCCGGCATGTCGGACTGCAGGGAGGGCAGCAGCGCCTGGATTCGGTTGACCACGTCCACCACGTTCGCGCCGGGCTGGCGCTGCACGTTGACGATGAGCGCCGGATTGCCGTTCATCCAGCCGCCGAGCTTGGAGTTCTCCGCGCCGTTGACGAGCTTGGCGACATCCCGCAAGCGAACGGGGCCGCCGTTCTTGTAGGCGACGATCACCTGGCCGTAATCGTCGGCGTTGCGGATCTGATCATTGGTATTGATGGTGTAGGCGTTCGCCGGGCCGTCGAGCGTTCCCTTGGGGCCGTTCTGATTGGCATTGCTGATTGTGGTGCGCAGATCGTCGAGATTGATGCCGTAGGCCGCCATGGCGCGCGGATTCGCCACCACCCGTACCGCCGGCCGCTGCCCGCCGGAGATGCTGACCACGCCGACGCCCTTGATCTGGGAGATCTTCTGCGCGATGCGCGTATCGACCAGATCTTCCACTTCGGTCAAAGGCATGGTCTTGGAGGACACGCCCAAGATGAGCACCGGCGCATCGGCCGGATTGACCTTGGCGTAGATCGGCGGGGCTGGCAAATCCTGGGGCAACAGGTTAGAAGCCGCGCTGATCGCCGCCTGCACCTCTTGCTCGGCGACGTCGATGTCGAGCGATAGCGTGAAGGTCAGCGTGATGACCGAGGCACCCGCCGAACTGGTCGAGGACATCTCGTTCAAACCCGGCATCTGGCCGAACTGCTTCTCGAGCGGTGCAGTGATGGCGGAGGTGATGACCTCGGGGCTCGCGCCGGGATAGAAGGTCTGAACCTGGATGGTGGGGTATGCGACTTCCGGCAGCGCCGAGAGCGGCAACTGCAGATACGCGATGATGCCCACGATCAGGATCGCGACCATGAGCAACGTGGTCGCAACCGGCCGCAGTACGAATATGCGTGACGGATTCATGGGCGCTTGCGCTGGACGTTCCGCGATCAGGACGACTGCGGCGGCCGTCCGTTGCCGTTGCCGCGCTTGTGACGGCCCGGGGTGGCGCCGGCCTTGGCGGGCGCCTTGGGTGCGGCGACGGCACCGGCAGGTCCGTCGACCTTCGGCAACAGCACCGTCGCGCCATCGCGCAGGCGGTCTGCGCCCTCGGTCACCACGATGTCGCCGGCTTTGAGCCCGGAGAGCACCGCCACACGTTCGCCATCCACCACCCCGAGGGTAACCGGGCGCACCGCCACGGTGCGGTCCTGGTTCACCAGGTACACGAAGGTCGAGGTCACGCCGTTCGGCGCGCCGCGGCGTACCGCCGAGTTCGGGATGATGATCTGATTGGCGACCGTATCGACGAGCAGCTGGATGTTCACGAACTGGTTCGGGAACAGCGCGTTGTCCTGATTGTCGAATTGCGCGCGCAGCTTGATCGTGCCGGTGGTGATGTCGATGGTGTTGTCGAAGGTCAGGAGCTTGCCGTCGGCGATCTTCTGACTGTTGGTGCGATCCAGGGCCTCCGCGGTGAGCTCTGCGCCGTCATGCACGCGCTTGGCGATGGCCGAGACATTGTCCTCCGGGATGGTGAAGATCACGGTGATGGGCTGAACCTCGTTGATCAGAACGATGCCGTTGGCATCGCCCGGGGTGACGTAGTTGCCCTGATCCACCTGGCGCAGGCCCACCCGTCCGGTCACAGGCGCCGTGATGCTGGTGTAGATCAAATTGACGCGTGCCGTCTGCAGCTGACCCTGGTCGGATTGAACGGTTCCGGTGTCCTGATCGACCAGCGCGCGCTGCGTGTCGAGCTGTTGTTGCGCGATCGAGTCTTCCTTGACCAGATTCTCATAACGCACCAAATCGAGTTTGGCATCGGCGAGCTGCGCCTGATCGCGCTTGAGGTTGCCCTCCATCTGCTGCACGGCGGCCTGGTAGGGGCGTGGATCGATCTGTGCGAGCACCTGACCTTGATGCACCAGTTGACCTTCGGTGAACAGGATCTTCTGCATCACGCCGCTGATCTGCGTCCTCACCGTCACGGTGGCGAGCGGAGTCACCGTGCCCAAGGCAGGAATCTTGACGTCGATGTCGCCGCTCGCCGCCGTTGCGGTTCCCACCGACACCGGCGCGCCGTTGGAGCTGTAGCGGCCGCCGCGCGGATTGGCGAGCGGCTGCTTGCTTTTGATGAAGCGCGTGAAAACGATGAGCGCCAGCAGCAGTCCGACGATGACGGCGATGGCCTTCCAATGCCTTCGAAAGAAATTCTTGGAGCCTTGGGACTCGGGCGGGGGATTGAAGAGATCTTGTTCGTTAGCCACTTATCACCATAGCGTCGACCCCAGAACGCGCAAGAACATACAGGGGTCAGGGTGGAGGCCGGAAATATAACCAGTTTTTACGGGGTCCTACCACTTATATGGCCCCACCCAGGCTGCTAGAACTCGCAGGTGACCGTAAGTTCATATACAAATGCAAAGTATTGCAAACCCACTTTACCTTTTAGCCGCTTTTAACGTCCCCGCAGCGCGGAATTGCGATTAGAATTTAAGGGGACTGAACGACGAGGAGCATCGATGAAGGCGATTAGTTGCATGATTGTTTCTATCCTGATGCTCGGCTTCGGCCCCCTGGCCACGGCCGACCAAATCTGGACGGAAGGGGTCAATTACTTTCTGGTCGACCCGCCGCACGTGCCCGACGTGCCGGCCGGCAAGGTGGAAGTCACCGAGGCGTTTTCCTATGCCTGTCCCGCCTGCAACATCTTCCAACCCACCATGCAAAAGCTGAAGGCTGCCATGCCGGGCAACGTTGTGGTCGATTACCTGCCGGCCGCCTTCAATCCTTCCGAGGACTGGCCGATGTTCCAGCTCGCCTACCTCACTGCCCAGGCGCTCGGCATTGATCGACAGACCCACGAAAAGATGTTCGATGCAGTTTGGACAGCCGGAGGCTCTCTGGCGGTCACCGAGGGACGCAACCTCAGATCGCCCTTGCCCAGCATTGAAGATGCGGCCCAGTGGTACAACAAGCAAACCGGCGTGCCGGTGGACAAGTTCCTCGCGACCTCCAAATCCTTCCAGGTCGTCACCAAGAAGAACGTGGCCGAACAACTCATGCAACAGTACAGGGTCGATCGCACCCCGACCATCATCGTGAACGGCAAGTACCGCCTGTTCGTCGAATCGGCGGGCGGCGATAACCAGGTCATCGATCTGGTGAAATACCTGGTCGCCAAGGAATCGGCCGCTCCCAAGGCGGCGAAGTAACGTGCGCATCATCGCCGGCGCTCTGCTCCTTTGCGGCGCAGTGCCACTGTCGGCGGCGCCGGCCTTCAAGGCGGACCAGGCGCAGGCCGAGGCGGTGCAGATCCTCAAGGATCTGGTGCGCATCGATACGCAGGATCCGCCCGGCAACGAGTCGCGAGTTGCGCACTATATCCAGGGCGTGCTCGCCAAAGAGGGCATCGAGTCTGAGCTTCTGGAGCCGATGCCGGGCCGCGCCAGCATCGTCGCGCGGCTCAAGGGCGACGGCTCGAAAAAACCGATACTGCTCATGGGGCACGAGGATGTGGTGCCGGTGGATCGCTCGCATTGGACTGTCGATCCCTTTGCCGGCGACGAGCACGACGGCGCAGTCTGGGGGCGGGGCGCTTCGGACGACAAATCCGGCGTCGCCGCGGATCTGGAGGTGTTCCTCCAGCTCAAACGCCTCAAGGTACGCTTGCATCGCGACGTCATCTTTCTCGCCGAGGCGAGCGAAGAGGCCTCATCCAATGCCGGTATGGACGTGGTGGTGGAACGCTACTGGGACAAGATCGCCTGCGAGTTCGCATTGAACGAGGGAGGCAACTCCCTGGTGAGCGGCGGCAAGATCCAGTACATGGCGGTCGCGACCTCCGAGAAGATGCCGCGCGGCATTCGACTAGAGGCTTCCGGCAGCAGCGGCCACGGCTCGGTGCCGCGGCTCGACAATGCCGTGGTGCACCTCGCGGCCGCGGTCGAAAAGGCCGGCACGTGGCAGACGCCGGCGCGATTAAACGAGACCACCGCGGAGTTCTTCAAGCGCCTGGCGACGATTTCGCCGCCCGAAGAGGCGCAGTGGTATCAAAACGTGCTGGACCCCGCGGTGCAGGCGCAGCTTCGCGTGAAAAAGCCCGCCTACTATTCCATGCTGCGCACTTCGGTTGTGCCCACGATGCTCCAGGCCGGCATCAAGGAGAACGTGATTCCGCCGACCGCGTCGGCGACGCTCGATGTGCGAGCGCTGCCGGATGAGGACTTGCCGAAATTCCGCGGCATGCTGGCGGAGCTGATCAACGATCCGCAGGTGAAGGTGCTGGCGATCGACGAGGCGCACAACATGCCCGCAACGCCGGTGAGCCCGCTCGACACCCCGTTGTTCCACGCGCTCGAGAAGGCGCAGCACGAGGTGGTGCCCGAATCCTTGACGCTCCCGGTGATGACCACCGGTGCGACCGATTCATCGTTCCTGCGCGCCAAGGGAGTGGCCGCCTACGGAGTGGGCGTGCCGAAGACCGACGAGGAGAGCCGCGGGGTTCACGGCAACGACGAGCATCTGGAAACCAAACAGCTCGGCGTGTTCGTACACTACCTGTTCAGGGCGGTCAGCCTCACCGCCGGTTCATAGCCGCATCGATCGAGGCAAGCTTGGCGTGCACTGCATCGGCGATGCGATGATCGCTGCCTAGATTGCCGAACAGCGCGGCATCGCTCACCAAAGCGGCGACGGGGTCGGTCGATGCGCAGATGCGGCGCGCGCTCGCCTGGGCGGATTGACCGTCCTGGTAATGGCAGAAAAGCTCGCCTGCATTCCAGCGCTGCAGGAATCGCAGCAGCAGCGCGGGCAGTGCCGCCACGCCTTCGATGGACGCACCGCTCGCGATCCGATCCCGGATCGTCGGCAGCACGTAGCCTGAAAATTTGCTGAAGGAGTCCTGCGCAATCCGGCTCAACGTGTCCTTAAGATAGGGATTGCCGAAGCGCTCCAGCACCGTCTCGCAGTAGGCATTCAAGCCCACCGCCGGAAGACAGGGAATTACATCGGCCACATAGTCCGCCACCAGGCCGCGGATGCGTTCATCCTGAATGGCTTCGTGCACGAATTCGAAACCCGCGAGCGCTCCGGCCCAGCCGATGCAGCTATGGCTGCCGTTCAGGATGCGAATCTTGGCCTCTTCGTAAGGCGCTGCGGTCACGACGAACTGCACGCCCACCCGTTCGAAGGCGGGCCTTCCGGCGACAAAGTTGTCCTCGACCACCCATTGGATGAAGCTCTCGCTCATCACCGCCGCGGGATCCTCGCGGCCGGTGGCGGCGCGAACGCGGGCTCGCACGGTCGCATCGGGGCGCGGTGTGATGCGATCCACCATGCTGTTGGGGAAGCTCACGTTGGTCTTCACCCAGTCGGCTAGGTGGGCCTGTTTCGCGGCATCGAGAAACTGCAGCAATCCCAGGCGCAGCCTGCGGCCGTTGTGCCTGAGGTTGTCGCAGCTCAACACCGTGAGCGGCCCCGCGGAGCACTCCATACGCTGGCGAAGTATCGGCAGGAGCGCGCCATACAGCGTGCTCCCGGGCCGCGCGCGCGCCGTCTCTCTCAAGTCGGCGCCAATGTCGGCATCGTCGAGCTTGAGCGCATCGCCGTCGAGGTAGTAGCCCGCCTCGGTGACAGTGCAGGAAATGATGCGGGTGTCCGGATGCGCGCCGACGCTGATGAGATCGGCAAGATCCACGCGCCAGGGGACGATCTGATCGATGGCATCGATGGTCTCGAAGCGATGCACGCCGGAGGGCGTCACCGTCTCCAGCGTGTAGAGGCCGCGCGAGGCGGCGAGGTGGCGCAGCGTCTCGGCGTCATCGTTGCGGATGTTGCCGACCACCAGGCGCCACCGACGCTCGCCCGCAAGCCGCAATCGATGCAAATAGGCGGCCTGGTGGGCGCGGTGAAACGCGCCCACACCAAGATGCAGAATGGTGCTCAGAAACTGTACTTGGCGCGGATTCCGATGCGGCGCAGATCGCCCTCGACACCGAGATCGGAAGCGAGTTGGGGTGGCAGACCGGCACGCACCAGCGCTGAACTGTCGATGTAGGACTCGAAATACTTCTTATCGAACAGATTGGTGACGAACAGCGCCACTTCCGTATGCGGGAAGCGGTAGGCGAGCGAGGTGTTGACCAGCGAGTAGGCGGAGAGCAGCGGCGCCACCGTCGGATCGAGCGAGGAGCCCATGCGGCTGCCCTTGCCGACCGCGCCGATCATGAACTCGAGCGCGTCGCGGCCCTCCATCATGGGGACGGTATAAATCGAGTCGATGTTGTAGTTCCAGTCGGGCGTGAACAGGATGCGGCTCGAGGAGAGCGCGAACCCCGTGGTTTCAAGGTATTCGGACTGGTTGACGATGCGCGCGTGCAGCAGCGTGAGTCCGCCGTCGAGGCGCCAGCGGTCGGTCGCCTTGAAGTGGGTCTCGAATTCCGCGCCGTAGCTGTGCACCATGCCGGCGTTCAGGTTGATGGCGACGAAGCCGCCGCCGGTGGACGGCGCGAGCGAATTCTGACCGATGAAGTGCGCATAGTTGTTGTAGAAGACATCGGCGTCGAATATCAGTCGGTGGCTGAAGGTGTCGAGCTTGGCGCCGAGTTCCTCTGTGACCACCGAGTCGCCCTTGTAGATGAGGTTGGGCGATCCTGGCGGATTCTGGCCGCCGCCGCGGAAGCCGCGCGAGATCGAACCGTAGGTCATGAAGTCCGGCGACCAGTGCTTGGTGAGGGTGAGGCGCGGTTCCCACTCGTTCGCCTTGTAGTCAGGCGCCGTGGATGCGCTCGAGGCCGACAGCACCTGGTGGTCGTAGCGCAGTCCCGCTGCGAACTCCCAGCTCTCCAGGAATTTCCAGAACGCCGTGCCGAACACCGCCTGGGTGTTGTTCTCACTGGTGACGAAGGCGGGAATCGTGAGATCGAACGGCACCAGAACCGTGCTGCTGTTCTGACTCGTGGTCCCATGGCTGGCGAAAAAGCCCAGCAAGGTCGAGAGCTGATCGGAGAATTTGGTGTCGAAGCGCAGCTCGCCAGTGCGGGTTTGCAGGGTCTCGGTGCCGTATGCGCGCAGAAAATCCACCGGGCCGAAATCTCCATCGCCGCTCTGCACGTCATCGCGCCGGTCGAAGGCGGCAATGGCGGTGATGGTGGTGTTCAACGGCTTGACGTCGAAGATGCCCTTGAGATTCGCGCCTTTGTAATAGAGCGTGACGATGGAGTTCAAGTTGTACTCGATGTCGCGCTCGTAATCGGTGGGACCGGTCACGTGTGCGTAGGGCGTGGAGCCGCCGAACACACGGTTGTAGTAGCCGTTGAAGATGAAGGTTGCGAAGTCCGCCGGCTCGAACTTCAAGGTGGTGTTGGCCGAGCGATCGCTCAAGGGGTTCGAGTAGCCGCCGGCGAGCACGTTGTGGCCGAAGCCGTCCTGGTCGTGGTCGGCAACGGCGATGCGACCTTGCAGCATTCCGGGGATCAACGGGCCGCTCAACGAGGCGGTGGCGGTGTAATCATGGTCCGGTCCCGCATAGGATCCGGTGACCTTGCCTTCGAGCGTATCGGTGGGCTGGCGCGTGATGACGTTGATGGCGCCGCCCAAGGTGTTGTTGCCGAATAGCGTCCCCTGCGGGCCCTTCAGCACCTCGATGCGCGCGACATCGACGATGGGGCTGTTCAAATACGAGGTGTCGGGCTGGTAGATGCCGTCGAGAAAGATGCCGACGCCGGGCTGCACCGTGTTGATGAGCGTGGTGCCGATGCCGCGGATCGACACGAAGGAACGGCCGGCGGAGTCGGAATTGATGTTAAGGCCCGGTGCCAGCGCCGCGACATCCTTGACGGTGGTGACCTGCTGCTGTTCCAGCGTGTCGGCCGACAGGGCCGTGAGGCCGATGGGGACATCCTGGGCCGACTCCTCGCGCTTACGCGCGGTGACCACGATTTCTTCGACGCTGTTGTCGGCGCTGGCGGCGGAGTCTTGGGGTGTGGATTCGCCGAAGCTCACGCCGCTGCCAAACACCAGAAACACCGATAAAAAGCCCGCGAATTTCAACCTGCGCATGGAAGAGAGCCCCCTGTGGTCCGGTAACGGACGTTACACGCCGCACTTTAACCTGTCAAATAGGTTCGGGTGGCGACAATCAGTATTGGGGCCATTTTTGCGTATAATTAACCATATTAGGCAAAAAACTAGTCAGACCTGTCGTATAGCTGTTATAGTCAGTTCATGTCACTCCTCGCCGATCTTCGGGCCTGCCTGCCTGCCGATGCTGTTTTGAGTCCCGATGTGCTGCAAACACGGGCGCGAAACTATTGGGATGCGCGGCCTCTGCTCGCCGCCGCCCTGGTACGGCCGAAAAACACCGCGGAAGTGAGTGCGCTGATGCGCTTGTGTCACCAACGCGGCCAGAGCGTGGTTGTTCACGGCGGCCTCACGGGCGTATGCGACGGCGATCGCTCGGGCGCCGACGATGTCATCGTGTCCTTCGAACGCATGAACAAGATCGAGGAGATCGACCTGGTGGGACGTACCGCCACGGTGCAGGCCGGATGCACGCTGCAGACCCTGCAGGCCGCAGTGGAGGCAGAAGGCCTTTATTTCCCGCTGGATTTGGGCGCGCGCGGATCCTGCACCATCGGCGGCAATGTATCGACCAATGCCGGCGGCACCAACGTCATCCGCTTCGGCATGATGCGCGCCCAGGTGCTCGGCCTCGAGGCCGTGCTGCCGGATGGCACGGTGATCTCCTCGCTCAACCGCATGCTCAAGAACAACACCGGCTACGATTTGAAGCAGTTGTTCATCGGCACCGAAGGCACCTTAGGATTGGTGACGCGCGTGGTGGTCGCGCTCAAGGAGTGCTCGACGAGCACCGATACGGTGCTGCTCGCGCTCGATGAGGGCCGGCATCTGCCGGTGCTCCTCAAGCACATGGACAAGCAGCTCGGCGGGAGCTTGAGTTCCTTCGAGGCGATGTGGGGCGACTATTTCCGTGCGGTCACCGCGCCCGGCTGGCACCCCGCGCCCATGGAACGCACCCACGCCTTCTACGTCGTGGTCGAGGCGCAGGGCGCAAATCAAGAGGAGGACACCAAACGCTTCACCGCGGCGGTGGAGCGTGCATTTGAGGCGGGGCTGATCGTCGATGCGGTGTTTCCGAAATCGGGGGCCGAGCGCGAGCGCATCTGGGCGATCCGCGAAGACTTCGAGGCGCTGCGCGAGGAGAAACCGCTGCTGCTTTACGATGTGAGCCTGCCGCTGAAGGACATGCTTGGTTACGTCGATGAGGTCACCGACAACCTCAAGCGCCGTTGGCGCGACGTGAAGTTCTACGCCTTGGGCCACATCGGCGACGGCAACCTGCATTTCTTCGTCGCACCCTGCGCCCCAGAGGAAGACGCGTCGGGCCTACACGCGCAGTGTGATGAATGCGTCTATTCGCCGCTCAAGCGCTTCCAGGGCGCCGTGTCGGCAGAGCACGGCGTGGGGCTCGAGAAGAAAGCCTGGATGCCCGTGACCCGCTCGGCCGCGGAGATCGAACTGATGCGTCTGCTCAAGCGCACCATCGACCCGAAGAACATCTTGAATCCCGGAAAGGTCGTCGACCCCTAGGCGAAGATCCGCGCGGCGAAGCGGTTGAAGAGGCGCGCGCAGTCGGCGGAGCGCCTGATGGTCACGCCGTGCCGGCAATTCTCGAGGTGCTCCACGGTGCCATCCTTGGCGACCGCGAGGAAACTCGCCTCCTGGCGCATGTGGCCCGAGTCCTTGGTGCCGTTGACGATCATGACCGGCACCTCGACCGCGGCGAGCTTGCTCCTGAAGTCGAGGTCGCGCAGCGCATTCACGCACTGCGAAAACACCCTGAGGCTCATCTTTGCGCCGATCATCGCATCGACATCGGCGGGCTCCATGCCGATGTCGCGGATCAGCTTCGGCCGCATGGAGGCAATGAGCTTGTCCTCGCCCTTGAGCGCCAGCATCGTCTTGAAAATGGCGACCTGCAGCCGGTAGGGCAGGAGCGCCGCCCCGGTGAGATTGGAGCTGCTGCCGCAGAGGATCAGGCCTTTGAGCTGCTGTGGCGGGAGCGAGGCGGCCGCGGCCAGCGTGCTGTAGCCGCCGAGCGAGTCGCCGCCCAGGATGAGCGGTGAACCTTCGAGCGAGGCGGCGCAGGCAACCACCGTGTCGATGGCGCCCTGCAGGGTGAAAAGCTCGGCGCGCCGCGCGCCATGTCCCGGAAGGTCCGGCGTGATGACGCGAAACTTGGGATCGAGCCCGCGTTTGAGCGCATCCCACATGCGGCCGTTGCAGGTGGCGCCGTGAAGCAAGAGCAGGGTGGGCGGGGTGTTGCCTGTCATATAGGAATCGTACCTGTTGGGTCTGATTCAGTGGTTTTAGCTAGAAACCTCGAAGATGTGATGTTAACCTGTTAGACAGGTATTGCAAGGGTGATCCATGGACACGACGAATATTCTCTCGCCGCTCGAGCGGCCCACGTTATCGGCACAGGTCGCACGCCACCTGCTGGATCTGGTCAATCGCGAAGGACTGCGTCCGGGGGATCGCGTGCCCTCGGAAATCCAGATCGGCAAGGATCTGAAGGTCAGCCGCGGCAGCGTACGCGAGGCCTACCGTACCTTGGCTGCCCTGGGAATCCTGGAGATCGAAAGCGGCCGGCGGCCCCGCCTGCGCGCGATCGACGCCAAGGTGCTGGCGCAAGTATTCGACTACGCGCTGAACACCGCGCAGGTCGAAGTGGCGCACGTACTCGAAACCCGCCGCGCTATCGAACTGCAGACCGCGCAGCTTGCCGCCCGCTATGCAAGCGAGCCGCAGCGTCAGGCATTGCGCGAATTGGTGGCGCAGATGCGTTCCGCGGTGACCGACCATGCCAAGCGCGTGTCGAGCGACATGGCGATTCACACCGTGATCGCGGAGGCGAGCGGCAATCCCTTGAACAGCCTGCTGCTGCGAGCGCTGCGTTCGCCGGTGGAGGCATCCTCGCGGATCCATTTCGACGACAGGCGCTCCGAGAGCGAACTGAGCCGCGTGATCGACGCGCATGAAGCGGTGGTCGATCGTATTTGCGCGGGCGATGCGGTGGGTGCGGCGTCCGCCATGTCCTATCACTTCGACATGTCCATCTTGAGCGTCAAACGCCGGCTCGCGCATCCCCTGGCCGATGGCCGGGATTCGCTGGAAGCCCAAAAACTGGGTCCTGAGTTCTTCACGTGACCGACCCGGTGGTGCGCACGCGCTACGGCAGCGTGCGCGGCTCGCGCAACTCGGGCGTGTGCCGCTTCATGAGCGTGCCTTACGCTGCGCCGCCCGTGGGAACACGGCGCCTCAGGGTCCCGGAACCTCCCTTGAGGTGGGACGGCGTCCGCGATGCGCGCATCGCCGGTGCCAACGCCCCGCAGATGCTGCGCGCCTTTCCACGGATAGATCTCTCGCCCCTGGTCGGCGCCGGCTGGCATCCGGGCGACGACTTTCTGACCTTGAATATCGTGACCCCCAAGAGCGGCGGCTCCAAGCTGCCGGTGCTCGTGTTCATTCACGGGGGTGCCTTCGTCGCCGGCTCGAGCTTCGCCGCCGTCCATGCAGGCGATGCTTTTGCGCGCGACGGGATCGTCTATGTCGCCATCAACTACCGCCTCGGTGTGGAGGGATTCCTGCCCATCCCCGGGGTGCCCACGAATCTCGGACTTAGGGACCAGATTGCGGCGCTTAGCTGGGTGCGCGACAACATCGCCGCCTTCGGCGGCGATCCTGACCAGCTGACCGTGGCGGGCGAATCGGCCGGTGCGATGTCGCTGGCCAATCTCATTGTCTCGCCGCTGGCGCGCGGCCTCATCCGGCGCGCGATCGTGCAGAGCGGTCACGGCTCCATGGTGCGTTCCCTCGAGGTGGCCGGGCGTACGGTGGCCGAAGTGGCGCAGCACCTTGGCGGCGAGGCGAGCGCGGAGATGTTTCGCGCCACGACGCTTGCCGACAGCGCCGGCGCCGTTGCGGCGGTCTCGCGTCCCGAAGTGCGGCTCGATCTACGCGAGCGGTCGGGGTGGGATGCGGGCTTTGGGCTCAGCCGTTTTCTGCCGGTGGTTGGCGATGAGGTATTGCCGGACCACCCGCTCGAGGCCTTGCTTCGCGGCGAGGGTGCCGGGGTGGATCTTCTCATCGGCACGACGCGCGAAGAAATGAACATCTACCTGGTGCCGACCGGGGTGAAACCGTCGATCGGTGCGCCCGCCGCGGAAGCATTCTTGAACTCCTCCGCGCCGCGTGCGCGGCAGCTGCTCGAGGCCTACGGGATCGAGCGGACGCCCTGCGCAGGGGATGCGCTTTGCGCGGCGCTGACCGATCTTGTCTTCCGGCTGCCGGCACGCCGCTTCGCGGCCGCGCACAAAGGTCCCGCGCATGTGTACGAATTCACCTGGCGTTCGCCGGCGTGCGATGGGCAATTGGGAGCCTGCCATGGCTTGGAGTTGCCGTTCGTCTTCGACTCGCTGGGCACCTGCACGGGTCCCAACGGGGTGGCGGGTGAGAATCCGCCGCAAGAGATGGCAAGCCGCATCCACAAGCTTTGGGTGGATTTCGTGTGCCGTGGATCGTTGCCGTGGCCCGAATACGAGGCGACGCGGCGCCACTGTCATCTGATCGATGTGGGCAGGACCATCGACGAGGGGGCATTCCCGGCCGAGGCCCTCTCTTAACGATCCGCCTCGCAATCGTACGGGTTAGACTGCGGCGCAGTTCTGCAAAAACGTAGTGCGCGCATGAAAAACTTGTTTCTCAATCATCCGCGACTCTGGATCTCGCTCATCCTCGGGGTGGCCGTCTTCTGCCTCGCGCCGGCCGACTGGTCCGTGCTCACGCGCCTGCTCACCGGCTGGAACACGGGCGCGGTGCTTTATCTGGTTCTGGTCTCGATTTGGATGTTTCGCCAGACCGCGCGCCAGGTCAGCGCGCGCTTCGTCGAAGAGGATGAATCTGCGCCCTTCATTCTCTTCACCGTGGTGCTCGCCGCCTTGCTGAGCCTGTTCGCCATCGTGCAATTGCTCGCCACGGTGAAAGGGCTGCCGACCGGCGCGCGGCTCGGCCATCTTACGCTGGCGGGACTTACCCTGATGAGCTCCTGGCTCTTGGTGCCCACCATGTTCACCACCCACTATGCGGACTGCTTCTACAGCGTCGGGGCGAATGAGCGGCCGCTCAAGTTTCCCGATACGCCGGAGCCCGTGTTCGTGGACTTCGCCTACTTCTCGTTCACCATTGCCGCGGCCTGCCAGACCTCCGACGTATCCACCACCGGAACCGACATCAGAAGGACGGTGCTGGTGCACACGCTGATCTCGTTTCTTTTCAACGCCTCCATCTTGGGCTTCGCCATCAACGTGACGGCGGGCCTGCTCGGCGCCTGAAGTCCTACTTCGAGGTCTTGTACACCTCGCCGCCCTTCATCACGAAGGCGACGTTCTGCAGCTTGGAGATGTCGGCGAGCGGATCGCCGGCAACCGCGATCATGTCGCCGTAGCGGCCGACCGCGATGGCGCCCACGTCCTTGCTGCGGCCCAAGGCCTCTGCGGCCGTGACGGTGGCGGCCTGAATCGCCTGCATCGGCGTCATGCCCCACTGCGTCATGGTGACGAACTGGCGCGCGTTCAAGCCATTCGGGTAGACCCCGCCGTCGGTGCCGAAGATCATTTTCACGCCGGCCTTCACCGCCGCCTGGAAGGTCTGGCGCTGCTTCAAGCCGATGACGCGCTCCTTCTCCAGGGATTCCTTGAAGACGCCGTTCTTCTCGCCCTCGGCGAGGATGTAATCGTCGTTGTAGATGTCCATGGAGAAATAGGTGCCGTGCTGTTTGGCAAGCGCGAAGGCCTCATCGTCCGCCAGGCTGCAGTGCTCGATGGTGTCGACCCCGGCGCGAATCGCATCCTTGATGCCCGAGGTGCCGTGCGCGTGCACCGCCACCTTGAGGCCCAGCATGTGCGCCTCGTCCACCAGCGCCTTCATCTCGGTCAGATCGTACTGCTGGCCGCCCACCGTGTCGCCCTTGGAAAGCACGCCGCCCGTGCCGCAGAACTTGATCACTTCGGCGCCGTACTTGTGCAGCCGGCGCACCGTGGCGCGGATCTGCTCCGGACCGTTCGCGACCGCCGGGCTCGTGGTCGTTATCGAGGGCGGAAGGGAGGTGTTGTCGCAGTGGCCGCCGGTGGCGCCGATCGCGTAAGTGGCCGGCACGATGCGGGGTCCTGTGATGATGCCGTGTTCGATGCCCTGCTTGATGGCGACGTCGTCGAAATTGGCGGAGCCGACGTTTCGCACCGTCGTGAATCCGGCCTCCAGGGTGAGCTTGGCATTGGCCACGCCCACCACCGTCCAGTAATTGTCGGTGTACTCCAGGTGTCGATAACCCGACAGGCGCGGGTCGGAGGTCAGGTGCACGTGCATATCGATGAGGCCGGGAAGCAGTGTCATGCCCGACAAATCCACGTGCCGGGCGGAGGCGGGCGCCTCGGCGCCCTGCGTGCCGACCGCCGTGATGCGGCCGTCGGTCACGGTCACCTGCGGCCTGTCGATGAGCTTTCCGGCCACGACATCCAGCATGTGGTCGGCCGTGATGATGACCGTGTCCGCGAACGCCACATGCGCCGCCGAAACGGTGAGCGCCGCACAGACAATGCCGCTCGCCACTCGATTTGCTTTGAGCATCGAAACATCCCCCTTTTTTTGAAACCTTATGCCGTTAAATTATCACAACACCGGCATGGACGGCTCGAGACGCGGCATCAAGGTCTCCAGACGCGGAGGCTCCGCGTCTCGCACGTAGGCGTAGGCGACGATGTGCTCGATGATGTGCTGGATGTAGCCGCGCGTCTCGTTGTACGGGATGTTCTCCACCCAGACATCGGCGTCCAGCGGCTTGAAGGGGCGCCAGCGCTCCACCGCCGCGGGTCCGGCGTTATAAGCGGCCAGCGTCACGGGGAGGTTGTTGCCGTCCCGGTCGAGCAGTTCCCGGAAGTAGGCGGCGCCGAGCGGAATCGCCACGACGGGGTCGAACAGCGCGTCGCGGTTCGGCATCTTCAGATGCCAGCGCCGGCCTACCGCGCTCGCCGTCACCGGCAGCATCTGCATCAGGCCGCGCGCATCGGCCCGCGATACCGCGTCCTTGCGGAACAGGCTCTCCTGGCGCATCACGGCGAAGATCCAGTCGGGCGGCAGGTTGCTGAGTTTCGCCGCGCCCTCGACACTTGCCCGAAACGGCTTCGGATAGCGCAGCTGCACGTCGTCGAATTCGCCGGTCTGCGCCAGCGTCGTGATCGCTTCGGTGTACCAGTCCCAGCGGGCCGCGAGCTGCGCCGCCTGCACCTTCAAGGCGTTGCCGGCGCCTGAGAGCGCCTGGCTCCACTCGGCAATGGCGTCCTCGCCCTCGTCGCACTCGAAGAGCTCATGCGCGCGCACCATGCCGGGCTCCGCCGCGAGCGCGCGCTGCGCCTCCTCGTCGTCGGGCAGGGCGTGTGCGTTTAACTTGTAGGGCAGCCGCACCCGGTCGGCGGCGAGATACCCGTAGTAATCGCGAAGCTCGGCGAGCGAGGTGTAGAGCGGCGCGGCCGCCGTCTCGCCGTCGGTGGCTTCGATGCTGCGCGCACGCCAGTAGCGCCAGCGCGGTTGCGTGGCAAGATCGGCCGGCATTTCCTCGATCCAGCTGCGCGCGAGGGCGAAGTCGCCGTGGTAGAGCGAGGCCCTGGCGCGCCACTCGTAGACCTGGGCATCGAGCGCCTCGGAGGGAAGCTCCTCGAACAGCGCGAGGGCGCGCGGATCGCGGTCGTAGGCGGCGCCCAAGGCCGCCGAGCGCTTCAGGTGTGCCCGCAAGGCGGGCGTGGTGCCGTCCCGCGATAAAAGCTCCGGCAACAGCTCGAGCGCCGCCTGAATGTCGGTGCGGCAGAGCTTGTCGAACCCGCTCTGCAACGCTTCAGGCTCGACGGGGAGATTTTTGTGGGTGGCGAGGATGTTCAGCGCGGATTTAGGCGCGTCGAGAAGATCCGCCCAGCGAAGGTAGTCCGTCGCCTCGGCAACCGGCACATCGGCGGCGAACTCGCGCGCCAGGCGCGCATTGTCGGCGAGCAGGGCAGAGCGCGTGCGCGCTTCGGCGAGCGCGGGGGTGATGAGATTCTGCTCATGCAGCCACGCGAATACGGGCGCGCAGGTGGGCGGCGGTTTTTGCGGCAGCGACCAGCGTGCCAGCGCCTCTTTGCCAAGCTCGCTCACATCGCCCGCCGTCAGGCGTGCCGCGAGGCGCTGGCAGATGAGCGCCGGATCGGTGGTTTCGGCTGAACTTGCGAGGAACAGATCCCAGCGCTGCCGCAGCGCCAGGCTCACCAGCCAGTCATGATGCAGGGCGCGCACCACCGGCTCGTTCGCGTGCGCCTGCAGAAAATCAGCCACGTGCGCATCGAGATCCTCGTCGGCGCGCACGGCAAGGTCGCGCCGCAGGCGCGCGGCCTCCAAGTACTCGTAGATCGCGTACGCCTTGAGCGCGTGCGAATCGGGCTGGTCGGGCAAATGGAGCTTCACCCGGAGCATTGCGTCGACGAAGTCCTGGCGGCCTTCTTCGCTCGCCACGGGCGCCTTGACCGGCTTGGCCCCGCTCGCCGCCGTGCTCAGAAGCACGCCGCAGAGCGCCGCGGCCAGGGGTAGGGAGCTTCTCATCCTGCGCATTATGGGTTGTATGATCGGGCTATGAGAACCAAAGTTGTCGCCATTTTGGAGTCGCGCACCGGTGAACGTCTGAAGGAATTGGTGGAGCGCAGCGGCGCGCAGGCGCTGCTCGCGCCTGCGCTCGAGGAAGTGCCGGATGTCGACAAGGCGGCGCTGGAAGCGCTCCTGGCGCGCTGGCGGCAACGCCCCTTCGGCACCGCCATCTTCCAGACCGGGGTGGGGACCCGCGCCCTGTTCGAGGCGCTGCGGGAGCTCGATGCCGAAGACGAGTTTCTTGGCTGGCTCAAGCTCGCGCGCGTCATCGTGCGCGGACCCAAACCGAGCGCCGAACTCAACGCGCGCGGGGTGCGCATCGATCTGCGCGCTGCGAGCCCCTTCACCACTGAAACCGTCATGGGCGCTTTGGCCGGTATTTCCCTGCAAGGTTCCGAAGTTTTGGTGCAGCGCTATGGGGCGGCCAACGAGCAATTGAAAAAAGCCCTCGCCGGGCAGGGCGCGGCGGTGGTGGAGCTCGCCACCTATCGTTGGGCCCTGCCGAGCGATACCGAACCGCTGCTGAAGCTCCTTGAGGCGCTCAAGGCCGGGCGCGTCGATGCCGCGCTCTTCACCAGCGCGGTCCAGGTGCATAACCTGGAGCGCATCGCGAGGCAGAACTCGACTCAACCCATGGCAACGCTGTTCGCTGGGCTCGTCATCGGTTCCATCGGCCCGGTATGCACGCGAGCGCTTAAGGAACACGGCTTGAATCCCACCTTCGAGGCCGATCCGCCGAAATTGGGCCCGCTCTTGAGCTCGCTGAAGAGCGAACTTAAGCTCTGAGATGTCGGCGCAAACCTGACAGCCGCTCGGCGTCTGCACCGACAGGCCGGGCTCCCAGAAGGCAACCCGAAAGAGTAATGCGGGTTGTATATAGTGTGGAGTTGAATCGGATGCCAACCTAGGAGCGATCGCAGTGAGTCAAACAACGAAAACCGACAAGCCCTTCCTGACCGACGTCAAGACATTGCGCGAGCGCGCCCGCAAGAACTTGTCCACCGGCGGGGTTACTTCGACCTATCAAGGGGATGTCAACAAGACCATCGAAATACTGCAGTCAGTGCTGGCCACGGAGATCGTGTGCGTGTTGAGATACACCATGCATGCGGTCGCGGCGCAAGGCATCTCCAGCGAAGGAGTGCGCGATGAGTTTGCCCAGCACGCCAAGGAAGAGGCCGGCCACATGAACGAGGTGGCGGAACGCATCAACCAGCTGGGCGGCACCCCGAATTTCAATCCGGAAGGCCTGGTCTCGCGCTCTGCCTCCCAGTACGGGCCCGAAAAGCTCAATCTCGTCGACATGATCCGCGAGAACCTGGTCGCGGAGCGCATCGCGGTGGACCACTACCGCGAGCTCATCCGCTATTTCGGCAACGACGACCCGGGTACCCGCACCATGCTGGAGGGGATTCTGGTCACCGAAGAAGAGCATGCCAACGACATGCACGACCTGCTGGTCGCGCACGAGGGGCATCCGATGCTGGAGAAGTAAGCGCGTTAGCTTGAGTGCCCGATCGAGGGCGGGTCGCTCGCCGGGAAGCTCTCGTCGAGCGCCTCGTCCAGCATCTCATCGAGATGATGCTGCTGGTCGGGATGGCGCTTCATGTACGTGACGGCGTAGGAGCATACCGGCCGCACCTTCCACTGATTCGCCGCTGCGGCTTGCAAGGCCGTTTTCATCAGTTCCGCGGCAATCCCCCGGCCGCCGATGGCCGGGGGAACGCGCGTATGCATGATGCTCATGACATTGCCGCTGACGGTGTACTCGAGCTCGCCTAAATGACCGTCGACCTCCATCGTGAACCGGTGTGCTGATGCGTCGTGCTCAATTGTGCTCATGCTCGGGCGGATGCTCCGGGGGATGCGGCGGCGGCTTCGGTTCCGCGCGCGGATGCGGTGCAGGAGCAGTGTGCGCCTCTTCGCGTTGATGCTCAACGTTGGTATGCGGCTGCTCGCGCGGCGCCGGCGCGTGGCTCTCTTCGGGAGCGTGATTCACCGGGGCGCGATTTTCCACCGGCGCGCGATTCTCGACCGGGGCCCGACTCTCGACCGGCGGACGCGGTGCCGGAGCCGCCGGATGCGGCGTGGGGGCGGAACGCGTCATGGCGTTGTTGGGATGCTCGCCGCCGTTGGGGCGCGGCTCGGTGTTGCCACGGGATTCGGCGTTGCCGCGCGGCTCATTGGCGGCGCCGTTGTGCGCTCCGCCGTGAACTTCACCACCGCGGCTCGCCCGGACCACGCCGGGCCCGGAAAAGTTGCCGGGCTTTTCAGTGGCAGCCACGGGCGGCTTGCCATGATTCTGGGAGGCGCGCAGCTGCGTGTCGCGGCTCGCGGTCTGCACGTGCTCACGCTGCGCACTGGTCGGCTCCAAGTGCCGATCATGCGCCGCCTGCTCATCGGCCGCGCTGGGGCGCGCTCTCAGGCCGCCGTTGCCACCGTTGTAGCTGACGCGCGTGACGCTTACGTTGTTGATCACCGTCTTGTTGTAGACGTTGGTGACGTGCACATTGTTAACGTTCACCACCGAGCGGTTGTAGTACATGTGGCCGTTCTGCCAGTAGCCGCCCTGGTAGCCGGATCCGGTATAGCCATAGCCGTAATTCACGCCGCCATAGAAGCCGACGTGCGGGCCCCAGTAACCGGCGTGCCACAGATATGCGCCGCTTTCCCAGCCCCAATAGCCGGGTGTCCACAAATAACCGGGTTGCGGTGCCTCCACCCAGGTGCCGGGCACCCAGTAGTAGTCGCCATCGTCCTGGCTCCAAGCCCAATAGCCCGGCGTCCACACGTAGCCGTCGCCGGGCAGCGGCGGCGGTTCGTACACCGGCAGATCAGGTGGTGCGACATTGACTTGGACGTCCACCTGGGCTTGCGCGAGCGGGGTGAGCGCAAACAGCAGGAGCAGGGGAATGCAGCGGAGAAAAGTTTTAGTCCACATTCGTTATAGCTCCACAAAGAAGTAGTGGGAGGCGCTCGGGCGCCCGGATATGAATGCCGCCACTATAGAGACTGCGCCGCAACAGCCCTAATCGGCGCGTTACAGGGGCGGCTGTAGGACTTGGCTTATAGCTTCGATTTCTCCATGCCGATCGGGAGCTTGCGGTCAATTTTACAAATGCTTCACGCGGCAGCAAGTACGCCGTAACCCCTCGCCGCGCTTATATTAAGGAACAGCAACATGTCTAGAAATTCTGGAGCCCGCTCGCTGAGTCGCACAACCCCTAAGGATTTTTGGCTCTGATCGCGAATGATTGGCGGCGGCACTCCCGCACAGCTGCCTCCTTGCAATCAAACGTCCCCGCTACTTGGCTTGCTGCCTTGCTCGTAACCGGCGGTGATTTCGTCCGGGCCTCTCAATTCATTAGATGTTATACGCTAGGGAGCCGGCTTCTATTGAGCTGCAAGTCGCTTGAACATGGTCGCATCCATCACACCGCATCCGCCAGCCATCACTCAGAACGCCGATGTCCGGTTCCTGGGCAAGCTCTTGGGCGATGTCATTCGCACCCATGGCGGCGATGCCATTTTCGCGCGAATCGAGTCGATCCGCGCAGCTTCCGTCGATCGGTATCGCGGCATCTCCAATCCACGCGGGTTGGGCGCGGGTCTTGAGACCCTCTCGCTCGATGAAACCGTGGCCTTCGTGCGCAGTTTCATGCTCTTTTCAATGCTGGCGAACCTCGCCGAGGATCGCCAGGGCACCGCCGCGGAGAAGGAAGCGACGCTGCCGGCGGCGTTGAGTTTCCTCAAATCCCAGGGAGTGGCGGCGGATGATGCCTTCGCGCTTCTGGAGCAGGCGTGGATCGTGCCCGTGCTCACCGCGCATCCCACCGAGGTGATGCGCAAGAGCATGCTGGATCACCGTAATCGGATTGCCGCGCTTATGAGGCTTCGCGACGCGGGTGCGATCGAGACTGCCGAGGGAGAAGTGATCGAGGAGGCCATCGAGGCGCAGATTGCGCTGCTGTGGCAGACCCGCGCGCTGCGCCATGAACGCCTGTACGTCGCCGATGAAGTCGACACGGCGCTGGCCTATTTACGCGACATATTCCTGCCCACCCTGCCGTCGCTCTACGCCCGTTGGGAGCGCTCGCTGGGCGCGCGGCCCAAAAGTTTCCTGCGCCTGGGCAGTTGGATCGGCGGCGATCGCGACGGCAACCCGCATGTGACGGAAGACTCGCTGCGCCTGGCGTTGGGCAAGTCCAGTCAGGCGCTCATCGCTCAATACCTGGTGCAGATCAATGCGCTCGGCGCGGAGCTGTCGTTGTCCTCGGAACTCACTGCGGTGTCCGCCGGGGTGGAGAATCTGGCGCGCGAGAGCGGCGATGGTCATCAAGCGCGCGCCGATGAGCCCTATCGTCGCGCGATAACCGGCATATACGGCAGGTTGGCCGCCACTTATCAGAAGCTCTTCAACCGCCCGCCGCAGCGCCCCGCCACGGTGGCGGCAGAAGCCTATACCGATGCCGAGGCGTTGAGCGCCGATCTCAAGGTGCTGATGCAATCCCTCGAGGTTCAGAGCGGCATCGCCGGCGGTTCCGGCGCGTTGTCGCGCCTCTGCCGCGCGGTGGAAACGTTCGGCTTTCATCTGGCCACGCTGGATCTGCGGCAGAACTCCGACGTGCATGCGCGCGTGGTGGCGGAACTGCTCAAGGTCGCGGGCGTGTGCGCGGATTATCAGGCGCTCGCCGAGCGCGAACGCAGCGCGCTGCTGCGCCGGGAACTGCAAAGCGAGCGGCTGCTGGCGAGCCCCTTCGCGAGCTACTCCGCCGAGACCCTGTCGGAACTTGCCATCGTGCGGGCCGCAGCAGACGCGCACCAGCGCTACGGCCCGGGATGCATCAGTCAGTATGTGATCTCCAAGTGCGAGAGCGTCTCGGATCTTCTGGAGGTGAACGTGCTCCTGAAGGAGGCGGGCCTTTACCGCCAGTCGCCCACGCGCGCCGCCATCATGGCGGTGCCGCTGTTCGAGACCATTCATGATCTGGAGCGCGCGCCCGAGGTGATGAGCGAGTGGCTGAGCCTCGAGGAGACAGCCGCCATCACCAGCGCGCACGGTTTTCAGGAGGTGATGGTCGGTTATTCGGACTCGAACAAGGACGGCGGCTATCTCACGTCGGTGTGGAGCCTGCACCAGGCCACCCGCTCGCTCGCCGCCGTGTTCGAGAAGTCCGGCAAGCCCATGCAGATCTTCCACGGGCGGGGAGGGGCCGTCGGCCGGGGCGGCGGCTCTTCGTTTGCCGCCATCCGCGCGCAACCACACGGCACGGTGCGCGGGCGCATCCGCATCACCGAGCAGGGCGAGATCATCGCCGCGAAATACGGCACGCCGGAGAGCGCGGCGGCGAACCTGGAGTCGCTTGCCGCGGCGACGCTGCTGGCTTCGTTGGAAAGCTCCAACATCAGCAAGGACAGCGGCGTCAGGTTCGCAGCGGCCATGCGCACGCTCTCCGCCGATGCCTTCAAGGCGTATCGCGAGCTGGTGTACGAGACCGAAGGATTCGTGAGCTTCTTCCGGCAGATGACCCCGCTGGTCGAAATTTCCGAACTCAAAATCGGCTCGCGGCCGGCATCGCGCAGCAATTCCCAGCGCATCGAGGATCTTCGCGCCATTCCCTGGGTGTTCAGCTGGGCGCAGGCACGGGTGATGCTGCCCGGTTGGTACGGCGTCGGCCAGGCGCTGCGCGCCGCGGACCTGGGCCTGCTCAAGGAGATGCTGGCAGCGTGGCCCTTCTTCCGAGCCACGGTGGACAACCTGGAGATGGTGCTGTCGAAGTCGGACATGGGCATCGCCGCGCGCTATCTCACGCTGGTGCAGGAACAGAGCGCGGGCGCGGAGCTCTTCGGACGCATCCGCGACATGTACTTGCTCACGCAAGAGCGGCTCCTCGCCCTCACCGGACAGTCGCGGCTCCTCGAGAAGCATCCGGCGCTCGATGCCTCGATCCGCCTGCGCCTGCCGTACATAGAGCCATTGAATCTGCTGCAGGTGGAACTGATCAAGCGCCACCGTGCCGGCGAGACGGATCCGCGGGTGCGCGAGGGCATCCAGCTGTCCATCAACGCGATCGCCACGGCCTTGCGAAACAGCGGCTGAGCAAGTCATGGCGGCCGAGGACACTCTGCAGCGCGCTTATCAACGTCTTGCGGAGGCGTCGGGCGACGAAGAGCGCCTGCCGGCGACCGCGCGACTCATCCTCGCCATCTACGACGACTTCTACGGCAGGTTTTGCGAGTATTCGCAACGCGCCAAGAGCGCCTTCGAGAGCAAGGATCCTCATGCTTCGGTGGCGGTGAGCCGCGAGCGGCTCTCGCTCTACAGCCGTTATATCGCCGAACATGGCCCCAAGGTGAAGGGCCTCTATCCGGCTCTGTCCGTCGAGTCATCGCTGTGGGAGAACCTGGACCGGGTGTTCGCGGCCATGATCGTGGACCGCTATGACGCGGACGTGGCCTTCAGCTTCGCGCACTCCATGCGCCGCAACATGACCCACGGCCTGTGGAAGTCGGTGGCCTATTCCTTCCCGCCGCCCTCCAAGCTGCGCAAGCTTTCCATGTCCTCCGTGTACCGTCGCATGAGCGTGCGCGGCCGCATCGATGCGGCGCTCATCGGCGAGGCGTTGTCCATTCCGGGATTCGAGGTGCCGTTCGAGAACCTGAAGCGCGATGCCGAGCGGGTGCGCGCGCGGGTCGAGAGCGTGCTCTTCGAACACCCCGAATCGCCGGAGCCTTTCGCGCTCGACATGATCGAGGCGGGCTTCTTCCGCGATCGCACCGCCTACGTCGTGGGCCGCTGGGTGTTCGCGGGCGAGCGCTACTCGCCCTTCGTGGTGGCGCTGCATAACGGCGCCGGCGGCATCCGCGCCGACGCGCTCATGCACCGGCCCTCCGACGTGCATCAACTGTTCAGTTCCACGCTCGCCAATTTGCACGTCACCACGGCGCTTTACTATCAGACCTGCGTGTTTCTCTTCAGCCTGATGCCCTTGAGGCCGTTGGGCGAGCACTATTCCACCATCGGCTACAACCATGTAGGCAAGGTGGTGATCCTGAACGAGATCAACGAGCTCTCCGATCAGGGCCACCTGTTCAGCGCCTCGCCGGGCGCAGCCGGCACTGTGGCCCTGGGCTTTACCTTCGAGGATTGTTCCTACCACCTGAAGGTGATCCGCGATCATCCCACCCAGTCTTATAAATGGGGCGCCTTCCCCGGGGTTCCTGCGGTGGAGGAGAAGTACCGCGCGGTGCACGAAATCGACCGCGCCGGCAGCATGCTGGACAATGCCATGTACTTCAACCTGCGGCTCGAGCGGCGCATGTTCGAGCCGAAGCTGCTCGAGGAGCTGACTCGCCAGGCGGCAGGCAGCGTGCGGGTGGAGGGAGAGGGCGTTTTTATGCGCTCGCTCATCGCACAGCTGAAGATCGTGCCGCTGCCCTTGTTCCTGGAGCAGGCGAGCGAGGAGGAGATCCGCACCGCCATCGTGAGCCTGGGCATCTGCATCCGCAACAATGCCGCGACCAACATCTTCAACAAGGACTTGGATTCGCGCAACTACGGGGTCGGCCGCTATGACCGCGTGTTTCTCTTCGACTACGATGCGGTGGAAAAACTCACCGACGTGAAGATCCGCACCAACCGCGACCGCGAACCGGGCGAGGACGACATCCCCGCGTGGTTCTTCGAGGAGGGCACGATATTCCTGCCCGAGGAACTGGAGTACGGCATGCAGTTCAACAACGACTTCGCACGCCGCTGCTTCCGCGAGGAGAATGCGGATCTGATGACGGTCGAATTCTGGGTGGACGTGCAGCAGAAGCTGCTCTCGGGCGAGGTGCCGCCGCTGCGCATGTATCCCGAGAGCAACCGTCTGGGTTCCGAGCATGCTGGATGAACTCGCCTGCAACGCCTGGAACCCCGGCATCCAATCGCAAGTGCCGAAGGAGCTGCTGCACTTCTCCACGATCTTCCGCGAAGCCAACGTCTTCACCTCGCTCGCCTCGGCTCTGGAGCTCAAGAGTCTTACAGGCTTCGGGCTCGCGGAGCTCGTAGCTTTCAGGCCCGAGCGCCTGGCCTTGCATGAACTGCTGATCCGCATCACCGCCAACCTTGAGGTGCCGGACGGATCGACCATTGCGGACCTTGGCATCAATTTCCGCACCATGGCGAGCCGCGTGATAGAGGAGTACCTGACGCCGCAGATGCCGCACATCGTCGAGGCCTACCAGCGCTCGCGCGACGGACTCATGGGTTGCATCGAGGCGGAACTCAAGACCCTGCCGCGCAGCTGGGGCCCAGCTGAGGTGGCGGCGCTCGAACGGCGCGGCGCCGCAGGCGGCAAGCCTCTCGAGGCTGTGGCGGCGAGGTGTCTGGCGCGGGTGATGGCCGCGCTTTTCGCCCAGCAGGGGCGCGCCTGGGGCGGCCGCGAACTGATCGCCTCCATCGCCCTGACCCTTGCCTGCAACGAACAGGGCAGCCGCGATGTCGGCGAGACCATCGAACCGATCCTCCTGCAGGCGGCGGCCGAACGGGGCTACCGTCTGCTGCCGCGCCAGGAGCACCCCGTGGTCATCAATACCAAGGGTCCGTCGGCCTCGGGCAAGAGCACGCTTCGTCCCATGCAAAAAAGGCTCGCGGGCGACATCGGGGTCGACTGGCGCGATTTCGCGCTCATCAGCCCCGACATCTGGCGCAAGCAGCTGCTCGATTACGCCTCCCTGGGAGACGCCTACAAATACGCCGGCGCCTTCACCGCCGAGGAGCTGCAGATCGTCGATCAGAAGCTCGATCGCTACATGGCGCAGAAACACCGTCGCGGCGGAATGTCGCACCTGCTCATCGACCGGTTCCGCTTCGACAGCTTCGCCCCCGATTCGGACGAGGCGGGCAGCAATTTGCTGACCCGCTTCGGCCAGCTGGTGTATCTGTACTTCGTGATCACGCCGCCGGAGATGCTGGTGGAGCGCGCCTGGAACCGGGGCCTGGAAGTGGGCCGCTACAAGGCGGTGGACGATACTCTTGCCCATGCGGTGGAGGCTTATTCGGGCATACCCGACGTGTTCTTCACCTGGGTCAGGAGCAGCGACAAGCGCATCCGCTTCGAGTTTCTGGACAATACGGTGCGCCTGGGCGAGCGTCCTTACACGGTGGCATTCGGCGACAACCGCACCTGCAACCTGCTCGACGTCAAGGTGATGCTCGACATCCGCCGTTATGCGCGCATCGATGTGAACGCAGGTGCGCCGCCGGCGCTGTACCGCAACCGCGATGTCCTGCGCGCGCGGCTCAACGCGGACTTTCTCAAGCGATGCGTGCAGGTGTTTCGCACCGTGAACTTCGCCGATCAGAAGAGCGGGCGGATCTACCTTACGATCGAGTCAGGCGTGCCCACCTTCAAGGACGGCGCGCTGCTGCTGATCGCCCTATCCGATCCGGAGACCTACGCGGGAATCGAGGCGGTGGCCCCTGCGGTGGTGGGCGCCGAGATGAGCGGCAACCAGCCGCCGCAATATCTTCAGGGTGCAGAGCGCGGCGCGCCTCCGCCGACCTTGGGCCAGTGGGGCCGCGGGCGCTCGCTAATCTAGGAAGCTGCAGTGCTTGTCGACGTGCACGGCAAGATCCAGCGTGTGTTGCCGGGTCAGCCGCTCGGCGAGCTCGGTATCGCGGCGTTCGAGCGCTTCGATGATCTTCAGGTGATCTGCGATGGAGCGTGCGGCGCGGTCGGACTGCGTGATGGTGGCGCGGCGGATCGCGCGCACATGCAGCAGCAGATTCTTGGTGGCATCGATGATGGTCTGCGAGCCGCCGAGCGCGATCACCGCGGTGTGGAAGGCGATGTTGGCGTCCGAGTACTCGTTCAAATGGCCGGCATCGGGCGGCACATTGTGGAACTCATCGAACAGATGCCGCAGCTTCGCGATGTCCTCATCGCTCGCCTGCAGGGTAGCCAGACGCGCAGCCATCGATTCGAGCGCCGCCCACATCTGGATCATCTCGATCATTTCGCGCTTGGACTTGCGGATGATGTAGATGCCGCGCCGGGGCACGGTGCGGATGAAGCCCTGTTGTTCGAGGAGCGACAAGGCCTCGCGGATCGGCGTGCGCGACACGCCGAGCGCGGCGGTCAGCTGACGCTCATCGAGCCTGAGTTCCTGGCGAGGATCGTAGATGTCCGTATCAGCGATCGCGTTCTTCAGCAGTGCGTAGGCCTGATCACGCAGGCTGGTGGCATTGAGCGGCGCAAGCGCTAGCGGCGCGGCCGCGGACGTGCGTTGCACGAGCGACACGATGGAATTCATAGGTTTGATTTCGCTGTTCATTACCGGAGCATAAATAAATTAATGGCCACGTTTGCGCCGCCAAACCGCCATCTTCTCACGAAATCCGGCCTCAACATGCGGGCTTCGGGTCACGTTAAGTCAGCTCGGCGAGTTTCCTTGACACTCTCGAAAAGCTTCATATATGGTATACCACGGCTGGGGCATATGGCTGGGAGGCGCTCAAAAATAATACTTTGGGGTGCCGTTTGGGGGTTGGTAGGTCGGTCACTCGAGGCGCGCCTCTTGTCCGCTTCGATCGCACGCAACGGCAGCGCGCAAAACGGCGCCTAAAACGGAGAACTATTAAGTGAACGAGACGGAGTCGAAGTCACCCTGGGCGAATCCATGGACCCAACTGGTCATCGGCCTGGTGTGCATGGCGTGCGTCGCCAACATGCAGTACGGCTGGACGTTGTTCGTCAATCCGATCGATGCGAAGTATCACTGGGGCCGCGCCGCCATCCAGGTCGCCTTCAGCCTGTTCGTGCTGCTCGAAACCTGGCTGATCCCGATCGAAGCCTACCTTGTCGACCGGTTTGGACCGCGTTACGTGGTCTTGGGCGGCGGGGTGCTGGTGGCCGTCGCCTGGGCGCTCAATTCGGTGGCAAGCTCGCTGCCGGTGTTGTATTTCGCTGCCGCCATCGGCGGCATCGGCACGGGCTGCGTCTATGGCACCTGTGTGGGCAACGCTCTTAAGTGGTTCCCGACCCGCCGCGGCCTGGCCGCCGGCATCACCGCAGCCGGCTTCGGCGCCGGTGCCGCAGCCACCGTGGTGCCGATCAAAAACATGATCGACTCGTCCGGCTTCGAGAAGGCATTTCTTGATTTCGGCCTGATTCAGGGCGCGATCGTGTTCGTCATGGCGTGGCTGCTCCTGACGCCGCCGCAATCCATCCTGAACCTCGCGCCGAAACCCAATCAGAGCAAGCGCAGCTACACGCCCGGCGAAGTCTTGAAGAGCCCCGTGTTCTACGTGCTCTATTTGATGTTCTTCCTGATCGCGGCAGGCGGCCTCACCATGACGGCCTCGCTTGCGCCGATCGCCAAGGACTGGAAGCTCGACAAGAACGCCGTCGACCTTTTCGGCATGACCATGCAGGCGCTGCCGTTCGCGCTGCTGTTGAACCGCATCTTCGACGGCGTGGGGCGCCCGAGCTTCGGCTTCATTTCGGATCACATCGGCCGCGAAGTCACCATGGTGATCGCGTTTCTCATAGGTGCGGCAGCGCTCTTCACCTTGGGCCACGCAGGCACCACCCCGGTGGTGTTCGTGCTGGTCTCGGCGGTGTACTTCGGCGTGTACGGCGAGATTTTCAGCCTGTTCCCGGCAACGGCCGGCGACACGTTCGGATCGAAGTTCGCGGCCTCCAACAACGGCATGCTCTACACTGCCAAAGGCGCAGGCTCGCTGGTGGTGCCGGTGGCCGCCTACATTTCCAAGGGGTGGGGCTGGAGCGCGGTCTTCACCGTTGCGATTGCTTTCAACATCATCGCCGCTTTGCTGGCGTTGTTCGTCTTGCGGCCGATGCGCGCGAGACATTTCGCGGAAGGCCGTCTGGAACAGCAGGCCGAAGCGCCGCTGCGGCCGGCCAAGTCGCGGGCTTCGTGAGGCGCTAGCGCACTGCATTAACCCAAATTGACTTCTCCCCATCGCCGGCCGACCCTGCCAAGGTTTTGAGGCCGGCGATTTTATTCACGAATTGGAGGCACCATGGCAGTAAATCCGACGTCGATCGCGCCGAAAAGCAATACGGCCGAAGACACTCTACAAAAGAAAAGCCGCGAGGCGGGTGTGGTCTCGGGCGGCCATCTAGTAGCCAAGGCGCTGAAGAACGAGGGCGTGGACACCATCTTCACGCTTTGTGGTGGACACATCATCGACATCTACGACGGTTGCGTCGATGAAGGCATCCGCATCATCGACGTGCGTCACGAGCAGGTGGCGGCGCACGCGGCCGACGGTTATGCCCGGCAGACCGGCAAATTGGGCTGCGTGGTCACCACCGCCGGCCCCGGCTGCACCAACGCCGTGACCGGCATCGCTACCGCATTCCGCTCCGAGAGTCCGATCTTGCACATCGGCGGCCAGGGTGCATTAAGCCAGCACAAGATGGGCTCGCTGCAGGATCTGCCGCACGTCGACATGATGACTCCCATCACCAAGTTCGCAGCTTCGGTGCCCTCCACCGAGCGCGTCGCCGACATGATTTCCATGGCAGCGCGCGAGGCGTTCAACGGCGCACCGGGACCCTGCTATCTGGAAATTCCGCGCGACGTGCTCGATCGGGAAGTGGACCTCAGCAAGGCCGTGATTCCGCAGCCTGGCAAGTATCGCGCTTCGACCAAGTCCATCGGCGATCCAGCGGACATCGAGAAGCTCGCTGACATCCTGGTGAACTCCGAGCGTCCTGCCATCCTCTACGGCCAGCAGGTCTGGACGGGGCGCGGGCACAAGGAGGCGATCGCGCTGCTGCGCGGTTTGGACATTCCCGGTTATTTCAACGGCGCGAGCCGCGGTCTGCTGCCACCGGGCGATCCGCATCACTTCGACCGCACCCGCAGCAAGGCCTTCGAGGGCGCTGACGTGCTGGTGATCGTCGGCACGCCGTTCGATTTCCGCATGGGCTACGGCAAGCGCATCAGCAAGGAATTGAAGCTGGTGCAGATCGACATGGATTACCGCACCGTCGGCAAGAACCGCGACATCAGCTTAGGACTGGTGGGCGATCCGGGCGCTATTCTGGGCGCGGTGCTGCAGGCCGCTTCCGGCCGCATCAAGAACGACAAGCGACAGGCGCGCCAGCAGTGGCTGAAGCAGCTTTCCGATGCGGAAGGCGTGGCTACCGAGAAGCTCATGCCGCTCTTCAAGTCGAACAGCACGCCGATTCATCCCTACCGCGTCGCCTACGAACTCAACGAGTTCCTGGCCGACAACACGATATATATCGGCGACGGCGGCGATGTGGTCACCATTTCCGCGCAGGCAGTGCGTCCGCGCGGCCCCGGTCAATGGATGGACCCCGGCGCTCTGGGTTCGCTCGGCGTCGGCACCGGCTTTGCGATTGCCGCGGGCCTTGCCAATCCTTCCAAGGAAGTCCTCTGCTACTACGGCGACGGCTCGTTCGGCATGACGGCATTCGACATGGAGACGGCCAATCGTTTCGGCGTCCCCTACATCGCGGTGGTGGGCAACAACTCGGCCATGAACCAGATCCGCTACGGGCAGCTCGCCAAGTACGGCGAACAGCGCGGCAACGTGGGAAATCTCTTGGGCGATGTGCCGTTCGGGAAGTTCGCCGAGATGCTCGGCGGCTACGGCGAGGAAGTGCGGGATCCCGGTCAGATCGCCCCGGCTTTGAAGCGTGCGCGCGAGTCGGTGCACAAGCTGCGCAAGTGCGCGGTGATCAACATCTGGGTCGATCCGCGCGAGTATGCCCCGGGTACTAAGAATCAAACGATGTACAAGTGATCTAGGAGCGAAGATTCATGGGCAAGGCATTAGACGGCGTGCGCATTCTCGACTTCACGCACGTGCAGTCAGGACCGACGTGCACCCAGCTTCTGGCATGGTTCGGTGCGGACGTCATCAAGGTTGAAAAGGCCGGCGCGGGCGACGTCACCCGCGAGCAGCTGCGCGACATTCCGGATGTGGACAGCCTGTACTTCACCATGCTGAACCACAACAAGCGCTCGATCACACTCGATACCAAGCACGAAGCCGGCAAGAAGGTTCTCGAGAAACTGGTAAAGCACTGCGATGTGCTGGTTGAGAACTTTGCGCCCGGCGCCCTCGACCGCATGGGCTTCACCTGGGAGAAGATCCAGCAGTTGAACCCGCGCATGATCGTCGCGTCGATCAAGGGCTTCGGCCCCGGACCGTACGAGGACTGCAAGGTGTATGAGAACGTGGCGCAGTGCGCGGGCGGTTCCGCCTCGACCACCGGCTTCGACGACGGTCCTCCGCTGGTCACCGGCGCGCAGATCGGCGATTCCGGTACCGGATTGCATCTGGCGCTCGGCATCGTCACCGCCCTCTATCAGCGCAATCAAACCGGCCGCGGGCAGAAGGTGCTTGCCGCCATGCAGGACGGCGTGCTGAATCTTTGCCGCGTGAAGCTGCGCGATCAGCAGCGCCTCGCCCGCACCCAGGTCATGAAGGAATATCCGCAGTACCCGAACGGCAAATTCGGCAGCGCCGTGCCGCGTGCCGGCAATGCCTCCGGCGGCGGCCAACCCGGCACCATCGTCAAGTGCAAGGGCTGGGAAACCGATCCTAATGCCTACCTGTACTTCATCGCGCAGGCGCCGGTGTGGAAGGCGATCTGCGAAGTGATCGGCAAACCGGATTGGATCACCAATCCCGACTATGCGACCCCGCCGGCGCGGCTGCCGCGCCTGAAGCAGGTGTTCGAGGCCGTCGAGGCCTGGTCATCGACCAAGGACAAGTTCGAGTGCATGGCCATTCTGAACGAACACGACATTCCGTGCGGCCCGATCCTGTCCATGGAAGAACTCGCCAGTGAGCCTTCGCTGCGCAAGACCGGCACCATCGTCGAGGTCGATCACCCGAAGCGCGGCAAGTATCTGTCGGTGGGGAATCCCATCAAGTTGAGCGACAGTCCGAGCGAAGTGAAGCGTTCGCCGCTGCTGGGCGAGCATACCGACCAGGTGCTCGCGGAGCTCGGCATCGCGGCGGCCGACATCACCAGCTTGCGCGCGCAAAAAGTCATCTAAGCATCCACCAGGCGCCCCCGCGGGCGCCATTTTTTTAGGGGAATTCTTTTCATGTCACAAAACAAGAACGCGGTACGCAAGATCCTCGATGAGGCCAAGGCGGCCGGCCGCGAGGCGCTCACCGCGCCGGAAGCGCGTGGCATCTGCGAGGCCTACGGCATCACCATTCCGAAGGAAGGGGTTGCGACTTCCGCCGACGAGGCGGTGAAGGTGGCCAGCGGCATCGGATTTCCGGTTGTGATGAAGATCGTCTCGCCGCAGATCCTGCACAAGACCGAGGCGGGCGGCGTGATCGTGGGCGTCAAGAGCGCGGAGGCCGCGAAGGAGGCCTACAACACCATCGTCGCCAATGCCAAGAAGTACGATGCGAAAGCCGACATCCACGGCGTCCAGGTGCAGCAGATGCTCGGCGGCGGCCAGGAAGTCATCATCGGCGCGGTCACGGATCCGGCGTTCGGCAAGCTCGTGGCCTTCGGTCTGGGCGGCGTGCTGGTCGAAGTGCTGAAGGACATCACCTTCCGTCTTGCCCCGGCGAGCAACGCCGACGCGCTGTCCATGCTCGACGGCATCGCTGCCGCCGAGATCCTCAAGGGGGTGCGCGGCGCCAAGCCGGTCGATCGCACGGCACTTTCCACCATGATCGAGCGGGTCTCGGCGCTGGTCGGAGATTTCCCGGAGATCTCCGAAATGGATCTGAACCCGGTGTTCGCCACCGACAAGGGAGCGACCGCGGCGGACGTGCGCATCGTGCTCAATTTCAATCCGCCGCCGCCGCGTGACCGGCCGAGCCAGGCGGAAATCGTCGAGAAGATGAACCGCATCATGAATCCGAAGGCGGTCGCGGTGATCGGCGCCTCGGCCGAGAGCGGCAAGATCGGCAACTCGGTGATGAAGAATCTCATCAACGGCGGCTACAAGGGCGAGATCTACCCCATCCATCCGAGCGCCGTCGAAATCCTGGGGAAGAAGGCCTACAAGAGCGTCAAGGACGTGTCGGGCATCATCGATGTGGCGGTGTTCGCCATCCCCGCCAAGTTTGTCGCCGGAGCGCTGCGGGAAGTGGGCGAGAAGAAGATCCCCGGCGCCGTGCTCATTCCGTCGGGTTTTGCCGAAACCGGCAACGTCGCGGGGCAGCAGGAGCTGGTCGCCATCGGCAAGCAGTACGGCGTGCGCCTGATGGGACCCAACATCTACGGCTTCTACTACACCCCCGCCAATCTTTGCGCGACCTTCTGCACCGCCTTCGACGTCAAGGGTCATGCGGCGCTCTCCTCCCAGTCCGGCGGCATCGGCATGGCCATCATCGGCTTCAGCCGCTCCGCCAAGATGGGCGTTTCGGCCATCGTCGGCGTCGGCAACAAGTCCGACATCGATGAGGACGATCTTCTGACCTTTTTCGAGCAGGACCCCAACACCCACATCATCGCGCAGCACTGCGAGGATCTGAAGGACGGCCGCGCATTTGCCGAGGTCGCGAAGCGCGTCTCGAAGAAAAAGCCCGTGGTGGTGTTGAAGGCCGGCCGCACCAGCATGGGCGCGCGCGCCGCGAGTTCGCACACCGGGGCGCTCGCCGGCAACGACAAGATCTACGAGGACGTGCTCAAGCAATCGGGCGTGATCCGTGCGCGCAGCCTACGCGACCTGTTGGAGTTCGCACGCGGCATCCCGGTGCTCCCGACTCCCAAGGGCAACAACGTCGTCATCATCACCGGCGCCGGCGGCTCGGGCGTGCTTCTGTCCGATGCCTGCGTCGACAACAATTTGTCGCTGATGGCGATGCCGGCGGATCTGGACGCGGCGTTCCGCAAGTTCATCCCGCCGTTCGGCGCGGCGGGCAATCCGGTCGACATCACCGGCGGCGAGCCGCCCACGACGTATCAGAACACCGTGCGCCTGGGACTGGAGGATGAGCGCATCCACGCGCTCATCCTCGGCTACTGGCACACCATCATCACCCCGCCCATGGTGTTCGCGAAATTGATGGTGGAAGTGGTGAATGAGATGAAGGCCAAGGGCATCACCAAGCCGGTGGTGGCCTCGCTCGCGGGCGACGTTGAAGTGGAGGAGGCCGCCGAATATTTGTATCAGCATGGCATCCCGGCCTACGCGTACTCGACCGAGATCCCGGTGGCGGTGCTCGGCGCGAAGTACAAGTGGGCGCGCGGTGCGGGGTTGATTCCCGAACTGAAGTAGATTCCGCGCTACGAAATCGGCGGCGGACATAATATCCGCCGCCGGTGTCGGAGGCGGCCGATCGAGGTTCGCCTGTAACGTCTGACAGCCAAACTTGTGCAACGGTCGGCGCTGCGGTGCAGACTTGACATCCCGATTCTTACTGGGCGGCAGCGGTTCATGAAGATAGCGATCATCGGTGTGGGTGCAATCGGCGGTTATGTGGGCACACGGCTCGCGCTCGCCGGTGAAGAAGTTACCTTCATCGCACGCGGCGCGAACCTCGAGGCTTTGCGCAGCCGCGGCATCAAGCTGATCAACTCGGACGGCAGCGAGGAGCAGATCGGCTCCTCGGACATCAGGGTCACCGACAACTATTCGGGTGCCGGTCCGCAGGACCTGGTGATTCTTGCCATGAAGGCGCATCAGGTGGAGGCGGTCACGCGCGACATCCACAAGCTGTTCGGCGCCGAGACCATGGTTGTGCCCATGCAGAACGGCATTCCCTACTGGTATTTCCATCGCTACCCGGGGCCGTTCGCCGGCACGCGCGTCAAGAGCGTGGATCCGAGCGGCGCGTTATACGAAAAGATCCCCTGCGAACGAGTGATCGGTTGCGTTGTATATCCCGCCGCCGAACTCGCGGCTCCCGCCGTGGTGAAGCACGTCGAGGGCAACCGCTTCCCGGTGGGCGAACCTGACAACAGCGAGAGCGAACGGGTGCAACGGGTCTCGGAATGCCTGATCAAAAGCGGTCTGCAGGCGCCGGTCCTGAAGGACATCCGCTCCGAGATATGGCTCAAACTGTGGGGCAACCTCAGTTTCAATCCCATCAGCGCGCTGTCCCGTGCCACGCTCAAGGAAATCTGCGAGTATCCGCCCAGCCGCGCCATTGCCGCGGCGATGATGAGCGAAGCGCAGGCGGTGGCGACCAAGCTGGGAGCCACATTCCGCGTGCCCCTCGAGAAGCGCATTGCGGGTGCCGAGCGGGTGGGTCATCACAAGACTTCCATGTTGCAGGACGTGGAAGCGGCGCGCACGCTGGAAGTGGATGCCTTATTGGGGTCGGTGGTCGAAATGGCGCGACTCACCGGCACGGCGACGCCGCACATGGATACGGTGTTCGCGCTGACCAAGCTACTCGCCAGGACGTTGGACGAACAGAATTCTCAGGCGGGCAGCGGGCAGCTTCGCACAGCGTAAGCCGCCGCTGCTTTCACATGGTTGAATATCAAACGCGGCCGCAGGTGCGGTGCTCTCTTAATTTGCCAATTCGAGGCCAGCAATGAACGTGCATGAATATCAGGGCAAGGAAATCTTGCGAAAGTACGGAGTCGCCACCCCGCGCGGCATTCCGTGCTTTTCGGTTGACGAGGCGGACGCCGCGGCCAAGCAGCTCGGCGGCAAGGTATGGGTGGTCAAGGCGCAGATCCATGCCGGCGGGCGCGGCAAAGGCGGCGGCGTCAAAGTGGCGAAGTCTCCAGCCGAGGTGCATGACTTCGCCAGCAAGATACTGGGAATGACCCTCGTTACCCACCAGACCGGCCCGGAGGGGCGCCTGGTGCGCCGGCTCCTCATCGAGGAGGGCGCCGATATCAAGAAGGAGCTTTATGTCGGCATGGTGGTGGACCGCGCCACGCAGCGCGTCACCCTGATCGCGAGCTCCGAGGGCGGCATGGAAATCGAAGAGGTTGCCGCGCACACGCCCGACAGGATCTTCAAGGTTGCCATCGACCCCGAGACGGGACTGACCGATGCGCAGGCGAACGATGTCGCGCGCAAGATCGGCGTGCCCGAGCCCTCGGTGGGCGAGGCCAGTCGGTTCATGCACGCGCTCTACAAGGCGTTCGTCGATTGCGATGCCTCGCTCGCCGAAATCAATCCGCTGATCCTGACGGGCGAGGGGCGGGTGCTGGCCCTGGACGCCAAGCTCAACTTCGACGCCAATGCGCTCTTTCGGCATCCGGACATCGTCGCCATGCGCGATCTGGACGAGGAGGATCCGGCCGAGGTTGCCGCCTCGAAATTCGATCTTTCCTACATTTCGCTCGGCGGCAACATCGGGTGTCTGGTCAACGGCGCCGGACTTGCCATGGCCACCATGGACACGATCAAGCTGTTCGGCGCGGAGCCCGCCAACTTTCTCGACGTCGGCGGCGGAGCCACCAAGGAGAAGGTGACCGAGGCGTTCAAACTCATGCTCAAGAATCCCAAGGTGAAGGGGATCCTGGTGAACATCTTCGGCGGCATCATGCGCTGCGACACCATCGCCGAGGGCGTGATCGCGGCCGCCCATGAGGTGAAGCTCGGCGTGCCCCTGGTGGTGCGCATGAAGGGCACCAACGAGGAACTCGGCCGCCGCGCACTCGCCGCGTCGGGACTTCCCATCATATCCGCGGACAATATGGCCGACGCCGCGCAGAAGATCGTCGCCGCGGTCGCCGGCCGTTAAGAGGAAATCATGAGCATTCTGATCGACCGCAATACCAAGGTCATGACCCAGGGCATCACCGGCAAGACCGGCGCCTTTCACACGCGCCTGTGCCGCGACTACGCCAATGGGCATGCGGCCTTCGTCGCCGGGGTCAACCCCAACAAGGCGGGGGAGAGCTTCGAGGGCATTCCGATCTTTGCCACCGCCCGCGAGGCGAAGGAGAAGACCGGCGCCACCGTGTCGGTGATTTACGTGCCGCCGCCGTACGCCGCGGCCGCCATTGACGAGGCGGTGGACGCGGAACTTGACCTGGTCATCTGCATCACCGAAGGCATCCCGGTGCGCGACATGATCAACACGCGAAACCGCATGCGCGGCAAGCGCACGCTTCTGATCGGACCGAACTGTCCGGGGGTGATCACGCCCGAGGAAATCAAGATCGGCATCATGCCGGGACACATCCACAAGAAGGGCCGGATCGGCGTGGTGTCGCGCTCCGGCACGCTCACCTACGAGGCGGTTGGGCAGCTCATGGATCTTAACCTCGGTCAGTCCAGCTGCGTCGGCATCGGCGGGGATCCGGTCAATGGCCTGAAGCACGTCGATGTCATGCGCCTGTTCAATGACGATCCGGAAACCGATGCGGTGATCATGGTGGGCGAGATCGGCGGCGACGATGAGGAAACCTGCGCGCGCTGGATCAAGGCCAACATGAAGAAACCTGTGGTGGGCTTCATCGCCGGGGTCACCGCGCCGCCCGGCAAGCGCATGGGGCATGCGGGCGCGATCATTTCCGGAGGCAAGGGCACGGCGGCCGAGAAACTCGGCGTGATGGAGGAGTGCGGCATCAAGGTGACGAAAAACCCCGCCGACATGGGCAGGCTCTTGAAGTCGGTGCTCTAGTGAGCCGCTGGGCGCGGTTCCTTGCGGGAGATCGGCAAGGATTCGGGGTCGTCCGCCAAGGCCTGCTTGAGGAATACGAGGGCGACATGTTCACCGGCGCGCGGCCGTCCGGCCGCCAGCACGCGCTGGGCAACTGCCGCCTGCTGAGTCCCTGCAGGCCCCGGCACATCGTCGCGCTCTGGAACAATTTTCATGCCCTGGCGGCGAAGCTCGGCAAGGCGGCGCCCGCTCACCCGTTGTTCCTCCTGAAGGCGGCCAGCTCGCTCGCGGGACCCGGCGATGTCATCAAGCGGCCTGGAGGCTATTCGGGGAAGATCGCCTTCGAAGGGGAACTCGCCATCGTCATCGGCGGGCGCTGCGCGGAGGTGTCCGCGGATGATGCCCCCAGGTACATCTTCGGCTACACCTGCATCAATGACGTGACGGCTGGCGAAATACTCAACGAAAATCCGGACTTTCCGCAGTGGACGCGCTCCAAGAGCTTTCCCACCTTCAGCTGCGTAGGACCCTGGATCGAGACCGATCTCGAGTTCTCGCGATCGAATGTGGTGACGCGCCTCGACGGCGTGGAGCGTCAAAATTATCCGTTGTCGGACATGGTCTTCGCGCCCAACGAATTGGTGAGCCGCCTGTCCTGGGACATGGAACTGCAACCCGGTGATGTCATCGCCTGCGGCACCTCGTTGGGCGTAGGATCGATGAAGGACGGAGCAACCGTGGAAATCGAGATCGATGGTATCGGTTGCCTGAAGAATACGGTGAGCTCGCACTAGGGAAGGCCTTTGGATCCGAGAACGCTGCTACGGCAAATGTTCGATGCCGCCATTGCCTCGGCGCAACCGGCGCTTTCCATTCCGAAGTACCTGCCGGCCGCGCCTCGCGGCCGGCTCATCGTGGTCGGCGCCGGCAAGGCCTCGGCGGCAATGGCCCGCGTGGTCGAAGAGCACTGGCCTGGCGCCCTCGAGGGGCTGATCGTCACCCGCTACGGTTATGCCGTTCCCTGCGAGCGCATCGAAATCCTAGAGGCGGCGCATCCGGTGCCAGACGCGGCGGGACTCGAGGGGGCGCGGCGCCTGCTCGAGAGGGTGGCGGGACTTTCGAGTGACGACCTGGTTCTCTGTCTGATTTCGGGCGGCGCCTCGGCGCTGCTGCCTTGCCCGCTGGAGGGCTTGACGCTGGGCGAGGAACAAGCGGTCAACCGCGCGCTCCTGAAGTCCGGCGCCAGCATCGTCGAAATGAACTGTGTTCGCCGGCACATTTCCGGCATCAAAGGCGGCAGGCTGGCGGCAGCGTGTCATCCGGCGCGCGTGGTGACACTGCTCATCTCCGACGTGCCGGGCGATCAGCCGGCCGATATCGGCTCGGGGCCCACCGTGGCCGATGCCACGACTTCGAAGGATGCGATCGAAGTTCTCGCGCGATACGACATCAACGTGTCGCCGGGCGTACTCGATGTACTCAACTCTCCCGCGAGCGAATCGGTCAAGCCGGGCGATGCACGCCTGCGCGGCCACGAACTGCACATCATTGCGACACCGCAGATGGCCCTCGAGGCGGCCGCGACCATCGCACGCCAAGGGGGCGTCACGCCCCATATCGTGAGTGACGCCCTCGAAGGCGAGGCTCGCGAGGTGGGCAAGGTATTGGGCGCAATGGCCTTGCAAATTGCGCGGCGACGCCAGCCGTTTCATGCTCCATGCGTTCTGCTTTCCGGCGGCGAGACCACGGTCACGGTGCGAGGCGACGGGCGCGGCGGACGCAACGTCGAGTTTCTCCTGTCGCTCGGCATCACGTTGCAGGGACATTCAGGCATCCACGCAATTGCAGGAGATACGGACGGTGTCGACGGACAGGAAGAGATTGCGGGCGCGCTGTTGACGCCCGATACGCTCGGTCGCGCCTTCGCCAAGGGAATGCGCGCCCGCGACTATCTCGACGACAACGATGCGCACACTTTCTTTCAAGCACTCGAAGACTCGGTCGTCACCGGTCCCACGCTTACCAACGTGAACGACTTCCGGGCGATATTGGTCCTTTAAGCAGTTCCAAAATTGGCCGCAAGAATCGGGTAGTTGGCCGGGCGGGCCGCGCGTACTGTGTGTCCCATCAGAAAGGAGATGCACATGAACACCGAATCCAAACAATACCAGGCGCTCGTAAACCGCGATGCTTCGCAGAACGGCAAATTCTGGTATGGCGTCGTCACAACCGGCGTCTACTGCAAGCCCTCATGCGGCTCACGCCGGCCGAAGCCCGAGAACGTGCGCTTTTTCGACAGCATTGAAGCGGCCAAGGCGAGCGGCCTGCGCGCCTGCAAGCGCTGCAAGCCCGACGAAGTGGCTGCGGGTGCGAACCTGGAAACCCTGCTCTCGCTCGCGCGCTTCATCGAAAAGAATCCCCGCCAGCCGCATACGCTTTCGAGCCTGGCCGCGAAGAGCGCCATGAGCCAGTTCCAGGTGCATCGCCTGTTCAAGGCGTTCCTGCAACTGACGCCGAAAGAGTACATCGAGCAGGTGCGTCTCACGGCGCTCAAGGCGGATCTGCGCAAGGCTCCATCGGTGACCGATGCCATATACGAGGCAGGCTTCGAGTCGAGCAGCGCAGTCTACGGACGCATGGATGCGCACCTGGGCATGACGCCGAAGAGCTACCGGGCGGGGGGCGAGGGCGCGGATATTTCCTTCGCCTTCGGCCATAGCGCCCTGGGGTTGGTGCTGATCGGCGCCACCGACCGCGGCGTCTGCTATCTGCAGTTCGGCGATTCCGAGCGGGAACTCCTGGGGCAGCTCCATCGCGAGTATCCGAAGGCTGCGATCACTCCTTCGGAGGCGGCGGCCGGAAAGCATTTCAAGACCTGGATGACGGCCTTGAACGCACGCATCAAGGGCGAGCGCGATGCACGGCCGCTGCCGCTCGATGTGCGCGGAACGGCTTTCCAAAAGCGCGTGTGGGATTTCCTCACCACCCTTCCTTCCGGCAGCGTGGTTTCCTATCAGGAAGCGGCCCAGGCGATCGGAGCGCCGCGCGCGGTGCGTGCCGTGGCCAATGCGTGCGCTGCGAATCATGTGGGCGTGTTCATTCCCTGTCACCGGGTGATCCGTGGAGACGGTTCGCTCGGCGGCTATCGCTGGGGTATGGCGCGCAAGCGCGCCCTGCTCGATGCCGAGCGCAAGGGCAAATCGGAGAAGCTCAATGATTGATTCCAGCCAACAGAACGCGCTCGAAAGCCAGGGGTTCTTGGTGATCAAGGCTCTCCTCAGCGAGGAGGCCTGTTCCCAGGTTCGGGAATGCTATGACCAAGATCAGCTGTTTAGAAACACCGTGGACATGGCGCGCTACCGGTTCGGCCAGGGGCAGTACCGATACTTCAGCTATCCCTTGCCCCGGCAGGTGGTGGAGCTGCGCGAGAGCTTCTATCCCAAGCTCGTCCCGGTCGCGAACCGTTGGTGGGAACTTTTGAAGGAAGGAAAGTCGTTCCCGTCCTCGTATCGGGACTTCCTTGCCGATTGCAAGGAGCAAGGGCAGGAGCGGCCTACGCCGCTGCTGCTGCGCTACGGGGCCGGCGACTACAACTGTCTGCACCAGGATCTATACGGTCCTTGCGTGTTCCCGTTGCAGCTGGTGTGTCTGTTGAGTCAGCCGGGCGAGGACTTCGAGGGTGGCGAACTGGTTCTCACCGAGCAGCGGCCGCGTGCGCAGAGTCGTGCGCACGTCGTGCCGCTGCGCAAAGGCGATGCGGCCATCATAGCGACCCATCACTTTCCGCGCGCCGGCAGCAAAGGGCCTTATCGCGCCGCGCTCCGTCACGGCGTGAGCGAGATCCGCCGCGGCCAGCGCTTCACTTTGGGAATCATTTTTCACGACGCCGCTTGACGGCTTCGAGGAGTTTCAATCATGCATGTCGTATCAGAGCCCCCCATTCTCTATCTCGGCACCCCCGTGGTGCTGATCAGCAGCCTGAACGAGGACGGCACCACCAACCTGGCCCCGATGTCTTCGGCCTTCTGGCTGGGCTGGCGCTGTATCTTGGGTCTGGCTGCCGCCGCTAAGACCGCGCAGAACCTGCGCCGCTTGGGAGAGTGTGTGCTCAACATCCCCTCGGAAAGCGAGGTGTCGGGGGTGGATCGTCTCGCACTCACCACGGGCAGCGATCCGGTGCCTTCCTACAAGGTGGACCGGGGCTATCGGTATGAAGGCGACAAGTTCGCTCGCGCCGGATTTACGCGCGCGGCTTCCGAGACGGTCCGGCCGGAGCGGGTGCACGAATGCCCCATCCAATTGGAAGCGGTCATCGAGGCCGAACATGGCATCGCAGAGGGCGATGCGGCTCTTAAAGGCCGCATTGTGACCTTCGAGGCGCGTATTACCCGAGTTCACGTGCAACACAAACTTCTCGCCGCGGGCGAGGCCAATCGCATCGATCCTGACAAATGGCGCCCGCTCATCATGAGTTTTCAAAAATTCTACGGCTTGAAGAGCGGTCAGCTGCAAACTTCCCGGCTGTCGAGCATTCCCGAAGCGGTGTATCGCAGCCCCGACGTGGACAAGACCCGCCGGGTGGCCGAACCTGCCTGACTTTGGCGCCCGATCAGGGGCTGGGTCATGCCCAGCCCCTTTTGACGGGGCACAAGTGCATGCGAAGGCAAATCGCTGCGGCATCTATTGGATGAACCTGCCGACGCCGCCTGTCCCTCGATCCTGCACAATGCCGGCGGAGCCTCTCATGATCAGCTCGCCCATTAAATTTCCGTTCACCTGATGTGAACCGCCTCTCCCGTCGGTCCTGACGGTCTTTCACGCCCCCGGGGGCGCTCTCATGCGAAGTGGTTCGCATGTTTTTCGCTCACAGACGTGAAAGTATATGGTTCTAGTTCGGACCGATCGCGGGAGCTTCGATGCACGGATTCATGACGCGGTTTCTGATTTTGTGCTGTCTAACGGGTGTGGCGGCGGCACAGGATTTCCCCTTGTGGGCGCAGTTCCTCAAGAAGCACAGCGCCGGCACCGACGGGACGCCGGTGCCCTCGATGAAAATGGAAAACCACATGCAGATGTCCTCGAAGGGCGCGGCGGAGCCGGGCGATGAGGCGCGCGCTCAGGCCATCGTGGTTGCCGCGCGCGAAGTGCTGGTGCGCTATCAAGACGTGAACACTGCGCTGCACGACGGCTACCGGCCGTTCGCGCCGAGCGGCAAAATGGGCGAGGAAGTTCACTACACCAGCTACCGCTATCACAAACAAGAACAGCAGCACGTCGACTACCGCCAGCCGGGATCAATCCTGTACCGGCGCACTCCCCAAGGCATGAAGGCGGTTGGAGTCATGTACACGGCGCCCGCCGAGTCCACGCCCGAGCAGCTGAACGCGATCGCTCCCTTGAGTATTGCCACCTGGCACCGGCACGTGGACTTCTGCGCAGGCCCGCGAAGCGTTGGATTGAAACAGCAGTTTGGAAAGGATTCGCAATTCGGACCGCAGGGAAGCATTCATACCGAGGAGGCCTGCGCCAAGGCGCAGGGTCTTTGGATCCCTGTGGTATTCGGTTGGATGACCCACGTGTACCCGGATGCAAAGGAGATCTGGGCCGGTATGGACATGCACATGGAATCCAACACCGATACCATCAAGTAGTGGTGAGGCCGGACTCTATTCCCTCGGTCAATTGAACACAGGACCTCCCGAGGTTCATCTTGATTTGGCGCGTACCACCCGAGGAGCGCGCGCACGTCGGGACTTGGGTTGCGCATCTGCATTCTCGAAAAGCTCAGCCTCCGGTGCCGAACATACCGACACGACCTCGGAGCCGCCCTTGCTCATGCTGATAAAGGCATGTCCCATCCGGCTGTCGAGGTAGATGCTGTCGCCTATTTCCAGACGCTCGGGTTGATAGAACTCGCTGTGGACTTCGATCGCTCCCTTGGTGACATAAATCCATTCTTCTCCGCCGTGGCGGATCAACGGGCCAAACTCCTCGATGCTCATGGCGCGGATCTTCACGACGATCGGCACCATCTGCTTGCGGCTCAATTCGGGCGCGATGTAGAGATAGTCGTAGTTCGCCGTGGAAACGCTCCTGCCCTTGCCCCGGCGCGCGATGCTGCGGCGGCCGATCGGCTGGGGGCCTTCGATGGGCGGCCCGTCGTTGAACAGCGCGCTCATGTCGACGTCGAAGGCAAGTGCAAGGCGCGTTAATTTGTCGTAGGTCAGGCCCAGCCGTTCGTTCTCCATTTTGGAAAGTGCGGAGACCGAATACCCCGTCCGTTTGCTGAGCTGCCCCAGCGTGAGTCTTCGGTGCTTGCGCAGTGCCCTGAGTTTCTCGCCAATTCCGCGGCGTTCGGCTTGCAACACGTTGTTTGCGACCTCTCCCTATGTTCGCGCAATTCTGGAATGTTACCGCGGGGGAGTCAAAGGGATCCGCGATGCGAGCCGAAGGGTAAACAAGAGGCATCCGCGACGCCAATGAGGACTTCGCCGTGGCGCTTCCGTGCCGTCTGGTTGCCGTCATACCAAAAAAAGTTTCCATTTAAGAAAATAAAATGTACAGTAAGAAAACTAAGGTCTGCGCCAGCCGCGGGGCGGATGCCCCCCGACGGAGCGCGGCGAAAGCGAGGTCACGATGACGGGGATCCATTCGGGCGGCAGGGGCGGGCACGGCGCCCGCACAATAGCTTTCCTGGGGATCAGGCCGCTTCTCTCGATCTGCTTGCTGGTTTCCCTGGCGGGACCGGCATGCTCGGCCGAAACCGTGGCAACACCATTCGAGGAGGTGCAGGTTCCGGCATGGCTGGCGAAGTCGAGCGCGGAAATGATGGAGAAGCGCGACGGCCGTGTGCCCGGTCCGGACTTCACCAAAATCTTCGCCAAAACCACCGCGCGAATCGCAATGCGCGACGGCGCCGAGCTCTACACCGAGATTTATGCGCCGCTCGCACGCCAGGAGGCGCTGCCCATCATCCTGGTGCGTTCGCCCTATGGGCTCAATCCCGATAAACATGGGTATGCGGCGTGGTTGCGCGAGTATCCGCACCTCATCAAGGACGGTTACATCTTCGTGTTTCAGGACACGCGGGGACGCGGAGCATCGACTGGCCGATACGTGTCATTGAGTCCGATGCGCGACAAGAACCAGCCCAAATCAACCGACGAGTCGACCGATACCTACGACACCATCGACTGGATAGTCGCTCACGTGCCCAACAACAACGGCCGGGTGGGGACACTGGGAATTTCCTATGGCGGGTTCCTGACCACGCGCGCGTTGGTCGACCCGCACCCGGCCCTCAAGGCCGCCTCTCCGCAGGCCACCTGCGTGGACATGTTCATCGGCGATGATTTTCATCACAACGGCGCCTTCCGTCTCGACTATGCGTTCAGTTGGATCGGTGCGATGGAGGGAGGTTTCGGGCGTTCGCAGGTGTTCGGCCGCTACGACCACTACGATCAGTTTTTGGAGCTCGGTCCTCTTTCCAACATCAACAAGGACATTTTTCACGGCCAGGCGCCAAGCTGGAACGCCTTTGATCAACATCCGAACGACGACTCGTTCTGGCGCAAGGCCATGTGCAGCGTGCTGCCTTACATCCAGTCGCCGGTGCGGGTGCCCACGCTCAACATCGGCGGCTGGTTCGATGCCGAGGACCACTACGGTGCCATCGAGGCCTACAAGCAGTATGAGAAGGGCGATGCCCAGGGCATCAACAACCTGATCGTGGGCCCCTGGTATCACGGTGGCTGGGAATTCAGCGATGGACGGACCCTGGGCGCGGTCGACTTCGGCAGCGACACGTCCCGATGGTACCGGGAGCACATCGAAGCCCCGTGGTTCGCGCATTGGCTGAAGGATGCGCCCAAAGTCGATCTGCCCGAAGTCCTGTCGTTCCGCACCGGTACGAACCAGTGGCAGGGCTACGAATCCTGGCCGCCCAAAAAAGGCATCGAGGAGACGAAGCTCTATCTTCGAGCCGGCGGCGCACTGTCGTTTCAGTCGCCCGGCGGCTCCCCCGACCAGCATGATCAATACGTCTCCGATCCTGCCAAGCCCGTTCCTTATGTGCCGCGGCCGATTACACGCAACGGCTGGCCCGAGTGGCAGCTCAACGACCAACGCTTCGTCGATGGCCGTCCCGATGTTCTGACGTATCAGACCGAGGTCCTCACGAAGGATTTGACCATCACCGGGGAGCCCGTAATCCACCTCTTCGCCTCGACCACCGGCTCCGACAGCGACTGGGTGGTCAAGCTGATCGACGTCTACCCGGACAAGGCGCAGCCCGCAAATCTCGGTGGATTCGAGTTCATGCTCGCCGAGGAAGTATTCCGGGCACGCTATCGCAACAGCTTCGAGAAGCCCGAGCCAGTCGTGCCGGGAGAAATCACACCGTATTCATTCAGCCTGCGCTCACGCGACCACACCTTCAAGGCGGGTCACCGCATCATGGTCCAGGTGCAGAGCAGCTGGTTCCCCCTCATCGACCGCAATCCGCAGACCTACGTGCCGAACATCTACGAGGCGACGCAGGCCGAGTTCAAGAGCGCGACGCAAAGCATCTATCGCTCCGGCGCACATGCCTCGTATCTGACGCTGCCGGTGAACAACCGCAACGACGACAAGGTTGCCGGCGCCGGCTACTGATTCCCAGAGGACTTCATGATCGATCTCGTGCTGCCCCAGCCATATCTGGTTTTCATGGGCGATGTCACTGTCGCCCCGTTCGCGAAGACCGCCTTCGGACTGCGCGACTGGGCGCCGGAGCGATGCGTCGGCGAGTACGCATTGCCCGATGCGTCCGTGAGCACCGGGCTTTCGCGCCTGACCCCGAGCGATGCCCGCGTCCAGGGCGCGCGCAGTATGGTGATCGGAGCGGCGACCGTTGGCGGCGAGATCACACCGCCCTGGATTCCGGCACTCGAGGAGGCGCTGAAAGCGGGGCTCGATCTGGTGAGCGGGATGCATACGCGGCTCGAATCGGTCCCGCGTTTGGCCGAGATGGCCGCCGAACTCGGGCGCCGGTTGATCAATGTACGCGAACCGCCCCACGGGATCCCAACCGGCAGCGGGCGCAAACGCAGCGGCCTGCGGCTGCTGACGGTGGGCACCGACTGCGCGCTCGGCAAGAAATACACGGCACTGTCCCTGGCGAGGCAGTTCAAGAAGCGCGGCGTCGACGCGGATTTCCGTGCGACCGGCCAGACGGGGATTCTCATCGCAGGACGCGGCATCGCCATCGATGCGGTGGTGGCCGACTTCGTCGCGGGCGCCGCTGAACTGCTGAGTCCCGATGCCGCCGCAGATCACTGGGATGTGGTTGAAGGTCAAGGCTCCCTGTTCCATCCCGCATATTCCGGCGTGTCGTTGGGACTGCTGCACGGCTCGCAACCCGATGTGATCGTCATGTGTCATGAGGTGGGGCGCGATCGCGTGCTGGGTTTTCCCGACTACGCGACCCCGAACCTGCGCGAGGCAATCGAAGCGACCCTGATGCTGGCACGCCGCACGAATCCTGGCGTGCGCTGTGCGGGCGTGTCGCTCAACACCGCGAAGCTCGGCGAGGCGGAGGCGCGGGCCGCGCTCCTGGAACAACAACGCCATCTTGATTTGCCGGTCGCGGATCCCTTGCGTCCCGGTGCCGAGCTCGATCGGTTGGTCGATGCCTGCCTGCGGCAAGGTGCGCGATGAGCTCCTCGACCTCGCGTCTTAAGCTTCGAATCGGCATCGAGAAGTTTCCGCTCAAGGAGCCTTTCCGCATCACCGGCTACACCATGGTGGACACCGAAGTGCTCTTCGTGGAGCTGGAGCAGGAGGGTCTGGTCGGCCGCGGCGAGGCTTCCGGGGTGTACTACCGGCCGGGCGATGACGTTAAAGCCGGCGCAGACAGGCTCGAGTCGCTGCGCGGCGAGATCGAGGCCGGGATCGGCCGGCTCGGCTTGCAGAGCCTGCTGCCGGCATGTGCTGCGCGCAATGCGCTCGACTGCGCGCTCTGGGATCTGGATGCGAAGCGCATCGGCCGGCCGGCGTGGCGTATCGCCGGGCTGGAGCAACCCAAGCCGCTCATTACCACATTCACCATCGGGGCGGGCAGCGCCGAGAAGGTGGCTGCGGACGCGCGCGCCTACCGCCAAGCGCGAGCCATCAAGCTCAAGCTGACCGGCGAGGCCGTAGATGCCGAGCGGGTGCGCGCGGTGCGACGAGAACGACCCGACGTCTGGCTCGGGATCGACGCCAACCAGGGATTCACGCGTGCCACGCTCGAGAAGATTCTCCCCGTGCTGCTGGAGTCGGGGGTTCAGCTCATCGAGCAGCCGTGCAAAGTCGGCGAGGAAAGCATGCTCGATGGATTGGATTCGCCGATTCCGTTCGCGGCGGACGAGAGCGCGCAGACCCTCGCCGATGTGCCGGGCCTGGTCGGACGCTTCAAGGTCGTCAACATCAAACTCGACAAGTCCGGCGGACTCACCGAGGCGCTCGCCATGGCGCGCGAGGCTGCCCGGCTCGGGCTCAAAGTCATGGTGGGCAACATGCTGGGCACCTCGCTTGCCATGGCGCCCGCATTTCTCGTCGGGCAGCTCTGCCAGGTGGTGGATCTGGACGGACCGATCTTCTTGAGCCGCGATCGCGCGGTGCCCGTGGTGTATTCCGCCGGCACGATTCAGTGTCCGGCCGAGTTGTGGGGCGATCCTTCAAGCAAATGGTGACAGAGAGATTTCAGCCGCCGCAGGTCCCGTGTTACGCGGACCGGCGGGTGTGAAACGAACGATAGGGGAGGAATTATGGTCTTGAAACACGTTAAGCCGAGTCGCTACAGCAACTGGGTGTGCAAGCTTGCGGTCTCTAGCGCCCTATTGGCGCCGTTGGGAATGCCGCCCGCACTTGCGGAGGATGCACAGGACACGACCAAGCTCGACGAAATCATCGTCACGGCCCAACGGCGCGAGGAATCGCTCGACAAGGTGCCGGTGAGCGTCACCGCGTTTTCCCAAAAGACCATGGACGAACTTCATGTGCAGTCCTTCGAGGATCTCGGCAGCGTCGTGCCGGGCTTGGTCTTGTCCACTGTGGGTCCGGGCGTCGCACAATCGAATACGGATGTGGCGATCCGCGGCATCTTCAGCGGCGGCAATTCTCCGACGACGGGCATCTATATCGACGAAACGCCGATTGCCGTCCGGCAGAACACCGCCGCCGGGTTTTCCGGCAGCCCCCACCCCGACATTTTCGACCTGGATCGCATCGAGGTGTTGCGAGGACCGCAAGGCACTTTATTCGGTTCGGGCGCGATGGGCGGCGTGATCCGCTTCCTCACCCCTCAGCCGAGTCTGCAGGACTCCAGCGGTTATGCAAAAGCCGAGTTCAGCTACACCGAACGCGGGACGCCGAGTTACGCGGTGGGCATAGCCTATGGCGCGCCGATCATTCAAGGCGAAGCGGGTTTCAGAGTGAGCGGGTGGTTCCACTCCGACGGCGGCTTCATCGACATCGAAGATCCCTACACGGGGCAAATTCTGAAGCGCAACGCCAACACCTCCGATGCCTACACGCTGCGGCCTGCGTTCACCCTGGCACCTATGGACGGGTTGTCGATAACGCCGGCTGTTTTCATCCAGCATCAACACAGCAGCGAACCGGACGAGTACTGGCGTGCCGAGTTGCCCAACCCGGAAGCGGGCGCGTTCGCATCGGGCTTTGGCTCCAAGGTGGGGCAGCCGGTGAGCGACGATCTCACCGTGCCGAGTCTTGCCATCAAATACGATTTTGCAGGGCTGTCCCTGCAGTCCGACACCTCGTATGTCGACCGCAGCTATTCGGATTACGACGATTGGTCCAACTTTCTGGGATCTTTTTTCGGTGCGCCGCCTCTTGCGCCCGAACTGAAGGGCTTCACCTCCTACGATCAAAACGTCGTATGGACCAAGGCCTGGCAGCAGGAGATCCGTCTCTCCTCGCAGGACAAGAATTCGCGTTTTAACTGGGTGGTCGGCGCCTACTACCGGCACGGCCTGGACGGGGTTCAGCAAGTGATCGCGCCGGATCTTACGCCCCTCACCGAATATCTCGCAGGTCTCACCAGCCTTCAGTTCTTTGGAAACCCGGACTTCGTCATCAACGGGCACGCCTTCGACTCTTTCTCGCGGTTCACCACGGTCATCGAACAGAAAGCCCTGTTCGGCGAGGTTTCGTTCGAGATATTGTCGGGCCTCAAGGCAAACGTGGGCCTGCGCGTCGAGCACTCATCCGTGCAAGATCAGCTCGAACAATACGGTGGCCCCCTGCAAGGAACCACCTTCTCGACGGTGGTGCTACCCGATCAGGCGCAGACGCCAATCACGCCGCGCTTCGGCCTCACCTACCAATACACCGACAAGGACATGGTATATGCCACCGCGGCGAAAGGATACCGGCCGGGCGGCAGCAATTCGCCCAATGCCACCGAGAATCCCCTCTGTACTCCCTCGTTCAAGGCACTCGGCCTCACCTCCGTGCCTACCACGTACGATTCGGATTCGCTGTGGAGCTATGAAATCGGCGCCAAGGATTCCCTGTTCGACAACCGGCTGTCTTTCCAGACCAGCGCCTTCTACATCGACTGGACCGGCATCCAAACTTCGGTGAATCTCATTTCCTGCGGCGCGTTCTACACGACGAACCGCGGCAAGGCGATCAGCCGGGGCTTTGATTTCCAGGCGGCGGCGGTGCTTGCGGAAGGCTTGAAGGTCAGCGGCAATGTCGGCTACACCGATGCCTACTATCCGGATGCGGCCTATGGAGCTCCTTCGAATGGCGTCACGCCGCTCCTGAATGCGGCAGGCGATAAACTGCAGAACGTGCTGCCCTGGACCGCATCCCTGCATCTGGACTACTCGCGCGATGTGGGGAGATTCTGGGACAATGCGCGTTCTTATTTTAGGGTCGACTACCGCTGGCTCGATGCGGCTCCCAAGATCAATCCGAATGTTGCCACCTACGACCCCACCATCGGCCCCTATCCGAATCAGGCGTACGGCCAGTTGAACCTGCGCCTCGGCGTGCTGCATGAAGGGCTGGACGTGTCGTTGTTCGTGGATAATGCCACCAACGCCGATCCGTTGCTGGGCCTGAACCACGCCAGTCTCGGCGACCCACTTTATTCCGCGACGGCCATCCGTCCGCGAACGCTCGGCCTCACGAGTCTGTACCGGTTTTGAAGGAGATCGCACACATGAGAAACAAGACGGTTGTCGGAACGCTGCGTTTCATGGGAATTGCTCTGTTGACGCTGTGGGGGACGGCGAGTCTCGCGGCCGCCGAAATCAAACCGCCCGCGGATCTCGACGCTTACGCCGCACGGGTGTTGAAGACTTTCGAAGTGCCGGGTTTGGCAGTGGCCATCGTCAAGGACGACAAGCTGGTGTTCGCCAAGGGCTACGGCGTTCGCAAGCTGGGCGATGCCACGCCGGTGGATGAGAATACGCTCTTCCCGATCGGATCGAACACCAAGGCATTCACTTCGGCACTGCTCGCCTCGCTGGTGGATGCCGGGAAGATGTCGTGGGACGACCCGGTGTACGAGCGCTTGCCGGGATTTCAGATGTACGACCCGTATGTGTCGCACGAGATGACCATCCGGGACTTGCTGACCCATCGCAGCGGCATGGGACTGGGCGAGGGCGATCTTCTGTTCTGGCCCACCACCACCTACAGCCGCGATGACATCATTTACAAGCTGCGCTTCATGAAGCCGGCGTCGAGCTTCCGGAGCCGCTTCGCCTACGACAACCTCATGTACATCGCCGCCGGGCAGATCATCCCCGCCATCACCGGCGAAACTTGGGAGAATTACCTAAAGTCCCACATACTCGACCCGCTTGGGATGAAGACCACGACCTTGAGCGTGGCGGCGCTCAAGGCCAGCAGCGACCATGCCTATCCTCACGAACGCGTGGATGGGGTGCTGAAGACAATCCCATTCGTGGCTTTGGACAATGCGGCACCCGCAGGGTCCATCAATTCTTCGGTGTCCGAGATGTCCAACTGGCTGCGGCTGCAGTTGAACCGCGGGGTGTTTCCCGACGGCAAGCACCTCTTCTCGGAGGCCCAATCGAGCGAAATGTGGACGCCTCAGACCATCCTGCCGAACAGGCAATTTCCAGGTTCGCTTGCGCACCTCAAGTCCGATTATGCCGCCTACGGGCTGGGGTGGGGCTTGCGCGACTATCATGGGCAGCAGCTCGTGGAACACACCGGCGGGGTGGCCGGATTCGTATCGCGCGTGATGCTGGTGCCTGAACAGAAGCTGGGCGTGGTCATACTCACCAACGCCGAAAGCGGAGGGGCTTTCGATTCCATCCTGTTCCACATACTTGACCACTACTTCGGCGCGCCCAAGACCGACTGGGTGGATGCCTTCAAATCGGCAGAGGATAAGCAATTCGCGGACGCCGCCGAGTTCATGAAGCGTCAGAATTCCGAGCGTGCAGACACCAAGCCCAGCTTGCCGCCGGAGAAATATGCCGGCGTCTATAAGGATGCGTGGTACGGACCCGCTACGATTCGCAAGGAGAACGGCGGCCTGGTTTTCACGCTGGACCATACACCGGCTGCCATCGGCGATCTGACGTATTGGCAGTACGATACCTTCAAGGCGCACTGGCGCGATCGAACCATGGAGGACGCTTTCCTGACGTTCACGTTGAAGCCGGACGGCTCCATCGACCACTTCACCATGAAGGCGGTTTCGCCCTTGGCGGACTTCAGCTTCGACTATCAGGATTTGCTGTTCACGCCGGTGAATGACGAGAAGCATTAAAATCGGACGTTCGGCGCAGGGGAGAAAATCATGAATGATCGGTCGCAGCGTGGCACTAGCGGCTCGAACCCATCCGTTTCGAGATGCCTGCACGGGATGGTGTTGCTGGCCTCTCTGTTGCTCGGCTCATCCGCGCTCGCCGAAACTTATGACCTGGTCCTGCAGGGCGGCCGGGTCATGGACCCGGAGAGCGGGCTCGATGGCACCCGCAATGTGGGCATCATCAAGGACAAGATCGTGCGCATTTCGTCCGAGGCGCTGACCGGCCGGCGGATCATCGACGCGCGCGGATTGGTGGTCTCGCCGGGCTTCATCGACCTGCATCAGCATGCGCAGGATCTCGAGTCCGGGCGACTCAAGGCCTTCGATGGCGTGACCAGCGGCCTTGAGATGGAAATCGGCGTTCCGGACGTTGCGGCATTCCTGCACCACAAGGCCGATCACTCCCTCATCAACTACGGCACGACGGCGAGTCATGCGGCGGCGAGAGCGTTGGTGTTCGGCGCGCCCGTCAGCGAGGAGCAACTGGTGCCCCCCGCCGGAGCGGCAACCGATCAAGCGGCCACGGATGCGCAGATCGAAACCATGCAGGCCCGGCTGCGCAATCAGCTGGACGCCGGTGCGCTCGGCATCGGCATGGGCATTCAGTACACGCCGGGCGCGACCCGCGACGAAGTCATCCGCATGTTCCGGGTTGCTGCCGAACGGCGTGTCCCGGTGTTCACCCACGTGCGCAGCTTCGGGCGTCTGGAGCCCGGCTCCAGCATCGAGGCGGTGGGCGAAGTAATTGCGGCGGCCGCCGTAACCGGCGCCTCGCTGCAGATCGTGCACATCAACAGCAGCTGCCTCAAGGACGGATTGGAATGCCTTGCGATGGTGGCCGGCGCGCGTGCGCGCGGGCTGGACGTGACCACCGAGGCCTATCCTTACACCGCGGGCATGACCTACATCAATTCCGCGCTGTTCAATCCCGGCTGGAAGGAGAAACTGGGCATCGACTACAGTGCGCTGGTGCTGCCGGATTCCGGAGAGAAGCTGACCCAGTCGCGCTTCGAGACATTGCATAAGTCGAGCGCGCCGCAAGCGGTTCTGGTGTTCATGAATTCGCAGGAGATGGCGGACGCGGTCATCGCCAATCCCTTGGTGATGATTGCCAGCGACGGCGAGATGGGCCATCCCCGCAATGCAGGGACGTTTTCGCGCGTGCTCGCCCGTTATGTGCGGGAAATCGGCAGCGTCACCCTGATGGACGCGATCCGCAAGATGAGCCTGATGCCTGCGCAGCGGCTGGAGAAATCCGTGGGTGCCTCACATCGGAAAGGCCGGTTGCAGGAAGGCGCGGACGCCGACGTCGTCGTCTTCGACCCCAAGACGGTGAGCGACCGGGCGACTTATCAAGCGCCGAGGGAACCGAGCGTCGGCATGAAATTCGTGATCGTCGGCGGAACGGTGTTGATCGATCAGGGAAAACTGTTGCCGAACACGTTTCCCGGCAGACCGCTATGCAACGCGCAGACTGGCTGCGCCCCGGGGCAGTCTCCGTAAATCTCGCCCGGATTTCGTTTGCCGCGAGCCCGCTTCATCGAGCGGCCCCATTGAGATTCGCGGCTTTGGGCCGGCGGGCGGCGCGAGCGCCGGGCGAGGCAACCCATCCTGAGCAATTTTCAGCGTCTGGACGGTCATAGATCGCCCGGAGGAGGGTATGCTGCCCGGGTCAAAAAGCCATGAGGCAATAAGGGCACCCAATGTTCAATCTGCGTTTTTCAGGATTCCTCGGCGTGGGCTTCGTTCTTGCGGGACTCGCATTTGGATGTTCAGCAGCGTCTGCCGCCGCCTCGGCCGCCGCTCGAGTGTCGGCACTGGCCGATGAGTTCTACATCGCGCGGGCGGAATACGATCCGCTGCTGTATGCGACCGCCAACGGTGACAGCCGCTATGACGACAAGATCGGGCTCACCATCGCGCCCAAGGTGCGGGCGACTTCTTCTCACATCTTCATCGTCTGCAAAAGCAGCTTGCCGCCGTTTCTTCTGCCGACTTCAGCGACGGCGAGCGGCTCAACCGGGACATACTCGAATTCGAGATCAACAGTTCTCTCGAGCTGGAACCATATCCCGAGCATTTGCTGCCGTTGAGTCAGATGGACAACGTACCGAGCACGCTCGCCAACTACGCGAGCGGAGCCGGCTCGCAACCGTTGAGCACGCCGATTCAGTATCGCGCCTATTTGAGCCGCCTCAAGCAGCTGTCGCCTTGGATTGATCAGGCCGTCGAGAACATGCGCGAAGGCATAAAGAAGGGCATTGTCCAGCCCAAGGCCGTGACCGTGGCGATGATTCCCCAGTTCGCGCAGATGCTGAGCGCGAGCCCCGAGGAAAACATCTTCTATACGCCGGTGCGCAGTTTCCCCAATTCGTTCTCCGCAGACGATCGCAAGCAGCTGACTGCGGACTATCGTGACCTGATCGCGACTCAGCTGCTGCCGGCATTGCAACGGCTCAACACCTTCTTGAAGCATGACTATCTGCCGGCGAGCCGGACCAGCACCGGTCTTGGCGCTCTTCCCAACGGTGCGGCCTGGTATTTGGCGCGCATCAAGAACAGCACCAACTTGCCGCTCACGCCCGACGCGGTTCATGCATTGGGCCTGAAGGAGGTGGCGCGGATCCAGGGGCAGATGGCGGAGCTGGCCCCTAAGCTCGGCTACAACGGTCCACCCGAGAAGTTTTCCCAGTGGGTGTTCGAGCAGAAGAAATTCAAACCCTTCACCTCAGGCGATCAGGTGGTGCAAGGTTATCAACACATCTACGAGCAGGTGAGCGCCCAATTACCGGCCTATTTCCATGTCCTGCCGAAGGCAAAACTGGCGATCAAGCTCGAGCCCGAGTTGACCCGCGCCACGGCCTCCGATCACTACACGCCGCTCGCGGCGGACGGTTCGCATCCTGGGGTGTTCTGGCCGGTGGTCAATGATCCCAAGGACTACAGCACGGTGGGCATGGTTACGCTCTTCTTGCACGAGGGAGTGCCCGGCCACCATCTTCACGCGGCGCTACTCAAAGAGTTGAACCTGCCGGATTTTCGCAAATACAACACGGAGAATCTCGACACCGCCGCCTACACGGAAGGATGGGCCCTGTATTGCGAGACCCTGGGAAAGGAATTCGGCTTTTATGAGAAACCCGAGGCTTACTTCGGACACCTCAACAACCGGATGCTGCGGGCAGTGCGCCTGGTCGTGGATACCGGAATGCACGCCCAAGGATGGAGCCGGGAGAAGGCCATCGCCTACACCGTCGACAATCTCGGCTGGCCCGAAGATCGGGCCAGGAACCAGATTGAACGGTACATGGCGACGCCCGCCCAGGCGCTGGCCTACATGGTCGGGGCGCTCAAGATCCTGGAACTGCGTGAGCGTGCCCAGCAGGCTCTCGGCACGCGATTCACTTATTCGCACTTTCATGATGTGATCGTCGGCGACGGAACTCTGCCGTTGCCGATCATGGAAGCGCGAGTGGACGGTTGGATCAAGAAAGAGAAGGACACGCACCCCTAGCCGCAGAATGTCGTTCCTTGCACACCAGCCGCAGCGATGTCCATGACAGCAGGCTCCACGGCCCATCTGCTATTCGACATTCTGGCGGGTCTCCTGGTAGTCCTCGGACTCGGCGGCGCCGTGGTGCCGCTGCTGCCTGGAATTCCATTGATCTTTTCCGGGCTGTGGATCTTCGCAGCCGTTGATCACTATCGGCACGTCGGGTGGGGCTGGTTGTTGTGCATCGCCGGTGTGGCGGCCATCGGCTTGGTGTTGGACTTCGCAGCCGCTGCGCTCGGGGCCAAGCGCGTCGGTGCCAGCGCTCGAGCAGTTTCGGGAGCCTTGGTCGGCACTGTCCTCGGCTTGTTCTTTGGAATCCCCGGCCTGCTGTTTGGCCCCTTTCTGGGGGCCCTGGTCGGAGAACTATCGACAGGCCGAAGTTTCAATCGGGCCGCGAACGTGGGTGTCGCCACTTGGATCGGCCTACTGTTCGGCACCGTTGCCAAGGTGGCGGCTTCAATAATAATGATTGCCGTGTTTTCCGCCATGTGGTTGTGGAACGCGTACCGCTAAGCTCCGGTCAATAGCGAGGGAGTCAGGGACCGGCGGCCATCCGAGAGCTGCGACGATGAGCTTTAGCTAGGCTTTGCGCTGTCGATTGCCTCTCCGCGATAAGATTGACACGGAACCTGCCGCCAGGGCCGCCGATGGTGGCAAGGCGGCGTTTGACCGAGGAGTACAGAGTGGCTGACCAGACTGAACGCAATACGGATCGTGACGCCATGCTGCAACCTCGATATACCGAGATTGCCACGTTCATGCGGGCGCCCCTCGCACAGAGCCTTCAGAATGTCGACATCGGCTTGATCGGGGTGCCGACCGATCTGGGAGTGACCAATCGCGCCGGTGCGAGGCATGGGCCCCGAGAAATTCGTAACGCATCCAGCTTGATGCGCACCTTCAATCTTTCTCTCGGCGTGAACCCGTACGATCTCTGCCGCATCGCCGATTTGGGCGATGTGCGGTTTTCCCACCGCTTCGATCTCGAACAGCACGTGCATGACATCGCCGAATTTTACCGGCGCGTTCACGCGGCGGGCGTGCTTCCCGTCAGCGCCGGCGGTGACCACTCCATAACGTACCCCATCTTCAAGGCAATTGCGGCGGACCGACCCATTGGTATGGTACATGTCGACGCACACACCGATACCTGGGGTGAGTTCTATGGCTCCAAGTTCACGCACGGCGCGCCGTTCCGGCTGGCCGTGCAGGACGGGCTGTTAGATCCCAAGCGCGCAATACAAATCGGAATCCGGGGTGGTCAGAACTCTCTGGAGGGCATCCAATTCTCGAAGGATCACGGGATGCGGGTGATGTTCATGGACGAATTTTCCACAATCGGGGTGGAGCGGGCCATCGCGATTGCACGCGAAATAGTCGGCGAGGGGCCCACCTACATCTCGTTCGACGTCGACGGTCTCGATCCGGTCTACGCGCCGGGTACCGGAACCCCGGAAGTCGGCGGGATGAGCACGGTGGATGCACTGCGCCTGCTGCGAGGACTTCGCGGATTGAATTTGATCGGCGGCGATGTCGTAGAGGTGGCGCCCCCATTTGACCAAACGGGCAACACCGCATTGGTGGGCGCCACCATCATGTTCGAAATCCTCTGCCTGATTGCCGACAGCCACAGCGCAGAATTCGCGAGACGCAGCGCCCAGAACTGAGAACACCGTTCGCCGCTGACACCTCCGGCGCATCTGCTCAACGCCGCCCTGCACCGATTTGCGGGCAGAAGCCAAGAACTGGTGAGCGGTGATGCAAGCTCCTAAACGAAAGCAACCGGGAGTCACAAGTCCCCAAGCCCCTAGTTGGCAAGTCAATTTTCCTTAGGGCCGGTCCCCGGCCCGAGAAACGATATCGGTCCCTTGAACATATTCGCCGATACTCGACGGAATCAGTATGGTAGCGGTATCATGCTGCCGCGCACAAACAGGGATACGTATGAATAAGAATCAGGATAAGGATGAGGCTTACTCGTCGGCCCGCTGGATCCCGCGAAAGGTACTGAAACAATCGAGCCTGCGACTTGTCGCCATAGCAGCTCTGCTTTCGGCTCTCGCCGCTTGCGGTGGTGGTGGCGGCGGGGGCGGTGGATCTCAATCCTCGGTCGCCTCGGGTGCCTTCACGCTCAGCAACTCTTCGGCAAGCTTCGATGTGGTCGCAGGCAGCGCGCCTCCGCAGGCCCAGACATCCACGATGACGGTTACCGGCGCCAACGTCGCGGCTGCCGGTGCCGCTTACCCGGCGGGTCAAACCGAACCGCCCTGGCTGAACGTGTCGATGACGGGTTCGGGCACGACGTTCGTTCTTTCGGTTTCGGTCAATCCAAGCGCGGTGCCGGCCGGCACGTATGCGACGACATTCGACGTGGGCACGGCCGACAGTAACGGCAACATTCTGGCTCACCAGGCATTCACGGTGAATCTGACCGTCGAACCGCGCATTGCCATTGCGAACTCTCCCGTGACTGCATCCTTTGCGTTCGGAGACAACCCGATAACGCAGGCCCTGCCGGTTTCCGTCACGGCGTCGTCGAAGCGGGACTGGATGGCCACCTCGGATTCCGCCTGGCTGCATGTTCCCGGCGGGACATCCACGGGTGGCGGCACGGTCAACGCAGTCATCGATGCCACCGGCGTTGCGCCCGGGACCTACACGGGTCACCTCGCGGTGACCGAGACGGCAGACTCGACCGACACGGCTTCCCTGGCGGTTACCCTCGTCGTGACGCCAGCAACCCTTGCGGTCACCGAGACTTCCTTCCTCTTCGGTGGTACCGACGGCCTATCCGCCCCGATCGCACTTCCCGTCGACTTCTCGCTCTCGACCGGTCACGCGTCGTATCCCTACAGCATCGCGTTGTCGACGGTGAGCGGCGGCAGCTGGCTCAAAGTGGATACCGCGAGCGGCACGGTGGGCGCCGCAGGCACCACGGTCCATTTAAGCGTTGACCGCACCGGACTGAAGGGCGGGACTTACAGCGGTCAGATCACCATTGCGACGACCGTTGCCGGCATGAATTTCCAGCAGGTGCTTCCGGTGACCTTTAACATGGAGGCGAACCGCCTGGTCGTCACGGCCAGCGGCGTGGGTCTGTCGAGCATCGCCGGCAACGCCGTGCTCACCCGCACGGTGCAGGTCTTAAGCGCGGTAGGCCGCACGGATGTTCCGTGGAGTGCAAGTTCAGACAGCGCGTGGCTCTCGGTGACTGCCTCAGGCACGACGGGCAGCAACCTGGTTTTGACGGCGAACATCAGCGGCATTGCGCTCGATGCGACGCAGTTTGCCAACGTCACCATCACCTCCAGCGATGCCACGGTCGAGAACTCGCAGACGATTCGCGTCGGTCTTCTGGTGTCCAATACCGCTCCGACGGCAAATACGGCTGTAATACTGGCCAACGCCGTTGCGGCAAGCCCGGTGGAGCAAATCGTTGCGGTGGGTACTGCCGGCACCGATGTCGGCATCTACGACGTCAATTCCGGCACGTTGCTGCGGACTTTAACCGGCGTGGCGGCCGCCAGCGGCGCTCTGATGTTCAGCGAGGACGGCCGCACGCTGTTTGTTTTTGATACCACCAATACGCGGGTTACGGCGGTCGATGCCTCGACCGGAGCGCTCGGTACCGTCTACGACGCTTCGCCCCAAGCGCTTTACGGGTCCGCCGGATCGGGTCTCGCAGTCATGCATCCGAATGGGTATGCGATGTTGTTCACGCCGAATGGGCACGCATTCGACTTGACCAGCGGTGCAGCGGAGCCGGTCAGTGCGGACCTCTTCGGTGTGACGATGAGTGAGGCCTACACAATCACGCCTGACCAGACATTGCTGGCAAACATCATCGGTTATGGATCACGCATACAGCGTTCGGCCCTCAACGGCGGAACGCTCGTCATCAGCCGCAATGTCCTGACGCCGTCGACTGCGGAAGGAGCGGACGGCCAGAGCTGCTTCAGCGCCAACGGCGACCGGATTTATACGGCAAGCGGCTACCCGTATGATTTTCCGGCGACGAGCGTCGCGACCGGACAAGTCATTCAGACGCTCCCCGGCACCAATTATCCCAATTCCATGCAGTGTTCTTGGAATGGGATCGTCATCGGCGGCGTCAACGGGTATTACAGCGCGGACGATATCTTCGTCTATTACGGGCCGACCGGCGTCAGCCTCGGGAATTTGAGTTCGAACGGCTCTAGCGGCGCTTACCGCAGTCTGACCCCCCGCGCAATGGCGGTATCCGCGGACGGAACGAGGCTCATTTCCGCATTCACCAGCGATCCGGGGAATTTGGCGGGTAACGGTGTGTACTTCCAGTCATTGCCGCCCCCCTGATTTTTCTTCAACCGCCGCACGCTGCATCGATGCGCGCTGCAGCCGTAGCGACAGCCCCTAAGTCCTCGGTTAGATCCCCTGGGCGGTGAGACCTCGTTCACTGGTCTTCGGGAAAGGCCGGAAGGTCATCGCGATCAGGAACGCGCCGATTCCCATGCCGAAACTCGCGATATACAACAACCCGTAGCTGCCGGTTGCATCGAAGATCCAACCGCCGAGCAGCGGCCCGGTTGCCATGCCCAGGCTGCCGGCCATGGCGCTGCCGCCGATGATCGTTCCCATCATCCGCAACGGAAAGTTCTCACGGGCAATGACCGAATAAAGCGGCATCACGCCGGCATAGGTGAATCCGAACAAAGCCGCCACGGTGTAGAACTCGGAAAGACTCCGGACGAAGAAATACGCGAGCGCGACCGAGGCTTGAATCAGCAATCCGACAACGAGCACTCGTTTCGCGCCGAACCGGTCGCCCAGCACGCCGAATCCCACGCGACCCCCGAGTCCGGCGAGCCCCTCCAGGCTATAGATCGAAACGGCCGTGATGGGCGCGATGCCGCAGGCGATTGCGTAGCTAATCGTGTGGATGATCGGTCCGGAATGAGTCGCGCAGCAGAAGAAATTGGTGAGTAATAGCACCACGAATTGAGGTGACTTCACCGCCTTTTCAAGCGAAAGCTCCGGCGCGGGGTTTGTCATCTCAGGTGCGGTTTGCGCGTCCAGCGCGGGCGGACGCCGTACCAGCAGCGAAGTGGGAATCATGATCACGGCGACGATTGCGGCGATGATGAGGAGTGACTGATGCCAGTCATGGTGTGCAATCAGGCGGCTCGCGATGGGCGACATTGTCATGGGCGCCATCCCCATGCCGGCGGACACGAGCGACACCGCGAGACTTCGCTGAGTGTCGAACCAGCCGGTGACCGTCGCCATCATGGGCGCGAAGATTGCCGAAGTTGCGGTGCCCACGAGCAGGCCGAATGCCAGCTGGAATGCCAATAGAGACTGGCTGATGCCGGCGAGCACCAGGCTTGCCGCGAGAAGGCAGGAGCCGGCGAGCACGACCATCCGCGGACCGAATCGGTCCGTCACGGTGCCCCAGAAAATGCTGCCGAATGCCATGGCCAGGAAGCCGATGGTCATTGCAAAGGAAATTCCCGTGCGCGTCCAGCCGGTCGCCTTGGTCATAGGCACCAGGAATACCGGCAACGAGAACATCGCGCCGAACGCGACACAGCCGAGGAGTCCTCCCGCAGCGACGATGACCCAGCGATAGCTCGAATTGGACACTAAGCATTCCTCGCAGCTCAGGCGCTCATTGCGCCTCAATCAGTTGGTGGATTCCTCGCGCGACGCGTCGATGGTGTCGGCCTTGATCAGGACGCAAAAGCCAATGCACTCGTCGCAGATGAAGACGCAGTGGCCAGCAGCAGAGCCCCGCAAGCGCGAGCAGCCGCCTTCCACAAGGGCGCGCACCTCATGGCGGTGTTTTCCGCAAAAGGAGCAAGACACCTGCGCGGGCGTTGCGTTCGCCTCGCCGGTCGGCAGAGCGGCCGCTAGAGTGTTCCAGTCGACAAAGCCGAGCTGGCGCGCCACGATTTCAAGACAGGCGCCATGGGAGAGCGAGACCTGCCGGTCGGCCAAAGCAGACCGCATGGATTTGGCCATTGATTTTGCCTGTTCGCGCGTATGCATGATCTGGTCCTTGCTCATGACGAACCTTGGATGATCAGCGCTTGCATTGCTGATCCGTTCGCCGTGTGGTTAAGGATCAGGATCTCGGAAGTGGATGCATTCACCGTACCCCGAAGCGGGGCGCAAGCGGCAGGCTGCACCAAGCGCTGTCCACGCTATAGCGCCGGAAGGGCCGGTGTCAACCCGCGCAGCTGCCGCGGGTCTTACTGCTTGGCAGGACCTGCCAATCGCGCAGTGATGCGAGTTTCAGTCGGCTACTTTCCCACCTGCGCCGATTTCAGCGGCGAGCGCCGCCGTCCTCTTCATCAGACCCGCAAGCTCCCTTTCGTTCTGGGCTATGGCGGACGCCTGGTCCGACAGCTGCCGGTGGTCTTTCTGGTACTCATTGATGAGAAGCGGTGCCAGTTCGTCATATCTCACGCCATCGATTCGGCCGTGCTGATCGCGAATAGCGAGGTCGGGGTACACCTTGGCTACTTCCTCGGCAATCAATCCAAATTGACGTTTGTGGCTCGTGTCCCCCTTGAATTGAAAGGTCACGGGCCGGAGGCTCGCGAGCTTCTCGGATGCCGATCCCATCGGCGCGATGGCGGTCTTGAACCGTGCCGAAGAGGGTACGACGCCGAGCTGCCCCGTCGAGGAAACGAACAACGCGCTGCCGGTGACCGGCGTTCCATAGATGCCCGCGATGTAAACCGCCTTCTGCGCACTGCCACCGATGCGCATCGCGGAATTGTCGCCGGCCACGCCGGGCGTGCCGATGTCGATATTCCGGATGCCGGTGATCGCGCTGCCTGCGCCGGAGCCGATGGCGTAGTTCTTTGCGCCCGTTGCGCTCTTCGGCAGGGTGTTCGCGCCCAGGGAAACGCATTCGTATCCGGTGGTATTGCCGATCATCGCGCCGGAACCCACCGCGTCGCATTCCGAGCCGCTGATACTGGCGATCAAGGTGTTGGCGCCTACCGCGATGCTGTTATTGCCCGTGGTGTTGGCGTAAAGCGCCATCATGCCAATCGTTTGGTTTTGATGGCCCACCGTATTGCCCACGAGGGCGGAGTAGCCTACGGCCGTGTTGTTGAATCCGGTAGTGTTGTCCTCCATCGCGCTTCGTCCGAACACCGTGTTCTCCGTTCCCGTGGTATTCGCGGAAAAGGTGCCGTTGCCCACGATGGTGTTGCTCGAGGCCGAGGTGCCGCTGCTCATGGCTTGGTCGCCGATGACGGTGTTGGAACTGCCCACCACGTTCTGACCCAGGGCGCTGCTGCCGAGGGCGGTGTTCTGCGTGCCGGTCTTATTGCCGGTGGCCGAAGCGTAGCCCAGCGCAGTGTTCAATGAGCCGGTCTCATCTGCGGTCAGGGACAATGCGCCGACAGCGGTGTTGCTCGCGCTATTCGTAGTATAGCGCAGCGCGTTGTATCCGATGGCGGTGTTGAAGTTGCCCTGAATCAATGCGTTGAGTGCACCCGACCCCAACGCGCTGTTTTGGTTGGCGCTCTTCAAAGAGTGCAGTGCGCCGTCGCCTGCCGCGGTATTGGAGTTGCCTGATGCGAACCCTGCAAGTACAGACGTGCCCATGGCGGTATTTCCCGCCGAGTCGCTTGCGACGACGTCAGGAGGCTGCGCGGCATGGGCCGCGGATGCGATCGTCAGGAGGCAGGTATGTAAGATCGCCGTCTCTAGTAGTTGATTGCGCATGACAACCCCTCAGTGCCGAGCCGCGACTGCGGCGGACAAGGTCGCTAGTTGCTGCCGTAGCGAATCGATTTGGATCCTCTGCTGCTCGATGGCCGACGCCTGGCCCGACAATCGCGCGCGGTCCTTCTGAATTTCATTGATCAGAAGGGGGGCGAGTTCATCGTAGCGGACGCCGTCGATGCGGCCGTGCTCGTCGCGGATGACGAGATCCGGATACACATTCGCGACTTCTTCCGCGATCAGGCCGAATTGCCGTGTGTGGGCGGGATCATTCCTGAATTGAAAGGTCACGGGGCGGAGGCTGGCGAGCTTCTCAGATGCCGATCCCATGGGCACGATCGCCGTCTTGAAGCGCTCGGAGGAGGGCACCACGCCCAACTGTCCGGTGGAAGAGACGAACACGGCGGCGCCCGTCACCGGCGTTCCGTACACGGCGGAAACGTAGGTGGTAGTGCGAAATTCGTCGCCGATGCGAATCACGCCGCTCTCGCCCGCGACTCCTTGACTTCCAATGTCGATATTGTTGCTGCCCGTGATTGCATACCCCGCGAGGGCGCCGATCGCGATGTTGTTCGAGCCGGTGGCATTGTGCAGCAACGAGTTCGAGCCCATGGCCGTGTTGTTCGTGCCGATGGTGTTGGACTGCATGGAGCCGACGCCGATCGCCGTGTTGTTGTTGCCCGTGGTGTTCGCGAAGAGAGCCTGGCCGCCGACGGCCACGTTATCGCTGCCGGACTCGTTTGCGTATAGCGCGTTCGAGCCCATGGCCTGGTTATCATTGCCCGTGGTGTTCTTGAAGAGCGCGTTGTAGCCCACCCCGGTGTTGTCTGATCCGCTGGTGTTGGAGGACATGGCACCGCTGCCGAGCGCCGCGTTCTGAGCGCCGGTGGTATTGTTCGAAAGAGAGGTGTTGCCGACGGCAGTATTCTCCGATCCTGTGGTGTTGGCCTTCATGGAGCTTGCCCCCACCGCCGTATTGGAGCTGCCGCTGGTGTTGGCATTCAGCGCCACGGCGCCTACGCCGACGTTACCCGCACCGCTGGTGTTCAACTGCAGAGCGGTGTAGCCCAGCGCCGTGTTGCATCCCGCATTTCCGTTCGCGGTGAGCGTCTCGTCTCCGATCGCGGTGTTGCAATTGCCGCTGACCGAGTGGAGCAAGGCGTTGTATCCCACGGCGGTGTTGAACTGACCATTGATCATGGCATGCAGGGCGCCGGAGCCGAGCGCGGTGTCGTAGTGGGCAGTGCCGGCGGAGGTGAGCGCCCCAAAACCTGCCGCCGTGTTGTTCTTTCCCGAGGTGATATCCGCGAGGGCTGAGGTGCCCATGGCGGTATTGCCGACGCTGTCGCTCGCCACGACATCGGGAGGTTGCGCCGCGCCGACAAGCGAAGTAACGGTCAGTAGTGTGGGGGCCAAAGACAGCATCGCCAGGAATCGAAAGCGCATAACGTTCGTCCTTCTGTCGGTGGAAATGGGTGTGCAAATGTAGCATCGCGCGCCTCGCTACCGATCACCGAATCAACGCGCAACTCCAAATATTTCCCGAGTTCGCGTAGAGCTCCCGTCCTTTGCATGTCAGAGAAACAACCCGACGCCGTGAAGATCCGATAATCACACGCGTGTAGGAAAACTCTTAGTAGCGGAAGCGTTGATTGCGGATTCCCGTAGAAAGATTTCTGGTCGCTTGAAATGCGTAAATTTCGTCAGCAACTGAACTGGGGCAGACTGTTTGCCCATGCGGACCACTTTGATGGCCCTGTAGTTTGCGCAAGCGTTGAAGGTGCGCGTTGCGACAGAGTCGGCTACTCTGCACTTAAAGAACAATCTAGGTTCAACTCATGTCCGACAGTCTTCCCGCCATCCCTTGTCCCAACTGCCGTGCGGCCATGCAAACCGAGGCGCTGGAACGACATGGCAGCGGCACCGTGAATGTGGAGTTGTGCTTCGCGTGCTCAGGCATTTGGTTCGATCACATGGTGAGCGTGGAGTTGGCGCCGTCGGCTGTGATTTCTTTGTTCAGGGAGATTAATGCGCATCGCGACGTCACGCGTCAATCCATGTCCGGTGCGATGAGTTGTCCGCGGTGCGCCGATGCTCTGGTGCTCAGTTACGATGTCGCGAAATCCGGGCGGTTTTCTTACTTCAGATGTGTACGAGGGGATGGACGGTTCACGCCGTTCTTTCAGTTCCTGCGCGAAAAGCAATTTGTCCGCAGCCTGACGCCCGCGGAAGTTGAAAAGGTCAAAGAACAGATGCGGCAGGTGACCTGTTCGCAGTGCGGGGCTCCGATTGACCTTGAGGAGGGTAGCGAGTGCAGGTATTGTCATGCGCCCCTCTCACTGCTCGACCCCGACGCGGTCGCGAAAGCCGTGCAGATGTGGTCGGCAGCGCAGGACCGTGAACACCGCGCCCCGTCTCCTGGGGCGGTGGCCGAGGCACTCATGAAAGTTCAAAGTCCAACTTCGCACCCGCCCGCATCATTGCGCCTTGGAGGCTCCCAGGCTTTTAACGCAGTGCAGGCGAACGACGGCGGCAGGCCTGGAATCGGCTTGGATCTCATCCACAGCGGAATCCAGGTACTGGGCGCGCTGCTCGAAAGGGTCTGAACTCGTCTCGATTTGCTCGATAGCGGTGGAAAGATAGTCCAAACTCGTCATCGCGGAGTGAACTTGTGAGCGAGACCTTGGGCTGCGAAGGCGTTTTGGATGGCTGGCAATGAAATGAAGCGCACACATCGTGTTGAATGAGCACCTAATGGACAAAATGCACATGCGGATCGCCCTCGGCCTGTCTGCCCTCACCGCGCTGGGAGTTGCGACGGCCCTTGCCGATGCGCCCGCATCACAGCCAGTCACCGCCCAGGAAAGCCGTCCGCATTCGATCAGCATGGAAAGAGCGGAACAGTGGACAATGAAATCCAAGGCCGGCCGCGTCTTTGAAATCTCCATTGCCCGTCCGAGTGGGGCGGCCCCCGAACACGGTTATCCGGTGATGTATGTACTCGATCCCAATACCGCATTTGCGACCTTGGTCGATGCCGTTCGAAATCAACAGCCGATGTTCGGCCCCGTGGTCGTGGTCGGAGTGGGCTACGCCAGTGATGCAGAGATAGAAAATCGCTCCTACGACTTGACACCCCCGACCGATCCGAAGGATCTGCCTGCCGGTCCGCCGGCGGGATGGGGGGCGAACGGCGGCAATGATGCTTTCTTGAGCTTCATCATCGACGACCTCAAGCCGGCAATCGCCAAGAAGGTTACGGTCGATCCAGGCCGACAAGCCCTGTTCGGTCACTCGCTGGGCGGCTTGTTCGTGTTGCATGCGCTCTTTTCGCAGGGCGAGGCCTTCGACACCTATATCGCAGGTAGTCCCTCCATCTGGTGGGGCAAGAAATCCATATTGCGGGAGGTTGCGGCGTTCAAGGCGGCGCAGGAAAAATCGAAGGCGCCCAAGCGCCTTCTGATAACCGTGGGCGAGTTGGAAGCAGTTGGAAGCCCTGAAGAGATTCGATTAGGCAAAGCGATGCACGTGGATGCGGACTCGCTCATGCGAAACGCCAAGCAGGTGGCGAATTCCGAGGACCTGGCCAAGGACCTCGCGCCGCTCGGGCAATATGGACTTAAAGTGCAGCGGGTCCTGTTTGCCGATGAAACGCACGCTTCGGTAATTCCTGCCTATCTCGGGCGGGGGGCGCGATTTACACTGCAGGGCTGGTTCGAGTAACTCGATATGCGGCAATTAGACTTGTCGTTTGCCGGACGTTGATCATGAGCACTCCAGACTCCGATTCGGAACGGCGCTTGTCGGTCGAATTTTTGCGGCACCTGGCCGATAGCCTCGCCGCAGGCAGCGTAGAGCTTCCAACGTTTCCGCCGGTCGTCATCAAGGTGCAGGAAATTTTAAGGAATCCAAACTATACGACCCAGATGATCGCGGAGCCCATACGGAGCGATCCGACGCTCGCTGCCCGGTTCCTGAACATGGCCAATTCGACCGCGTTCAATGCGACCGGCAAGGTGATCATCGATTTAGGCATTGCCTTGACTCGGCTCGGCGCCCAGAAGGTGTATAGCGTCGTGCTTGCGCACGCCATTCAGGTGATCCGACGGTCCGAGTCGTTGCGCTCGATCGGCAGGCCGCTGGACGAGCTATGGAGCGACAGCGTGACCACGGCCCATTTCTGCGACGCGGTGGCTAAACGCGTATCCTTGTCCAGTGCCGATGCATTCGTCGCAGGGCTTCTGCATCGGATAGGCCACCTGTACATTCTTGCGCAGTGTATTGAGGGCGGTCCATCCCGACCGCGCAGGGTATTGACCAACGATCTCATCGATGCGTGGCACCCTGCGATTGCGCGCGCCATTCTGAAGAACTGGAACATAAGTCAGGAGGTCTGCACGGCGGTCGGTGAGCAGTCGGAGGTTCTTTCGGTTCGCACGGGTCCTCCGACACTCACAGACGTCCTGATTGTTGGCGCGCGCCTGGCGAAACGCATGAGAAATCCACATGACACCAATACCAGCCTCACCGCGGGCGGCGTGTTGCTTCGGCTCAATCTATCGATTGAGGAATGTCACGCGCTGATTTCGAAGTCCGCGGCGGACGTCAGGGCGCTCGAGCGCGTCTTGCATCCCTAGGGTGTTAAGGAGCAGCCGACACCAAGAGCATCATCACTGGCGCCGGGTCTGAAGTGTTCGTAAACACGGATCTCGGAATCTAGCTCACGTGTTCTTCGAAATCTCCGCTGAGCTTCCGGTACAGAGCTTTGGCGAGTGGGTCATACCCAAAGAAATGTGCTGCCGAGTCCGTCCATGTCAACGGCTTCGAATGGGTGAGTTCGCGCGCACTTCGCAGCAGCTGCGAGGGCATCGACGCAGGGGCGGGATCAAAGATCTCGGCCTCGTGGGTATCCGGCTGTTCCACATAGACGCTTCGGCAGATTTTCGAGAACACATGCTTTCCGCCGGTGGTTTCGTAGACTCTGTACTCGTACCACGACCCCTTGGGCGCGCAGTGAGGCGCCGCGGAAGCGAGCAATGTGCCGGTAAAGGCCAAATCCGCTTTGCCGTCCCTGGTGACGACTTGCTCCTTCCGGATGCCGACCTCCGCGTCATCCTCCAGAGCCGGAAGACGGTCCTGCTTCTTGATCATGGCCTCGGAAATCTGTTTTCCGGAGGACTTGCCTCTATCGGTGGCCTGCGGCTCCTTGGACTTCGCATTTGGATCTCGATCGCGAACAGCCTCGCCGCGTACGATCACAGTTGCTTGCTGGCCGCGCGCGGGAGACGCTTGATCGCGACCGGCATCGTCGGGTTTGTCGTCCGGCATGGGCGCCCGGCTTGACGGCGATGCGTTCGGATCGTGCGCTTGGACTTCATTATCCATGGGAGGCCTCGCAATTTACTGATTGAGAGCATGGGGCGGAGGCCGGTCGGAATCAGCCAGAAGGTGGCGCTGCCGCGCGTAAGCCGTCGCTCACACGTCTAGTCGATCAAAACCGAGAAGTTTTGTATAAGGGTTTGATCCTTGGCAGGGAGCGGACGTGATGACCACCGCACCGATGCGGAAGAATTTGCTGACCCGCTGGTCTGAGAAACTCGACGATCTTCTGCGCTATGCGGATCTTTTCTCGAGGCGCACCGCCGGCGGCTGGATGGACCGGCGATTTCGGATCGGGCGCCACAGCGGCGCCGCGCTGCTGCTGCCCGCCTTCTTGAGCGGTCTGCTCGTGCTGGGATCTCCGTCGGTCGAGCGGTTCTTTATCGCAATGGTCGTGACCTTGACGGTCGGGGCGGCGCTGGGTTGGCAGATGCGCTGGTCGACCGGAAAAAATGCGCCGATCTTCTATGACTTCGTCGCGCAAGTCGCCACGATCGGCTTCATTGTGGGCGGATTTTGGATTTTCTCTGCCGATAAATTTTCTGCCGCTGGACCCTACCGACACATCTTCATTCCTCTGACCGCCGCGGTGGCCGTCTCGCTCCTGATCGGCGCGAGCCTGCTGCACCCGCTTTTCAAGTGGCTGCTCGAGAGGTCTGCCTATGGCGAATATCTCCAACAAACCGAACTTTTTGCCGCACGAGGCGAGACACCGCCTTTTTCCCTGGACACCATCATCATCTCTGCCGCTGCGGTCGCGATCAGAGCCCCGTTGGCCCTCTTGACGCTTCCTGCGCTCGCCATACTCATGGCGCCGCCCGCCTGGATCTGGGCAGTATTCGCGGCAGCCGGCGGGTTTTACTTGCTGGCGCTGCTTCTTGCGGGCCTCAACGACCGCTTCGCCAGCATGTGGTTGCTGCTGCAGGAGAGCCTCTTCAAGGGGGGCGCTCTTTTGCTGTCCATCAGCGTGATCGCCTTGGCCGCTGCGCGGTTGGCAGGTGTCACCTACGTCACCACGGTCTTTGATTCCGCGGCGTGGTGGACATTGGGCTTCATGCTGCTGACCGCCTATATATTGTCGTGGTGGTTCGACTATTGGTCTCACCGGGTGGTGACCGATCAGGTGCTGCGCCTCATTGCGCCAGGCTCGAGCGGATCAAGCATTCCTTATGCCATTGATCCCGCGGCGGTTCACACGAAGGTGCCCGCGGACCACCGGAAGCTGCAGATTCACGGCTCCGCGCGGCTGATCGTGATCAGGGAACGCGGACACAGCCGCTATTTCCAGGCCTGGTCCCCCATGCAGGTCATCGGCCTGCTCGCGACATCGGGCGCGCCCGGCGGCAATGCCGTCCCGGCGCCACATCAGATCGCGGCCCGCATCGCCGGCTATCAAGTGGCCACCGGACTTATATTTGCGTTTATCGCCGCTTTCGCTCTATGGCATATCGAAGCAGGCGAGCAGTTTGCGGAAGCCGCGGTGAAGACCGACCCGGGCGGCGTAGCCCTCGGTGACTTGATCAAGGCGAGAGCGAACACGGCAGGGACCGACCCATTATTCGTGGTGGCGGCCTCCGGCGGCGGCACGCGCGCCGCAATCTATACGGCGGCCATATTGGAAGCCATAGCGCGCGAAGGAAAAGGCGGAAACATCGTGCTCGGCAGCGGGGTATCGGGCGGCGGCGCGGCGCTCGCCTATTTCGCGGGAAAACGCCAGGCACTGATCGAGAACGCGCCGGGCGCATGGGACCGTTACTTTGATGTGATGTCACAGCCCTTTATCAGGGATGTCATGACCCGATCGAGCGAGTGGTACATGGCCCGGGGCGGGCGGCTCGGCATGCTGCTGGCGGAAAGCTTCCAGGAGCGTTGGGCGTTGCCTGAGGGACGCACATCGCTCAACCGGATTCAGGACTTTGGCCTGATCCTGAACACCGCCTTGGCGGGCCATTTCGAGAGACCGCCGAAAGTTGGCGCAGATCTCGCGCTCGACGAGCTTGAAGAGAAGTATCCCTACCTCACCAAGTCCACCTTGGCGGGAGGCCGGCTGCTTCTCACGAATCTAATCTTTCCGAACTCCCTTACCAGCAAACCCTTGGAACCGGACGCCGCGCTCGCAAGGCTGCCGATCGTGATTCGCGGCGAGGGTCTCACCTTGGTCGGCGCGGCCGCGCTCAATGCGAACTTCCCCACCGGTGTTCTCCGACGCAGCGATCGATGTGGACGGGCGCACGCGCTACTGGGTCACCGATGGCGGCGCCGTCGATAATCGCGGCATGGAAATGATGCTGTATGCCCTGCGCGGAACCTTGAGTTCGATCACGGGGGAATTGCCCAGGATCCATGTCATCGTTGCCGACGCCTCGGCGCTTTCAAGCAGGTTCGAACAGGATCGGGGCGTCTCGAGCATGTCGGGGGCGGGTTCACGCTATGCCAGTCACCTCGACGCCGAGCTGGTCGACTCGATCCGCAGGCTGTACGTGAACGCGAACCAGACAGATCGATTCACATTTTCATACGTCATGATGCCGGACATTTTGCGCGAATCGGGGAGTTTCGGGACCCATTGGATGCTTCAAAGGACCATCCGCGTGCGCCACCGGGTTGCCTCCGAATCGGGATCCTCCGCGATACCCGGACAGGACGCCCTGACCATATCGGGTAAAGACATGGTGACCCTGTTGCGGTGGCTGCACTCGCCGCAAACGAAGCCGCTGGATGCGGACGCCTGTCGGATCTATGCATGGGCCCGGGAGGATAGGGGTCACGAGGACGGCTGGAGCCAAGTCGTGCAAGCTCTTGGCGCGCCCCAGAAGACTGCGATCTGTGTACGGTAGCGGGCCAAGGGGCGTCGGCGTTTTGTTGCGTTCAGTCGCCGTCCTCGTGCTCTGCGCACCCATGGCGGCATGCGTGACCTACATCCGCGACCTCGCTGCGGGTCCTGTGGTGGCACGCACATCGCCGGCGGAGGGTCAGCTCCCTAAACGTCCGGTGCTACTGGCAAGCCTCAGGACACGCGCGGATCTGTCGCGGCTGCCAAAAGATGAGCTGATCCACGCAGTGGCATTCTTTTGCGACAGTCCGAAAGACTTTGTTCTCCTGGGCCGGACTATTAGCGTCGGCACGCCGCTGGCGCCACTGGACGAAGTTGAGGCGAAAGCAGATAGGTCGGGACTTTATAACTACGTGGTGTTGTTGGAAGTGAGTCGGCGCGGCTCGCCTGATTCCCAGCCGCCGGAAGTCGGTTTCGATCTGATGAAAACTCCGCGCAGCGTCTGTATCAGGCTGCAGGGAGGCTACGTAGCAATGCACGCCTCATCGAACACCGTTCGGATATCCGCCAAAAGAATTCGCGAGGCATTGATGCGTTACGAGGAGTCGGCTGGAGGCTGACCGAAAAAGACTAAGAATTTCGCGCTTTTGCGCTGGACGAACTAAGGTTCTCAGAGGAAGGCCGTCACCGGCAATGCACCACATCCGGTGCGCTCGTCCCACTTCAGAATATAGCGTACCGGGGGGCTTGCGGCCAGACCCGCCTATTGCCGCAGCATCGTCGCCATATGCCAGAAACGGGAGTCAGACATGGGCGCGATGTGGTCGAACCAGGTGCTGATCGCGGTGTGGCCATGATCGAGCATCCGGTATTGATTGCCGGTGCAGGTCCGACGGGCCTGATGTTGGCGGGCGAACTAGCGCTGGCCGGGATCGAAGCAGGGGTCATTGAGCGGCGAGCGAACCAAGATCTGGCCGGTTCGCGGGCTGGCGGCTTGCACGCGCGCACCATCGAGGTCCTCGATCAACGCGGAATCGCCGATCGATTCCTATCGGAGGGGCAGGTGGCCCAGGTCGCCGGTTTCGGCGGTACGCGGTTGGACATCAGCGATTTTCCGACTCGGCATCCCTACGGGCTTGCGCTGTGGCAGAACCACATCGAGCGCATTCTCGCTCATTGGGTCGAGTCACTGGGCGTCACGTTCTACCGGGGATGTGAGGTCACAGGGTTCACTCAAGACGGCTCGGGCGTCGACATCCAGCTGTCCTCGGGCCGGGCGTTCCGATCGGAATATCTCGTCGGCTGCGATGGAGGCCGAAGTCTCATCCGGAAAGTAGCGGGTATCGAGTTTCCTGGGTGGGATCCGACAACCAGCGCTCTCATCGGCCAAGTGGAGATGGCCGAGAATGCCCCTTTGGGCGTTCACCGGAATGCCTTTGGAATCCATTCGTTCGGCAAGTCGGATTACAAGATTCGCGATGGCAAGGTCGTGTACCTCGAGGGCGGGCCGACGGGGGTCATGGTGACCGAACGGCAGGTCGGCACCGCGAGCGAACCCACCCTGCGCGATCTCAGCGAGGCGCTCATCGCCGCGTGCGGGACCGATTACGGGATCCATAGTCCCACCTGGATCTCCAGATTCACCGATACGACCCGGCAGGCCGCTAATTACCGCAACGGGCGAATTCTGCTTGCGGGCGACGCCGCACACGTGCATGCCCCGGACGGCGGGCAGGGTCTCAACATCGGCGTGCAGGACGCAGTGAACCTCGGATGGAAGCTGGCCCAGGTGGTCAAACGGATTTCGCCGGAAAGCTTACTCGATAGCTACCACGCTGAACGACACCCGGTGGCTGCCCGGGTGTTACGGAACACCATGGCAAGCGTCGCGCTGCGCCGCCCGGACGAACGCACAAAGGCCGTGCGCGACACCATGGCCGAACTGCTCGGCATGGACGAGCCTCGCCGACGATTCGCGGCGACGATGTCGGGTCTGGATATTCACTACGACTTGGGCGAGGGACACCCGCTGCTTGGACGCCGTATGCCGGATCTTGACCTCGTTACCTCCGGTGGCCGGCTGCGGCTCTTCAGCCTGTTGCACGGTGCCCAGCCGCTGCTGCTGAATTTTGGTGAACCAGGAAGGTTCGATATCAGGCCCTGGGCAGCGCGAGTTCAATCGATCAATGGCGCATATCATGGGAGGTGGGAGCTTCCGGGCATCGGCGCAGTCGCAGCTCCCGGTGCGGTATTGGTACGGCCGGACGGGTATGTAGCGTGGGCGGAGGATTCAACGCAGTTTGGGCTCATCGATGCGCTCACTCGATGGTTCGGACCGGCCGATGCTTCGTAGTTCACGCGGGCAGCCATCGCCACAGCAATGCTTTTAGAATGAACATGGCATTATCTTTTGGCGCCAACTGGGTTAGCGGGATCGAAAAAAAATGACCATCACCATTACCGCCTTCGAACGCTCGCCCGACGGCGGAAAGGGCTTGGCGCGCGATACGCGCGTTCGCTGGGCGCTCGAAGAAGTAGGACAGCGGTATGAGGTCCGCCCTGTTTCGTTTCGGGCGATGAAGGAGCCCGCGCATCGGGCGCTTCATCCATTCGGCCAGATTCCCACCTATGAGGAGAGCGGGCTCGTCCTGTTCGAGACAGGAGCGATCGTGCTTCACATCGCGGAGCATTACGCGGGTTTGCTGCCGGACGACTCGAATACCCGCGCCCGAGCGATTGCATGGATGTTTGCCGCGCTCAATACGGTGGAACCGCCGATTCTTGAATTCGCAAACGCAAGGCTCTTGGAGCGCGATCGCAGCTGGTATCAGGAGCGCCTGCCCGTGGTTGAAGATCGCGTCCGCGACCGGGTGAGTCAACTCTCCACCCGACTGGCTGACGCCGAATGGCTCGATGGCGCGTTCAGCGCGGGCGACCTGATGATGGTGTCGGTGCTTCTTAGATTGAAGCCTTCCGGCTTCCTGGACCAGTTTCCGGTCTTGGCAGCGTATGTCGCCCGCGGCGAAGCACGCCCCGCGTACCAGCGGGCTTTCGAGGCTCAATTGGCCGCATTTACCGGGCAGCAGTCGAGCCGCTGAACGGGGTCGAATCGGGGACAAGGGCATGGTCAGAGTCTTACTGTGCGCAACGTTACTGCTGGTGCTGGGCGCACGCTCCGCGCATGCGCTTGGCGAGCGCATCGAGGCCGCCGAGCTGCGCGCGAGTCACTGGTCGGGCGGCGTGATCGCCGATGCCTCCTTCACGCCCGGCGCGCGTTCCGCACCCGCGCTCGAACCCTTTCTGGGGACTCTTCGGCTTAACGAAGCGATCATGTCCTCCAAACCCCGCAAGCTCGCGCCGGGTTTGGTGCTTGGCCGCGATCCGCAGCTATTTCCGGGCGTCGCGCTGTCCTTCTTTACCGACGGGGGCGATCTGGTGCCCTTTACGCAGGATGTAATCCGCTACTCCTCCGCCGGCCGAGGTAAGAGCTTCTGGGACATCCTGGTGCAGCCCGGCCGTGTATGGTCCGAGCCCGGCGACGGCGGATGGTCGCGCGCCGCCTTTCCCTTCGCGCTCGTCAACGCCATCGAGGGCGAGACGCACAATGGGCTGGCGCTCTATCTCTATCGCGGCACGCAAGTTTCGAATCTGCGCTTTCAGATCGTGCAGCAGACTGCGCCCTTTTACATCAAGCATCAGTTCGTCGCCGCCGGCCTTGTACCCGCGGTCTTCGAGTCCGCTTCGACCGAGCGACTTGCCCAGCTGCGCAGCGCCTATGCCGAACTGCGCGCCGATCAGGTGCCCGTTGCCGATTGGAATGCGCTCGAGGCCATCGTCGGGCCCGGGAAGCTCACCGGGTTCGACGGCACCATGCAGTCCGGCTTGATCGTGCTCTCGGGACTCGATTATCGCGGCACGTTCTATCTCAAAGAATGCAAGAGCGCGGGCGGCGCTCTGCCGTGGTGCGACCGTGCGCGTTTCGGCGTCTGGTCGGCCACCAAGGCGCTTGCGAACGAGACCGCGCTCTTGCGCCTTGCGCAGAAATTCGGTCCACAGGTGTTCGATCTCAAAATACGCGATTACGTAACCGAAGCAGCGAGCCATGCAGGATGGCGCGAAGTGACCTTCGAGAACGCAATCGATATGGCGACCGGCATCGGCAACGGTTCGACGGAGATCAACCCCAACAACTCCAGTGATGGTTACCTCGATCCGTCATATGCGCGATGGTACGAAGCGCCGAGCGTCCACGAAAAGCTCGAGGCGCTCCTCGATGATGGCCGCGTTTACCCATGGGGACCCGGCAAGGTGACCCGTTATCGGGATCAGGACATGTTCATCCTCGGGGTTGCGATGGATCGCTTCCTGAAATCTCGGGAGGGTGCTTCGGCGGATCTCTGGACGATGCTGCGAAGCGAGGTGTTCGAGCCCATCGGTGTCCACGAGGCGCCGACCAATCGAACCATCGAGCCCGGCGGTGCACCGGGCCAGCCCCTCATGGCGTACGGCTACTATCCGACGCTCGGCGAACAGGTGCTGATCGCGCGGCTCTATCAGGCGGGCGGCAAATGGGCTGATCGGCAGATCCTATACGGTCCACGAGTCAAGGAGTTGCTTCCCGGACGTCGGCCACAGGGTTTGAGTACGGGCCAGATGCTCGCCGGCGGCGAGTCCACCTACCGAAACGCATTCTGGTTTGCCACCTACACGTCATCCGGCGGCTGCCGGATCTACTATCCTCGCATGGTGGGCTGGGGAGGAAACCTCGTCGCCCTCCTGAGCGGCGGTTATACGGGGATACGCATTGCGAAAGGCGATGATACCGAAGATGTGGCCGTTGCCGACACCGACGGGATGAGCCGCGTTGCCGATCGTCTATCGCCTGCTTGCAACTGAGAGGCGTTAAGTTCCGGCGTGAGGCGATGCACCTTGCCAGTCGAAATCCTCGAGGTACGTTCGAACCCCGTCGTTGGTCTGCACCTCGCCTCGACACACCATGCGCCTTCCGTCCGACTCGAGCGTACAGAACTCGACGAACGTACCAAGCCCGGCAAATTCACCCTCGGTGCGGATTCCTTCATTCAGAGCGCAGGTAAGACGTGCCTCCACGCCGGCCCCGACCACCGGTGCCGCCGGTCCCCCGTAGCGGCCCCGCCACGTGAGTACGTGCGTTTGTCCTTGCGGACTTGTCTCAACCGCCACCCAAAGAAGCCCCTGTTCGCCGTTTTCGATGATCCACAGGGTCATCGTCTTCGGCGCCAACAGTTGGGAACGTTCAGGATTTAGACGCCAAACGCCCGGAGGAATCGGGCCGGGGCGAACCTTGTCGGAGTTCATCAACCAATCTCCAGTTGCTGGTCTGGAGGGTCATATCTAATTATCAGTAAATTGTCAACGAATTATCTATATGCCGCGGGCGGATGCGGCCGCGCGAGCTGCCTGCTCATACGCACCGGACAAGGTGCGCAGCAGGACGGCGAGTGCCGCCAGGTCATAATCGGCGGCAACCGTGCTCATGACCGGCTCGAGGTATTTCTTGCGGTCTTTAAAAAAGTCGTAAAAATGAATCTTTCCGGCCTCAGTGGGCTCGTAGAAGACTTCCTTCCCGGTCTTCTTACCCGTAATCAGTGAAAGGCGGGCGAGCTTCTTGAGCGAATACGACACCAGATGCATGTCGTCAATGGATAAAGCGAAAGCTAAGTCTATGTTACGAAGGGGTTTATTTCGATAAACCAATAAGTGCAGCAGGAAGGTGTCGAGATCCGACAGGCTGCTCGGGGAACTGCTCTGGCTGCACTGGCTGAGCCACCGATGTACGGAATTCCACAACACTGTCAGCGCGAGTTCCACCTCTGAGAGCCGCTCGCCGTCAATCGACCGCTCCGCCTGATCCTTCTTGTTTTGCTTGGTGACCATCGTGCAACGCCCGCTGAGGTGACGCAGCACCATGCCGCGAATTGGACCTTGAATCAAGTCGCCGCCGCGTCTCTCGAAAGAAACACTTCCGTGTCGATGATAAATCGTTGACAATTTGTCATCGTTATGGAATCGTAATCCCGGGAGGATCGACCAACCGGGAGAACGCATGAAGACCGACGAAGCCCTATCGAAGCAGTTCAAGGATCTTTACGACGAATGGGGCGCTGCGATCGCGCGCCAGGACATCGCATGGATCGAGCGGCATTTCGCGAGCGACTTCCGCGGCTCCGCGCATCCCTGGCCGACGCTGCAGGTCGATCGAACCCAGATGCTCGATCTCAACCGGCAGATCACGACGATGGACGTGCGCTGGCTCAGCGTAACCGCACAACGATTTGGCAACACGGTACTGGCCTCAGGCGTCGTGGAGTACACGCGCGAGTCGTTTACGCCGGGAGCCACCATCGGGGAGGGGATGCCCACGGGCGATGAGCTCAGCCAGCTCGTGAACGGAAATCGCATCCTATACACCGGCGCGTGGCGCGACACGGATGGACAGTGGCAGATCTTCGATCATCACATGGTGGGCATCGTCAACGGATTCGGGCGCTGAACTGAGATGGATCGCTGATGGGCATCGAAGTTTGATGCGAAATGCGCGTAGAAGGCCGCGGCTACAAAGCGGCCGAGAGGTGGGAGATATGAACTATCCATTAATCCGCTCGTTGCTCCTGAGCGTGCTTTGTTGCTGGGCGGCCAATGCCGCCTGGGCCGAGGCTTCTCCTTCCGATAGTCTGGAGGAGATCATCGTCACCGCGGAAAAGCGTCCCGAGCGGCTCCAGGATGTGCCGGCGCAAGTGGACGTGTTGACCTCGGATTCTCTGCAACTGCAGCAGATTCATGAAACCCCGGATATCACGGCGACCATTCCGAATTTCACGGTCGCACGCAACGACACCTACTCCAATTCGACCATCGTCCTCAGGGGCATCACCCAGGCAAACAACAGCGATGTTCCGGTCGCCATCATCGTCGATGGCGTGCCGCAGGACGATGCCAAGCAATTCAACACGTACTTGTTCGACATCAGCCAGATCGAGGTGCTCAAGGGTCCACAGGGATCGCTCTATGGCCGTAACGCGGAAGCGGGCGCCATCATCATCACAACGGCCGCGCCGACAAACGACTTCAAGGGCATCGCGGACATTTCCTACGGCAACGGCGACACGGTGGTGGCGCGTGCGGGTCTGTCCGGCGCCATCGTTCCCGACACGGTTCTGTTTCGAATCGCCGGCAACTACGCCCACAGCGGCGGCCTGATCCGAAACAGCTTTCAGGATAACGATGCGGACTGGGTCGACTACGATCGGAGCCTGCGGGGTGACCTGCAAATCCGGTTGAGTGAGGACGTCAAGCTGGATCTCATCGGACAGTATGGCGCGTTTCGTGCGGGTACCACCTTCTTCGCACCCGTCTTCTCAGCCAACCCCAACCAGTTCGTCGATCCCCAATTCAATTTCCCAAACGTGGATGCCGGCTATTCCGGATTTCTCGACGCCAAGCTCGAGGCCAACCTGGGATTCGCGACTCTGACGTCGGTTACTGGATATGCACGGATCTCCGAACATCAGATAAGCGACGTTGACTTCACCAATCCCGTTCAAAGTCCTCAAGTGTTTCAGGTGGGCGACAATCAACCTTCCGGCAATCGCATCTTGAGCCAAGACCTGCGGCTGGTGAGTGCGAACAACCAACCGCTCCGCTGGCTGGTAAGTGCGGACTTCCTCGACTCGAGCCAACTTCTGAGCACTAACATCTTTGCCGACACCGGCCACTCTGCGACGGACCCCTTTAATCCGAACCTGCTCCTGGTATCGAGCTCGGCCGACAACAAGCGCAAGGACTACGGCATCTCGACGCAGTTCGACTACGACATCCTGTCGAGCCTTTCGCTCACTGCGGGAGTGCGCTATGACAAAGACCAGCGCCGGCAGATAAATCTCAATGCCAACACCGAGCGCGAGGCCACGTTCGACAAGGTTCAGCCTAAGTTCACCGCGACTTACAAATACAACCCCGAAGCGCTCCTCTACGCCACCTATGGCGTCGGTTTTCGCTCGGGCGGCTTCAACCAGCCGAACTTTTCCGTTCCGATATTCTCCGATGAAACGCTCAGAAACTTCGAATTGGGCTTCAAGACGCAGTGGCTCGACCGGCGCCTCACCGTGAACGGCGACGTGTTCACGGGCAATGTGTCGAACTATCAGTATTCGTACATCGACTTTGCGACGGCATCCCCCGTCACCGGCAACATCGACCATGTGCGCGTCACCGGCGGCGAACTCGAAACCCGGTTTACCCCCCTCACGGGACTCGGGCTGTTCGTGAACGTCGGCGCATCGGTGCCGCGGATCGATTCGTTTTCTGTGTTTCCTCAATTCGTCGGCAATCAGACCCCGCGCGCGAATGACTACACGGTCCAAGCGGGTGCCGACTACACCCATCCGCTCGAGGGGAACTGGTCTGTCTTCGTCAGTTCCAACCTTCAGTATCTCAGCAAGGTGTACTGGTACATCGACAATGAGGATGTGCAGGGAGCGAAGACGTACGTTAACGCGAGCGTCGGCGTCAAGAACGCGCGCTGGACGGCGAGTCTTTGGGGGCGAAATATCTTCGATACCCGGGCTTACGACACCTACGATCCGAGTCAGGCGACGGGATTGGGCCGGGATGTGGGGTATCCCAACAAGCCCGCCCAGTGCGGAATCGATCTGGCGTATCGCTTTTAATGATTGAGTTCGAGTTCTTCAGCCCTTCAGTCCCAAAGGGCACAAAGCTCACTGCAGCGAGAAACCTATGACTCACGAAGCCGACCCGCCGCCGTGGAGCGCTCTTGGCAACCCGCGCCGTGATCACTATCGATTGAGTTCCTCGGCCGTCGATATGACCCGGCCGGCGATGTCGGTAGCGCCGATCGCGATTCCTGCGCAGCCGGAGAACATCGTAATCGATGCCAACAAGACGGCGCTTCTCGTGGTCGACATGCAGAACGAATTCTGCAGCCGCGGCGGCTGGATGGACTCGCTCGGTGCGGATGTGAGCCCGGCCCGCAAGCTCTTCGATCCCATCAACCAAGTTATCGGTTCGCTGCGGAGCCGCCAGATTCCGATCGTCTGGGTCAATTGGGGTGTGAGGGCAGACCGCGCGAACCTGTCGCCGGTCACGCGATATCCATTCAATCGCGTCGGCTGCGGAACAGGGCTTGCCGATATTCCTAAGGGAAACTCGGATCGCCGCGACTCCCCGCGCGGAGTCCTGGAGAAAGGCTCGTGGGGGGCCGCGATAGTGGGCGAACTCGATAGCCGACCCGAGGATTTATTTCTTGACAAGCACCGTATCAGCGGCTTTTGGGATACGCCACTCGATGCGATTCTGCGTAACCTCGGCATCAAGACGCTGCTTTTCGCCGGCGTAAACGCAGACCACTGCGTACTCGCTACCCTCATGGATGCAAACTTTCTCGGCTATGACACGGTGCTCCTTGAGGACTGCACCGCCACCAGTTCTCCGGATTTCTGCCTGCAGGCGACTCTGTTCAATGTTCGTTTCTGCTTCGGTTTCACGATTCGAAGTGCAGATCTCGTCGCGACTCTGCAGGCAAAAGACCACGCGTCAACCTAAATGGGCAGCACATTGGCGATCGGCGCCGCAGCTACGCGAGGCTGGGACCCAAGCACGCGGGCATGCCTTCTCGTGCGGATCGCTTCTGGTCCTGGTCGGTGCTCCTGCCGATGTGTCATCTGGTGCAACTGGCGAAGCGTCGCTCCTGTCGGCCGCTCGTGATCTGGGCTCGCACCGACGGCGGGCGCTTTCTTCGAGTCGGTATGTCCATCCTGATACAGAGCTATCCGTACCTTACTCAAACCGCGCGCTGCAATCGAGCTTCGTCTGGTTCATCAGTGCTGCAGATTCGGGAGTGCTCCAGACCGATTTTGGGATGAGCGATCCGCCAGCCCTCGCGCGCGCGTTCATCGACAACGCGATTATTTTGAGCCAGAACTTAAGTCTCGACGGTCGAATCGGTTTGCATGCCGCTGCCGCAGGTGGGGGCGCTCTACTCAAGGTCTACAGCAATTGCGGGTTGAGGCAGCTCGCCTCCGCGGCGATATTGCCCACGGGCGTCAAACGAAAGAACGACGGGCGCTTTTTCTATGCGGATGAAACCACCGCTGAAATGCTGGCTCAAACACTGGACCCCAGTCGTTAGGGCTATAAGGGCGATGGACGTATAGTGTCTCACTGAGTATCGAACTTCAGCTCTACAGCGGGCGATTTTATGAGTGAATCCATTAAGTTAGAAGCTAACGCACCCGCGACTTTGGGGGCGGTGGTAGAGGCCGTTACACGCCTAAGCACCTATAGTGAGGCCCAGATCCTGGACCTGGTTTCTGCGGGGAAAATCCAAGAGATGTTCCCTCTCCATCCTCGATCACAAGAACTTCCCGCTGATACAGTGGCGGAAGAGGACCTCAAGGAGGCCTCGCCGTTGCCGTTGAGCCGCGGGCGTAATGCGGCATTGATTCAGTCCAGCATGCCTTCGAGCACTTCACGCTCGGCCACTTAGAGCCACACTGGCGCGCCGAAGAAATCGTATTCAGAACGTTAGAGTCGGAACTCAGCTCGGTCGCCGAGCTGCATGTTCTTCACTCTAGTCCTACTTGCGATTGCACCTACTGCTACATCGCCAGTTCACTCAGGCGTAGGTTGCTGGCATCCCAGCTCCGCTCTGAACGCGGCCCACGCAGGTCCGATTCCTGCCGCCTGATCCAATCTAGTCCTGCACCTTAAGGCTGCAGCCCATCCCACGACCAGCACGGAATCCGAAGTCCGCCGGGCACTTGCTTGGTCGATCCGGGATAGCGCGCCATGCTTGTAGTCGCCCAGGCGAAGTAATCATGAAGTACTTGTCTCAGCGTGTCGTCCTTCGCCAGACCGGCATCGACTAGAGCCTGGTCGAAGCAGGCGATCGCATGTTGATCCATTTCTTCGTGAGGCCCTTTGCCGCTGTGCATCTGAACGACACGGGTTTCGTCGCCGTAGGACTCGGAATATGTGCTGGGTCCGCCAAGTGCCTCGGCCCAATAGGCGGCGAGCCGCTCGGTATGGTCCTGCTTGAATCCGTGGCTGAAGGCATGACTCACCACTTCATCGGCCATGACGCGACGGTGCCAAGCCTCGGCAAGGCTGCGCAAACCAACAACTCCGCCAGCGGCTTCGAACACGCTACCCATACATAGATAGTTACAGGACTCTCGGTGTGGTTCAAGAAAAGCGGGCGCGGAGGAAAAAACTCAATGCTATCAAGTCCCTGGAATTACCCGGGAGCCATACCGTATCTCCATCCCCCTCAATGCCCCTCGCACATGAATGTTCCGAGTTGCTGGGTGCCGGGAGGCGGGAGGCGGGAGACAGATCGTTCAGGTCGAGGTGCGTGTCAAAGCATCCTCCAAGCGCACGCAGTGACAGGTAAACTGCAGGAGCGCGCAACTCATTAGGACTTGGCCCAAATCCGTCCTGAGCCGCGCATGGAACACGAGGAGCATTCAGCAATGACCACCAACAAAGACCTGCTAAATCGTAGATCGGCCGCTGTACCGCGCGGGGTGGGAACCGCCTTTCCGATATTCGCGCAACGGGCAGCAGGTGCGGAAATCTGGGATGTGGAAGGAAAACGCTACATCGACTTCGCGGGCGGCATCGGCGTCTTGAACGTCGGGCATTGCCACCCGAAGGTTTGGAAGGCAGTCCGCGAGCAATTGGATCACTACGCGCACACGGCATTTCAGGTCATTGCCTACGAACCGTATATCGCTCTGTGCGAAAAATTGAATAAGCTCGCGCCGTTCGCCGGCGCTGCCAAGACTATTTTGTTTTCGACCGGAGCCGAGTGCGTCGAGAACGCCGTCAAGATAGCGCGAGCGGCAACGCGCCGATCGGCAGTCATCGCCTTCGCAGGAGGGTTTCATGGTCGAACCACTCTGACAATGGGTCTTACCGGCAAAGTCATGCCGTACAAACAGGGCTTCGGCATTTCTCCGCCGGGTATTTATCACATACCGTTTCCAGCTGACTCTCCGGCGAGCATTCAGAAATCGCTCGAGGCGCTGGAGTACCTGTTCAAGGCCGACGTGGGGCCAAGCGATGTGGCCGCAATCATCATCGAACCCGTTCAAGGCGAGGGCGGCTTTCTTCCGGCCCCACATGAGTTACTGCGCCAGCTCCGTTCCATCTGCGACCGGCACGGCATATTGCTCATAGCCGATGAAGTTCAGTCGGGCATTGCGCGCACCGGCAAGATGTTTGCCATCGAGCATTCTGGTGTTGAGCCAGATCTGGTCACCTTCGCAAAATCAATCGGCGGAGGGCTGCCCTTATCGGGTGTCGTCGGACGCGCACCGATCATGGATGCGGTGGAACCCGGCGGACTCGGGGGAACGTTCGCCGGCAACCCCGTTGCGTGCGCCGCGGGTTTGGCGGTGCTGGATGTGATCGCGGAAGAGAAGCTTTTGGAGCGGGCGCATCACCTAGGGCAAAAAGCAAAGGAACATCTGAGCGCGCTGATGGGCTCGTCGTCCGGGATTCAGATCGCAAACGTTCGCGGTCCTGGTGCCATGATTGCCTTCGACATAGTGAAGAGCGACCGCACACCCGATGCGGATGCCGCGAAGAAGGTGACCTCTCGAGCCATCGACGATGGCCTGGTACTCCTGACGTGCGGAGTTTATGGAAACACCGTCCGGCTGCTTTTCCCGCTGGTGATTTCGGACAAGCTGTTCACCGAGGCGCTCGACAAACTTAGCCGAGCGCTGTTGGCGAGCGTCGATGTTCCGGAGAAAACCGGCAGCATTCAGGCCGCGAAGGTCGCCGTGTAACGTCACAGTCTG
>DASXOQ010000132.1:0-1811 GCA_036494165.1 Steroidobacteraceae bacterium
ACAGCGTCACCGTCGGCGAAATAACGGCGCGACGACGGTCTACGCGTGTCCGGCTTCGCTCGACAGCATGCCGAGATCGATTCCGATTTTGCGCAGCGCTTTTTCGTATTTGCCGCCGACGTCGCTGCCGAAGATCAATTCTGGATCGGCATCGCAATGCAGCCAGCCGTTCTGCTGGATCTCCTCCTCGAGCTGACCCGGCGCCCAACCGGCATAACCGAGCGCGAGAATGGCGTTCTCTGGCCCGTTGCCGCGCGCGATCGCCTTGAGGATATCGAGGGTCGCGGTGAGGCAGATGCCTTCGTCGATCGGCAAGGTCGAGTTCTCGATGAAGAAATCGGCCGAATGCAGCACGAAACCGCGTCCGGTCTCGACCGGCCCGCCTTTGAGAACCTTCACGTCCTCGGCCTGGGTCGGGAGCTGGATGCGCTCGGTTGCGGGGATGACCTCGAGTTGTACAAGCAGATCGGGGAATTTGATGTTCTGCGCCGGCTGGTTGACGATGATGCCCATGGCGCCTTCGGTGGAGTGTGCACAGACGTAAATCACGGTACGCGCGAAGCGTTCGTCGCTCATGGCGGGCATGGCGATCAGCATCTGACCGTCCAGATAGCCTCGGGCGGAGCCGGAATCGTCCAGTGCAGGTGAGTTTTTCATGGCGAAAGGTTACCCGATCGGCGTCTCTTTGCAAACGACGCGTGCAGCGGAAAGTTCACTCGACCACCATCAGATTCGACCTAAAAATTGTGGCGAAATGGCTGTCTTGCTTAAATTGAGATCACCCTCCAGTCACAGGGAATTCAGTGGCACGGCACGCAAGTACCGAATAGAGCGATAATCATGCATATAATTGCGAAGACCCTGTGCACAACATTTGTGACCGGCAGCCTCGCCATCTCACTTGTAAGCGCTGCGCGAGCCGCCGATGCCTCGGCGTGGAGCGACGATACCCGTTCGGCCCTGCGTCTGATCGCCGGCAGTAACGCGAGCGGAGCGACGCAGCTGCACGCCGGCATCGAAATCAAGATGCGGCCGGGCTGGCACACCTACTGGCGTTATCCCGGCGATTCCGGTGTACCTCCGCGCTTCGATTTCTCAGGCTCGGAGAATCTCAAGTCAGCCAAAGTGCTCTACCCGGCACCGAGTCTGCACAGCGATGAGGGCGGACAGTCGCTTGGATACGAAGGCGGCGTGATCTTTCCTGTCGTGGTGACCGCGGCGACGCCGGGCAAGCCGGTGCAGCTTCGTCTCAAGGCCGAATATGCTGTCTGCGAAAAACTTTGCGTTCCGGCGGAAGGTCGCGTCGAGCTTCCACTCAACGCGGGAACGAGCGGCGAGGATGCCGCGCTCAAGAGCGCCCAAGCGCAAGTGCCTGAACTGGTGCCGGCAGCTGATGTTGGGCTGACTGCGCGCCGCGTCAACAACGGACCAAAGCCGCTGGTGATGGTCGATCTCACCGCGCCCGCCGGCAAACCAATCCAGTTGTTCGTTGAAGGCCCCTCGCCAGAGTGGGCGCTGCCCATCCCGAAGCCTGCGCAAGGCGCACCCGCAGGGCATCAACATTTCGCATTCGAGCTCGACGGCCTGCCGCCGGGCGTCGATCCGAAGGGCCAGTTCGATCTCACCTTCACGCTTGTCGGAGGCGACCGGCCGCTCGAGGTGAAGACCCACCTCGACTAGACGCGCGTAAGGGCGTAATTACCGCTTCCTGACACGCAATCGGTCACGCCAACGAGGAGCCTCATGCCAATCAACGTCGGAGACAAGCTGCCCAACGCGACCTTCCGGGTCATGACGGCCGACGGCCCGAA
>DASXOQ010000133.1:0-1999 GCA_036494165.1 Steroidobacteraceae bacterium
GAGGTTGGCGCTACCCGTTCGCCACGGACTCATCGTTGTGCGTGATTGCTACGCCGGCCGTTTCCATCAAGGCCAAGAGTGCCGGCATGAGGGCTGCGGGAACGCAACCGTCAATCAAAACCATTCCATGGCGTTCGGGGAGCCGCCACAAGCACTAGGCCGAAGAGCAGTATGATCAAATCGAAATTCAAGACACGATTTCCTTGTTGAGATTTGAATTGCGCCCCGGCCGGGCGCGGGTTTTCAGCGTTTCGGATTGCTGCTATTTTGTCGGGATGGCATCCCTGCAGGCGCTTCTCGTTAAGTACGGCCTCAGCACGGAAATCGCGGCCATGACTCCCACCAAAGCCGGGACGGCCGCGCGGCGGATCTTGGTCGAATGCACCGGACGCAAGGCCGTTTCTCTGGACGAGGACATGGCCAAAGATCTTGCTTCGCAACTGAGGCGGGACGGCTTCGACGATCTGGCCATAAGACTGGAATGGGCAATCAGCGCGCCGCTGGACTAGTCGGCGCGCTCACCGATCATGCAGCCAGAAGCGGCTTGATCTTCCGGAACCAGGCGCGCCGATCGTCGAGACCATTGGTCCCGCCGTTGATGCGCTTTGTGATGGTCACGATGTCGTCGCGGTCCGCCGCGGCGTTGAGATTGCCTTCTGTCCATTCGGCGAGCGCTGGCTTGAGCGCATGCTCGGCCGAGAGGACGAGTTCGGGATGACCTTCGAAATCGACGCCGCACTTCTGGCCCATGCGGCGATAGTTGGCGCGGCCTGTGGTCTGAAAGAATCTGCCACCCCGATAGCGGTAGCCATCACCCCGGACCGTGTTGCCGAGCTCGTGCGCGCGGGCATGGAAGCGACCGCCGCGGCGATGGAAGCGCGCAAGGCGAGCCGCGCCGACAAGGCGGGAGAAGGTTCGAAATGATCGCCGCCGGGGCACGGAACCGTCCGGGACTTTTTCCGGGACTTTCGGTCCCGGAAAATCCCCGTACAGCCCTTTCGATCCTATTTCGTTCTGATTTGTCCTCGCGCGAGCGGAACGCGCCAGTGGCTGCAAAGTATTTGTTTTGCTTGGGTTTTAGACTGTGGCGCTGGCGACCCCGGCTGGATTCGAACCAGCGACCCTCAGCTTAGAAGGCTGATGCTCTATCCGGCTGAGCTACGGGGTCGTCTCGCGCGGCTACGGTTTACCTGCACCGCGCCCGCATTGAAAGTAGGTACAAGACACAGTCCTCCACCGTGTGCGCCGGGCGCCGGCGTGGCCAAGACCGGCAAACCGCACCGTCAACCGCGCCCCATTGCGGACTTCATTCCGCAGGAGCCTCGCTCCTGCGAACGATCGAATGCCGGCCGCCCAGGCCACCCCCGCGCCCACCCCGACAGCCACAACCAGCTCCGCGGTCAGCCGCCGCGAACAAAAGCATGTCATGGTCGAGAGAATGACGTTGCCGATCACGTTCATGCTCTCGATCATCACGATCGCGCGACGGAAATTCTCCGATGGCACTCTCCAGTCGTGAGCGCTGACAACAAGGGGCGCATCGCATGCCGTTGCATGATGCGTTCGACTGCGACGTGTCTGCGGCCACGCAATGTCATTCTTTGCATCACATCCTGCTCGCGCGCGCATTGGTTGCTCGCTTGCGCACATTGCATCGCGTTCATGTGCGGGATGTTGCATTGCATCATCGATGCGAGACTTCAAAATCATTATCTGATTGCATTTGAATTTAGGGAGTACACTGAGGGATTGACACGCCTCGGCAAGGTTTCTATCTGTCGACGATACGCGGAACAGCGTGTCCTTGGCGGAGGCCAGGGGCGTAGTCGCAGCGGGCTCGTCGGCGATGGCGGACGGCAAAACGTTGTGGGAGGATGAGTGAGCAGCGACACCGGACACGCACGCGCGGCGGATGGTACGCGCATCATCTATCGGCTGTATCGCAACAGCGACACCGCACCACGCATTGCGCTGGTCCACTCATTGGCGATGGACCACA
>DASXOQ010000134.1:0-68877 GCA_036494165.1 Steroidobacteraceae bacterium
ACCGCATCGCCGGCTTTCAAGGGCTTCGACCACTCCGAGAACTCGGAGTTGATGGCGACCTTCAGCTGTTCGAGCGCCAGCGTGAAGCTATGCCGCGATTTCAATTCTCCGTAGAGTTCGGCGGGCGTCGCACAGGCGGACTCGATCATCTCCTCGGAACGGCCGGCCTGTTCGCGAAGCAACGCGAAATATTGGATGCGAAGATTCATGGTGCCGCCTTGAGCACGGCGCGCGCCTCGGCGTATTCCTCCGGCGTATTGACGTTGTCGAGCGCGCGGTCGTCGGCGGCGGACAGGACCTTCACCTCGTGGCGCATCAAAAACTTTCGCGGGCAGTGCCCCCCGTCTTTGGCGTAGGCGGCCAGCGCTGCCGCGGCGGCCGGCTCCCAGATCGCCGCCAGGGGTTCGGGTTTGCCGTCGTGCGCGCTCAGGTAGGCGGTGGCCATGCGGGAAGCATCGCGTTCGGCCTTCAAGGTCTTCAAGGCAGCGCCCGACAAGAACGGCAGGTCGCAGGCCAGAACCAGCCAAGCGGCGGATGGATGGGTCAAGAAGGCCGAGCGGATGCCGACGATCGGCCCCTCGCCCGGCACCTGATCGACGATGAGGGGGTAGGGCTTTCGCACCGGATCGTTCGCCTGATCGGGGCGCACCGACACGTAACAGGCCTCGCAATGCTCGCGCGCGAGGTTGAACACCCGCTCCAGCTGCGTGCTGCCGCCATATTGCAGCGCCGCCTTGTCGCTGTGCATGCGCATTGAGGCGCCGCCGGCGAGGATAAGGCCCTTGAGGGGGGGCATCACTCGGATTCTCCGCTGTACGGCCGCTTGCCGCCGTCTTTGGATATGAGTCTGATGTCGCCGATCACAATGCCGTGCGAGAGCGCCTTGCACATATCGTAGACGGTAAGCGCCGCGATGCTGGCGCCGGTGAGCGCCTCCATTTCCACGCCGGTTTTGTGATGCACGCTCACGGTGCAGCGAATCACGGCGACATCCTCCTCTAGGTCGATGACGATCTTGCAGCTCTCGAGCCCCAAGGGATGGCAGAACGGGATGAGATCGTGAGTGCGTTTGGCGCCCATCACGCCGGCGACGATGGCCGTGTCGAACACCGCGCCTTTGGGCGAGCGCAGGCCGCTTTCCCTCAGAGCCCCTGCAACCTCGCTCGGGAAATGCACCCGCGCCTCCGCGACCGCGCTGCGCCGGGTGGCCGCTTTGCCGCTGACATCCACCATGGTGGGGCGCTGCTCGGCATCGATGTGGGAGAAGCTCATGCTAGCCGCCGATGTAGTACATCTCGATCTTCTTGGTGTGCTCGCCCTGGCGAAGCTCCTCGCGCAGTTCGCTGTATCTGTCGGTGCGGCCGAGCCAGGTGTTCTTGATGAGATTCAAGATGTCCGCATCGCTCGCACCGGTGCGCAGCGGCGCACGCAGGTCCAACCCCTGGGTGGCGAAGAGACAGGTGTAGAAGCGGCCCTCGGAGGAGAGGCGCGCGCGCGAACAGGCGCCGCAGAAGGGCTGGGTCACCGAGGAAATGAAGCCGATCTCGCCCTTCCCATCATCGAAGCGCCAGCGCTTGGCGACCTCGCCGTGATAGTTCTCGGACACCGGGTGCATGGGCCAGCGATCGCCGATGCGCGCCGCGAGTTCCCGCGACGGCACCACCATGTCGGGCCGCCAGTGGTTGCGGTTGCCCACGTCCATGAACTCGATGAAACGCACGATCACCGGCCGGCCGCGAAACCGTTCGACCAGATCGAGCGCGCCCTGATCGTTGACACCACGCTCGATGACGGCATTCACCTTGATGGGCGCCAGGCCCGCATCGATGGCCGCCTCGATGCCGGCGAGCACCTGCTCGAGCTGTGCATAGCCGCCGCTCATCTGCGCGAAGATTTTGGGATCGAGCGTATCCAAGCTCACCGTCACGCGCTTCAAGCCGTTGGCGGCAAGGTCCACCGCGTGCTTGGCCAAGAGCACTCCGTTGGTGGTGAGCGCCGTGTCCTCGACGCCGGCAATGCTGGACAGATCGCCGATAAGCTCAGCCAGGTTCGCGCGCAGCAACGGCTCGCCGCCCGTGAGCCTGAGCTTCTTCACGCCGAGGGATGCGAATAGGCGCGACAGGCGCACGATCTCCTCGAACGACAGGCGCTCCTGCGATTTCAAGAACTGGTAGTTCTCGTGAAACTTCTCCTTCGGCATGCAATAGGGGCAGCGGAAGTTGCAGCGGTCCATCACCGAGATGCGAAGATCGTGCAGAGGTCTGCCGAGACGGTCGAGGGGGTTCGAGGAACCCTTGATGTCGTGAACGCGCGCGGACATGGGGTTTACCAGCGGTACACGCTGGTCACGAAGCCTTTCGGGTAGGTGTTCGGGCCCGGGGGCAGTTCCACGAAACCGTCGGTCGCGGCAAGACTCAAGAAGTCGCCCGAACCATTCGTCGGTTTGGGCGCCGCCCAAGCTCGGCCCCAGTCGTCGTGCTCGATGCTCACCGGCAGAAAATAGGTGAGCGGAAGCTGGAATGTCACGGGCGTCGCGAGCGCCAGGCGCTCGGGCGCGCCGCGCTTCGTGCCCATGGCTTCGGCGATGGCGGGGATCACGTAGCGGATCAGGCACACGAGCGTCGATACCGGATTGCCGGGCAGTCCGAACACCGCCTGGCCCTGCGGGCCGATGCCGAACCACATGGGCTTCCCCGGGCGCTGCGCGACGGTGTGAAACACCTCATCCACGCCCAGCTGCTTCAGCACCTTCGGCACCAGATCGAATTTGCCCATGGACACGCCGCCGGAGAGCACCACCACTTCATGCGTGGTGAGGTGCAATCCCAGCCGCTCGGCAAGAACTGCCTCGTCGTCCGGCACGTGATCATCGCCCACGCGCCCGAAGCCGCGCCGGCGCAGGGTGGCGGCGACCGCGTACGCGTTGGAACGGCGCACCTGGTAATCGGCGATGGGATCGCCGGGTTCAATCAGTTCGTCTCCCGTCGACATCACCATGATGGCCGGCTGGCTGCTGACGCGTACCCGCGCCATTCCGGCGGATGCCGCCACCGCGATTTCCGGGGCGCGCAACAGCGTGCCCGCTTCCAATAGCAGATGCCCCTGGCGCGTATCGCTGCCGCGGCGGTGAATGTTGTGAAAGGGCGGGTGTACTGCGCTGGATCTTAGCGCTGCGTAGCCCTCGCTGACCTCCAGCTGCTCCACCGGAATCACGCAATCGCTGCCGACCGGGAGAATGGCGCCAGTCATGACTTCGATGGCTTCCTCGACGCTGGCGAGCTTCATGGCCGGCGCGCCGGCCGCCTGAATGCCCTGCACCTTGAATCGTTTCAATCCGCGGCGCAGCGCCTCGCTGTCCACCGCGATGCCGTCCATGGTGACGCGGTCGAAGGGCGGCTGATCGCGTTCCGCATAGACGTTCTCGCGCAGCGTGCCGCCCACGCACTGCGTGAGCGGCAACGATTCGATCGGTAGGCACGTCAACCGAGAGTAGATCGCCTCTTCGGCCAGACGCGGAGTGATGAGCGTGCTCGCCTGCATAGGGGGGCGGCGGCATTCGAAAGCCGCCGCCGTCATTCCTTAGCTCTTCTGCTGTTTCGCTTTGAAGATCCTCAGCTGCTCGTTGAACCGGCCGACGACGGCCTGCAGTTCATCCACGGCCGCATTGTTCTTCTGCGCCAGGATCTTCAACTTCTCGTCGGCCTTTTTCTTTTCTTCCGGCGAGAGCTTTGAAGGATCCTTGGGCATGGCGCTGTCGGACTCGAGCTTCAGGCAATCGAGATAGCTGTTCATCTCGCCGTTGTAGCGATCGAAGTCATGCTTAGCCGCTATCATTTGATCCTTGGTTGCGGTATTGCCGTCCGGTGGCGTTTCGGGTGATTTCGGGTAGCTGCAATCTGCCTGTGCTTGCGCGGCAGCGCCTAGTGCCAGAACCAGGGTAAGCGGTATCCAAGCCTTCATCGGGAACCCTCTTTATATATGGTGGGAATTTAAAACCGGGCGGTTAAGATCTTACGGCCAAGGGCCAAAGACAAGCCAGCGGCCAACGCATCAAACATAAGTTAATGATTGTGTTCAAGTTACGACCCGTTTAGGGGTGTTAAGTTCCTGATTTACATCGTCCCTTTGCCGCCGCGTGCCTCGTTGGCCGCGCGCCGCAAGGCCTGCGGAGGCGTGCCGAAGGCGCGCAAAAAAGCACGCCGCATACGTTCGGGATCGGAAAAACCCGCACGCTTCGCCACCCGTTCCATGCTCAAGGCACTCGACTCGATGTCGCTTCGCGCCGCCTCGATGCGCAACCGTTCGATGGCCTTGGCCGGCGTGTGGCCGGTCTCTTTGAGGAAAGCCCGAGAGAACTGGCGAGTGCTCAAGTTTGCAGCCCGTGCAAGATCTTCCACGCTGAGCGCGGAGCCGAGGTTCTGCCGCGCAAACGAGAGCGAGCGCGCGAGCCGATCGGACTGCGGATGCAGGGCAAGCAGCGCAGAGAACTGCGACTGCCCGCCGGGCCGCCGATAGAACACCACCAACTGCTGGGCGGCCGCCTTGGCCACCGGTTCGCCCAAGTCCTCAGCGATGAGCGCGAGGGTCAGATCGATACCCGCCGTGACTCCGGCGGAGGTCCAGAGGGCGCCGTCGCGGATGAAAATCCGGTCCGCTTCCACACGGACGTTGGGAAAGCGGCGCTGGAAATCCTGCGCCCGCTCCCAATGCGTGGTGGCCCGCCGTCCCTCCAGAAGTCCCGCCGCGGCCAGTACATAGGACCCCGAACAGACGCTTACCACGCGACGTGCGCGCTCTGCGGCCGCGCGCACGAAGGCGAGGGTCTTCGCGCAGGTGGCCGCTCCATAGGTGCCTTGCCCGCCCACCACCATCAGGGTGTCGTACGAGGCAGAGGACCAAGGTTCGCTCAAGAGCACGGCGCCCGCAGAACTTCGCACCGCGCCGCCGTCGCGAGAAATAATTCGAATCTCGTAAGGACAAACTTCCGCGCCCCGGTTCGGCATTTCGAACGCGGCAATGGGGCCGGTGGCGTCCAAGAGCTGGAAATCTTCGAACACCAGCACCGCCACTGTGCACGTTGTCCTTTTTTGAGGGATTAATGGCATTTAGGACGCACTGTCGACTGTTAGCGTGCCTGTGTCAACCTCACCGCAAGGATTCGTCATGGAACAGCCATTCACGCTCGTATTTGCATTGTTTCCGGGACTTACGCATCTCGATTTCACCGGCCCGCATCAGATCCTCTGCCGACTTCCCAACGCCCACGTCATTCTCGCCTCCGAGGCCGGCGGGGAGATCGAAGCCGAGGCAGGGCTGGTGTTCGCGCGCACCACGCCCTTGAGGGAGGTCGAGCGCTGCGATCTTTTGTGCGTACCGGGCGGCTTTTCTGCGAGCCAGGCGGCGCTTCGCGAGGGGTTCACCGGCGAGATCCGCAGGCTCGCGCGCACCGCCCGTTACATCACCTCGGTGTGCAACGGCTCCTTGATCTTAGGCGCCGCTGGGCTACTCGCCGGCAAGCGTGCCGCCTGTCACTGGCACTGGCGGCATCTGCTCAGCGAGTTCGGCGCGATTCCCGATGCAGCGCGGGTGGTGCGCGACGGCAACTTGATCACCGGAGGTGGGGTGACCGCGGGCATCGACTTCGCGCTTACCGTGGCGGCGGAAGTGGCGGGCGCCGACTACGCACAGGCGCTGCAGCTCGGATTCGAATATGCACCCGAGCCGCCCTTCAATGCAGGCAGGCCGGATCTGGCACGTCCTGAGATCCTGGCGGCGGTGAATCAGCGCATGGCCAAGGCGCTCGAGCGGGGCACGCGCGAGGTCAAGTTGGCCGCCGAGCGGGCGGGCTCTTTGAAAGTGGCCGAGGGCGCGTAAAGTAGGCGCTGCCTTTACCGCGACAAAAAAACGCGGCGGGCTGTCGAAACGGCGCACTGCCGTTCGACTAAGGAACGGCAATTACGCCGCAATATGGGAAAGGCCATGAATTACCTTCTGTTGATTTATACGAACGAGCAGCACTACGCGAGCATGTCCCAAGAGGCCCTGGGCACGTTGAACCAGGAATACGGCGAGTTCACGAAAGGCCTGGTTCAATCTGGCAAGTTCAAGGCCGCCGATCGGTTGAAGCCGACCACCACTGCCTCCACGGTGCGCGTGCGGAACGGCAAGACGGCGACCACCGACGGACCTTTCGCCGAGACGCGCGAGCAATTGGGCGGCTACTACCTGGTGGATGCCAAGGATCTCGACGAGGCAATCGCCATCGCCGCGCGCATCCCGAGCGCCCGCGACGGCAGTGTCGAGGTGCGGCCCGTTTGGTCGATGAGCTGACGCTTCCGTTCGACGAGATCTTTCGCCGGGAGGCGGCTCAGGTGCTCGCGACCCTGATCCGCCTGCTGGGCGATTTCGACCTCGCCGAGGAGGCCCGGCAGGAAGCCTACGCCGCGGCGCTCAACCAGTGGCCGGCGAACGGCATTCCGGATCGCCCGGCCGCCTGGCTCATCAGTGCGGGTCGCTATCGCATCGTCGATCGGCTGCGGCGCGACCAAGTGTTTCGCAGCCGGATCGTGCCCCGGGAAATCGTCGGCCTGGCCGAGCCGCCTGCCAGCGAGGTGGGCGAGGATTTTTTCGGCGACGATCGGCTACGCCTCATCTTCACCTGTTGCCACCCCGCATTGAATGCGGAGGCCCGGGTGGCGCTGACCTTGCGGGAAGTGTGCGGGCTCTCGACTCCCGCAGTGGCGCGCGCCTTTCTGGTGGCCGAGGACACCATGGCGCAGCGTCTGGTGCGAGCCAAGAAGAAAATCCGCGAGGCGCGCATCCCTTATGAAACGCCGGAGCCCGCCGCGCTCGATCAACGCATCGAAGGCGTGCTCAACGTTGTGTACAGCGTGTTCACCGAAGGCTATGCGGCCACCGCCGGAGACCGGCTCATCGATGTGGAACTTTGTGCCGAGGCCGAGCGCCTCGGCGCCTTGATCGATGCACTGCTCCCCGATCGTGCGGCGGTGCTCGGCTTGAATGCGCTCATGCTGCTGCACGATGCGCGCCGTGCCGCGCGCGTCTCGGCGCAAGGAGAGCTGGTGCTTTTGGAGGATCAGGACCGCAGGCTCTTCGATGGCGCGAAGATCGCGGCTGGCTTAAACCTCGTGGAGCGCGCGCTGTCACTGCCGCAGCGGGTGAGCAGCTATACTGTGCAGGCCGCGATCGCGGCGCTGCACGTTCGCGCGGCAAGCAGCGCAGAGACCGACTGGCCGCAGATCGTGGGCCTTTATGAGGTGCTGTTGCGGCTCGAACCGACGCCCGTGGTGGAGCTCAATCACGCGGTGGCGCTGTCCATGGTGGAGGGTCCGGCGCGCGCATTGGATCTTCTGGATTCGCTGGCGGCGCGGGGCACGCTCGATCGTTACCACCTGCTGCACGCGGCGCGAGGGCGCTTCCTGTCCGAACTCGGTCGCTGTGGGGAAGCGCGCGAGGCCTACCGCGCGGCCTTGTCGACGGCAAGTCTGGATCCCGAGCGACGCTTTTTGACCTTGCGCCTCGAGGCGCTCGGAGATTAAGGCGGCTGCGGTTCTTTGGGCGCGGCCGCGGGCGCCTGGGTCTGGGTGGTGGGCGGCAGCGGCTGATTTTCGCTCTTCAGGGCGGAGCTTCGCGCCGCGGCACGGGTCGCCTCTTCCGGCGAGGGCGGAATTTCCTGCGCGGTGAGCGCCGTGGGATTGATCACCGAGGGATCATCGCGCAGCTTCACGTACAGCTGGCCGCTTTTCGGGTGTGGCACCGGCAGCGCAGTGCCCAAAAAGCCGTCGGGCACTTTAACGGCGTCGGCGAACTTGGGATCGCTCGAGACAGATTCGATCAAGAAGAGGTTGCTGCCGGTGAGTTTGCAGGCAAGCTCTTGCGTCGCGGGACACTTCAATTCCTTCAGGGTGGGCAGCCGCACCAGATTCGCGAGCGGCAGCCAATCGCCGACCACGCCCTTGGCAGTCACCCGGAACTGCAGCGGGCCGAACGCCGAGCCGCCGAATGCCTTGGCAGGATTTAGCGTCACCACCGCTACCTGCGCGTTTTCCAGCACCATACCGCCGTTGGCGACATTCAAGGTGACCGCGGAGGATTCATCGGTGGTCGCAATCTCGATGCTTTCATCGCGCGAGAAGGTGACCGGCGAGGTGGACCGCAGCGAGAAGGTGAGCAGCGCGTCCTGGGGCAGTTCGCTCTGGTCGGCGAGTTCGATGTTGCTGGCCGCGCTCGACACCGAGCCTTGGACATCCATGCCGATCAAGCTCACCGCGGGGCGCGGCACATCGATGTTGCCCGCCACGGAGAGCGTGCGCCCGTCCTTCAAGGTGATCTTGGCGGCGACCAAATGCTCGGGCTTTAAGGTGCCCACCGCCTGCGTATCCTGCGCCACCATGGGTAGTTCATCGACGCCGTGCTTGCTCGACAACTCGCCGGGAACGAACAGCGTGTTCTTGAGGGTGAGGGAGGCCACCTCGTCCAACCTCGAGCCCTTCAGCATGCCGACTAAGTCGCCCGCATGAATGTTGAAGCCGTCGAAGTGCCCGGCATCCGCAAAGGTGTGGATCACGACCGGCTCGGGTTGGGTGGCACCGTACTGAGTCACCAACAGTGTCATCGAGCCGGGTGTGGAGTCTTGCAGCGGCAGCTTCACCTCGACTTCATCGGGCCGCGTCGGCTTCCAGTCGACTTTGAGTTCCTTGCCGCCCGGGTCCTTGAGCATGATGTTATCCACGCAGGACACGCTGTCGGCCTGCAGGTGTACGGTGTCCTGGCGGCCCACGATGAGCGCGGACTCATCGCCCGCCGCAAGATCCCAGGCTTTGGCATGGACGTTGATGAGGCGAAAGCTCGGGCCCTCGTAGGGGTCGAAGCCCCAATAGCCTTTGAGCACCGCGTGCACGTTGTCGCCCAGGGCGACGGAACCCAAGCTCTTGGTGTCGACCACATAGCCGCCCTGTACCGGATCGGCGTGCGCGGGTAGTTCGATGCTTTTGCCGTCGCGGCCCGTGAGGCTGAGCACGAGGTCATGGGCATAATTGGTGGAGAAGGCGAGCGGCGCGCCGTCCACCGGCAGCACCAGCGTCGAGCGGCGGATGCAGTAGATCTCCTTGGTATCCACCGCGTGCAGCGGCGGCAGCTGCGCCTGTTCGACCGCGGGCAGCGCGATCACCAGCACCGATTTGGGATTGTGGAAGGAGGGCGCGGTGTTGAGCGCCAGCTGCAGCTTGTCTCCGCGCTGCGTGGCGAGCGCCGGAATGTACTGATACTGCGCGGTGCGGAAAGAATCGAAGATCTTGGCGATGTCCACCACCGAGGCGATGTACGGGCTGTAGTAGCCGTAGGAAAGCTGCGGCGTGTAGCTCGCTTCCATGGCAAGATCGCTTCCCGGTCCCGAGGTCAGCGCTTCGACGATCGAAGTGCTGTGCCCGTCGTTCAAAATCAGCGATTCCTGCCCTTGCATGAGGCAGGGCGCCTGCAGTTCGGTGATCCGATCCAGGCATTTGTCGTCCACCTTGATGGCGAGGCTCCGCGCGAGCAGCGGCGCCGCATCCTTGAGTTTCTGCGGGTCTCCCTGGTTTAACTGCCGCACGGCGGTCAAGAAGCGCTCCAGGCGCGAGCGATCGAGCGCCGCCTGGTTTAAATCTTGGGAGGTGCGGACGAAGGCGCCGGGTCGGCCGCGGACCGCGCCCACGACGGTGCGGAAATCCCCGCCCGTTTCCGGCGCCATGAACAGCAGTACCTGCTGGGCGCCTTGCGGGACGGTGATGTTAAGGCCGTCGCCACCGCATTTGCCGGTCCAGAGTTTGCAGGAATAGAACCAGTTCTCGGGCGGCGGATTGGTCGAACCGCTTAAGAATGCCGCGATCATGAGGTAATGCGCCGATTGGGTCTGCGGCAGATCCGCCTTGATCCAGAGTTGATCGCCGGGGGCGAGATTGGGCACCTGCGCGGCCGGCAGCGCCGCACCCGCACGGGTTACTTTGACCTCAAGGACGGGTCCTTGCAGGTCGAACGCTCCCGGGGCGGCATGGGCCAATGAGCCCCAGCCAAGGATCGTCAATAACATCAGCGAATGGCGGAAATGCATGGTCTTCCGGAACCTACCGGCTAGTTCAGTGCGTCGTTAGAGTGTAAACATTCGGGCGAGTTCGCGCAGTCGGATAAAGCCCGTCTCTTATTAAGAATCCGATAGCCGCCAGTGACTTACAACCCATGCCGGCGCGCTCCCTCCTTATGCGTTTGCGGCATTTGTGTTGCATGGAGTCGTCCCCAGCTTAAGTTGCAGCGCGATGTGCTTCGCAACAGGAGTGAATTCATGAGCGAAAAGAACGTGGTCCACGTCAGCGACGAGACTTTCGAGCGCGACGTGCTTCAGGCGGAAACACCGGTTTTGGTGGATTTTTGGGCGGAATGGTGCGGACCTTGCAAGATGATCGGCCCGATGCTGGACGAGGCGGCGAGCCAGTACGCGGGGCGCTTGAAGATTGCCAAAGTAAACGTCGATGAAAACGGCTCGACGCCCTCGAAATTCAACATCCGAGGCATCCCAACGCTGTTGCTCTTCAAGGAGGGCAAGCTGGTGGGCCAGAAAGTAGGCGCACTGCCGAAGTCGGCGCTCAACGCCTTCATCGATCAGGCGCTCTCCGAGCCGGACGCCGTCTGACCTTTATGCGGCCGGACGCCGATCGCGTGCGGGGGCTTCCTTCGCCGCCTGTTCGATGCGGTAGGCGTTGATGATCGCCGGAATGAGCCCGGGAAAACGCTGCTCGATTTCTCCGCATCGCGAAGTGTTCTTGAGTTCGAGGCCCGAGCGTTCACCCCTGATGAGCCCCGCCTCACGCAACGCCTTGAAATGTTGAGACAAGGTCGACTTGGGGATCTCGCGTTCGCCGCTGTGCAGAAAGCTCGAGCAGCTGGGCGCCGCCTTCGCGCAGGCGATCTTTGCGAATATCTGCACGCGAACAGGATCTGAGAGCGCGTGAAGGATCCCCGCCACGCTCACATCGTCTATCGAGGGATGAAATAAGGGTTTCATGGAATTCTATGTATGGGCCCTTGAATTCAGTTCAATAGTTCATAAGTCCGGAACTAACGGAGGAGCTAATGGCTTTTCCCGGTCAGAGTCATCCAATCAATCCTGTAAGGGAAAGAAGCAAATCATGAGCACATTGAAAGACAAGGTCGCGCTGGTGACAGGCGCATCCAAGGGAATCGGCGCCGCGGTCGCCCAGGCATTGGCAGCAGAAGGCGCGGCGGTGGTGGTCAACTATGCCTCCGACAAGAAGGGGGCTGAGGCGGTGGTGGCGGCCATCAAGACGAGCGGCGGCAAGGCGGTCGCGGTCCGCGGCGATGTCACCAAGGGCGCCGATGCCGCGGCGGCGGTCGAGGCGGCGATCAAGAACTTCGGGCGCCTGGACGTGTTGGTGAACAACGCCGGCGTGTACCAGTTCTCACCGCTCGATGCCATCGACGAAGAACACTTCCATCGCATCTTCAACACTAACGTTTTGGGATTGTTGTTGACCACCAAGGAGGCGGCCAAGCGCATGAACGACGGCGGCAGCGTCATCAACATCGGCTCGGTGGTGAGCGAGATCGCGCCGGCGGCCAGCTCGGTATACAGCGGCACCAAAGGGGCGGTCGAGTCAATCACCCGTGCGCTGTCCAAGGAACTCGGGCCGCGGCAGATTCGGGTCAACTCCTTGAATCCCGGTCTGATCGAGACCGAAGGCACCCACAGCGCCGGATTCATCGGCTCCGATTTCGAGAAGAACGCAGTCGAAAAAACCCCGCTTGGGCGCATTGGTCAGCCGAACGACATCGCCTCGATTGCGGTGTTTCTCGCCTCTGACAGTTCGCGTTGGATGACCGGCGAGAAGCTCGTCGCCAGCGGCGGGTTCCGGTAAGCCATTGTGCTTCGATTCCGGTGGGGCGAAGGCCCCGCCGGATCTCAAGCTCCCCCATCTGCATTCGAGGGTTCCTACATGTCGCCTAAGTTCACTGGAATATTCACATCGCTCCGCAACGTCTGGCAGGACGTCAATCCGCTTGCGCCTGGCGTGAGCTTCTCGACCCAGGATTTTCTCGAGGATCGCATCTACGAACTCGAGCAGGAGATCAAAGGACTGAAGCGTGAGCTCTCGGATGCCAAGGCGCAGGCGCCGGTTGGCCTGACGCTGACGACGGAGGACTGCTGGCAAGTAGAATTCGGTGCCTGAGTTTCACGGTGCAGCCGAGAACGTCTCGATGCCGCATCGGGGGGCGTGTGATCGTAGGCGTGCTACTCATATAAAAGTATTTTCTTTTCCCGGCCGACGCTAAACTGTCGGCACGCGCCCGTAGCTCAGCTGGATAGAGCACCTGGCTTCGAACCAGGTGGTCGGGAGTTCGAATCTCTCCGGGCGCGCTAAGTCCAACCGATTTAGGGGCAGCCGTCATTACCTCGGGGCATCGGCCCTCCAGGACGTATGAACCGCTGTGTTAGTCAGTTTTCGAGTCACTGTGGATTCTCGTAGCGCCTTCATATACTCGCGTGCAAAACGGCGAGGCGAGGGAGGCAACTTCGCAGATCGCCCGGTGGGTGCGAATGTACTCCACTGCTTTCGATTGAATCAGTTTGCCTGCCACGTGCAGGGCATCCGCGTAGTTAAGGTCCGCGAATCGCCGGGGATGTGATGCTTTGTCCGCGGGATCGGACTCGTATACGCCATCGACGTCTTTGATCAAACGGCATCGCGCCCCCAGCGCCACCGCGAGAAACGCCGCCGTCAAATCAGACCCGCCACGCCCAAGAAGCTGAGTGCGTCCGGTTTTGTCGGTACCAAAGAAACCCGGCACGACCAGTATGGGATACTCGCGAAAGAGTTCCTCTACGTGATTGAGGTTCACCGCGATCGGTTCACCGTCGAGGGGCTCTCCTTTCACTTCAAGGCCGATTTCACGCGGATTGACCACCCTAGTCCTCGCTCCTCCTCGATCGAGGGCGATTCCGAGGAGGGCGGCGCTGATTCTCTCGCCGGTCGCGAGAAGCTCCGCGGTTGCCCAGGGCTCAGGATCCGCGCAGAGTTCGCGTGCCTGCTTCAGCAGAACTTCTGTGGTTTTGCCGATCGCCGACACGACAGCGATCACCCGATTGCTGCCCTCTCGGTGCCGCAGGATCTCTTCAACAACGCCTGGTAAGTCATCGGCGGTACGGAGTACCGAACTGCCGAATTTCAAGACAACGATGTTTTGCACTCAACTCCTCGCTAAGTAACCTTGGAACACGAGGAGAGCCGAAAGGTGTCAGGAGGCCCCTTAAAACGAAAAGACCCGCCTGACCAAAGCCTAAACGGGTCTAACCGCGTCCGCTTTAGCCAGTATTTGTAAAGCGCCCTGCAAGCTGAAAATCAAATCGGCGCCGAATAATGCTACACCCGTTGGGCCTTTGGCTCCAATCCCCAGAGTCAATTCAGGATAGTCTGAGAGCTAGGAAGACCCTTGCAGGACGTGCGGCACGAGCCGGTTGAGGATCCCCATTCCAGTTGGATTATGCAAAACCGACCGCGAGCGCTCAAAGCCTCTTGCTTTTCTGCGAGTGGTCGAATGGGTTGAGGCTGGGGCCGGACTCGCGTGTACGGGCCTTTTCGCGCGCCCGCTCGATTCCGCGCCAGAATTTCTGAAGGTTTTCCGGATCGTCCAACCACGCCTTCTGAAACGGGGTCTGGATTTTGTCTCTCGGGTCTTCATCGCCCATTGCAGAAAGCCTCGCAGCGAATTCTAGTGGCGATAGGCTACCAAATCGCTGCCTACCGGCGTGGCGGAACTATGCACGGATCGGATCGATGCGAATGAATTAAGTAATTCCGATTCGAGAAATCTCCCTGAATCGTGAGCTATTTCCACCCGCCGGAACCCGAGCGAGAGCCCCGTCTCACTTGGAAATTCCGCGGTCGCAGCAGTCCTCGTCACTCGCCAATATTGTTGGGAGAGCCTGACAAAATGTCACGGCTTACTAATTCATTCATCCAGGGTAGCGAGACTCCAAACACTCGCTTGTACAAAAAGAGCAGGGCGGCAAATGTGACGATGGGAGGACGCGGAGGCGTTTTTAACTGTCGGTAGACGCCGAAGGAAGGCTTAGACCTCCAAACGGCCCATGTGTTGGGGCTGCTTCAAGCCGTGGAATCTAACGAAGGCCTTTGGCCAAAAGACGCAAGCCTCTTGATGCTGTAAAGCGAGTAACGGATTTGCTCGCGCAGTCGATCCAGCAATTTCAGCGGGCGTTGATTGGTTGAAATCTTCACCCTGGTTAGCAATGTATTAATTGCCGCCGCGCATCGGTTGTTAGTTGTGCCCGTTTCTCATGTTAAAGGCGTGTAGTTTAATATAAGAAGTTAGATTCAACTATGCGTGCGTTAGCGGCATTTTTGGCGTTCTTCATGCCTATCCTCGCTATTGGTGTGCAGACGCAAGGTTTTTTGCCGACAACCCTTGAAGACAATTTGCCGTATTCTTGTTCTGCGGAAAGATCTACGAGTGACGTTCAACTTGCGTTGGGACGGCCGTGAAAGGAATCTGGTGCGCGTCGCGATCGTGAACAGAAATTATACGATCACGACGCTTGACTGGCCGCAGCGGTCGGCTGCGCAATTTCATCGTTAGGCATGTTGCGGGTCATTTTATCACTAGCCTTTGCGGTACTGGCTTCCTGCACTGATCCTGTGCCAAAACTGGCGAGCGGTTTGCCTCGAAGTTTCGGATCAACATCGGATTTTGATAACCGTCTCAAGGAGCAATTTCCCATCGGATCGAGTGAGCGTCAATTGACGGTGGAGCTTCGGCTCGAGAGATTCACACCTCGTGCTGGTGGCGATCCCGGAAAGGTCTACCAATTTGCATCAGTATTTGAGCGCCGCGACTTCCCCTGCCACGAGACGTGGACTGTTCTATGGAGCGCGGAGCTAGGAAGGATCACCGCCATTTCCGGTCGAGACAGCGGTGACCTGTGTTTGTAGGGTAAGGAATGCTTAATGTGCGTTGGAGCAGGCCGTGATGGATAAAGTGCCAGGCTCGGCGAACGCGGGGGAGTATGCCCTCACCTCGCTGATGCGGCGCCGGTCGGTCGCTCAAGTCTGTAGGCGGATGCTCTGAAAAGTATGCGAATGGATGTCGACATGAGCCTAGTGATGAGATACGAAGAACCAGTGGTCGTCGTACCTTTCGATTATCGTCCGTCGCTCTTCATTCAGATCTGAAAATGTATTCGGATCGCCTCCAGTCGGAACATAAAGAAACCCGGCGTAGCGGCTGAGGATCCCGCGGAAGGTATAGAAAAAAACGTATATCTTGCCGTCATGCTTCTTCGTCTCGATCTCGTTGCCCCCATTGGACACGCGTGGTGCGCCGCTGGGCAAAGTGATGAGGCCACCACCATTGGCGTAACTCATGCTCGGCGCCAGTCTGCCCTCTGAAACATCGCGGACGACGTGCTCGCGGGCTGACCTATTCAATGTAAAGTTCAGTCGAAGCCAAAGATTAGTGAAGGGCACGAAGATCACGAGACCCAAAGCAACAACGCAAATAACGGCGGGAACCGCGGCGCGACGGTGCCGCATATTGCGCATTAAGCGGACGACGGAGCAAACCGATACAGTTACGAAAATGAGCCAAGCGAGGCCCCGCAACGGCAAAAATAAGAAAGGTGTCAGCAAATCAACGAGTGACCACTCGAACGCGGACACCACCATCAGCAGCACTGACGCCAAGGAGGCAATCCATAGGAGACGGGGCCAGGAGCGAACAATCGCGAAAGGCTTCAATCGCCTTTGGCCACTTGTTCCCGGATCCGCTTGGAGCGCTGCTATCGGCCCCGAGCTATCAAGCGGGACAGAGATGTCCCGGGTGTGACTGTCTTGGTCGTGGTTCACTGCAGCGTCTCCAGCACAGTCGTAAATCTCGGTAGGGCAGTCAGTTTTGAGGTCTCTTCGAATTGCCCTTGTGTCAGCGGTCTGGTTAATGCCCGCTCCGGATGCAACGGCAGCGCATGGCTGTTCCGATCAACAATGTGGAAGTTCGTGATCGACTTTTCCTCACCACGTTGCTGCTTGATAACTATGTGATCAGCGTCTGACCCGCCAGCGTATACGGTGTAGTCGACAAGGCCTATTGATCCGCCATCACCGAGGTCTATCCACAAGAGCTGAAAACGGCCGCTCTTCCAGGAAATACCAGAATCAAAGAGGCCACGCGCCGTCAGACACGTCAGCGTCCAAAGAAGCGCAATGCAAGTCAGTGGATGCATGTTCTGACCTCTAATGACCGGCGGTCGGTGACGAGGACCGCTTTGCACATCATCGCGATTTCCCCGCACGGCCAATGTACCTGCACACACGAGCAAACCGAGAGCTATAACGAATGAATGAATCGTGAATAGGGTCGACTGCAAGGGAATGGTTCTCAGCATCGCGGGGCCCTATCCAGTAGCGGCTATTGTCACCCCACGGCTCATGTACTACCCATGGATTGCCGTTAAAAATAAAGGCCAGTCGATCATCCGAGCGAAACTGCCGTTTGATGTGAGAGACGCCATCAACCGAACTCAAGATGCGCCTCAGGGTCCCCATCGAGACGAATGCGTTGCCTATCTCAAAGGCATGAAGTGAACCATTGGGTCTTCTGATCGGATACGTTTTCATGTTGCCGGGGTTCCAACTCAGCATGATTCCACGGGCTCAACTACCCTCGCAACTCGCACGCGACTCGTCGGCTTCAATGATCAGCGATACGGGACTGGTGTACCAATGGTGGTGATTTCCATCATCGAGCCCGGAGAGTGCTTTTGCGAGCAGCGATAGGTCTTGAGGGCATCCGGTCAGCTCCAGCCAGCGATCGCCAGCGAGGTAAAGCTGACTGGCCCCTTGAGTCTTTTCAACGCGTAGACCCGCCAGAAGGTGCGAATACGGGGCAGGATCGCCGGTAGTTATGGCTGGGAAGGACGCGCGAATCGACGACGAATTCAGAAATGCCCTGAACTCGCGATCCAGACTGCGCAGTCCACTGGGCGAATCGAGTAGCACGGGATCGCCGCGGGTTGACGAATAGAGGATAAACATTAGCTTGGACCTAATGCCTTCGAGATAGCGCGAACCTGCTAGGGATCTCATAGCTAAATAGCCGGAGCCAGAACCGGCAGCCGAATTGGTGCGTGCTAAATACAGATGTGTCCGAACATTTCCACGAGTTCACTTTGCCGACATCCTGAACACACCGGCCCGCATCTCGCGGGGTTGGACCTAACCATCCACCGCCCGGCATATGGACGGCCGGGCCGAGCAACTCGAACGTGACGGCGAATCGCACAGGCAAGTAAAGCACCGCCACAAGTATCGCCACGGAAATAAGGGCCAGCAAAAAGCGTGATGACATGAGAGACATTCCGTTCGACCAGGCCTAGCTTATCGCTCATTGCGCATGCCTGCTTACGCGTATGCATTCGTATGTGATGAAGTACCGATTTAGCCAATCCGAGGACGTCCAGCAGTGCAGTGTCGTGTCCGCAATGCGTTAGAATTTATGTATTCGGCACCAAGCGACTTCCGCGCCGGGAATCGAATTGTTCGGTCGCAGACATGAGCGGATGCGCCACACCGCTTTCACCGATCCGACTAGCTTCCTTACCGATCAAGACAAATGCGATCGCCACGACATGATGTCGCTCGGTCCGACCGCGGTCATAAAAAAGATTGGCGAATCGGAGCGGGCAGCGCGTTGCGACATTTCTCCTGACATGTGCGCCCTGGATCGCAATCGCTTCTTCCTGCTCGGTCGGCTCCCGATTCCAGTTCGCGATCGGGCACTGCCTTATCGGATTGGCTTGTGGGCCGAGTTGGACGTACATACGTTGGGTCGTGTTTTTCAGTTGTGGGACGGTCCGTCTCAGGGAAGCGAGCCACCACTGTCAGCCATTCTGGTAAACAACGTTCCTTTGGTGCCGACTACGCTTGGCTTGGCCATTGACATAAGGCTCACCGGATCGAAGACGCATCCAGAGTTCTTTTTGAGAGACTTGAAGCACGATCTCGCGAGTGAGCAGCGCGATGGTGTCGACTTGCATCGCGCTCTACAATATTCGCATCGCGCGAATTTGCCGCCTGCCAGCTAGCCTACGGTCCGAGCGATCTGCGGTCGAGATTTCGATATCCAGGGAGTGGATCGATGTTCTGTTTTATCGGCCTTTTTTAATGCTGGCGCGACGCCGCGCCGCGCAACCGAGTCGTCGGGATCTCATTGAGCCCGAACTACCGCCCAACTTACTGGCGTCCTGGAGTTCTACTATGTCTCGAGAGATTATTCACACCAAGCTCGCACCCGCATCCCCACCGACATACAGCCAGGCAGTGAAGGCGGCCGGCTTGATTTTTGTATCTGGGACCGGCCCGCATGACCCTATCACCGGCGTGATTTCGGGAAGTACTATTCAGCAGCAGACCAGTCAATGCTTGACAAGTATCTCCGCGATCCTGTCTGCCGCCGGAAGCAAATTGTCCAACATTGTAAGCGCCACGGTAATACTGGCTGACGAAGATGACTTCTCGGGAATGAACGAGGAGTGGGTAAAGTGGTTTCCGGTGGATCCCCCAGCTCGTCAAGGAGCCAAATTGCCGGTGCGCATACCCGGGATGAAGATTTCAATTGCCGCAATTGCGGAGGCCTGACCAACGGTTCGAGCGGAGGAGCGACAGCGCCTTCGTTGAGCCAAGAAGGGAGTTACGTGACGATAAAGTGCCATAGCTTGAATGCGGTCGGTTATACCAGTCCTCGTACCGTATTCCTGCGTTGAGCGCGTTAACTTACATTTCTCTAGGGTCACGTTGCTTGGTTGCGCACAGGTGATCGGCCGCTCTACTTCATTGATAGGCCTCATGGACACGTCGGCTTTTGAACCCGTAATGAATGAGGTCTAACATGCGTTCGAGTGGATCCGCGATCAATAGTGGGCTCGTAGTGATACGGCGGTGCGCCGCTCAACTTTGGCGTTGGATTGTAGGATGTCCACTCCCAGATCCGGTGCAGACCCCTTGGTTATTTTTGGCAGGGTAGAAGGGTGGCAAGGGAAAAGGGATGATAATTACCTTCGCTTGTTCTGATACAACCTCGCGTCGCGCAATCTGATCATTAGGCAACTCAACGATGCCATTTCTATGTGAGTGCTGCGGAAATACTCATGAAGGCCTGCCGGACGTCGCCTTCCGTTGGCCGGACCCTTACTTTTCAGTACCCGAAGTAGAGCGTCCAGTCCGCATCAAGGGCAATACCGATACTTGCGTCATCGATGACGAAGCCTTCTATATTCGGGGGGTCATTCTGATGCCGATCATAGGATCGTCAGATCACTTCGGACTTGGGGTTTGGGTGTCTCAAAAGCGCGAAAACTTTATAACTTACTTGGAGAACTACGATACTTCAGATATCGGTCCGTTCTTCGGATGGCTGAGCAACAGCATATCGTTTTATGGCGTTGACACCTGGGCGATCAAAACCATGGCTCACTTCCAAGGGAATAACCTAAGGCCGCTTATCGAGCCGGAGACATCTGATCACCCGTTGTATTTGGATTACTCTCGCGGTGTCACCGTGGAGCGAGCCTGGGAAATCTCTCACGGTAAAGGCTAGCCGGCAACGCCTAATTTGCGATAGAGGTCACGCAGCGCAGTTTTGGCGGGGGAGGGATGGTGTCAACGAATCCAGTTTGTGAAGCTTCGACTGGGCTGACTCGCGTAGGCGCCGATCAACTTAGACGTTAGCGCGGATGGATACGACGAACAATTCCACGGCCTGGTCCTGGTTTGAGGCACTGCCCGAGACTCTGGCAAAGCAACTTGAATCTCGTGCTGCCGAGAGTCGGTGGTACAGTCCGAGAAATTGGTTTTGGACATTGCTTCCTGCGGTCCTTTGCTACTTCGCCATGGTCGGCCTTGTCCAAGCGGTGCCGCATTCGTTGCCACCGCTTTGGCGGCATCTTATAGGCGGCCTGGGCGGCGGCGTCTTTGTTGCGTTCTGCTTGCTGATACTATTGCCCCGTTACGCGGAATGGCGAACACTGTGCAAACTGCGCCGCGCCTACAGGGAGCTAACAGGGAATGACCCAGCTTAACCCAATCTGGAACTCGTGAAAGGGCTCGGGTGCGTGGGTTGATTTCGAACAAAGACGGTACGACAAGCTGGCATGGCAAGCTGCGGCGGTCGTCCGCCCAACTTCGTCGTTAGTCGCTCTACGGTTCCGATGGACACGTCATCTCTTCTGTTGGGGTTGTTGTTCGGCTCAATTGGGCTTTGCTTTTTCTTGTACAGCAGACGGCAAAAGTTGGTGGTGCCAATGGTCTGCGGCGTTGCCCTAATGATCTTCCCGTATTTTATTTCAAACAGTATTCTGCTCGTCATATTGGGAGTCGCGCTAATTGCAATTCCATACTTCTTCAGAATGTGACAATGGCCCACCATTATTGGAACCGTCGCGTGGTGCGCGTCTCGATCCTAAAGAGGAATTGTAGGATCACGCCGCTTGATCCGCGGCCTCGGCCGGTTGCTCGACTGCGTGGTTAGAGGCATCGCCATGCGCGGCACGCTGTTTGTTACTATCCTCAACGTCAAGAGCAGCTACGTTCGGAATGTAGAAGAGCCTGTGGGAGACCAAGCTTCCATACCGGACACCCTGCTATGGTGGATCAGTGCCGGGGCCGCCTGCCCGGTCAAAACTTAAGCCCTTGACCATGATATTCACACGCATTCGGTGGGCTGAACGCCGGACTTGCTTGCTCTGGCTCAACCGCAATTGCGTGAATGATGGATGTAATGATGTGTGACAGTTGACAGCAATGCCAAATGAAATTGGTAAGATCTACGATGACGCGGTCCGCAATGCTCGTCGTTTGCTTATCTCGCACTGCTGTCTCGGCCTAATTGCCGCGTTTGCGTTTTGGGCACGCCCTGGAACCGTTATGATTCCACTGCGCCCGTCCGTGCCTCATTTTGCCAATGTAGAGCCGATTCTTTCTACCTTGATCGCATGGATGCCATATGTCATGTCGGCCGTCGTATCGCGAGCGCTTCTAGAGGGCCGTAGCTCCATAGCGACATTCACCTTCATAGCACTGGCTATAGTAATCACCGCAGTTTCAGCGGCCGGGTACCTGAATTTCTTTGAATGGTTTTCGGCCGCCATAATCGCCGGTTCCGTGGCGTTCGCTTTGGTTGCGACGGCGTACGTATGTTCTGTGTTTTGGCCGCGTCTAGCAGCGGAGTAGCCTCGTGAGAGTTTAGTCGTCTTCAACTGGATCCAATGTCACCGTTAGGGTCCGGTAGAGGTGATTTCTGTGGCACGCGTTTCAATGAAAGGCATTTACTCAGCAGGAGTCTGCTGCCGTGGTGGTCAACGCACTAAGAACTCTAATGTTCCTGCTGTGGCTGCCTCTCATGTCACTTGCCCGATGATGGGCCGGCGGGCCGCGGCGCGAAGGCTTGATTACCTGGTCGCAGGCTATGTTGCGGGCGGATGCTAGTACCATTTCTAATTTGGACTTCCTTAATCGCTCATTGTTTTGGGTTTGCGAGCATTATTGGGGAGGGCTAACTTGCGCTGAAACGGACGTGGAAGGAGGCGGGTCACGCCGCCATCGTGAGGAGATTGCATGGTTAACACTACAGCGGTAGCGGAGCGATGGACGCGATTTCTGGCTTCGCGTTCTTATGTGCCGCGCGGAGAGGTCCTGCTGAAACACTTCGAGCGTGGGAAAATCACCCGACTTTGCGGCTGTGGTTGCAACAGCTTCGATTTTGCCGTGGAAACCAGCTCTGATCTTGAGCCTTTGGTCGCATCGGCTGGGTACGATGGTGGGATCCTTATGCTCGCATTTTACGTCCGGGATCGCAGCGAACCGAAATTAACGGTAGAGATCACTGTATTCGCGAACCCAGGTGGGTACTTATCGGGGATCGACATTGATTTTTGCGGTAATAGTATGCCGATGCCCGAGTTCGTGGACATGGAGGAACCTCCGTTTCACGTTGTAGGGCTGCTGGCGGCATGACCTTGCCTTTTGTTGGCGCGAACACGTGGAGCGGCACCGTGCGAAGGATTCGGACTCCGATATTGTTTTGACCGCCGAACTCATCGAATGGGCGGACCTCATTTTCGTCATGGAGCGCTCCCACTGGCAGAAGTTGTCGCGACGCTTCCGCTCGCACTGAAATCGCAGAAGGTCGTCTGTCTTGAGATTCCCGACAATTACGAGTACATGGACCGGATCCTCCAAGAGTTGCTTAAGCGGAAGGTATTGCCGCACCTGGGAGGTCGCTAGCCTTGGAAGGAGATAGCGAGGATGAGGTTTAGATTACTGCCTTTGGATTTTCGGATTTTGGGATCGCCATGATCGTCCCCGCGAAGCGGTTGATGTTGTTTCCAACGGCCGTGGGCAAGGATCCTGCGGTGGACGCATGGTTCGACGGCCGCCGTTCCGAGCTCGGCGGGTTGGCGCGAACATGGTTCCTCAGAATGCGGGGCTGCGGTCCCGACGTTCGGGAGCTGCTGCATGACGGGCATCCCACCGCGTGCGTGGGCGAGGCGGCATTTGCCTACGCCAATGCGTTCACCGCGCACGTCAATGTAGGATTCTTTCATGGCGCAACGCTTCCCGATCCTGCCGGATTGCTGCAGGGAACCGGCAAGTTCATGCGTCATGTGAAACTGGTGCCGGGGACAGCAATCGATGGTGCGGCGCTGGAGGCGCTCATCGAGGCCGCCTATGTCGATATGAAGAGCTATTTTGACGAGAGGCAGCGATGAGCCGTGAGACGGACCAGCAAAATAGCGCGACGGTAATTGAGTCGTGCATACCCGTGATACCGAGTGCTGACCTTGAACGAAGCCTCGCTTTCTGGGTGGACGGTCTTGGTCTCAGCGTCACCCGGCCGATGAAAGTGGATGGACGGCTCGTGGGATGTATGGTCGAAAACGACCGGGTCCACTTCTGGCTCAACCAGCGCGCAGGCTCTCCCATCAAGCCCCCGGACTACGAGGGGCTGCGATTGTATTGGGCGCCCAAGAATCTGCAGGCCTTGCGTCAGCGCCTGTTGGACTTGGGGTTCGATGTTTCCAAGCCCGTGGCGCGGGATTACGGACAAAGCGAGTTCTTCGTGACCGACCACGATGGCTATTCGCATTGCTTCGGATCGGCAACGACAAACGAGGAGGCGACGTGACGGCTGCGAGTTGCCTGTGCGGAAGCGTTCGGTTTGAGATCGCTGGCCTCATCCACAGCCCGAGATACTGCCATTGCTCCAACTGCCGAAAATTTTCGGGCACGGCGTACGCGGCGTGGGGGCTCGCACAGATGAGCGAGTTCAAGCTGACGGCGGGCGAGAATTGCGTGACGAGATACGAATCGGGCGCGGGATATCGAGTCTTCTGTGGACGCTGCGGCTCTCCGTTGTGGTTCGAACCCGCGGGCCTACCGCATTACCTGGGCATTCCGCTCGGCGTCCTCGATGGCGACGATGCGCCGTCGCCCAAAATGCACGTCTGGATGAGCTCCAAGGTGTCCTGGGTGCAAATCGCCGATGGCCTGCCGCAACATAAAACCTACCCGTAACGTAGGCGCCGCATTGCCGCAGTCCGTGAGGCATTATTGCCTGCTGCTACTGTTGTGCCTGGCGCATGCGTCTGCCGATACGGCGGGCATCCAGCATTTCGTGCTGCCTGGACACGGTACGCTCGATCTTTCGGTGCCGAGCTCCTGGCGCGCGCAGGTGCATCAACCTGCCAACCCGCTGCCGCCGACGGTGACACTGGCGCCCACCGCGGGCGAGCCCTTCCGAGTGTTGATAACGGCCGTGTGGCCTTTGCCGCCGAACACACAATTGGCGAACCTGGCCGAAATTCGTGAACAGGTGGCCGGTGCCGCCCACGACGCATCGCCCCAATCGGTGGAGAAGGTGCTGCCGCTTGAGGAACTGAAAGGCACCGAGAATCGGGGTTACTTTTTCAGGGCAACCGACCAGGCGCCCAAAGCCGGCGAGTTCAAATATCTGACCCAAGGAATCATCCGGGTGGGCGGGGTCAATGTCGCTTTCACCGTGCTTACGAATGACGGCCAGGAGTCGGTCGTCGCAGCGGCGCTCGATACGCTGCGAACCGCAGGGCAGCACCCTGAGGATTGAGCCCTACGCGCGCAGTTCACCGCATTCGATCGCCGGCAGCCGCGAAACCTCAAGATCGGACGCCGACCAAAAGAGAAGCCGGCCTCGAGCTACCAGCCCACGGCCTCGCCGTCCTTGCGATGATCGGACGCGCCCCGGTAAAGGCCCTCGATGGGTCCGTTCGACTTGTTCTCGCCGGCATGCCCCTCGAGCCAGATCGCCTGATAGCCGCCCATGTCCTCGCCATTGGTCGACAACACACGGTGTCCCATGGCCTTGAGTTTCGCGCCCACCGCCTGATAGAGCTCGGATTCTAAATACAAAGTATTGGTCGCCTGCGAGTGGGTGAAACGCGCGGCGTCGCTCGCGGCCTGCGGATTCGCGCCAAGATCGATCATGTCGATCAACACCTGGGCATGGCCCTGGGCCTGCTGGCTGCCGCCCATGAGCCCGAAGCTCATCACGGGTTCGCCGTGTTTCATGAGGAACCCGGGCAGGAGCGTGTGGAAGGGCCGCTTGCCTGGCGCAATCACATTCGGGCTCTTCGGATCGAGCGAGAAGAGGCCGGCGCGATCGTTGAGCACGAAACCGTAGCCGGGCACGGTGATGCCGGCGCCAAAGCTGTCGTAGATGCTGTAGATGAACGACACCATGTTGCCGAAGCGATCGGCCGTGGTGAGGTACACCGTGCCGCCCACCGGATCTCCCTTGGCGATCACGGCGCTCGCCTTGTTGGGGTCGACCTTGGCGCACAGTTCCCGGGCGTAAGCCTTGGAGGTGAGGCGATCCAAGGGAATCTGCGCGAATTCGGGGTCGCCGTTGTAAGCGTAAAGATCCGCATACGCCAGCTTCTTCGACTCGACCAGCAGGTGCCAGTACTCGGGCGAGTGGGGACCTAAGGCGGCGAGGTCGAAACCCCACACCGGCGTGCACACTTCCAGGATGTTGAGCATTTCCAGAACCGCAAAACCTTGGGTGTTGGGCGGGAACTCGAACACATCGAAGCCGTGGTAGTTCGTGCTCAAGGGCGTTTCCCACGTCGCGTGGGTGTCGGCGAGGTCCTTGAGCGTCAAGCTGCCGTGCAGGGCGTCCGATTTCGCAACCATCGCCTGGGCGATCTCGCCCTGGTAGAAGGCATCCCGCCCCTGATCCTCTAGCACCGTGAGCGCATGCGCGAGATCCTTGTTCCTGAATATGGCGTAGGTGTCGGGCAGATGGCCGTTGGGCAGATAGGTTTTCACCGAGTCCGGGTCGGCGGCGAGAATTTTGGCGCCATAAATCCAGTCGTTGCGGATGCGCTCGCTCAAGCCAAACCCCTCATCCGCGATCCGCACCGCCGGCGCCAGAAGTTCCTTGAACCCCAGCGTGCCGAAGCGCTTCAAGAGCACGTCCCAGGCATCCACCGCCCCCGGCACCGTGATGGAATCGATGCCGTGCTGGGGCATGTGCCCGTCCTTACTGATCTTCCTCATGTGCTCAAGGGTGGCACCCGCCGGTGCGCGGCCGCTGCCGTTCAGGGCGAAGAGCTTTTTGTCCTTCGCCGACCAGACGATGGCGAACACATCGCCGCCGAGTCCGGCGCTCTCGGGCTCCACCACGTTCAGGACCGCCGCCGCGGCAATGGCCGCATCGACGGCATTGCCGCCGCGCTTTAAGACTTCGAGGCCGGCTTCGGCGGCGAGCGGCTGGCTGGTCGCCACCATGCCGTTGCGGGCGAGCACCTCCGAGCGGGTCTGTTTTAGATAACCGCTGGTCCGATCGCCGCGCGGGGCCGAGAAATCCGCGCCCGGACTCGCACCCGCGAGCAACAGACATGCAAGCCACGCGACGGAGTGCCGCGAATGGGAGTGATTCATGAATTATTCCTTGCGCAGGATGATGCGGTCTGCTCGCACCTCGGCGCTGATGCCGAAGGCGCTTTTCAAGCTCAAGACCCAGCCCATGACGTTATTGCTCATGATGGTGCCCGTGACTTTGAGGGCCGCGGTCCCCTCATCGGCGATCACGATGGGTTTGCCGGTGTAGCGGTTCACGTCCTGCACCACATAGCGCAGCGACTCGCCCTCGAAGGCGAGACGCCCATCCTGCCAGTCAAGCGTGGCTTGGGCGTTGATCACGGCAGGGGTGGATTCGACGCCGTTGCGATTAACGGTGGTGCGCTCGCCGGCCACCAGCGGCGCAGCCTCGCCCACCGGCTTCACCGCGGCGAGCCAGGGCACCGGCACCAGCGGCGCCATGGGCTGCACCATGACCTTGCCCTCGATCACCGACACCGTCACCTTGTCATCGCTCCGGTGCACGTCGAACTCAGTGCCCACCGCCGTGACGGTGGCGTTGCCCGCATGCACTTGAAAAGGTCGCGAAGGATCCTTGGCCACGGCGAAAAACGCCTCGCCTTCCTCGAGCACGATGTCGCGCAGCTTCGGCTGCAGCGAAAAGGACAGGCGGCTGTGCCCGCCGAGCTTCACCGTGGAGCCGTCCGCCAGACTGATGCTGCGGTTCTCACCCACGGCGGTTTCGATCATCTGATGGGCAAGCTCGGGCTGCGGCTTGGTATAGAAAGTCATGCCCGCGAAGGCGGCGACGATGAGCGCGAGGCAGGCCGCGGCGCTCAAGGCCCAGGAGCTTTTGAAGCCGCGCGCCATCGGGCTTGGCCGCGGTGCCTTAAGATAATCGCCCACCGCGATCTCGCCGCGGTAGTCATCGCCGGCGAGCGCTCGGCTCGAGGCCGGCGGCGGCAAGGGCAGGGCGTCGAACTGATCCCAGAGCGCTTCCAAGCGCTTGAAGGCCTGCGCATGGCGCTCATCGGTTCCCATCCACTGCTGCCATTCGGCCACTTCCTCGACCGAGACGTTGCTCTCTTTGAGCCTCACGATCCACTCGGCGGCGGCGAACTCGACCGCATCGCGTTCCGGGACGAGGTTACTCATACTTTGCGCCGATGTTGCTGCGACAATAGAGCAGGGCGCGCACCACATAGGTCCGCACCATGCGCTCGGACAGGCCCATCTGCGCAGCGACCACCGACAGGTCCAGGCCATAGAAGCGGTTCAAAATGAAGGCCCGGCGGCATTTGGGGGGCAGCGCGTCCACCAGGCTGGTGAGCTTCTTCATCTCCTGGGCGCCCGCCACCACGCGTTCGGGGGTGCGGGCGTCGGCGAATTCATGGAAGAGCGGCGTCTCAGTGGCCCGCGCATGCACATCGTCGCGGCGCATCCGGTCCACGGCGAGATTGGCTGCAGTCTTGAAGAGAAAGGATCGCAGATAGCTGACCGCCCCCGGCTCGTCCAGGCTCAGGAGCCTAACGTAGGCCTCCTGGGCAACCTCCAAGGCCGCCTGGCGCGAGCGCAGGCGCGCCAGCAGAAAGCGCACCAGGGCTTCGTTGTGCTCACGGAACAGCCGCTCCACCAGCTCGGCGTTGGAAGCACGCGAACCCTGCGCGATGGGCAGGCTCTGTCCACTCATCGATGCACTCTCCCTCCTTAGAAGATTAGACGAAGAGCCCCCCGAAGTCTGCAATTCTTCGGGAGGTCAAACCTGACGTTGCATAATTTCGAGGCCTGTCCGTCATAGCTTTGTCAGCGTCGATCAAACGCCAAAAAAAGGGGATGTCCATGACGTACCGACTGCGTGCACGCCGACTTTGCCTCGCGGCGGCCGTGACCGTGCTCACCGCTGCACTCTCCGCCTATTCGGCGCCCGTACGGGCGGACCTGTCAGCCGCCGTAAACTTCGATATCGCTCCGCAACGCCTTCCCTCGGCGGTGCTGCAGTACTCGGAGCAGTCGGGCGTCCAGGTCACCAGTCCCGCCGAGCTCTTGAGCGGCCGCCGCTCGGCGGGGGTGAAGGGGGTGCTTCCTGCCGAAAATGCGCTGGCGCAGCTTTTGGCGGGCACGGGCCTCGAGTTCGCCGTGGTGGACCGCAATACCGTCTCGATCCACGCAGGACCGCCTGCGCCGCGCGAGACCAACCGTTCGACGTCCGATGAGCGCGCCATGCATCTCGCCCAGGCGAGTGCGGCTCAGGCACCCGCCGGGCAGGCGGCTCAGGGACCGGCAGTGTCCGTTCAACCGGATCAAAGCTCGTTGCAGGAAATCACCGTTACCGCCCAGAAGCGCTCCGAGAATATCCTCACCGTGCCGATCAGCATCTCGGCCGTCAATCAGGCGGTCATGGATCAGCGCGGCGTCAAGGACATCAACGATTTGTCGCGTTTGGTGCCCGGGGTCAGCCTGACGCTGCCGCCGACCTCGGCCACCCCGGAATCGACCGGCGTGCGCATCGTCGCCATCCGCGGCATCAGCGCCACGGCGGGATCTGCCACCACCGGCGTGTACGTCGACGACACCCCGATTCAGGGGCGCGAATCGGGCACGCTGTTTCCCGAGCTCTTCGATCTCGACCGGGTGGAGGTGCTGCGCGGGCCGCAGGGCACTCTGTTCGGCGCGGGTTCCGAGGGCGGCACGCTGCGTTTCATCACCCCGCAGCCGAGCCTGTCGCAGGTCTCGGCCTACACCCGGGGCGAAGTGGCCTTCACGCGCGGCGGCGATCCCACCTTCGAGGTGGGCGTGGCGGCGGGCGGCCCCTTGGTGGACAACAAGGTGGGGGTGCGCGCCAGCCTTTGGGCGCGCGAGGACGGCGGCTACATCGACCGCTACAACTTTTTCACCGGCGCGGAAACGGCCAGCAACACCAACAGCATCAGTTCCTACGCCGGGCGCTTCGCGGTGCTGATGCAGGCGACCGACGCCTTCTCCATCACCCCCTCGCTCATGTACCAGCGCGTGGCGCGCTCCGACAGCGATGTGTGGTGGTCCACCGCGGGCGTGTTCCGCTCCTTCTACGACATACCGCAGCCGACCACCGAGCAGTTCTACCTGCCCTCGGTGTCGCTCGAATACGATCTCGATGCCTTCTCGGTAAAGGCCATCACCTCGTACTACAACCGCTTCCAGGACGGCACCAACCGCTTCTTCCACAGCTCCAAGCAGCAGCTGTTTTATCCCGAGGTGCCCGACTACACCCTGGCCGATCACATCGACAAGACGCAGAACAACATCACCGAGGAACTGCGCCTGACCTCGAAGGACGGCGGCCGTTTGACCTGGGTTGCGGGCGTGTTCTTCATGGACGACCGCGAGACCTATAAAGAATACGAGTACGAGCCGCTCGCAAACCAGCTCTGGCTCGCGCTCACCGGCTACGACATCCTGGACTTCTTCGGCGTGCCCTTGATCGACAACGCCATCTCCTATCGTGACTCGCGCCACGACTTCGAGAAGGAGACGGCGCTCTTCGGCGATGCCTCTTACGAAATCGTCGACCATCTTAAGTTGTCGGCCGGCGTGCGCGTCTCGCATACCGAGTTCGGGTTCACCGAATATTCCGACGGGCCTTTCGGCGTGGGCGGGGACTTGAATCCCATCGTCACCAGCGGCTCCACCAAGGAACACCCGGTCACGCCCAAGGTGGCCCTGTCCTATGACCTCGGCAACGGCGTGGTGTATGCCTCGGCGCGCAAGGGGTATCGCATCGGCGGCGCCAACGCGCTTCTTCCCAACATCTGCAGCGCGCAGCTGAAGAGTCTGGGCATCGACGGCACGGCGCCGCCGTATTCCTCCGACTCGGTGTGGAGCTACGAGCTCGGCGCCAAACGCGCCCTGGCGGACGGTCACGTGCAGTTGGCGGCGAGCGCCTTTCGCATCAACTGGTCGCACATCCAGGGCGTGATCCCCTTGAACAGCTGCGCCTACACCTTCACCGGCAATTTTGGCGCCGCGGTGAGCCAGGGCGCGGACCTGCAGTTTCTCTACACGCCGGTGCATGGGCTGGAATTTGGCGGCTCGCTCGCCTACACCAACGCCCACTACACAGAAACCGTGCCGGTGCCGGGCGATGCCACGCAGCTCCTGGCGCGCAACGGCGACTGGCTCCTCAACACCCCGCGGCTGCAGGGCGATGCGAGCGCCTCCTACACTTGGACGGCTTGGAGCGGCGTCGATGCCTACAGCCGCATCGACACCTCGTACACCGGTCACTACTACCGCACCTATTCGTCGGGCGTGAACGGCTACATCGGCACCATCAGGGACGGCAAGGCCATTACCGACGTATCGCTTCGCGCCGGCGCCAAGTTCAGCCGCTGGGACGTCTCGGCCTTCATCAACAATCTCACCGACAACTCCACGCCGCTGTTCGAGGATGTGGGCACGGTGGCGGGGACCTATGGCGCCGAGGCGGTGCGCAGCATCTCGCTGCGGCCGCGCACGCTGGGGTTCGATGTGACCTTCAGGTACTGAAGGGCAGGGCGGGCTACTTCTGCGGCGGCAACGGGTGATCGACGGTGATCACCTTGCCGCCGACGATGGGATTTCTTTCGTTCTCGACGCAGTCATCGTAGATCATCCGGTCGAGGTCCTTGACCCGTTGGTAGCGGATGATTTCCTCCACCGGGTGGGTCAAGGCCACCGGATCCGAGATGGTGAGCTTGTCCTCGAGATGATCGTGATCGATGAGCCGAATGCGCTCGACGAAGTGCAGCTTGTCGCTCATCGGCACGCTCTTGATGGCCGCCGGCTCCGGGTGATCCTTGTGGAACTCGACCAGTTCCACCGACTGCATCTCCTGGCGGGTGCCTGAGGTGTCGATGACGAGCGTCTCGCCCTCCCAATGGCCGATGGAATCGCCCACCGGGCTCGGCAATAGATCGCGCGGCGCCGGGTGCTTGCGGCCATCCGTGTAGATGTGCCTGACCTCGTGGGTGGAAAAGTTGAAGAACACCGAGTCGGGGTCCACGAACGCCTCGAACATGTTGATCTGCGCCGGCACTTCCATCATCAGCGGCATGCCTTCGGCGCAGTAATAACGGATGCTCTGCTTGGCGCGCGCCGCATCGGCTTTCGCCTGCCACTCGGCATTGAACGGCGTCGGCTCGAATTTCACATCCTTCATGGGCAGGGCGTTCTCCCACATGCCGGACCAGTCGGGCAGTTTGGAGAATGCCTGAACGCGATCCTTGGTATTTGCAGCGACCGCGCCTTGGGCCAAGAGCGAAGCGCAGAGCAGCCCGATGAGCTTCGCGTTCACGGCGCTTTTCCGATGGGTTTTCCCGCGCTGTCGGTGGCCGAAACGAACATCACCACCTGCTTGGTATCCCAGGCCGGATGTACGGTCACCGAAATCTTGTCGCCGGGATGGAAGCTGTCCGGCCGAAGCCCCGCCCGGTAGGCCCCGCGCGGATCTTCCATTTCGATGGACCATTCCACCGCACCGGTGGGCGAGGCCACCACCAGCTGAATCCAGCAATGGGGATTGGTCCATTGGAATTCTTTGACCGTGCCGGTCAGCACCTGCTGGCTGTTGCGGTCGAACATCGCGTTCGAGTGATGCGCCGAGGCGACGGAGGCGATCAGAATGAAGGACAGAGCTGCGTTTCTAGTCATGGTATTGCCGCCCGCTCCCTTAGGTTCGACGGTAATATTTGCGCCCGACCTTGCCATCTTTGCCGGTAAATGGCAAGAAAGGATAGGAGCGATGACAAGGGGATCAGCAGGTGGCCTTGGGTGCAGCGAAAATCCATAGGGCGCTGCTTGCGCTCCTGCTTCTCGGGTATTTCGACTATTCGATTTGGAGTCTATATTCCGCGCCCGCCGCGATCTATGTTCTGGAAACCCTGTTTGCCGGAATCGCGGCTGTCGGAACGCTCTTTGGCCGGCCGATGGTCAAATACCTGGTGTCGGCGATTGCGATCATGCTGAGCGTCGAATGGCTCTCAAGCGTGTGGCTCTCGATGCGGATCGGCTACTTCGCCCATCAAGCCCCGCTTCGCGATCTTGTCATTCTCGCGCCCGGCATCGCGATGCTCTGCATCTGCGCCTATGGGTGTTACGTCGCCTGGAAATACGTGGGCTCCCCTTCGGGAGGCGCGTGAGTAGTCGTGGTACGCTTGCGAGAAGGATCGGAACTTGAAGCTTGAGCCCGTAGATAGTTCGGGCTCAAGGCGTCGGCCTTTTTAGTGATCGTGATCGTGGTCGTGGTCGCGCCCATGCTCGCGATCGTGCCCATGGTCGTGGTCGCGATCACCGCGGCGATCCTCTTCATGCCGATGCTCGCGCCACTCGCCGCGCTGGTAGTGCGGCACATATTCACGCTGATACCAATCGTCGCGCACGAAGTACACCGCTCGACCGCATGCGTGGTACTCGGCGCAATGCTTGGCCCAGTGCTTCTCGTGCCCCGGCGGCACGTGTAGGTACACCGGTTCGGCCGTGACGCCCGGCGCGCGCACTACTACCACGGGTTGCGCAAAAACGAGCGGGGGCGGCTGAGGAATGCCGCCGATGTCGAGCTGACCGAAGAACCCCGGTTCGCCGACGTTGATGGAGATGCCGACTTCGGCACCCATCGCCGTGGAACAGAGTGCCGCACAGATGAATCCCGCAAGACGATGCTTCATGGCGCTTCGAGTCCTCGATGAGATATCAGGCTCTCTTTGTAAGGCAAACTGTAATGCGCGCAAACGGTGTCGAGCGTCGGGATTCGAAGACAAGGCCGGGTAAGTGTCGAGATTGCGACCTGCTTGGAAATTTTGGATTGTAAGGCTTGACGCCGGGCTTGTTGGTCCAAGGCGTGGAAGATGCGGCGTGAGACTGGGCGTAAGATGTAGCCATGGTCGCGGGAGAAGAACAATGAAAGCCTACCTTGCCGTTACGGGATGTCTTTTCGGTCTAGTGGGTCTCGCCCACCTGGTGCGCCTGTTCGCCGAGTCCGGCCACAGTCTGAGCGATCCTGCATGGCTCGCGCCGAATCTCGGTCTCTTTGTGGTCGGCGGCGGTGTCGCGGTATGGGCGTTGCGCTTGTATCGGCATGCGGCAAGTCGCTGATATTCGCGTGTGCTAGCATTTGGCCGATCTTTTCTCCAGCCGGGAATCCTCATGAACACCCGCACCGCCTCCTGCTGCTGCGGGCAGTTGACGATCGAAGTGGCCGCCGAACCCTTAGGCGTCGGGATCTGCCACTGCCTGGCCTGCCAGCGACGGACCGGCAACGTGTTCGCCGCGCTCGCGAGTTTTCCCGTGCCGTATCGCGTCACGGGCGAGGCCACGGAGTTCGTGCGCGCCGGCGATCAAGGTGCGCAGTTCAAATTCCGCTTCTGCCCCGTGTGCGGCAGCCCCGTGTTCCATACCGAGATGGGCAATGAGTCGTCGGTGAGCGTCTCGGTGGGCGCTTTTGCAGATCCGAATTTTCCCGCCCCTCGCGTCTCGGTGTACGACTGTCGGCGGCACCCCTGGGTATCGCTGCCAAACGGTGTGGTCGCTTTCGACAAGGATCCCGACTAAGGAGTGAGCCTTAAGTGATGCGCGGACTATTTTCGTTCAATGTTTTTGATCTTCTGCGCGGGCCAAGGCTTGCCCTGGCGTTATCAGCGGCAGCATTTTGTCCTTGGGTGGCGCACGCGGCGAGCGATCCTGTGACTGCCGATGCGGCCCGGGACGATGCTCGTCCCACCCGGAACGAAGCGGTGTGGATCCCAAGCCACGGGGCCTCCATGAACGGGGTCATGTTCGTGGCGGCCGGCATTGATCCGCACCCAACGGCGCTCCTGATACACGGCCTTCCCGGCAACGAGCAGAATCTCGATCTCGCGCAGGTGCTGCGCCGCTCAGGCTACAACGTGCTCACGTTTCACTTCCGGGGATCGTGGGGAAGCCCCGGCAAGTTCACGCTGGCAGGCGGGGTCGAGGACACCGAGGCGGCGCTTTACTTTCTCGAAGCGCCTGCAACAATCGCGAAATTCCACATTGATCCCAAGCGCCTGATCGTGGTGGGGCACAGCTACGGCGGATTTACCGCGACACGCATGGCGACCAAGCATCGCGAGATCGCGGGTCTGGTACTGCTGGCGCCCTGGGATCCGGCGGAAACCATTGCCCAATTCAGCGTGCCGCCCAAAGAGCTGCCTGTCGCGGCGCACCAGGTTTTCGATGATGTCGACGGGCGCCTAGGCGGCGTACGCGACGTGGACCTAGCGCAAGAACTTTTGGCGACAGGCTACGACTGGCACCTCGAGAAGCAGGCCGATGGGTTGGACAACATGCCGATCCTGATGGTGACGGCAACCGATGACTCCAACGACGACAAGGGCGAGACTTTGCGCGCAGCGCTTGCCAAGAAGAGTGGATCGAACTTCACCACCCTGCAGATGACAACCGATCATCCGTTTTCAGACCATCGCATCGCCCTGGAAGCGACAGTGACGCGCTGGCTAAAAGAAAGAATCCACTAGATTGCGGACATCCTAACGGGATCGGGCCAGCCGGCCGCGCGTGGCCCAACCTGTGGTTGTCGCGTCCCGCGGCGGTGGTCTGTCTCGGCAATGTCGCCGTACGTCAAAACCTCACAAATCCGTGGCTAGGGGCCTGTAGGGCGAATCCCGCACGCCACATGCGAAAAGTATGACGTGGATCACTTCAAATTCGACGGAATTTCCCCAGGGGGCGCAAAGTCTTTAAAATAGCAGGTCAGCCCTACTGGACAGGGCCTTAGGATCTCGTGGGAATCGAGTGCACATAGCCGCCGCTAGTCAATCGTTGATCCTCGCAGGAGAGTCCACCGAAGTGGACAATCTCGCGAAACGCGCGACGCTGGTCAAAGGACAGAGCGGCGGCGCGGTGGTGCCTTCGGAACAGGACACGGCCAATAGCCCGGACTTGACCGCCGGGAGCCAAGACTCGCATTCCGTCATCAATTACGAGCTCTGGGTGAGTTCGGGGGCGACCAATACGCCCCGCACCCCCCGGGGTCCTGTCGATCTTTACAAGCGCACCTTTCAAAGCGGCCCGCTGTCTCGTCCAAAGATCCTCGACGTTTTCGCCTGAGGCATTCTTTATTCCATGCCTTTCAAGATCAAGAGGGTTTATGAACCGCGCGGTACCGACGATGGCATGCGCGTACTGGTCGATCGCTTATGGCCCCGGGGCTTGAAGAAATCGGACGCCGCCCTCGATGCGTGGATGAAAGAGGTGGCCCCGAGCCCCGAACTCAGGACCTGGTTTGCGCATGATCCGGGAAAGTTTGCCGATTTTTCCGCCCGCTACCGCCGCGAGTTGAAGGGCAGTGCGGCATTGGGTGAACTTCGTGCGCTGGGGCGCGGCAAGCCCGTGACGCTTCTTTTTGCCGCCCATGATCCGAAGATCAATCATGCTGCGGTGCTGAAAGCCGCGCTCACGGCGAGAGCCGGCTCCGCCAAGCGCAAAACTACTCGACCGCGTTCTTCTCGATGACCGCCCGGTACCAAAGCGCGCTGCGCTTCGGGGTCCGTGCCTGGGTTTTGAAGTCCACGTAATACACCCCAAAGCGTTTGCCGTACCCGTCGGCCCACTCGAAGTTGTCCATCAGACTCCATAGGAAGTAGCCCTTCACCGGATAGTTCTCGGCCGCGGCGCGTTGCAGATGTGTGAGGTAGTTGCGCAGGAACATCACCCGGTCGGTATCCTCGACCCTTCCCTGCGAATCCTTGAGGTCCTCGCCCGAGCAGCCGTTTTCGGTGATGTAAAGGCTCTTCGGGCTCCACAGCTCGCTCACCAGACGGACGCCCCAGTAGATGACTTCCGGCCCAATGAAGAGCCACGGAGAGGCCATGACGGGATACGAACTCGGCCGACGTTCCACCGCGTAGCCCAGCTTGTTATCGTCCGCCCGCACGTACTCGGGCTGGTACACGTTCAGGCCGACAAAATCCAAGGGACTGCCGATGATGCCCATGTCGCCGGGTTCGATCTTCGGCGCGTTGGGGCCCTCGTGGGCCAGATATTCAGCCGGGTACTTGCCCTCGAGCACGGTGGTGATGAAAGGCGCGTTCTCGAGCCTGAATGCCTTTTTGGCCGCTTCGATATGTTCGGGCGTTTCGATCACGGGCACGAAGATCTTGGGGTTCTCGGCAATGCCCACTTCGACGCCTTGAGGAGAGTTCGCCCGGATGGCCTGTACGCCGAGTCCGTGAGCGAGCACGCCGTGGTGGCGGATCTGATTCACCTCGGCGTCCTTGAGTTTCAGTCCCGGAGCAAACTGTCCGATCCGGTAGCTCAAATCGGTGAAGCAGACCAACTCGTTGGTGGTCATGAAGCGCTTGACGCGATCCGACAGGTGTTTCGCCACGAATCCGGCGTAGTCGCCGAAGGCCTTGGAGGTGTCGCGGGATTGCCAGCCGCCGGGCAGCGCCTCGGGCAGATCCCAATGAAACAAGGTGGGGAAGGGCGTGATGCCGTTCTCCAAGAGCTCGTCGATGAGCCGGTCGTAGTACGCGACCCCTTTTTCGTTCGTTTTGCCGCGGCCTTCCGGAAACAGGCGGGCCCAGGCAATCGAGAAGCGATAGCCCTTGCATCCGAGTTCCTTCAGCAACCGCACATCATCCGCATACCGATGATAGGAGTCATCCGCAACATCGCCCGTCTCGCCCTTGAAGGTCTTGCCCGGGGTGTGGGCGAACCTGTCCCACACCGTGGCGCCGCGGCCGTCTGCTGTGACCGCCCCCTCGATCTGGTAGGCGCTTGTGGCACAACCCCAGACGAAATCCTTCGGAAAGTTGAGTGCCCGCGGGGACGCGGCCCGGGCACCTTCGAACCCGGGCAGGGAGCCCGCGCCGGCGGCAGAGGCGAGGAAGGTGGAAAACTGACGACGGCTGAATTTAAGCATTTGAAATCTCTTGCGCTTCTAGTCTGACAGGGAGGTGCTGCTGCGCGCGAAAACCTTCGGCATGGGCTCTTTGCCTCGGTAACCCGGGCATGAATCCTTAGGCTTCAGCTTGATCGTCCGAACGGTTCACAAGGTCCCCATGGGTGTCGCGGACGTCAGCCATGCGCGGCGGACTTGCGATGGTATGAATCTTTTGTATTATGGTAGCGGTAACATCGCGTTACGGGAAGTGTTGTCGGCGGCGAACCCACTCCAAAGGTCGCCGGCGACGCTTCCGCTCTCGCCGATCTTGATCGGCACAGTTCCTTTGCATCCATTCAGCGCGGCATCTGTCGTCAGGCCTAGTTTGAAGATCCGTTCGAATCTTTGCTGACCTCAAGCTTACAAGACATATCCGACTGTTGATCGCCTTCTGCGCCGACGTGATAGCGCAACCGAAAATGTCTCGCGAGACATGTTCGTCGGTGACCGAGAAAGCGGCGGGCAGCACGCGTCGAATCGCATATTTACCCGGCAAATGAGCGCCCTAATAGCGCAGCGGATTATCCCAGCGACATTGATATATCGTTGGGTTAGGTAGCGCTACCACAAAGTAATTGCTAATCCCAAAATTCTAGGTAGGATGGTAGCGCAATCATAACGGCGCCACGCCGTCCGACAATAGAATAGACGACCGGGGGATCTAATGAGCAACACAGCTTCGAGTGCACACCTACGCCGCTTGGTGCATGCGATTTGTTGGAGCGGCGTATCCACATTGAGTTTGAGCGGGATCGCCACATCGGCCGCCGCCGCGGACACCACCACCGCCGATTCGGGCGAACTGAACGAGATCGTCGTGACCGGCATCCGCGCGTCCCTGCAGAAAAGCTTGGACGTGAAGAGAGACTCCCTCGGAATCGTGGACGCGATTTCGGCCGAGGACATCGGCAAGTTTCCCGATTCGAATCTCGCCACCGCCATGGAGAGAATTCCCGGCGTGACGGTAAGCCGCCAGTCGGTCTCATTGACCGGCACCGGCGGGACCTCATCCGGCGGCGGATCGTCGCAGATCACGGTGCGCGGCTTCGGCCCGCAGTTCAATGAAACCTTGTACGACGGACGGCAGGTGCCGACCGCGATCGGAAATTCCAACCGCGGTTTCGATTTCGGTTCGGTTGGCTCCGACTTCGTCGGCCAGTTGGATGTCCTCAAGACCCCGGACGCCAGCCTCTCGAGTGGCGCGATCGGCGCGACCGTCAACATCAAGTTTCCGAAGCCCTTCGATCATCCCGGAATGCAGCTGGCCGGCACGCTGTCGGGAGATGATTCGACCGGCGAGAACAAGGTGAAGCCGAACGGCAGTCTGCTCTTCAGCGACACCTTTGCCGACGATCGCTTCGGCGTTCTGGTCGATGCCGCATACTCGGACAGCATCGTTCGCGGCGACCACGTCAACGTTCAAGGTTGGGAAGGTGGAAATCCGGCCGTGCCGGGCAGCGGCCTGTCCGCATGCCAGTTGGCCGGCCATGGGCCTTGCGCCACCGCGCCGGGTTCGGCCACCAATCCCACCACCATCAAGGATTGGTTTATCCAGGATTACGGCATCTATCAGGAGCACACCGAAGACAAACGTGTCGGCGGTCGGTTCGTATTGCAGGCGAAACCCGTCGATGGTCTTGAGATGACGCTCGATGATAATTATTCGCAAGAGAAGTTGTTCCAGCAGCAATACGGATTCAGCGCATGGTTCAACAATGGATCACTGACAGATGTGACGCTGGCGCCGGACAGCACGGTGACGGACTTCACTCAAGCCGGCACACCGACCGACTTCCAAGCGCAGATCAATCAATCCGTGATTCAGACCAACACGTTGGGATTCAACGTGAAATGGGATACGAGCGAACACAGCTCGTACATGTTCGACGCCTATACGGCGGTAGCCAAGTTGAATCCGGGTAACCAGGCCTCGCTCGACTCGGACGTCGGCTATGGCAACGGACCCAACGGCACCTCCTTGGGTATCGTGGTCCCTGGCGGTCACAACCTGCCATATCCCGTAGGATACGGGCCGGCCGGCGATGCCGCGAATTTCATCAATCCGGCGTATATCGGCTCGCACGTGGTCGTGGAGAGCTACAACCAAAACAAGGACACCATCAACCAGTTCAAGTTGGAAGGCGACTGGCACGATGATTCGGTGAAGTTCAAGTACGGCGTGCAGTTCACGCACGACCATGACGAACTACGCTCCTTTACCGATCTGCCGTACACCTGGCAGATGTACGCGGGTTACGGTCCGCCCCCGACCGGCTCGGGTGGTGTGGCGCCGATTCCGGCGAACTTGATCTCAAATTCCTTCGGCACCGGGTCGAACTTCATCAACGGCTGGGGCAACGGCGGAAATCTGCCGCCGGCCATCATCCAGGCCAATGGTTACTCGATCTTGAACTATCTGCAGGGATTGAACGGTGTCGGGCAGAACGTCGGTGCTTGCAGTAATCTCGCAGGTGCCACGCCGTGTAACGGCAAATACATCATGTATCCAAATCTCGGCGGATCTCAGGACGTCACGGAGAACACCGTATCGCCGTACATGAACTTGTCGACCTCGACCAAGATTGCGGATCTGCCGTTGAAGATCAACGTCGGGGCGCGCTTCGAAGATACCCACGTGACTTCGGCCGGCATCTCGACATTGCCGACCGGCGCTCTGTATATCTTGACGACCGATCACACTGCCTACGGCTTTAATAATACGGCGCCCCTGCCCATCAGCACCAAGAGCGATTACCGCTATTTGTTGCCGAACCTCGATTTGAGCTTGGGGCTGACGGACGACCTGAAGCTGCGCTTCGACGCGTCGCGGACACTGACTCGCGCGCCGTTGAACGATCTCACCCCGGATCTCAATGTCCCTTCGGGTCAGCGGGTGGGTGCGCTCAACGCGACCGGCGGCAATCCGACTTTGTTGCCTTATCTTTCGGACAATTTGGATCTGGGTGCCGAGTGGTACTACGCCCAGAACTCCTATGTGTCCGCAGATGTGTTCGTGAAGGAAGTCACCAACTTCGTCGTCGGCGGCACGGTGGTCGAGCCGATCAACGGTGTGACGCTTCCGAACGGCTCGCTGGGGCAGTTCAGCGTTACCTCGCAGGTCAATGGTCCTTCCGCGGAAGTTCGAGGCATCGAACTGGCGTGGCAGTACACAATCGGCGACACCGGATTCGGCTTCCAGTCGAATGCTACGTTCGTGGGCACCAACAAGCCTTATGATCCGAGCAGCACCGTGTCCGGCTTTGCAGTCACGGGTCTGGCCAATTCGTACAACTTCATACCGTTTTTCGATAAGTACGGGTTCCAGGCGCGCCTCGCGATCAACCATCGCAACGAGTACCTGCAGAACTTCGGTCAGACGCAGAACAATTCGCAGTTCGGTATCGAACCCACGTTCGTGAATGCCGCCACCTACGTGGACTTCAGCACCAGCTACGACTTCAACCGTCACTTCACGGTGTACTTCGAAGGCCTGAACTTGACCAATGAAGCCTATGCCACCCACGGCCGCTTCAGCGAGCAAGTCCTGGACGTGGTCGATACGGGCAGGATGTTCACCTTTGGGGTGCGCGCCAAGCTATAGGAAATGCTGATGAGTCAAGGGGGCCGCCTTTTCGAAGGCGGCCCCCTTTCTTTTGGGGCGTATGGAGAAGTTTGTCCTGCCGCGAGTTTCGAACGGCAGCGCGCCCCGGGCTGACCTTATGCTGGGGCGGCGCAATTCTGCTTGATGTAGTCCTCATGCGTGGGCATCGACTGCGCACATTTGCAGACGACATCGCGAATATTGGCCAAATTGTCGCTCACCAGTTTGGGGTCGATTATGCCGACGAGCGGATCGTCATTCTCCGGCAGGATGTTCTGACCGGCCATGACGTACAGCCAGCTCTGCGTCGGAAACAGTTCGAAATTTTCGCGCAAGATGCGGCCGTGGCTGCGAAATAGGTCGATTCTCTCGTTGAGACTGTCCGGCTTTGAAATGTTGCTGCAATAGCGCCACATCTCACTGTCGCTGCGCTCGCTGGTGCTGTAATGCAGGACCAGGAAGTCCCGCACGCGGTCGTAGTCCTCGCCGATGAGTTTGTTGTAGCGCTCGATTTCCGCCGGTGCGAAGTTGCGGTCGGGAAACAGCGAGAGCAGCAGGACGATTCCGCGCTGGATGAAGTGGATGCTGGTGGATTCGAGTGGTTCTAAGAATCCGGCCGAGAGGCCGATGGCGACGCAGTTGCGGTTCCAGAAACGCTTGCGACGCCCGGTGGTGAACTGCAGCTTCAACGGCTCCGCGAGCGCGCGTCCTTCGATGGTCGACAGGAGTTCTTCGCGTGCCGCCTCGTCGCTCATGAATTGACTGCAATACACATGGCCGTTGCCGATGCGGCTCTGCAGCGGTATGCGCCACTGCCAACCCGCACTCTTCGCCGTGACTCGCGTGTACGAGGACAACTCCCCGGTTCGCTCGCATGGTACGGCGACGGCGCGATCGCAGGGGAGCCAGTGGGTCCACTGTTCGTAACCGGTCTTGAGGGCCCCCTCGATGAGAAGCCCGCGGAAACCGGAGCAGTCGATATACAGGTCACCCTGCACTCGCTCGCCGCTCTCCAGGGTCAATTCTTCGATGAAGCCGTCCTCGGCTCGAAGCGACACGTCTTTGACCTTGCCCTCGGTCCGCTCCACGCCGCCCGCTTCGGCTAAGGTGCGAAGGTAGCGCGCAAACAAAGAGGCATCGAAGTGCAGGGCATAGGTGATGCCGGCGAGCGGGGAGTTCGGGGTTTGCACCGGCCGCATAAACTTTCCCTGCCGGGAGGCCTCCGCCATCAGCGAATATTCCCGCAGCGGTCCCGCCTTGCCCTCGCGCAGAAGTTTGAGCCAGTAGGCGGAGAATGCCAGCGGCCCGAGGTCGAAGCCGGTCTGACCGAAGGGATGCACATAGGCATCCCCGAGGCGCGTCCAATCCCGAAACTCGATAGCCAGCTTGAAGGTCGCTTGGGTTTTGCGCACCAGTTCGTTCTCATCGATGCCCAGCGCACGTACGAACTCCATGATGGGGGGGATGGTGGCCTCGCCCACGCCCACCGTGCCGATTTGTTCCGACTCGATCAGCCGGATCTTGGTGTTCAAGGGCTTGAGCATTCGGGTAAGGCTTGCCGCCGTCATCCAACCCGCGGTACCGCCGCCGACGATGACGATGCTTCTGATGGGCGCCGCACTCATCGCCTCACCTTCGGCACGCGCGTCCGCCGCGGCGACGAGGCGGCGTCCCTCAACTTATAATTTGTGCCATAGTGAGAGCGTTCGGTCTCGTTGCGGATCATTTTTTTCACTTCTCAATTATGCCTCCGAAAATGCAACGGGTCTGCATTTCAGACCTCAATCGGCGCCATTTGGCGAGCGCACGCTTCAATTCATGCAACCCGATGTAGGCAAGCGCATCCAGGAGATGTTCGCGACTGCGGCCAATCAACACCGCAGCGGACAACTCATGCAGGCGGAGAGACTTTATCGGCTCATCCTGGAGACGGACCCCCGTCATGCGGATACGTTGCACCTCTTGGGCGTGATTGCGCTTCAGGTCGGCCGCCACGCTGAGGCGGTCGAACTCATCGGTAAGGCGATCGTTGAGAACGACAAAGTACCCGCCTTTTACAATAACTTGGGCAACGCGCACCGGGCTCGCGGCGAGTTGCAGGCCGCCTCCCGCTGCTACGAGAAAGCGTTTGCTCTCAATCCCAATTCGATCGACGCGCTGTACAACCAGGGCGTGATCCTCCAGGAACTCGGAAAGCTCGATGAGGCAATGATCGCCTATCAGCGGGTCATTCGGATGAAGCCCGACCACGCGGCTGCACACAGCAATCTGGGCAACGTGTTTAGCGCGCAGGGCAGATTCGAAGAGGCGCTCGCTTGCTACGAGCGCGCGCTTGGCAGCAGGCCGGATTTTCTGCCCGCCCTTGTCAATCGCGGCAACGTAAAGAAGGCGCAAGGCAGGCTCGATGCGGCCGTCGAGAGCTACCGCCGGGCGCTTTCGCTCAATGAGCGCTACCCCGAGGCGCACAACAACCTCGGACTGGCGCTTTTGGAGGCGGGAAAACTCGATGAGGCGATTGCCTCGTTCCAGCGCGCATTGGAGCTGCACCCCAACTATCTCGAGGCGCATGGAAATCTCGCCAACGTGTTGCGGGAACGCGGCCACTCGGCTGAGTCGATGTCCAGTTATCGTCGGGCTCTTACCCTTGATCCTGGCAATGCGGAAGCGCGACTGGGATTGGCCATTGCGCAAATTCCCGTGTTTGCGGATACGGTCGCAGAGGGCGAGGCGGCGCTGGCTTCTTTCGAGGCCGCCTTGTCGGAACTCGCAGAGTCGATTCGCGATTCGCCCGCATCGCTCGGCAAGTCGGTGGGTGTCGTCCAGCCGTTCTATTTGGCGTATCGTCCAGCGGATGTCACCCAGGCGCTGTCTCGTTACGGAGATCTGGTCTGCGATGCCGCCGGCGCCTACTTCGCACCTCGCACCGGCACGAAGCCCGACATGGCCAAAGACCGCACGCGCTTGGGGATCGTCTGCGGACACGTGCACGCCGGACATCCGGTCTGGGAGATCTTGCTCAAGGGTATCGTTGCGCACCTTACGCGTGAGAAGTTCGAGGTGTTCCTTTATCACACCGGATCTACCGTCGACGAAGAGACGGCGTGGGCAACAGCGCGTGTCGATCGCTTAACACAAGGACCCAAGCCGACGGCGGACTGGGTTGATCTGATACGGCAGCACCGGCCCGACATCCTGTTCTATCCGGAAATCGGCATGGATCCTGTCACCTGCGCCCTGGCCGCAATCCGGCTCGCGCCGCTGCAAGCAGCCTCGTGGGGGCATCCTGTCACCACCGGGCTCAAAAGCATTGATCTTTTTTTGTCCGGCGAGCTGCTCGAGTCGGTCGGGGCCGACGCACACTATCGAGAAAAGCTGGTTCGTCTGCCCCTGACGGGGGTCTGTACCCAAGCGCCCCATGTCAGCGCGCAAACATGGGAGGACGGCGCATCCACAAGGCGGGTTCGCTTCGCGTTGCCTCACCAGCCCATCAAGTTCGATCCGGGCGACGATACCTTGCTGGCGGCGATTGCCAAAGCCGTGGGCGCGTGCGAGTTCTGGATCGCATTGCCTGCGAAGCTAGGTTGGGCCACAGAGCGATTGAGGAGCCGGCTCGCGCGCGTGTTTAGTGAGCAAGGTCTGGATCCGGAGAGTTATCTGCGCGTTACGCCGTGGTTGTCGCGCGAGCAATTCGCGGGCTTTTTGGATGCCATGGACGTGTATCTGGATTGCCCCGCGTTTTCTGGATACACCACGGCATGGCAGGCATTGAACCGCGGCATTCCCATCGTGACGTTGGAAGGGGATTTTTTGCGGCAGCGGCTGGCGGCGGGTCTGCTGAGGCAGATCGGGTGCATTGAGGGCATCGCCTCGTCGAGGGATGAGTACCTGCGCATTGCGGCCGAGTTCGCGAACGAATCCCGAAACTTTGAGGCTCGCGCCTCGCATCGCCGGACGATCCGCGAAGGTGCGAGCAAGGCTGACGACAATCGGGCCGCGGTCAGTGCATTGGAGCGCGTGCTTCTCGAAGCTGCCGCTACGCACCACCGCTGAAGCAGGCGGCTTTAACGATCGATCGGCATTTCGAACGGGCCGGCCGGCAGCCCCGATTTGTCGTACAGATTGCAAGTGGGTGCATCGCCCCAACAATAGCGCACGCGTGCGGCATTAGAATCGGCTGCCGAGAGTCTCACCTCGCTGCCGTGAACCGCAGCGCTGGTGAAGTGGCAGCTGCCTTTGCCGGTGCCGCAAAGTTCGAAGGCAATCGGGTGGGCATTGCTGTAGGTAACGAGTTCGCCTTCGACATGAGCGAAACTCACCACCACCTCGTTCCCCTCGCGTCGCACCGCATGCACCTCAGGTCCCGATGCCGACTCGGCAGAGCCGTAGACTAGGTGCCGCGCGGCTCGTGCCAGGCGCGCCCCCACCGCCTGCTTGTTGGGCGGATGCAGTTCGCTGGCCTCGCCTATATCGATAGTGACCGCAAGCGCGGCGCTTTGGTCTGCCGCCACAGCGCGGCGCTGCGCGTCGCGAAGGTTTGACCAGTCGGATTCCTCCGGCTGACTGTTGGGCTTGCCCCAGTTGGGTAGCTCGACGATGAAGAAGGGGAGATCCGCGCCAAGTTTGGCGCGCCAGTCAGCCATCCAATAGGTTAGCGCCGCCTCATATTGATTGGCGAGGAACGCGTTCGATTCTCCTTGATACCAGAGCACGCCGCGAAGTCCGTACGGTACAAGCGGGGCGATCATCGCGTTGTACATGGTGGAGAGGCCGCTGATCGATTCCCAAGGCGCCCGTGGCGGAAAGCCCATGTCGGGCACGAATTGATAGCGCCAACTGCCCGCGAGCGGCACGTTTGTGCCGTCGGCGCAGCGCAGCTGCATATGGTCCTTGGGACCGTACATGCCGGCCGCGGCGTACATGCTCAAGACGTTGATCACGATGAGATTCTCACCCGCGTGCAGCACGCCGGCTGGAACCTGGTAGGTGCGCTCCGTGCCCCAGCCGAAGCTGTTACCGATGGGACGGCCGTTGACCCAAGTCTCGTCCACCTCGTCGATTTGGCCAATCGACAGTTGCGCATCGCCGGCCGCCTGCGCCTTGGTTAGGTTCACGGTGCGTTTGAACCAGACCATGCCGTCATGATTGGCCAGTTCAGGCACTCCCCAGGTCTTCCAGTCGCGCATCGGCTCGGGCACCGGCAAGAATCCTTGCGGCGAGGCATCCTTCCATGGCGTGGTGCCGCCTGAAGTGTGCGTGTGCCACCACAATTCCCAGTCCGCGCCCATGCGTGCATTGCCCTCGCGCTCATCGCGCGCGTAGGTGGCCAGGATGTCGAGTCCCACATCGTGTCCGCCCATGCGCCGCAAGGCCTGCGCGCTCATCCACGGCTCGATGCGCGATCCGCCCCACGAGGAGTGAATCAATCCCATCGGCACCTTCACGGTCTTTTTGAGATCGCGCGCGAAGTAGTAGCACGCGGCGGAAAAGTCGCGAATACTGTCGTGGCTTGCCGCCGCCCACTTCACCGGCGTCTTGAAATGCGCAAGCGGCACAGGACTCGTTTCGTGCGCGACCGTCAGCACCCGAATCGATTCATCCGCAGCCTCGTTCAACGCGCTTTCAGGATCGAGGCTGCGCGACACCGGCAGTTCCATGTTTGACTGACCGGAGCAGAGCCAGACATCGCCGACGAGCACATCGTTCACGGTCTGTTCGACGCCCCGAGCCTGCGCCTTCAACGTGAAAGGTCCTCCGGCCGGCAGTGGACTCAGGGTGGCGCGCCAGTGTCCCTCTTTGTCGGCCGTCGCGCTTGAGTGTTGCCCGTGCAACGACACGGTGACTGCGTCGCCGGCCGCAGCACTTCCCCAGACCGGCACCGGTTTGTCCCGCTGCAACACGGCGTGATCCTGAAACATCTCGTCGAGCAGCGGGGCGGCTCTGGCGAGCGGTACGCCGGCGACCCACAGCGCGAGTGCGGTCTTGAACAAGTGGGCAAAGTTCATGGTGACGTTCTCTTATCGTCAATTCATTGGTGTTTGAATGGCGCCGCGGTCCAGCCCGGATTGCCGGGAGCGTAAGGCACGTTGATGGCCTCGTAATCCTTGAGACTCTGCGCAGGCGGCGCGTAGCCTCGGGGGAACGGCCGCTTGGAGATGCTTTGAAAGTAGGCGAGCGTCGCATCGCGCCACCACTGGGCTTCCTGCTCCTGGATGGCGAGAAACGCGCTCACCTCATCGAAGCGTTCCGCATCCACGAAGTCACGCTGCTCGGCCCACGTGGCGCGCATGCCCTGCACCGCGACGACACCCCGGGTGTAGTGCATGACGATTTCATCCCACAAGCTGTCTCCCGATTTCAAGCGGTAATCCCAGGGCAGGTGGTGAAACCACAGAAGGTAGGACTCCGGTGTGCTGGCAACGTCGGTAAATTCCCCGGCAATTGGTTTTGAGTACTGAGCCACCGCGTCGCTGCCGCTTTGCGTGCGGTCGAATCCGATGCCGTCTGCAGCGGCGCGATGGTAGTAGGGCGGATTCCACTGCGCGCGCGAGGCAAGCTCCTGCCAGGCGCCCGGCCCGTAGTGATGGCCCGCCGCCATCAAATGCGTGAGGCCGAGCGGGGTCATGTAGTCGACCGCCGCTTCGCGAGAGCCCATCATCATGGCAAGCACCGGCGTCAGAAACCGCGGGTCATTTGAGAACGTCATTCGCAACCATTCATCGGCGATGTCGCGCGCCGAGAGGGTAGGATCCCAGGCTAGGCGGCCGAACGCGTACCAATTGGCCTGATCGAAAATCGAGCCGGTCCAATTGCGATCCGCGCCAACATTCGATACCCCGGCCATGGCGGAGTGCACGTGGCCCTCGAGGCTGCCGTCGATTATGTTGGCGACCGTGGAACCTGCGCCGCGCGCCTGCGTGTCGAAGTGCAGGACCTCCTGATAAAGGGTGCCCAGATAGACCAGGTGGGTCGCGAAGCCGAGGTATTCCTTGGTGATCTGCACCTCGAGGGCGAGCGGTGTCTTCGGCATGGCGCCGAACAGAGGGTGCACCGGCTCCCGCGGCTGAAAGTCGAGCGGGCCGTTCTTTACCTGCACCAGCACGTTGTCGTGAAATTGCCCGTCGAGCGGCGCGAATTCTTCATAGGCCTGTTTCACACGGTCGCCTTCGTGGCTGCCATAGACAAAGGCGCGCCAAATGACCATGCCGCTGTGAGGTGCCAGCAGATCGGCGAACATGTTCGCGCCATCTGCATGCGTGCGGTGGTAGTCCTGAGGCCCCGGTTGTCCTTCCGAGTTCGCTTTGACGAGGAAGCCGCCAAAGTCGGGGATATAGCGATAGATCTCTTCGATCTTGTCGTGCCACCAGCGTTTCACGTCGGGGTCCAGGGGGTCCGCGCTCTTGAGGCCGCCGAGTTCGATCGGCGCGGTAAAGCGCGGCGTAACGTAGACCTTGAGTCCGTAGCGGCGGAAGAGCTGCGCAAGGGCGGCGATCTTCTTAAGGTAGGCGGGCGTCAACGTCACGCTGTCCGCATTGACGTTGGTGAGTACGGTGGCATTGATGCCGATCGATGCGCAGGCGCGCGCATAATCGGTGTAGCGCTGTGATAGGTAGCCCGGCAGTTTCTGCCAATCCCAGATGGAAGCGCCCGCGTAACCCCGTTCGATGGTGCCGTCGAGATTGTCCCAGTGATCGAGCATTCGAAGCTCGATCCGGGGCCGGCTCGCAAGGTTAAGTCCCTCGAGCGGGCGGCGGATCTGCATCATTTTCAGAAGCGCAAACGCGCCGTGCAACACTCCGGCATCGGCATTCCCTGCGATGATGATGGCGCTATGGCCCTTCACCCGCGCCTGGCGCAGCAGAAAGCCGTCGTGTCCCAGGGCGTGCAAGTCGAGTTTGAGCGAGGCAATGGCCGCCGAGGACTCAGGGGTGCCATAAACGATCGCGCCATCCTCATCTACGGCGGCGGCGCGTCGCACCTCGACGGCGAGAAGGCCTTTGAACGCGCGCTCAAGTTCGCTGCCGGCCGCATCGGAGCCAGGTCCGATGAGCTCGCGCGCAACCTCGCGATAGCGTTCCAGCCAGGGTGAGTCGACGGGCCGGTAGCGCAGCCAGAGTTCGTAGCCGTCCTCGGCATGAGTTGGAAGGGCGGCCGACGACAGCAATAGCACGCACGCGAAAACGTAGCGCAGCGACAACCGCGTGCGGCGCGCGGCGCGATGCGAGTCCTGGCACTGTTGCACCGATGGCACTCCCCCGTCCTTCCAGGTCCAAGGGTGATCATTTTTACCGCATATGTCCACAAAGAGCCTGACAGCGCTTATTGGTAGCGCTATCATACCTGGCCGAATTGGATCCGGCGACGACGATGTTCCGGGACGTCGTCACAGGATATTTCCTGAAACGTCTGAGGCTTTTGTTGAATGTTGCACGAGAAATCAGCGCCCGCCATCCTCACCCTCACTCGCGGCGCCGACCGTTGCGACATCGTGCCATCTCTGGGCGGCAGCATCGCCGGTTGGAGCGTCAACGGCCAGGCGATGATGCGTCGGGCCAGCAGCTTCAGCATCGGCACCAACGATCCATTTGGCATGGCGAGTTTCCCGCTGGTGCCGTATTCCAACCGAATCGGCGGTGGCAGCTTCGAGTGGGATGGGAAGCGCGTGTCGCTGGCACGAAATTTTCCTCCCGAGCCGCATTCCATCCACGGCGTCGGATTCGAGCGGCCGTGGCAGATCAGCAGCAGCGCCAAGGACAGCGCGACCTTGCTGCTTGGCCATCGGCCGGGCGCCTCATGGCCTTATGCGTTCGAAGCCGAACAGCGCATCAGCCTGGAGGAGGGCGGTTTGCTGCTGGAATTGAAGGCCCAGAATCTCTCCGAACGCGCGGTGCCGCTGGCGTTTGGCCATCATCCGTATTTTCCGCGCGGCGGGGCGCTGCTCAAGTTCCGCGCCAAAGGCGTTTGGCTGAATTCCAATGACGGGCTGCCGAGCCTCCTGGTGAAGCCTTTCGAGAAGTTCGACTGGTCTGAATCGACCTCCGTGGCGCGCGGCGAAATAGACCATTGTTATACCGGGTGGAACGGGCACGCCGAAATCAGCTGGCTGGATCGAGCGCTGGCGCTGGAAATTACGGCCTCGGAGAATCTGCCGTGCGCAGTGGTGTGCATACGCAACGACATCGACGGGTTCTGCTTCGAACCGGTGCCGCACATCAACGATGCGCTCAATCGGCGCGACCGTGAATTCGTCATGCCGGTGGTTGCGCCCAAGCAGGTCTTCAAGGCGCATATTCGTTTCCGCGCCATCAAGCGTCAACGCTGACGCGCTCTTGCCTAACTGCGCGGCGGGGGACCGTCCGAATCGCGCCTCACCAGCGTGAAATCCAGCAAGGTCTGCTTGAGATCTCCCTCGTGACCTTCGCGGCGCGCCTTGATCCGCTTCAGGAGCAACAACATCGCGGCCTTTGACATGTCCGCAATCGGTTGACGGATAGTGGTGAGCTCCGGCCAGATGGAGCGGGAAAATTCCGTGTCGTCGAAGCCGCAGACGGTGAGTCCCCTGGGCACATCGAGATGATGCCGGTGCGCCACCGCCACGGTAGCTGCGCCCATGTCGTCATTGCTGGCGAATATGGCCGTCGGCGGCTTGGCAAGGGCCAGCAGCTGCTCGGCCGCCTTCAGACCCGACCGGTAAGTGAACAGGCCCTGGCGGATCAGCGCGTTGTCGAGTGGAATGTCCGCCTCGATCAACGCAGCCTTGTAGCCGGCAAGGCGCTGGGCGCTCGCCGTTTGGTCGGGATTGCCGATGATGAATCCGATGCGTGTGTGGCCCAGGGAAAGAATGTGCCGGGTCATCGCCATGGCGGCCGCGTGATCGTCGATGCGAACTGCCAGTAGCCCGGGACGCGGAATGGCGCTCGCCACCGCAACCGCGAGCGCGCCGGCCTTGGCGATCACGGCGTGAATGCGCTTCGAATCGCACAGGGGCGGCGGCAGGATGATGCCGTCCACACCAGTGGCCAAGAGTTCGTTGACGACTTGTTCCTCGTTCTGATCGGGATCGAATTTTTCGACCACGAGCTGCACGTGGCTCAGGCGCGCCTGTTCCAGACTGCCCACCAAGAACTCGCTCAGGAATGCGGCGCTCGGGTTGCTGTACAACATCCCGATGCGCACTTGCTCGGCGCCGGCTAAGGTGCGCGCCGCGAGATTTGGCGAGTACCTGAGCTTGGCAATGGCCGCCTGCACTGCCTCGCGCGTTTCCTGGCGCACGTTCTGTTCGCCGTTGATGACGCGCGACACGGTCATCGGCGCGAAGCCTGCGTACGCGGCAACGTCGGCGATGGTAGGTGCGCCTTGTTTGCGGTGCTTGAAACTGCGCTCTGAGCGCGGTGTGCGTTTCTTGGCTGATCTAATCGTCATCGCTGGTCAGCTTATCTTATAAAGAGCCGGTTGCTATTTCACGCCGGGTGCCTGCCGAAAAGCAAATACAATTGACAAAGGCGCAGAGCATCAGCATGGTAGCGCTATCAGAAATTCTACTTCATTTCGCGCCAATGCGGGGGAGAGCATTGCCAATGATTTCAGCCTGTAATTTACGGATAGTCAGCGCTGTCATGGCTTTGACGACAGGAGTTTGTGTCGCCGCGCCGAGCCCCACGCCGCTTTACAAAAACCCCAACGCCGCCACGGCAGAACGCGTCGAGGACCTTCTCAAACGGATGACCCTCGAGGAGAAGGTGGCGCAGATGATGAGCATCTGGGACGAGAAGCAGGCCGTGTTCGATGCCCATCTGGAACTTGATCCGAAGAAGATGGCCGAGAAGTATCCCAACGGCATCGGCCAGTTCGCGCGCCCCTCGGATGCAACCGGTCCTAAGTCCCCTCGAGTGGTCCCGGGTCGCGACGTGCGCGCCACGGTACGCCTGGTCAACGCTCTGCAGCGCTACGCGCTCGAGCGTACGCGTTTGGGGATTCCCATCATGTTTCACGAGGAGGGGTTGCATGGCTATGCAGCCCGGGGTGCAACCAGTTTTCCCCAGGCCATAGCGCTGGCCTCGAGCTTCGATCCCGACCTGGTGCGGGCCGTCAACGCGGTCACTGCGCGCGAAATTCGCAGCCGGGGCGTCAGCGAGGCGCTCACACCCGTGGTCGATGTGGCGCGCGAACCGCGATGGGGCCGCATCGAGGAAACGTTCGGCGAGGACCCATACCTGGTCGGAGAAATGGGCGTTGCGGCGGTCGAGGGACTGCAGGGCGAGCATCAGGCGCGGGAGCTCGCGCCGGGCAAGGTATTTGCGACGTTGAAGCATCTGACCGGCCACGGGCAGCCGGAGAGTGGCACCAACGTGGGACCCGCGCCGATCGCTGAACGTACCTTGCGGGAGTACTTCTTTCCGCCGTTCGAAGCGGCCATCAGCCGCACCGGCGTGAGTGCCGTGATGCCCTCATACAACGAAATTGACGGCGTCCCGAGTCATGCGAACCAATGGCTTCTCAATAAGATCCTGCGCGGCGAATGGGCATTTCAAGGCGCGGTTGTCAGCGACTACTACGCCATCGACGATCTGGTGAACGTGCACCACGTTGCCGCCGACCGCGCGCAGGCGGCGCGGCTTGCGCTCGCGGCCGGCGTCGATATCGACCTGCCGAGCGGCGCGGCCTATGCCACGCTCACCGAGCAGGTGAGAAGCGGTACCGTCGCTGAGACGAGCATCGATGCGGCCGTGAGGCGCCTGTTGACGCTCAAGTTCCGCGCCGGTTTGTTCGAACACCCGTACGCCGACGCGGAACAGGCCGTCGCGGCCACCAATAACGCCGAGGCGCGCGCGCTTGCCTTGGCGGCGGCGCAACGCACGCTGATTCTCCTGAAGAACGACGGCATGCTGCCCCTGAACCTCTCGCAGGGCACGAAACCCACCATCGCCGTCATCGGTCCGAATGCCGCTGTGGCGAGACTCGGCGGTTACTACGGACAGCCGCCAGTGACGGTTTCGATCCTCGAAGGCATCAAGAACCGTGCGGGAGACCGCGCCACCGTGCTGTTCGCGCAAGGGGTCAAAATCACCGCCAATGATGACTGGTGGGCCGACGAAGTGGAGCTGGCGGATCCGGCCGACAACCGCCGGCTGATCGAGGCGGCGGTGGAGGTGGCGCGCAAGGCCGACAAAATCGTGCTCGCGGTGGGGGACACCGAACAGACCAGCCGCGAGGGCTGGGCGAAGACACACCTCGGGGATCGCACCAGCCTTGATCTGGTGGGAGAACAGCAGGCGCTGTTCGACGCCTTACATGCTCTCGGCAAGCCCATCGCCGTGGTGCTCATCAACGGGCGACCGGCCTCCACGGTCAAAATCGCCGAACAATCCGATGCGCTTCTCGAAGGCTGGTATGTCGGCGAGCAGGGTGGCAACGCGGTGGCAGATGTGCTGTTCGGTAACGTAAACCCCGGCGGCAAACTGCCGGTGACCATTCCGAGGAGCGTCGGCCAGTTGCCCTCGTTCTACGACGTCAAGCCCTCGGCGCGCCGCGGTTATCTATTCGACACAGTCGAGCCGCTTTTTCCCTTCGGTTATGGTTTGAGCTACAGCCGCTTCGAGGTGGGCACGCCGCGGCTCTCGAGCGATCACATCGGCACCGACGGTTCAGTCACGGTGAGTGTGCCGGTGAAGAATCTCGGCGAGCGCGCCGGCGATGAGACCGTCCAGGTCTACATTCACCAACAGGTGGCCTCGGTCACTCAGCCCATCAAGGCGTTGAAAGCATTCCGCCGGGTCGCGCTGGCGCCGGGCGAATCGAAGACGGTCAGCTTCGTCTTGGGGCCAGAGACGTTTCGCATCTGGGATATCAATATGCAGCGTGTGGTGGAAGCGGGCGGCTTCGACATCTCGGCAGGTCCCAATTCGAGGGACTTGAAGAGCGTGGTCCTGCACATCGGCGGCTGAGGCCGCCGATGTGCCTCCTCATTAAGGCATGGTGAGGTAGCGGCTCACCACGTTCTCGAGATATTCCTGGCGGCCGGAGCGCGGTTTCGGCGCCACGTCTTCCGCCACCGCGGCGTCGGCAATCTGGGCGAGCGAGCTTCGGCCCTCGAGCATGGCTCGGGCCTTCTCACCGCGCCACCCCGCATAGCGCTCCTCGACGAAGGAAGCGAGCTCTTTGCCCTCGAGCATGGCCGCGGCGTTGAGCAGTCCCCGCGCCAGAACGTCCACCGCCCCGATGTGCCCATAGAACAGGTCCACAGGATCGATGCTCTGACGGCGCACCTTGGCGTCGAAGTTGTTGCCGCCGCTGGTGAAGCCGCCGCCCTTAAGGATGTAATACAGGGCCAGTGTGATCTCGCGCAGATCGTTCGGGAATTGATCGGTGTCCCAGCCGTTCTGCGGATCTCCGCGGTTCATGTCGATCGAGCCGAAGATGCCGAAATCGACCGCCATGGCGATCTCGTGCTCGAAACTGTGACCGGAGAGGGTGGCGTGATTCGACTCGATGTTCACCTTGACCTCTTTCTCCAGGCCATGGTGTTGCAAGAATCCGTATATGGTGTCGACATCAAAGTCGTACTGGTGCTTGGTGGGCTCGTGCGGCTTCGGCTCGATCAGGATCAGGCCTTTGAAGCCGATCTTGTGCTTGTGTTCCACCACCATGGTAATGAAACGGCCGAGCTGGTCTTTTTCCTGCTTTAGATTGGTGTTGAGCAGGGTGTCATAGCCCTCGCGGCCGCCCCACAGCACATAGTTCTCGCCCTTCAAGCGATGCGTGGCCTCCAGGCAATGCCGCACCTGAGTGGCCGCGAAGCGGAACACCTCCGGATCCGGATTGGTGGCGGCGCCGCCCATGTAGCGCGGGTGGCTGAATAGATTCGCCGTACCCCACAAAAGCTTTACGCCCGTCGCCGACATCTTGCGTTCCATTTTCTCCACGATGGCCTGGAAGTTCGACACGTGTTCGCGGATGGTCTGTGCGTGCGCCATCACATCGACGTCATGGAAGCAGAAGTAGGGCAGTCCCAGGCGGGTGAAGAATTCGAATGCCTCGTCGAGCTTGTGATCCGCCGCGGCCTGATCGATGGGACCGCCGTGCCAGGGGCGGTGGAATGTTCCTGCGCCAAACACGTCGAAGCCATCCCAATTGAAGCTGTGCCAGTAGCACACCGCCATGCGCAGCTGTTGCTCCATTGTCTTGCCCATCACCACGCGGTTCTTGTCGTAGTAGCGGTACGCGAGCGGGTTCTTGGAATTCGGGCCTTCATATGCAATCGGTGCAATATCGGCGAAATAGGAACGCTTCAAGTGTGTGTCTCCACAAATAAGTCTTTGAGATGTCGATACAGGCTGCGAAAGCGCCCGATTCGTTGCGAATAGTGATCGGCCCATCGCTCGTCCGGCTCGGCGATGTGCAGGATGGGCGGTGGCGTGCAGATCTCCTCGATGCCGGCTCGCTCTGCGCCCATGCGCGCGAGGCGCGCCGCGCCGTAGGCGGGACCCACCGCGCCGCCGTCGCGATAGGCAAGCGGGCGATAAAGCGCGGAACTCAGGATCTTGCCCCAGTAGGCAGACCGCGCGCCGCCGCCGATGACGGAAATCGATTCGAGCTTCGCGCCGCTCGCCAACAGGGCATCCATGCCGTCGCGAAACGCGAAGGCAACCCCTTCCAGAACCGCCTGGCCGATCGTGGCGGGCGAGCTTTCCTGGGTGAGGCCGAACAGCACGCCTTTGGCATTGGGGTCGTTGTGTGGCGTGCGCTCGCCGGACAGATACGGCAGGAATATCTCGGAACTCGCGGGCTGGTTGCGCCGTTCGACCGCATCAAGCAGCGCGGCAGTGGACAGGCCACAGAGGCGCGCCACCCAGTCGACCGCACTTGCCGCGCTCAGGATGACCGACATCTGGTGCCAGTGCTCCGGCACCGCGTGACAAAAGGTGTGCACTCCGCCTTCGGGGTTCGGCCGATAGCCGTCGTTTGCCAGAAACAGGACGCCGGAGGTGCCGAGCGATAGGAATGCATCGCCCGGCCGAACCACACCGACGCCGATGGCACCCGCCGCGTTGTCGCCACCGCCGCCCGCCACCGGCACGCGCGCCATGCCCCAGGCTTCCGCGAGTTCCGCCCGCAGGCTGCCGGTGATCTCATTGCCCTCGTAGAGCCGCGGCATCTGCTCGAGGCTGAGGGAGGTGCCTGCGAGCATGGCTTGCGACCAACGCCGCTGCGCCACGTCGAGCCAGAGCGTGCCGGCGCTATCGGACATCTCCGATGCGGCATCACCGGTCATGCGCAGGCGCACATAGTCCTTGGGCAGTAGGACGAGTGAGATCTGCTTGAAGATCTCGGGTTCATGCCGCCGTACCCAAAGCAGCTTGGGCGCCGTGAATCCCGGCATGGCGCGATTGCCCGTGATCTTGGGCATGTCAGGCACCGCGGCCTCGAGTTCGGAACACTCGCGGCCGCTGCGGCCGTCGTTCCAGAGAATCGCGGGCCGGAGCGCTCGATGGGCTTTGTCGAGGAGCGTGGCGCCATGCATCTGTCCCGAGAGGCCGATGGCACGTACGGCCTTGCGCAACGAGAGCTTCAAATCGCTGACCGCGCTGTTAGTGGCCGACCACCAATCGGCCGGATCCTGCTCGGACCAGAGGGCCTGCGGCCGCGACACGCTCAAGGGCGCGCTTGCCTGATCGATGACGTTGCCGCCAGCGTCGATCAAGGCCGCTTTCACGGCCGAGGTGCCTATGTCGATCCCCATGTACATTCGATATGCCCTATAGCCCTAAACGCCAGCCCGGCCTTTAAAGGCCGTGTAATGAGTCAAATCGTGCGCCGTCGCGACGACTGCAAAAATACCTCTGCCGGCATTTTACGGTAGCGCTATCATTCTATGCCTGATTGAGTGGCCTTGGCACGTAGAAAAACGTAATTTAGTGCCGGTGCAGGTCCGCGCACTCGAGGGAGAAACAAATTTGAACGCTAACCGCGACGCAACCATCAATTGGCCGCTGATATCCGCCATCGTCGGTGTGGCGACCATCGGCGGCTTCATGTTCGGGTATGACAGCGGCGTCATCAACGGCACCCAGGACGGCCTGCGCACCACCTTCCACTTGAGCGAGGCTTGGCTCGGCATCACCGTGAGCGCCTTGTTGCCCGGATGTGCCGTGGGGGCGTTCCTGGCAGGGCGATCTGCGGATTATTGGGGCCGGCGCCGCGTCATGGTGGCTGCGGCCATCCTGTTCATCCTCAGCGCTCTTGGCGCGGGTGGGGCGCAAAGCGCCGCCATGATGATCATCGCCCGCTTCCTGGCGGGTGTGGGGGTGGGGGCGGCGAGCGTGCTCTCGCCTGCGTATATCAGCGAGGTTACCCCGGCGAACATTCGCGGCCGGCTCTCTTCGGTGCAGCAGGTGATGATCATCGCCGGCCTCACCGGCGCGTTCTTCGCGAATTACTTCTTGGCGCTCAACGCCGGCAAGTCCACAGATCCTCTGTGGATGGGATATGCCGCGTGGCGCTGGATGTTTTGGATGCAGGTGCTGCCTGCGGGCGTGTTCTTCGTCACCTTGCTTCTGATCCCCGAAAGCCCGCGCTATTTGGTGGCGCGCGGCAAGCAGAAGCAGGCCCATGAGGTGTTGGCGCGGCTGTTCGGCGAGGCCTCCGCGGCCGCGAAGGTGCTGGAGATTCGCGGCTCCCTCGCCGCTGACCACACGCCGAGACTCTCGGACCTGGTCGACAAGAATACCCAGCGGCTTCGTCCCATCGTCTGGGTGGGGATCGGGCTCGCCACCTTCCAACAGCTGGTGGGCATAAACGTGGTGTTCTACTACGGCGCGGTGCTCTGGCAGGCGGTGGGATTCAGTGAAGCGGATTCGCTCAAGATAAACATCTTGAGCGGCACTCTGTCGATCGGCGCGTGCCTGGTGGCGATCGCCCTGATCGATCGCATCGGCCGCAAGCCGCTGCTGCTCGTCGGTTCCATCGGCATGGCCATAACCTTGGGCGTGCTCACGGTGGCCTTCGCCACAGGCGATTTGAGCAATAACACGCTGCACCTCGCCCCGGCGGTCGGTGTGATCGCGCTCGTCAGCGCCAATCTGTACGTCGTGTTCTTCAACTTGAGCTGGGGTCCGGTGATGTGGGTGATGCTTGGGGAAATGTTCCCCAATCAGATCCGCGGCTCGGGGCTCGCAGTGAGCGGCGCCGCCCAGTGGACCGCCAATTTTCTGATCAGTATGAGTTTTCCGGTGCTCGCGCGATTTATCGGCCTGCCCATCACTTACGGGTTCTATACCGCCGGTGCCTTCATCTCGATCTTCTTCGTGATGAAGATGGTGCACGAGACGCGCGGCCGCGAACTGGAGCAGATGGAGGGCTAGTGAACGACCCGGCTTTTGGTATCGCAACCATAAAATGGTTGCGAATGTCGGATTCTGGGGTAGTATGGTAGCGCAACCAAATGCCCGCAGAGCATCCGCTGGCGTCGAAAAGGTTTGGGGTCTTGGGGAGACAATGAAGGTTTTCGCTGGGCGTTTCGCGCGCGCTGTTCTTCGCTTCGGCTGCAACGGATTTGTAGTGGTCATTTATTGACACGACGGGGCCGTCTCCCCCCTTGGCGGCCCCTTATTTTTTACACCATGTGATAATCGAGCATGACCCACCGAATTCAATCCGTGGTGATTGTCGGCGGCGGTACGGCGGGCTGGCTCACCGCCGGCATCATCGCGGCGCGACATCAAGGCCGCATGAAAACCGGGTTTTCCGTCACCCTGGTGGAATCGCCCAACATTCCCATCATCGGCGTCGGCGAGGGAACCTGGCCCACGTTGCGATCCAGCCTGCAAAAGATTGGCGTCTCAGAAACCGAGTTTTTCCGCAATTGCAACGCAGCGTTCAAGCAGGGCGCGAAGTTCGCGCGTTGGACCACGGGCGGCGCCGATGATGCTTACTATCACCCCCTGATGATGCCGCAGGGCTTCACGCAGGTGAACCTTGCGCCCCACTGGCTCGCGAACGGCGCCGGCCGCAGCTTCTGTGAAACCGTCACGCCGCAAGGGCAGCTGTGCGACGACGGCCTCGCGCCGAAGATGATCACCACCCCTGAGTACCAGGCGGTGGCGAACTATTCGTACCATCTGGACGCCGGCAAGTTCGCAGCCTTTCTGCAGCGACATTGCACCGAGAAGCTGCACGTGCGCCACGTACTTGCGGATGTCGATGAGGTGCTGCAGAGCGAACAGGGCGACATCAAGAGCGTGCGCACGCGCCAAGCCGGCGAAATGGCCGGCGATCTGTTCGTCGACTGCACGGGTTCCGCCTCGGTGCTCTTGGGCAAGACCCTCGGCGTGCCCTTCAAACCGTGCAGCGACGTGCTTTTCTGCGATACCGCCATCGCGCTGCAGGTTCCCTACGACAGTGATGATGCACCAATGGCCTCGCACACCATCTCCACCGCGCAGGAATCGGGCTGGATTTGGGACATTGGGCTGCCACACCGGCGAGGCACCGGCTATGTGTATTCGAGCCGGCATACCAGCGACGATCAGGCCCAAGAAACGTTGCTGCGCTACTTGGGTTCCACCCACAGCCATTTGACGCCGCGCAAGATCGCCATCCGCAACGGGCACCGCAGCACCTTCTGGAAGAACAATTGCGTCGCGGTGGGCATCGCGGCGGGTTTCTTGGAGCCGCTCGAGTCCTCTGCCATTGTGCTGATCGAACTCTCAGCGAAGCTGATCGCCGAGCAATTGCCCGCCAATCGCGAGATCATGGATATCGTCTCGCAGCGTTTCAACGATGTCACTCAGTACCGTTGGGGCCGAATCATCGATTTTCTCAAGCTGCACTACGTGCTTACCCAGCGCAAAGACACGGCGTTCTGGCGCGACAATGTGGATCCTGCGACGGTGCCAGACCGGTTGAAGGAATTGCTGCGGCTCTGGAAATATCGCTCGCCCTGGTTCTTCGACGAGTTCGACCGCCTCGAAGAGGTGTTTCCCGCGGCGAGCTACCAGTACGTGCTCTACGGCATGGGGTTTCGCACCGAGGTGGAAGCCGAGGACAACTTGGACAGTCAGGGTATGGCGACGAAAATGCTGCGCGACAATGTCGCGCTCACCCGGCAGATGCGCGCGCAGTTGCCGAAAAATCGCGAGCTCATTAACAAAATCCACGAATACGGTTTGCAGTCGATCTGAGGGTCAAAAAGAATCGTGACCAACGTCGTCGTTCTCAACAGCCAGGTTCATGCGAAGCTTCGGGTGCATGCACAGCCCTCCGCGACCCTGGGCGACAACCAGCGTTTCGTGGCGATTGTGGCGGGGGAGTTCGCTGTCGCCGCGTTGCATTATCCATTGTTCTTTTCCAAGGACGCAGACACGGGTCGCTTTTATTGCGGAGCCATGCTCGGGTTCGATGCCAACGAGAATCTGCTCCTGGAGGAACAGCGCGGGCAGAAGATCTATCGGCCGTTGAACCTGCAGCGCGGGCCGTTTTACACGTCAGGTGCGGATCTTGCCATTGATCTCGAGCATGCCCGGGTTGCGAGCAGCGGTGAGACGGCGTTGTTCGATGAACGCGGCGAGGCAAGCGCATATCTCAAGAGCGTCATCGATCTGATGAACGACTTGAAGATCGGCGCCGAGCGCACCAAGCAGTTCATCGATGGGCTGCTGCAGCTGAAACTGATCGAACCGCTCAGCCTCAATGTCAATTTCGATGATGGCAGCCGGCGTGAAATCACCGGACTCTATACCGTCAACCACGACGGCCTGAAGGCGCTGCCGGATGCGCAGGTGTTGGACCTTTTCCGGCGCGGTTACCTACAGCTGATCTACCTGCAGCTTGCCTCGCTAAGCCATGTCTCGACCCTGGCCCGGAAGAAGAATCTAGGCTTCCTAGGCGGCGATCCCTCGCGCCCGCCGCGCACTTGAGGCCTGAGGCAATGCAGCCCATCCCTGCAATCGAGGCGACCGAGCTATCCGGCGCCCCCCAGTTTCAACGCGAGGTGCTCGAACTCTGCCGGCCGGTGGTGCTCCGACATCTGGTGAGTGCATGGCCGGTGGTGCATGCCGCGACGCGCTCGGATGAGGATTTGCGCGACTATCTCCTGCGCTTCGACCAGGGAGGCCAGGCCGATGCCTTCGTGGGCGAGCGGGTGATCGCAGGCAAGTACTACTACCGGGACGGTCTCGAGGGCTTCAATTTCGAACGCCGTCGCACGAGTTTCGCCGATGCGCTTAAGAGCATGGTGGCCACCAAGTCCGATGCCGCGGCCGCCACCATGTATTTCGGCTCGCTGCCGGTGCAGGACTTTCTCCCGGGGTTCGCTGCGGCGAATGTGTTGAGCGTGTTGCCGCCGCACGTTGCGCCGCGAATCTGGCTGGGACATGCCGCCAATGTATCGGCGCACTTCGATGCCTTCGACAACGTCGCCTGCGTCGTATCGGGCAAGCGGCGCTTCACGCTCTATCCGCCCGAGGCCATCGACAGGCTGTATGTCGGGCCGCTCGACAACACCATGGCGGGCCAGCCGGTGAGTCTTGCGGCGGCCGCGCCCCGGGATGATGCGCGTTATCCGCGTTTTGCCGAGGTGCGGGATCTGGCCTTGAGCGCCGAACTCGGCCCCGGAGATGCGCTCTACATTCCGAAACTATGGTGGCACCAGGTCGAGTCCCTGTCCCCGTTCAACGCCCTCGTCAACTACTGGTGGGACGCCTTCGCAGCGGGACCGGACGCCCCCTATGTCAGTCTGCTCCTGAGCATGATCGCCATCGCCGAGCGGCCTCCCGGCGAGCGCGAGGCCTGGAAGGCGTTCTTCGATCACTACGTGTTTCGCACGCAGGGGCATCCCCTGCAGCATCTGCCCGAATCACAGCACGGCATGCTCGGACCCTTGAAACCCGACAACTACGCGAAGATTCGCGCCTTTGTGATGCACCGGCTGCGAGGTGGATGAGATGGTGTCAAGACGCATATTCCTCGCAGGCTCCGCGCTGCTTTCGGCGCCGTTCATCAGTACCCGCGTAACCAGGGCCTTGGCCGCCGCTGCGCGCAGAAAAGTAGGCTTCGCGCTTTGCGGTCTTGGCAGCTTGAGCACTCATCAGCTGGCGCCCGCCCTGCAGAAGACCGAGAACTGCCGCCTCGCCGGCATCATCACCGGTACGCCCTCGAAGGCGGCCGCCTGGAAGGCGAAATACGGCATCCCCGACAAGAATATCTACAGCTACGAGACCATGCACCGATTGGCGGACAATCCCGATATCGACGTGGTGCATGTGGTGACGCCCAATTCGATTCATCTTCAGAACGCCGTGGCTGCCGCCAAGGCCGGCAAGCACGTGCTGTGCGAGAAGCCCATGGAGATTTCCGCGGCGCGCTGTCAGGAAATGATCGACGCCGTGAAGGCCTCGGGGCGTCTGCTTGCCGTGGGCTATCGGATGCATTTCGAGCCGCACCATCTGGAATGCGTGCGTCTCGCACGAAGCGGCGCCTTCGGCGAGATGAAAATGGTGGATGCCTATTTTGGATTTCAGTGCCCGCCGAACGTATGGCGTCTGAACCGCGCGCTCGCGGGCGGGGGGCCGCTGATGGATGTGGGCATCTACTGCCTGCAGGCCAGCCGGTATCTCACCGGCGAGGAGCCTGTCTCGGTGAAGGCCACCCTGACCCAGGGCAGCGACAAGCGTTTCGCGGAAGTCGAGGAGTCGATCGTCTGGGAGACCAAGTTCCCTTCAGGAGCACTTGCCCACTGCGGCACCAGCTACAACGCAGAGCCTGCGGGTTATGTTCGCGCCCTGGCGCAGCGCGGCTGGTTTACGCTCGATCCAGCCTTCAACTACGACGGCATCCGCGGCATGCGCAGCGACGGCAAACCGATCGAGGGCGCGGATGTCGATGTGTTCGCGGCCGAAATGGACGACTTCGCGAGCTGCATCCTTGAGGGACGTCCCACCAAGGTGCCGGGAGAGGAGGGCTTGCGAGACCTCAAGATCCTGATGAGCATCTACGAGGCCGCGCGCACCGGTAACCACGTCGACTTGCAACGGGGAAGTGCATGAGAAAGGCGATTCAACTCCTCCTGCTCGCGGCTCTTGCTGCTGCTCCCGCCGCGTGGTGCGATCCCAGCATCGATCACGCCAAGATCGATGCTGCCTTGAGCGGATTCATCGATTCCAAAGCCTTGGTCGGCGTGTCGGCGCTCATCTATCAGGACGGCCACGAAGCCTACTATGGAGCGTTCGGTCAGGCGGATCGCGAAGCCGGGCGTCCCATGAAACGCGATACCCTGGTGCAGATTTTCTCGATGACCAAACCCATCACCGGTGTGGCTTTCATGAGCCTCTTCGAGCAGGGCAAATTTCAGCTCGATGAGCCGCTCGCCAAGTACGCGCCCGAATTTGCCAACTTGAAGGTCTATGGGGGCGTCGACCCCCAGGGGAATGCGATTTTGCTGCCCTTGAACAGACCCGTCACCTTGCGATCACCCGTCACACCGTGGGCTTCTACAACGGCCAGGACAAAACACCGCTCGCCCTCATCGCGCACGCGGCGGATGCCACCAACAAGCGCAACAGCTTGAGCGAGGAGGCGAAGATCTTGGGTTCCGTGCCGCTGCTGTTTCAGCCTGGGAGCCGCTGGCTCTACGGCCCTTCGGTGGACTTGCAGGCGCTGTTGGTGGAACGTCTGTCCGGCATGCCCTTCGACAAGTATCTCGAAGAAAAGATATTCAAGCCGCTGCGCATGAAGGATACCCGTTACGTCTTGAACCCCAAGGACCGCGGCCGCCTTGCCGCCCTTTACGAGTGGCATGAGGACGGCTCCATGACGCGGGTGGACGATGAGAAGTCCTTCGAGTTCAACAGCCGCGATTGGCCGTCAAAACCAGGCAGCTACGGCCTGATTTCCACCCTGGACGACTACATGCGCTTCGCACGCATGCTGGAGAACGGCGGCGAACTGGAAGGGGCTCGGATTCTGAAGCCGGAGACGGTCAAGCTGATGTCCAGCAACGCGATGCCGCCCGGCGTTACGGACATTTCTTGGTTGCCGAGCAAGGGTTCGGTCGGGTTCGGCATCGACTTCGCGGTGCGCATCAAGCCACCCGTGAATGCGCAGGAGGCCTCGGGCGAGCTGGGCGAATTCTTTTGGGATGGCGCGGCGGACACGCTGTTTTGGGTCGATCCAAAAAACAAAATCACCGCCGTGCTGTTCACCCAGTACATACCCTTCGGCAAGGTCCCGCTGCACAAGGCGTTCCGCGACGCCGTTTACGCCAACTTCCCCGAGGCCCTGGCGCACTGAGGTCGGAGATCTTCTGGTAAATGCGCGCCGACTTGCGAACGACCCGGCATCTCCTCGCGCTAACGCGCGGCAGCCTTCCAGTCACCATCGGTTAGCAGGCTTTCCGACGCAACCAGCGCCAAGCTGGGTGCCAAAAGCCAGTACAATTGCCGGCAAAGAATATCCGTCGGAATCAAGGGGGCGTTAAGTCACATGAAATCTCATGGCGTGCGGGGCGTGTTCGGCCCGATGCTCCTCCTGCCGTTGCGCTTCGAGTTGTTCCATGGCGCCTCATTGAAGGGCGCACAACCTCACTGCCTCTTGAGTGCCGACGCAACGCCGTGACCGACTACGACTTCGTCATCGTCGGCGCAGGGATAGCGGGCGTCTCGCTGGCCTTCGAATTGGCGCCGTCCGGCCGCGTGGCGGTGTTCGAGGCGGAGGATCGTCCGGGCATGCACGCAACCGGTCGATCGGCAGCGCTGTTCGCACCGAGCTATGGCGGGCGGGAATTTCGCGCCATCACCCGTGCCAGCCGCGCCTTCTTCGACACCCCGCCGACCGGGTTCACCGATCATCCGCTGTTAAATCCCCGTGGTTGCCTCTATATCGCTCGCGCCGACCAGCTTGCGTCTCTCAAACACATGCGCGACAGCATCGTCGCCTCTGGCGGCAGTGTCAGCGAGGTGAGTGCTCAAGAGGCTGTGGCGATGGTGCCGAAACTGCGCGATGGTTACACCGTGGCGGCGGTGTTCGACGAGGATGCCACCGATATCGACGTGGAAGCGGTTCTTCAGGGATTCTTGCGCGCCGCCCGCGCGCGCGGAGCGACGTTGAGTCCGAGACGGCGTTTTCTGAGGGCCGCTCGTGAATCCGAGCTTTGGCATATCGAACTGGAGGGGGAGCGGGTGCGCGCCCCCATCCTTATCAACGCGGCGGGCGCATGGGCCGACGAAGTGGCGCGATCCTGTCAAGCACCGCTCATGGGCTTTACGCCCTTAAGACGCACCGCGTTGCTCATCGACCGTCCGGAGGGCGTCGACATCACGCGCTGGCCCGCGGTGATCGACGTCGATGAGCAGTTCTACTTCAAACCGGACGCGGGAAAACTCTTGTTATCGCCCGCCGATGAGACGCCCGACAGTCCGCGCGATGCCTTTCCCGAGGATTTGGATGTTGCGATCGCGGTGGACCGGGTTCAGGCGGCGCTCGACATAGAAATCGATCGAGTGAGCCACAGCTGGGCCGGACTTCGCACCTTCTCGCCCGATCGTGCACCGGTGATCGGCTACGACGCCGCGATGCCCGGATTTTTCTGGTGTGCGGGGCAGGGGGGCTACGGCATTCAAACGGCCCCGGCGATGGCGCGTCTGGCCGCCGCGCTGGTTCGGCGCGAACCGCTGCCGACGGATGTCGCGGCGGAGGGCCTATCCGCCGCGGACATCTCACCGGAGCGCTTTGCCGCGGGCTGAAGTTCAGCGCGCTTGATTCGCCTGCACGTGGGGCCAGTACCGGTCGCGCAGCTCCGTCTGACGCGATCGCATCGGCATCCTCTTGCCGTCGATCCATACCGCGTCGGGCAGATTGGTGATCTCCAGAGGATCCCCGCTCCAAAGCACTAAATCAGCGACTTGTCCCACCTCGATGTGCCCGCGGTTGGGCAGGCCGAGGACGGCCGCTGCGTTGGCGGTGATCGCCGCCAGTGCCGCATCCCAGGGCAGTCCGTGGGCCACTGCATTGCCGGCGAGCTGCCGGACCAGGCGGATCTGGCTGCTGTCGTTGCCGGAGAACACGATGCGCACGCCCGCTCGCTGCAGGCGTGCGGCATTCTCCAACGTGGCGCCGATGCGATCGAAGTTCTCGGGCAGATCATCGAGGGGGTTGAGGATGACCGGCACCTGCGCCTGCGCGAGTTCCTTGCCGACCAGCCAGGCCTCATTGCCGCCCCAGATCACCGCCTTCATGCCGTTGCGGCGGGCAAAGGCCAGGGTCTGCAGAATGTCGGCAGCTCGATCCACCTGAAAAATCACCCGCCCGCCCACCAGATACCGCGCGAGCACCTCGCGACCCGCCGGATGCAGCAGCGAGTTGGGCGAGGAAGCCCCCGGTGCCTTGCTTTCGCGGATGGCCTGTTCGAGCAGCAGATACTGGGCCGCGCGCGTGCCGCCGCTGCGGTGAGCGCCCTGCGAACCCATGAACACATAGAGGGAGCGGCTGGCATGGATCGCCGCATCGAAGCGGCCGTCCAATGTCACCGCCGAACCTTCGCCCCCGATGATGCTGTCGCCCTCTGACGGCGCCAGCATCGCCCAGGTGATTCCCTCCACGCGCGCCACCGGAATGCGGGTGGAACGCGGATTGAAGGCCAGCGACAGATCGAGTTCCGGCCGCCACTGCTGGTCGGATGCGGGTGCGTGGGTGTTGAACTCCGAATCCACCGATTCGCTTTCGCCGTCCACCTCCTCGATGCCGATGCCGCTCAAACCCCCGAAAATACCGGGCGTCAGCGGCTTGCCTTTGGCATCGATCACCTCGGCGTCTCCGGCGGCAAGAGCCGAGCCCACCGCGGCAATGGTGCCGCCGCGAACCAGTACATCGGCGTTCTTCAGCGTGCCGCGCTGGGACACGGTGTGCACCGTGGCGTTCTTGATCAAGACGTTCTGCGCGAAGGCGGGCAGCGCGACAAGCAGGAGCGCGAGTCCCACAACATGACGAGACTTCATGGCTTCACCTCCGAGCTTGATTGGCCGAGCAGAAAGTCCGACGGCGGATGTTCGGGCGGATGCGCGCGATCGAACACCAGCGCACCGTCGATGAACACCTCCTCGGCGAGCGCATAGACGCTGAATGGCGTGCTGTTCCACACCACCACATCCGCATTCTTCCCGACTTCGAGGCTGCCGATCTTGTCGTCGAGTCCCAGAGACTTCGCCGGGTTGATGGTGAGCCAGCGGATGGCGCGCTCCGGCGGCACTACGAGGCCGACGCGTGCGGCGTGCGCCATGGACTTGGCCGCCTCCTGGTTCAGGCGCTGGATCCCGGCTTCCGAATCGGAATGCACGATGGCGCAGCTGTTCTTCGGGTAATCGACCAGGGGCAGGTTTTCCTGGATGCCGTCATAGGCCTCCATTTTGAAGCCCCACCAGTCGGCCCACATCGCGGCGCACACTCCGCGCTCGGCGAGATGATCGGCGATCTTGTACGCCTCCACCGCGTGATGAAATGCGGCGATCTTGAAATTGAATTCGTCGGCAACGTCCAGCATGGTGGTCATTTCATCCGCGCGATAGCAGTGCATGTGCACACGGATCTCGCCGCGCAGGACCCCGGCAAGAGTCTCGAGCTTCAAATCACGCTTCGGCGGCGTCGGTGGGGCGTCCTTGTCCGAGTCCTTGTCTTCTTTGTCCTTGTCCTTCGATTTTTTGTCCGAATCGGAATGGCCTGTCTTCTTCTTCTCGTAGGCGGCAAGATCGCGCTGATATTTGTCGAGCTGCTGCTGGTATTCCTGCGCGTCGGCGAAGGCCTGGCGGTAGCCTGCGACATCGCCCATGCGGGTCATGGGGAAGGCGCCCTTGCTGCCGTAGACCCGCTTCGGATTCTCGCCGCAGGCCATTTTGAGTCCGTACGGCGCGGAGGGAAATTTCATGGCCTCGGTGGTGTCCGCGTGCACGTTCTTCAAGACCACCGAGCGTCCGCCAATTAAGTTTCCGGAGCCCGGCAGTATTTGCAGCGTGGTGATGCCGCCCTCGAGCGCCATCTCGAATCCCGGGTCCTGCGGCCACACCGAGTGTTCGGCCCAGACGTTTGCGGTGACGGGATTGGTCATCTCGTTGCCGTCGGAATTACCCTCGGTCGCCGGGCTCGGATACACGCCGAGGTGCGAATGGATGTCGATCAGCCCCGGCGTCACCCAGAGGTTCTTGCCGTCGATCACGCGCGCTCCGTCAGGTGCTGTGAGATTCTTTCCGACCTGCGTGATATGGCCGCCGCTCATGATCAGATCCGCGCCCTCCAGTCGCTCGCCGGTTCCCGTGAGCAGGGTGGCGCCCCGAATCAGCACCGGAGTGCTTGGCGCCGGCTTGTAGGTTGAGGGAAACGGGTCGCTGGCCGCGAACGTGACCGTCGAAAGCGCGCTCAAGGCGAGCACGGCTGCGCGTGGCAGTAGCTTCATGATGTGTCCTAGGTCCTTCAAGGCTTGAGAATGGCAACGAGTTTCGGCTTGGAATCAAAAACGGCGAGTAGAAAGCCGCCCCGTCCGGTAAGCGCCAGGCAGTTGGCCTGATCGAGGGGCAGGTGAAGGGCTTGCATCTGCCGCTTCAGCGAGTCTTTCTTGTAGAGGATGAAGTAGCCGATGTCGTCGACTCTTTTGAGCTGTGTTCGCAAGAGCGGAAGCCCGGCCTCGAAGCTCTGATAGTAGCGCGGCATCTGGCTAAGATCGGCGCCGGTGCTTTGAAGTTTTGCGCGCTCGCCCGGGTCTTTCGGCTCGGAGGCTGACACCCAGCGCGGCAGGCTGTACCAGTGCGGGGCGAACTCAGGGTTGATCCGATCGGCCATTACACGTTCGGCGGGATCGATGTCGTAAGCTTGCACCATCTGCAGCCATTTTTCGGAAAACACATAGTAGAGCGGCCGCCCGTTCCACAAGGAGAAACTGCCATAGCCCAAAGCGATCAGCTGGATGGCCACGATGACGCTCAAATCGCGACTGAGCACGCTGCGCGCCTTTTTTGGTGAGGCCACCAGCAGCGTGAGCAGCGGTCCAAGGACCAAGTCAACACCCGCCATCACGGCGGTTACCTTCACCGAGCCGACCAGATACCAGGCAGGCCAGCGGTACCAGCCTAGATACAACGTGCCGATGATGAGGCCGAGTAGCAGCACGCTCGCCGCCACATGCAGGCCGAACGCCTTGAACCTGAATTGCATGACGATTCAGCCCTTGAAGAACGCGTCGAGATCCGAGCCCGCGACGTACAGCGCCGCCGCGGCTTCGAGGCCGGCGACATCTTCTGCATCGAAGCGTCGCACATGGGGGCTGTCGAGATCGAGGACGCCGTAAAGACGCCCCTGGCGGATCAGCGGCACCACCACTTCGGAGTTCGACGCGG
>DASXOQ010000135.1:0-1685 GCA_036494165.1 Steroidobacteraceae bacterium
GTCCAGTCGACGAGCTTTGGGCCTTCGGCCGTCATGATCACGTTGCCGGGGCTAAGGTCGCAATGGCAGAGTCCGTCGCCGGGCGACAGGCGATCGATCAGCGCGAGGACATCGGTGGCGATGTGCTTCGGAAGCTTGCCGTCGTCGTGCCGCAACTCGGCCTCCATATACTCGCGCAGGGAGGGGACCTCCGGCGGCGGGGGCGTCTTGTGAACGGACATGGCAAGAGCGGCGACAATCGCCCCCGCCTGTTCGAACGTCACCGCGCCGGTCCGCGAGAGCTGCCACAGGGTCGGTCCGTCGAGGCGCTGCATCACGATGCCGAAGCGCCCGTCCAAGGTCACCTCGCCGAACACCTCCGGCACCGGGAGGCCGGCGGCGCGCACGGCGCGGATCATGCGCACTTCATGCCGGCCGAGCAGATGAGAGACGCCGGCCTTGAACAGCTTCACGACTTGCCCTGGCGCCCAGGCGTAGGCTTCGGAGAAGGCGCCTCCACCGATCTTTTCCCCCAGCGATCCCTGCATGCCCGTTCTCCGCCGTGCAGATGAAACACCGGCGGCGAGCAAAAAGGAACCCCTCCGCCGACCGGCCCTCCGAATGTCCGCTAATCGGGGAGCACCGGAAGTAGTCGGCCGACGGCCAAACCGACGCGATTGACCCAACTGAGACATAGCTCTTTGACCCTTCACGATGTTAGAATTCCGGTTAGAATGTTGCCTTGACCGTTAGAGTAAAGCATGCGACGGCGCGACTTCATCGTCCTCATCGGCGGCACAGCGGCGTGGCCCCTTCCCGCCGTTGCGGCACTACCCGCGCACGTCGGCTTTGTCACCGGCGCGGACAAGACCGCCGCCGCCGATTTCATCAAAGCGTTGCGCGATGGGCTTGCTACCCTTGGTTATATAGAGCCGAGTAGCCTCAAACTCGAACTGACATTTGCCGATTACAAACTAGAGCGTATTCCGACGCTGGTCGCTGATCTGGAGCGTTTGGGCGTCAACGTTATCGTCACACACGCCGCCGCGACGTCTGTCGTGGTCAAGAGCCAGCGTCGTGCTCCCGTTGTGTACGAATTCAGTGCTGATCCAATCACCCTGGGTATCGCCAAGGATCTTTCTCATCCACTTGATAACGCGACGGGTATCTCGTTGATGGCGGTACAGCTCAATACCAAGCGTCTCGAATTGCTCCGGCAGATAGCTCCAGAAGTTCGGAGTCTCGCGGTGGTCGCAAACCCCTTGCATCCCGGCTTCGACGGAGAGCGCGCCTACTCGGAAGCCGCCGCCCAGCAACTCGGCTTCGAAACCTTGTTTTTTCCAACACCGAACCGCGCGGAACTGGATCGAGCCCTCGGCACTCTCGATGAGAAAAGCCCGCAGGCATTACTCGTGCTATCCGATGGATTTATGGTCGAGAACCGAAGCTTGATAATAAATTTTGCCATGAGCCGTCGTCTGCCGGTCGTGTCTGGCTGGGCTGTGATGGCCGATAGCGGTGCCCTCTGCACATACGGGCCCCGGCTGGTTGAATCCTATCGACGAACCGCCTATTTCGTTGACCGCATCTTGAAGGGTACCAAACCGGCTGACCTGCCGATCGAACAGCCTACCGTGTTCGAACTCGTTGTAAACCTGAACAGCGCCAAGGTACTCGGCATCGCCATCCCGCAGTCAGTTCTCGTC
>DASXOQ010000136.1:0-5208 GCA_036494165.1 Steroidobacteraceae bacterium
GTCCCTGGGCCGTGTTGATGGGCGCAAAGTCCCGCGCGGCAGCGGCCGTGCGGCCAATCAGAGGGACTGGACCCATGAAACGTACCGTCATCGCCGTTGCCTGCGTGCTTCTTGCAGGGCCTGCGCTCGCCCAGTCGGTTGGCGAGAAGACCGGCGTCAATTCCGTGCTCGGCGTCGCGCCCGCCACCGCCGATTTCGTCAAGGAAGTGGCGATCAGCGACATGTTCGAGATCGAATCGAGCAAGCTCGCCGAGCAGAAGGGCAACGCGCAGGAGAAATCCTTTGCCCAGCAAATGGTGACCGATCACACCAAGACCAGCAGCGAGCTCAAGGCCCTCGTCGGCGACGGCAAGGTGCAGGCGACGCTGCCGACCGCGCTCGACAGTTCGCACCAGAGCAAGCTCGACAAGCTCAAGAATGCTTCGGGCAAGGATTTCAGCTCGGACTACGATTCCTACCAGGTCAGCGCACACAAGGACGCCGTCTCACTGTTCGATCGCTACGCCAAGGGCGGCGACAATCCCGCGCTGAAGGCCTGGGCCGACAAGACGCTCCCGGCGCTCCGCCACCATCTCGACATGGCACAGGAGCTTGGCAAGGCGCCGAGCGTCGGGCAGGCGAAGTAAGGCTTTGCGGAGGACGCCGGCCCTGCCGGCGTCCTCCGTTAGCAACATTGCGGCTCTCCGCGGATTGAGATTACAAAATCGCGGAGACCTCCATCGCACAAGATAAAGCTTCAGTATCCCGCCGGCACATCGTTCAGGCGGCAAGCGCCACGCTTGCCACGGCGTCGCTGGCAACCTCGACAGCGAAAGGAAACGCCATGGCCGAGCAGGACCTGATCAACCCCGTCACCCGCTATCCGAAGCCGCCGTTCAAGAAGCAGTCGCAGCCTTGGCCGGGCCTCGCCGGCAAGATGGAGCCGCGGCCCGATCATGGCGAGAGCAGCTACAAGGGCTCGGGCCGTCTTGCTGGCCGTAAGGCGCTGATCACCGGCGGCGATTCCGGCATGGGCCGCGCAGCCGCAATTGCATATGCGCGCGAGGGCGCCGACGTTGCCATCAACTATCTACCGGCGGAGGAGCCTGATGCACAGGAGGTGCTTGCGCTGATCAAGAAGGAAGGCCGCACCGGCCTCGCGATCCCCGGCGACCTCAAGGATGAGACCTTCTGCAAGAAGCTGGTCGACCAGGTCGTGCAGGGCCTCGGCGGTCTCGACATCATCGTCAACAATGCAGCCCGACAGCAGACGCGCGCCTCCATTCTCGACGTCTCGTCAGAGGATTTCGACGCGACCATGAAGACCAACATCTACGCGCCTTTCTGGATCATCAAGGCCGCGCTGCCCCATCTCAGGCCCGGCTCCTGTATCATCGGCACAACATCCGAACAGGCTTACGATCCTTCTCCAGATCTCTACGACTATGCGCAGACCAAAGCGGCGACGATGAACTACGTGAAGTCGTTGGCGAAGCAGCTTGCCTCCAAAGGCATTCGCGTCAACGGAGTCGCGCCGGGACCAATCTGGACACCGCTCCAAGTGTCGGGCGGCGCTACGATGGAGAAGCTGGAAAAATTCGGTGGCATGACCCCATTGGGCCGCCCCGGCCAACCCGCCGAGCTAGCCTCCATCTACGTGCAGCTTGCCGCCGCCGATGCGAGTTACGCGACCGGCCAGGTCTATGGCTCCGCGGGTGGATCAGGACAGCCGTAACGCCGCGGCCTCAACCGATGGCGCTTCTAACCATCAAGCCAACGCAAGTCGATATCGAGATCGCGAGTAAGGTCGCGGATCATACCGATGTGGCGATCGCCGTATCTTTGAACTTGCTGCAGGCATGGAAGACGGGTGGCGCCGCAGTCGACGTATTCGCCTTGGCGCTCACGCCATCGTTCGCTGATGACGTTTGTTCGCCCGATACCAGCAAAAATGCCAGCAAATCGGACGGCCGCGGCTGATTTTTACGTAGGTTTTCAACGTGTCGCGAAAATTATTGCGTAAAAACCGGAATCGAACCAATGTTGTTATTATTTGCATTTTTTTCGTGGTGCCCCTGGCCGGCAGTCGCCTATTCCCATAACCATCTGAATTTAAGTTCATTTTATCCGTCAATCGCTGCCGATACCAGCAGAAATACCAGCAAGGTGACGCGCGGTGTATACAGCTCGCAAAAATAAAACAGCAGGCGCCGGCAGCACGCGCGGCCACAGGGCGCGGCGTCGAACGGTGACGACGACGAGCGCGCGGGACGCAAGGCGGCTTAATCTTCCGGTAGTTGAGCAAGCCACGGGCGGGTGCTGGCGCGTCCGCCCTCTTTCTTGCACGCAGAAAAAATGCCCGCATGGACGTGCCGTGCGGGTAGAGCCTTGGCGCTTAAGACCGGGATTTCTTCTTGGGCACTTTCTTGCCCTTCTTGCGGGCTTTCGAGAGGCCTATGGCAATCGCCTGTTTGCGGCTTTTCACCTTGCCGCCCTTGCCGCCGCGCCCGCTCTTGGCAGTGCCCTTCTTGTACCGGCGCATCTCGCTTTTGACGTCGCTGCCGGAGCTCTTCGCGTAACGGCGCTTTTTCGCCTTCTTTGTCTTTTTGGCTTTCTTCGCCATGGGCATTCCTCCGCGATTGCAAGACTTCTTAAGACTTGGCCAGGTCGCATCGAGAGTCAGTTGGGTTATTGAAGCGGCCGCCTCAATGACCCATGACTGAACGACGCTTGACCAAACTAGGCGGCTTCCGCCTCGGCATTGACGACGCTTTTCGCAAGGCTGGTCAGGGTCTCGTCGGTTTTCTTCTCTTCGACCAGCGTTTCTTTCAGACGCTTCACGGCATCGGTAAGGCCGAGTTCGCCCGCCCAGGTGATGAGCGTGCCGTAGCGAGAAATCTCGTAGTGCTCGACGGCCTGGGCCGCGGCGAGCAGGCCGGCGTCGAGCGCTGGCGCGCCCTTGTATTCGGACATGATTTCCTTGCCTTCATCGAGAATGCCCATGATGGCATCGCAGGTCTTGCCTTGCGGACGGGCCTCGATGGCCTCGAACACCGATTCCAGCCGCTCAATCTGGCCTTCGGTCTCTACCTGGTGCTTCTCGAACGCGGCCCGCAATTCTTCGCTCTGGGCCGCCTTGGCCATCTTCGGCAGGGCGCTCAAGATCTTCTTTTCTGCGAAGTAGATGTCCTTGAGGGTGTCGTGGAAAAGATCGTTCAGGGTCTTGGTCTTGTTCATGGCGTGCCTCCGTTGGAATGAAATCGTGATGATAAGCTGCGGAACCGGACGTGGTTCCACGGCCGAAAGCCCGGCGCTGGTTTGAAGGGCTTCTGACGGCGGCCTTGTCACCAGTGAGGAGAGGCCTGGTAATAGTCGTAGACGCGCTGGTCGTTTTCGCGATCCCAGCTCCAGTCATTTTCGCTTGCGTAGCGCGGCGCCTTGTCGAGCCGGTCCTTGGTGATGTTGGTGCGGTAGCCACCGAGGTTGGTGTCATAGGTGAGGCTGGACCAGGGCGTCGGATAATGGTCGTCGCCGATGCCAAGAAAGCCGCCATAGCTCAATACGGCGTAGGCGACCTTGCCCGACACCTTGTCAATCGTGACGCGCTCGATGCTGCCAATCTTCTCCTGATCGGCGCCATAAACGGCGGTGCCTTCCACTTCATGCCGTTCTAGGGCCGCCACGTCTCCAGCACCTCATCAGCCTCAGCGAGCTCAATCTGGATGTCGAAGCGCTGGGAATAAAGATGAAGCGAGGCTTCATGGGCCGCATCGGATGAGGAGCAAAGCCCGTCTTTCACGACAATGACCCGGTAGCCGTAGTCGACCGCGTCCAGCACGGTGGCGAGCACGCATACATCAGTCTCGGAGCCAGTCACGAGCAGCGTGTCGACGTGCTTGTCCTGAAAATACGTCCGCAGGGCGCCTGTGGCGAAAGCGGAATAGACGGGTTTGTCGACGATGTGGGCTGGCGGCGCGAAGCTTTCGAACTCGGGCACGAGACGAAGCAGGTTGCGATCCATGGCCTGCTGCGTCACATGTGGCCATTTGGCGTAATAGGCTCGCCACATCCCGACGGCGTCCTCGGGCGCGTTCGGAGGAATGAAGCGCGTGAAGACGGTGCGCTCCGGCGCGCGGGCGACGAGCTTCTCAATCGTCGGCAATACGCGGGGCATCCAGGGTGTGGGCCATGGTCCTCCTTCGGCAAAAAGCCGCTGCATGTCGATGCAAAGATGCGCCGCCCGGTCGCCGGGGGAGGCCTTAAGCGTTACCATGGGACGCCCCGCGATGCGCGAGCGGAAAAACATACCATGCCGTCATGAGCGCAAGGAATGCGGCGACGCCGGACAGGATGGCCACGGCTGCGTCCTTGCTCACGGCGTGAAACACCACCGCGATGTCAGCCGCGATACCGAGCGCAAGCGGCAACGCCGCCGCAATGACGAGTCCGGAGCCGATGCGGAAGAACTCCGGGTCGTCTTCGCCGTGATACGCCAGGCGGTGCAGCGCGGCGGGCGTCATCAGCAGGAGGACGGATAGCGCCACGGCAATGAGCCCCGCGGCATGCACGGCCTGTACCCAGCCGGGCAGATCGTGAAAACTTTTGGTGAGGGTGGCCACAAACTGAAAGCCGAGCAGTGCCTGGCCGCCCGGAATGATGACGCGGGCTTCCGTGAGCAGTTGCTCTATCCTCGGCTTGAGCGGCGTCTCGCTCTCGGGCGGAAACGGCTTGGCCTGCTTTCGAAGCGCCATGCCGAGGCCGAAGAGCAGCGCAAGGCCGGTTGCGGTCAGAGCCGCGCCCACGGCAATCCCGAATTCGCGCCCGGCCATGACGTCGAACACGACGAAGGCCGATGCTCCAAGGCCGAGCGTCAACGGCAAGAGGCTCCAGCCGGTCAGGGTTCCCGCCACATGGATAGCGCGATGGCGGCTTTGCCCCCGGCAGGCCACCCGGTGATACATCGAGGGCGCGATCAGAAGTACGACGCTCGCGCACAAAAGCGCAAGTGCCGCGCCTTGCAGCCAGCGGCTTGCCGGCGAGACGTCGCGGAAGAGCTCCTGAAAGACGCCCTGAAAGGCAAAGCCGAACAACACCTGCGCGCCCAGGATGAGGAGCCGGGATTCATCGAGGGCGGTTTTGAGCTTGGCATCGAGTTCTTTCGTCATTGCATTTTTATGAACCTTTTGTTGCGCTCGGTAGTTCCGTTCAAGAGAGAAGAGTATGCGTAAG
>DASXOQ010000137.1:0-37878 GCA_036494165.1 Steroidobacteraceae bacterium
TGGAAAAAGACCCCACGGTAATGGCGGTTAACCCGCGTCACACCCCCTGGCCGGCATCGACCGGAACGGTGGCCCGGCATGGACCGGAATCATGGCCCGGCATGCTCCGGAACTGGTGGCCGGCATGGACCGGAATACGCAGGTAACCAATACCCAACTGTTGGCGAAAGGTGGATACCCTAATTCCTTCGACAAGTACGCCGGCAAAATGGCTAACAACACCAGCACGAACAAGGCCTTCATTGCCCAAGGCTCGGTAAACACCTCGACCTGGATCAGCGTCGACGGCGCAACGACAATCACGCCGTCGTAATGAGCGCCACGGACCTAACCGTCTCACGCCTGCTGGGCGAGGAGGGCGTGAAACAACTGCCGTACGACGACGCCACCGGGAAGCCCGTGACCGCACCCGTTGGCAAGCTCACCTGGGGCGCTGGTTTCAACCTTATGCAGTGCGGCTCGCGCGGGCTGTTCGAGGTGATGCTGCGCTACCTGGTGGGCGAGATAGAGGTGCAGCTTCAGGCGTTCTCGTGGTACGTGAGCCAGCCCGAGGCGGTGCAGAGCGTCTGCCAGGACATTGCCTATAACGGCGGGGTCCACGACCTTTTGAACTACCCTCATATGATCGCAGCGCTTGCCCACGGCGACCTTGAGACCGCCGCCCAGCAGTGCTCCGTCGCCAATCCAAAACTTGATGAAAGCCGATACGCGTCGCTACGCGCGATCATCCGCTCTGCCATAAGGAACTAACCATGTCGATTTGGGACACTGTCGTCTCTCCAATTGTCAGCATCATCAACAAGGTGATCCCTGATAAGGCAGCCGCCGCAGCGGCTGTCGCGCAGCTCAATCAGCTCCAACTGCAAGGGCAACTCGCGGACGAAATGGCGCAGCTCCAGGCTGTGACAGTCAATCAATCCGATGTGAACAAGGTCGAGGCTGCCAATCCGTCAGTCTTCGTGTCTGGATGGCGTCCAATGATCGGATGGGTATGCGGCTTTGCGCTTGCGTACGCGGCCGTAATTGAGCCGCTGGCCAGGTTCGTCGCCACCGTGCTGCTCAATTACACGGGCCCTTTCCCGGTCATCGACACAAGCATTACGTTGCAGGTCCTATTCGGCCTGCTTGGACTTGGCACCTTGCGGACGGTTGAGAAGTTCAAAGGCGTTGCCGGCGGAGTAGGGGCGCACTGATGCACAAACCGGGGCCAGGTGCCGGCGTATCGCTCGGCGGGGTAGTTATAGGTTTTGTCGCCCATTCGCTTCCCGTGGTGCAGTTTGTCGCCCTGCTGGTGTCTATTGTCGCCGGCACTCTCAGCATTGTGAGTTGGTTCCAGAAGCGAAAGCGGAACCCTAAGTGACGTAGTTGTCCGCGCGAGGATGAGGGAACGCATTGACGCGAAAGTAGTTCCCCGGGTTCAGTCTAACGACATTCGTGCCGGAAATGTCCATACCGATAATAGCTCTTGCCTCTGCAGTCTCATGCCAAGAGTCATCTACTGAAGACTGGTACACGACGCAGCACAACAGCACAAACTCTCCAGAAAAGTTCCGACTCTGCCTCTCCGGAGAATCAGCAATTGCAGTTGAATGCGATCCAGTGGAGGGTTCATTCGGGAACATCACATTAGAAAGCAACCCTACTTCGCGCCGCTCCTTCGTCCTCATAGCAAAGGCTCGGAGTTCCGAAGCCACATCTGTCAATCCCAGACCTCGCTCTTCCTCTGGCCCATCCGCCAATACTAAGTAAGGTATCAAGAACGAGTCGAAGTACACTCTCTTGGCGGGCGTTTTACCGACGTTCTCTAAGCGGTAGTCCACTTGGATTTCCCATGTAGAATTTGACCCATGCCAGTTAAGCGCTCTTTGGCCAACTTCGGTTTTGACCTTGATCCATGGCCTCAGCTCGTTCGCGTGAGCGGCGCGGTTCTCGATAGTTGCACGGCTACCTTCTCGAATGGTCAGCAGTACACCGAGGATACCAATCAGGCCGTAAACAGCGCCTAACGTGCCGCCAACGTATTCACCGAATCGAGCCCAGTCTTCAGGGTTCGATGACAGAGGGTGACCGCGAAAGTTATATAGGTAGATGCCCACGACGGCGACGAAAGCGACGGCCGCAAATGCCCAAATTTTGGCAAAGGAGACTAGCTGCTTATCGTCATTGGTATCCTCCTCATGCGTGAGTGGCGTCAAGTCCATGTTCCCTCGCTAACTTCTCGCATCCCGTAGCTTACGCGGCTTCTGCAACTCGATCACTCGCGCCACGCATTCGCGCTTCCCGCACTTGGAGCAGCGCATGCGCTTCATAACATCGTCAAGTCGAGCCTCCCATCCACATATGACGGCCAACGTCTTAGGAACTGCGCGCCGCACATGTCCGCAACTCCGACACGTCAGATCTAGGTCGTATTGGCCGAACTCATCATTAAGCTTGTCGATCTTCAGTGGCGCTCGCATGCTGTACATCTATACAGTCCTGCGCTAGTCTCTTCAAACACAGCACTTTCGAGCGTGGCGAGAAGCACCGCTCAGATTCGCCGTGCCCGTGTGGCGCGAGAACAAATTGGTGCGATGATTTACCTTTGGATAGCGTGCCAAGGAGAGGCCTTCATGATCGAAGTTGACCTGACTAAGCTGAACGAATACCTGGCTTCAAAAGTGGTGGCATCGGGACTGGTGGGTTACGCCGTGCTAACAAACAGAGATAAGTCGGATATTGCTGTCGGCGGTACGTACGTTGAAGTTACGATCAGCAACATGCACCGCTCACCACCGCTGAATAAAATCTATTCGGTTACGGTAGCCCGATTTATACGTGATGGCGTCCATCTGTTTGATGGCCACATTGACGAAAGCATCACCGACTTAACTCGCACCTCTTAGGCAGCATTGTCTGATGAGTTACGAGTACGAGCCTGGTTACTACGTCGCCGAATGGAAGAGCCGCGTCGCTTACATGCTGATACTGGAGGCGGCTGGTGCTTGGTCCTTTAGCGTCGGCTGGAAGGTTTGTGGTTTCATTTGCATATCCCTCGGCATGGCATTTCTGTCCGCTCTGTTTGATGACTGGCGGGCCGATCAACGAGAAATGCGAAAAAAGGAATTGGCTGACGCGGTAGAACAAGCGCTTAAGAGACGTGGACTTTGAAAACGAAGATCAAAGGAGGGATCTGTGAATTTTCGGATATTTATATTTATCGGACTTTTGGTTTGCAGCACTGTCGCTAACACTCAAGCTATTGATACATCCGATGCAGCGCCGTGCTTCGGATATAAAGGTGCCGGGGGTCCCTGTTATGCGGGACCTGGTGGAGGGTTGTACGCCGGGCCTGGTGGCGGAAGGTACTCTGGACCGGGTGGGGGACTGTATTCGGGACCTGGAGGCGGCTTGTACGAAGGACCGGATGGCGGAATGTACAGCGGTCCTGGCGGTGGCTTGTACGAAGGCCCAGGCGGCGGCCTATATACCGGGCCAGGCGGCGGCTTGTATGACGGACCTAGAACCTCCGATGGATATCGCGGCCCATGGGGGCCTTGCATCACCGGAGTACTTGGTCGCAAATGGCGGCATGAGCATTGCCCGAGCGGTTTGAGTAGCTGAATCGAAGCGGAGGGGTACTGGCTGGGGTACTGGCAAATGCTCCGCCGAAAGAAGCTAGAAAATGGCTCGATTTTCTTTGATTCGAGTCCCAGCCGTCCCACCAATAAAATCAAACAGTTACAGGGTTTTTCGTGCGCTCGCCTGATCGAGATCTGCGCCTTAATGATAGGAACGCGCAATGAACCATCGCTCCAAGTCAACCTTTGTGATCGTACAAATTCTCTTCACGATCACGGCGCGCATCTGCTGTGTGGCGCGGGCGGCTTCGATGCATGTTAGTTCGAACTCACTCTAGCGACTTCTGTAGCTTCGGCCAGCCGGATCGCCCTTCCAATAGCATATTCCAAACACTGCAATAGCTACTGCGATTGTAATTAGGATACTTCGGATGGGACGCCCCCGTTCGTTAAAGAACGGGAAGGCAAGAAGATACGACGCGATGGCGATTGCATAAACAGCCCACCCCTGCCACGTTGAAGGCCATCCCCAGCCAAGACCTGTTTTCTTTGCGGCAAACCAATAGCGTTGTTGCTCGTCCATGTAGTGATTCCTTGATCTAACAGTAAAGTTGAGCGGCCGAATTCTGCATCCAACCGGGCAACACAGCCGTACGATTTCTATCTCCCGATCACGGGGCGCGCAGCGTCTCGACCAATCGAAGGGTGCGGATCTACTTATAACCTCAACGGTTGAGGCCAGCATGAGCGCTATTGCAACATGAAAACGCCAGAGCCGCTTTGGCCTGGACCAGGCGCACCAGTACCATCGCCATATCTCGCTGCGTGTCGATGCATACTGGACGGTGTACAAACGGTTGCCTAAGGCTAAAGTTGAGCCAGCGACCGCCACGACCAATCAAGCGGCGTGTCCAAGTCTCTCTTGGCGGTCACCGCGCGCACCAATTCCGTTCACGCTCGTTCCAACCAATGTTAGACATCACTGCGCCAAGCAAAGCCCTACGCAATCATACCTATCGGTATCGATGGCGGCAGCCCGTACATTTTCGTATCTACGTCACCACGCAGAACAGCCAAATCCCCATTCTCGACGCGCAGGATGCTCCGCGCATCCGTTCCGACGCAAGTTCGGACTCATTGCAGACATTGCTCTATCGACGTCGAGCAGATGTCCAGATGGCCTGAAGATCTCCAACGAGAGTAAGCGACCTCGTAACTCTCGGGATATGGCATTCTGAGGCGACTCGGCCCAAGCACACTCATTCTCAGCGCGTGTTCGCTTATAGCCATGTGCGGCGCTAATCGCGCGAACGACCACGCAGGATCCCTGTCCTTCTCTTCCAGCACTTCTATGTGATAGGAGGAATCTTCCCCCGAAGGAACTTGATGAATAACGACCCATCGGTGCGAACCTTTGGGCGAAGCAAGTCGCCAACTCGACCCCGGTGCCAACTGATGACCGTCGCCATTTGTCTGGGCATGTACGGACGGGAGGACTGCGCAATGCATGGCGACCAAGAATATACAGATTGAAGTCGCGCGGCCCATTCGGGCTCCTAAATTCTATTTATTAACCTTCAGGCGTTTTAACATGAAACCTGTGGTTGCATAACCTGCCCAATCCGTATTTCCCTATCTGATTGATAACAAGCAAATTAGCCGGCTTTCCTCGAATGCACGGACCAGACTGCGTTCGGGACTTGTGTCGGTGGCGAGCAACCGACTCGATCGCTTGAGAGGTCAAACAAGCGGCCTCCATTCCTGGGCAAGAGCATTGCTGGTCACGTGATGAGCGCCCCCATTTCGAGTCGCGGGTCTTCATCGCCTTCGACCGGGGGAATGACGTCCGGCTGGTCGAGCAGAAAAGCCACCATGATTCGACGCATGAGGTCCGGCTGTTCGAACTGAATGTAATGACCGGCATGCGGGATGAAATAGATCTTCAGATTCGGCAGGGTCCTGCGGTAATCCACGGCGCCGCTCCAAGGAACGTAGTTGCATTCCGGGTAGAGCAGGATCGCGGGCGTGTGATCTTTACGTAGTGCTTCGTGAGGGTCACCCGCAGCCGAAAGTGTTTGCGGGAACATGTATTGCGTGACGTAGCCGTTGAAGCCCGGATTGTCATGCGCGGTGCTCGTTAGCTGGGGCAAACGATTCGAATCGCCTTTGCAGACGAGCACGCCTTGCTCAGCATGCAGGAGCGGGGCGAGCAAGCCCTCGTTTTCGCGTTGCGAAACCAAATGCTGCGCAGCGTCCGGATTGCGCTCAAGCAAAAGATACGCCGCGAGCATGCGCAGACTGGGCGCTCCTTCCGTTGTTTGGTCCGTCCGGCTCACGTCGACCTGGTCTTCGTGCAAGTTCCAGATATGTCCGGGTGAATGAAATATCACCTTGGCCACGTGACCGGGGTGTTTGGCCATGTAGCTTGCCGCCAGCGTCGAACCGAATGAATGACCGATCAAAATCATCTTTTCAGCGCCGATTGCCATTCTCACCGCTTCAAGATCCTCTACGGCGCGGCCAATCGTGTAGTCGCGGATGTTGGGTAGGAAATCCGACAACCCGCTGCCCGCTTGATCGTAGAGAAAGACTCTGAAGCCCTCCTTTGCGAGGCTGCCATAAATCAATCGATCGAAGGGAAACTGGCGCGCGCCCGGGCCGCCGTGAACATAGACGATGGGATCGGGATTTACCGCTACACCGGATGGCGGATCGAACTCACTGTAAGCGATTCGGGAGCCGGTCGGCAGTTGCCAGTAGCGGGTATCTTCAAAGGGAGCGGGAGCGCCAGGGTCGGGCGTGGCCTTCAACACCAGACAATAAAGCGAGATGGCGAAAACGCCCGTCAACAGTCCGGCGGCTTGCGCTGCAAACCGAGCGCCGGAGCCTGCGCGCCAAAGATGGGCACAGAGGCGAGCAGCCGCCCACGAGAGCATAAGAAATGTAAGAACGGAGATGACCGCGAGCATCGGGATATTCGAGATCCAACGCGCTAAAAAGTAGGGTAGCAGCATCGATGCGCACAGGGTCGCCGCCAGGGCAATGATGCAAAGAACCGCGATGCCTGACCGGGTCAGCCATATTCGTTTAGTGCTCATAGGCAATAGCCTCCGGCGTTCATTGCAATTGTACTATTCATTCTAAGCGCTCCAGAACTGAGGAAGACTGGAACTGCAATCGAGGCAGTAGCGAGCACGACCCCGTAGTCACGATTGGAGTTGACGCTAGGCAATTCAGTTAGCCGCCCGGAAAGGAGGCAGGCTGGAACTGACTCCCTCTAACAAATTGGCGTGGTCTGTGGTGCTGAAGACCGTAAAATGGCACGAATCCCGCCACCGGCGGCCGACACATTCAAGGACTGCGGGTCGCCGCGGATCTAGAGCCTTGCACTGGAATCGTGATCGTTGCTAAGCAGATGGAACGCGCCTACTTGCAGCACGAATCATTGCGGTTGCTTCGACCTCAACCAGAAGGTATCAGCACCTTCGGGTGGATTGATGGCTGCCCCAATGCTCAGCGGATTTACCGATTCCTCAGCGGTAAAGCGGCGCTTCGACAATTTCCGCGCGTTGCCAGCCGGCCTCTGTTCTCACCTCGAAATAGCCCTGAACTGGTGGTGTATTGACCAGCGGCGGCTGCTGGGCCGGAGTACTCATTGACGGAGTTCGGACAACTACAAAACCCAAACCGTCGCCAATTTGTATCCAATTCTTGGCGGCGATTCCGACGGGCCGGTTTGGTGCCGATCCCGTAGCCACATTGCCGATCAAAAAGAATCCGCAAATCAAGGTGGCAATGACTATAACGATCCTCATTGATTTACTCCTTGCACAAATGGGATGGATGACCGCTTCAGGTACTTCAGGTGTGGCATCGGTTGCCGCCATATGGCGAAACCCTTCGGAAGGCCCGCAGTCGGAATTTTCGACAAGGCATGACGATTATTATGTTCGGTGGCGTAAAGAGCATGCAACAAACCGGTATCCCAAGATGTTACGCCAGAAGGCTCTTATATGGTGCGATGCTAAAAAGAGGCAATCCTTGGGCGCGCCGATTAAATCCAACGGCGGTTTAGCCAAAATTCCCACTCGCTGAACGGTAGGGCGTCGTAGGCCGTCGGCATTGGCTGCTGCATGAGGGGAACCAAAACTTGGTTAAACTCGGACAGCCTTTCCGCCGGTCGGCGCAAGCGCAGTTTGCATGGTCATCGACGTCAAAAAAAAAGGGCCCCGATGGGGCCCTAGGATTCGCAAACGACTCCTCGACTATGGAAGGTTTACCTGACTCCTTCCTGACGCTCGAAAATTTGAGCCGGGCTCCGCAGCGCAATAGTACGACTTGCGCACGGCTTCTTGGTCGCTTTGTTCCAATGGGATTACTGGAAGGTCGAAAGGGCCCTCAATTCCGTGTCCCTGGTTGCCGGCGGTCGGACGCGGTGGGTGCATCGAGTAACATCGCGCGGACAATCTCAAGACGGCCTCGCCATGCGGCATGCAAGATTTACCACCCTAGTTTTTTCGACGTTGATTGCGCTAAGCGCATTCGCGCAGGCGGATAGCGTCAAGAGCAACGATCATGGCACCTACAACGACGACGAGGTGGCGAAGGCCGCTTCGGATTTCTTTTCCACCGGCGCCAAGGATCTTTCCGACGTGCTCGCCAAGGTGCTGAAGGAGAAAGGGCATCCCGTTGCCATCATTCGCGGCGAGGAGGCGGGCGGCGCCATCGGGGTCGGTGTGCGTTACGGGCGCGGCGAACTCGTATTCAAGGGCGGAAAAGGCCGCAAGATCTATTGGCAGGGTCCCTCCATCGGGCTGGATGTGGGGGCCAACGCGGTAAAGTGCTTCATTCTGGTATACGACCTCCCGAATGCGGCGGCTTTGTTCAAGCGCTTCCCTGGTGTTGAGGGCAGCCTTTATTTCGTCGGTGGTTTTGGCGTGAACTATGTGCAGCGGGGCGGTATTGCTCTCGCGCCGGTTCGTTTCGGCGTGGGCTGGCGTCAGGGCATTGCGCTCAGCTACATGAATTTCTCGCCGGAAGCGCGCGCCAATCCCCTGTAAGCTTGCAAATGAAAACGGCCCGACGATTTCGCGCCGAGCCGTCTTTGCATCGAAAACTCGAATCCTACTCGGGACTGCCTTCCACCTGGATCTGCAACGACACTTCCTGCTTGAAGCCGTACTTGTCGCCGAAATTGACGCCGAAGTCGGCGCGATTGAAGGTCGCCGTCGCATCGGCGCCGCATACTTCCTTCTTGGTCATCGGCGAAGGCTTGCAGAGGAAGGAATCGATGTGCAGCGTCACAGGCTTGGTCACGCCGTGCATCGTGAGGGTTCCTTCGGCCTCGGTGGGCGAGGCGCCATTCCACTTGCTGAATTTGCCGCTGTAGACGGCGGTCGGGTACTTGGTCGCATCGAAGATTTCAGCAGATTTGGCATGCTCGTTGAGCTTCGGCATGCCGAAGTCGACCGAATCCATCTGCACGGTGACGTTGATGGTCCCGGACTTGGCATCTTTGTCGAGCACCACCGAGCCCTCGGTGTGGGTGAACTTGCCGCGCCATACCGACAGACCGCCCATGTGGTCGGCAGCGAAGCTCGGGTAGGTATGATTCGGGTCGAGTTTGTAGGTCACCGGGGCGGCGAATGCGCCGGCGGTCAAAAGCGCCGCTATCGACGCCAATGCAATACGCTTCATTGAGGGCTCCTTGAACAGCCTGTGGGTATAATTTCGACATGCCGCAGAACGGCACTCGGGCTTAAATGATAGCCCATAATTTGAAGGATCTGACGATGGAGTTATTTGACGCTATCAATTCGCGCGCTTCCTCGGGGCGCGTGATGGAACCGGGGCCGAGCCCGGAGCAGCTGGAAAAGCTGATCGCGGCGGCCGGCCGCGCGCCCGACCACGGCCGGCTGAAGCCGTGGCGCTTCGTGGTGGTGAACGGCGCGGCGCGCGAGGTATTCGCGAGCGCGGTGGCCGAAGCGCGGCGCGCGCGCCTGCCCGATATGACCGACGATCAAATCGTCGCGGAAAAGGACAAGGTTCGCCGGTCGCCCACCATCATCGTGGTGGGCTGCGCCGTCACCCCGGGCAATAACAAGGTTCCCGAAATCGAGCAGGTGATTGCGGTCGGTGCGGCGGTGGAGAATCTGTTTTTGGCCGCCAATGCCATGGGCATCGGCGTCATGTGGAAGACCGGGCCCGCCGCTTACGATGCCGGGGTCAAGGCTGCCGTGGGTTTGAAAGCCCACGACCACATCGTGGCCATATTGCACTTGGGCACCCGAGTGAAGTGACTTTCAGGCGTGCGCCCGCGCCTGGCGCCTCAAGGACACCGACTTCACCAGCGCCCACACCGGCATGCCCGGCTTTAGGGCCAACTCGCGCGTTGCCGCGCGGGTGATGCGGGAGACGATGGTGGCGCCGCCAATGTCGATACCGATCAGATCGGAGCTCTCATCGTCGGCCGCGATGTTCGCCACCGAGCCCTTCAGCGCGTTCCTCACGCTCAAATGCGCCGGCTCTTGCGTGGCGATGATGATGTCCCGTGCCAGCAGTTGGACCCGCAGCATCTTCTCGGCACCGGCCACCGGCTCGATCTTGAGCTCGCTTCGTCCCACCTTCAGGCGCATGAGGCCGCTCTCATCGCAACCGAGCACTTCGCCTTCGACGATGGCGCCCAAGGCTTCCGGGCCGACAATGGCACGCAGACCCGGATGCAGACTCATGTCGGCCACCGAGCCCTGCGCCACGGTGCGGCCATTCTCGATGAGCACCAGATGCGTGGCGAGTCGCCAGACTTCATCGAAGTCGTGGCTCACGTAGACCATGGGAATCGACAGCTGGTCGCGAAGCACCTCGAGATAGGGAAGGACCTCCTCGCGTCGGGCGGCATCGAGCGACGCCAGTGGCTCATCGAGGAGCAGCAGCCTTGGCTGCGACAGGAGCGCTCGTCCGACGGCGAGGCGCTGCCGCTCGCCGCCTGAGAGACCGTGCACGCGCCGCTTAAGGAGCGGCCCCAAGGCGAGGAGGTCGCATACCGCCTCGCGCGTGATCAGTCGTTCGGCGCGGGTGCGGTGTGCACCGTAATCGAGATTCGAGGCGACGGACAGATGCGGGAACAGCCGAGCGTCTTGGAATACATAGCCGATGCGCCGGCGTTCGGCAGGTATGTCGATGCCGCGCGCCGCGTCGTACAAGATCTCATCATCGAGCCGGATAGCGCCGGCATCGGGGCGATCGAGACCCGCAATGAGATTGACCAGGGTGCTTTTGCCGCTGCCGGATCGGCCAAAGAGCGCGACCACGCCCGGCGTCGGGGCCTGAAAGTCGGCATCGAGCAGAAAATCGCCGCGTTGCTTCCGGACCTGGACCTTCAGCGTCATCGACCCAACATCCTTCGCACGCGGCGCGCGAACCATTCGGAGAGCAGAAGACCGACGAGCCCGAGGATCAGCGATACCGCCGCCAGCCGCGCCGCTTCCGCCTCGCCGTTGGGAGTCTGCAAGGCCGTGTAGAGCGCGAGCGGCAGGGTCCGCGTCTCCCCCGGGATATTCGATACGAAGGTGATCACGGCCCCGAATTCGCCGAGCGATGCTGAAAATGCGGTGATGAGACCGGCGAGAATTCCCGGCAGCATGAGGGGCAGTGTGATACTCGCGAAGCGGTCCCAAGGCCCGGCGCCCAGGGTCCGCGCCGCCTGCTCGAGGCCTCGATCGACATTCTCCAGCGACAAGCGGATGGCGCGCACCATCAGCGGGAAGGACATCACGGCCGTGGCGAGCGCGGCGCCGTTGCGGGTGAAGATCAGTTGAATGCCGAGCAGCCGCGACAGCGGTCCTCCCAAGGGTCCGCGGATCCCGAAAAGCACCAGCAGCAGATAGCCGACCACAACCGGGGGAAGCACCAGGGGCAGATGCACGACGGCATCGAGCAGAGTGCGTCCATAGAAACGACGGCGTGTGAGAACCCAGGCAAGCAGCAGGCCCAGGGGCAGGCTGATCAGCACACTGCGTGCCGCCACGCTCAAGCTCAGATGCAACGCGTCGAGTTCGTCGGGCTGAAGCACAGATTAACGCCGCGCGCTTAAGGGGCACATGTGGCGCCGAGTATACTGTGCGCATGCCTTATTACCGAACCGCAGAAGCTCTGCCTCAAGGAAGTCCTGCCAAGGTCGGCGTGCTGCTGGTGAATCTGGGCACGCCCGATTCGCCGTCTTATCGCGACGTGCAACGATATCTTAGGGAGTTTTTAAGCGATCGCCGCGTGATCGATACACCGCGTGCGGTGTGGCTGCCACTGCTCTACGGCGTGGTGCTGCCGTTTCGACCCTTAAGGACGGCCAGGAACTACCGCAAGATTTGGATGCCCGAAGGATCACCGCTCGCCGTGTATTCGAAGCGACTCGCGGACAAGATCGCCGCTTCCCTGCTCGCCAAGATGGGCGCTGGGGTCGAAGTCGAGCTTGCAATGACCTATGGAAATCCCAGCATTGCCTCGGCGCTTGCACGGCTGGCCGCCAAGAATGTCACACGGCTTCTGGTGCTGCCGCTCTACCCGCACTATTGCGCTTCCACCACAGGCTCGGTGTTCGATGCGGTCACGGCGGCGTTGAATCGCGTGCGGTATCTGCCCGAGACTCGATTCGTCAACGACTATCACGACGATGCGCTCTACATTGAGGCGCTGAAGGACTCGATTGAAGCCCACTGGGCCGCCGCTGGCGAGCGCTCGCATCTGCTCTTCTCTTATCACGGCATCCCACGTTCCTATGTGGAGCGGGGCGATCCCTACCAGCGCCAGGCCGAGACCACCACCGCGCTCACGGTGCGCGCGCTCGGCCTCGCCGCGGGCGATTACTCGCACTGCTACCAGTCGCGGTTTGGCCGGGTTGAGTGGCTCAAGCCCTACACCGTGGATACCATCGAAAAGCTGGCAGCGGATGGCGTGAAGCGCTTGACCGTGGTGTCACCCGCATTCGCCGTCGATTGTCTGGAGACGCTCGAAGAAATCGCGATTCAGTACCGCGAACTCTTTCTGGAGAAGGGCGGCGAGGAACTGAAGTTGGTGCCGGCGCTCAACGACAGCGACGCGCACGTGGCGGCGCTTTCCAGGATCATCGGCTCGCACCTGGGCGGCTGGGTCTTACGATAGTTTCAGGGCGGCACGCGAAACAATGCGCTCCCTGCCGGCCAGGCGGCTGCTGCCGAACACCGCACCCCAGCGCGCGGTGGCATTCAAGCGCGTGACGCAAAATCCTTCCGCCACCGCGCGCGCGCCGGCATGAGGCGCACCGTTCAGCAGCAGCGCCGCCTGCACCAGAGTCACCACCTGTTGCGCAAGGCCTCTGCCGTCGTGCTCCTCGAGAGGATCTTTAAGCCTCGCCGCCAGGGATTCGAACGCGGCATCGTAGTGCGGATCGAGGCCGCGGGCGGCGGACAGCTCCGCGAGCAGCGCATCGGTCGTGACCGATGACTTCGCAAACGCGCGAAGCACATCCAGGCACATGATGTTGCCCGATCCTTCCCAGATCGAATTCACCGGCATCTCGCGCAAGATCCGCGCCAGCGGCAACTCCTCCGTGTAGCCGTTGCCGCCCAAGACCTCCATGGCCTCGGCCGCAAGTTCGATGCCGCGCTTGCATACCCAGAACTTGGCCGCGGAGGTCAGAACGCGGCGCAGCGCCGCTTCTGCGGGCGCCTCGCTGTCGAACGCCCGTGCCAGCCTTACCGCGAGGGCGGTGGCGGCATCCGATTCGATGCAAAGATCCGCAAGCACGTTCTGCATCAGGGGCTGCTCGCTCAAGAGCGCGCCGAAGGCGCGGCGGTGCGCCGCGTGATGCAGCGCCAGGCTCACGGCCTGGCGCATCATGCCGGCACTGCCGGTCACGCAATCGAGCCGGGTATAGGTGCCCATCTCCAGAATGGTCGGGATGCCGCGGCCTTCCTCGCCGAGCAGTTGTGCCCAAGCATCCAGGAACTCGACTTCGGACGAGGCGTTGGAGCGGTTGCCGAGCTTGTCCTTCAGACGCTGAATGTAGATGCCGTTCAGAGTGCCGTCCGGCAGGCGTCGCGGCATGAAGAAGCACGAGAGTCCGGCCTCGCTCTGCGCCAGCACCAGGTGGGCATCGCATTGCGGCGCTGAGAAAAACCACTTGTGGCCGGTGAGCCGAAAGCTGCCATCGGCCGAGCGCACCGCCCGGGTGGTGTTGGCGCGGACGTCCGAACCTCCCTGCTTTTCCGTCATGCCCATGCCGATCAGGCCGCCGCGCTTTTCTTCGATGGGCGCTTCGCGAGGATCGTACTCACGGGACAGAAGGGTTGGCACCCAGCGCTCGTTCAAGCCCTCATCCCGGCGCATTGCGGCGATGCCGCCGTAGGTCATGGTGGTGGGGCACAGGCTCCCGCACTCCACTTGCGCCTGCATGAAGTATCCGGCTGCGCGCGCGGCATGGCTCAAAGAGCCCGCCCACGGGCCGCTGTGATAGCCCCGCGCTGCGATGCCCCGCATCAGTGCATGCCAGGCTGGGTGGAAGTCCAGGCGGTCGATGCGCTCGCCTTGTGCATTGAAGGCGCTGAAAACGGGTGGATAACGATTGGCGAGCGCGGCCTGCTGGCGGATCTCCTCGGTTCCCAGCACGCGACCCGTGTCCAAGAGGCCAGGGACAGCCGCGGCGAGCCCCTCGCGCGCAACGGCCTCCTTCAGGGCCTCATCTTCAGCGAAGAGATTGAAGTCCGGGAGCGGCGGGGTCTGATTGGCGACCCGATGAGTGAGCGAGCCGTGTTCCATCGACCTCATCTTGCGCGAGAAGCACATCGAGTGCTAGATTCGGCCTCAATGCATTCTTTCAGCAGCCAACTTCGACCCATCGGAAGCGCCACGCCGCTGCTTCTGGACCTGCTGCTGCGCCGCTAGGCGCCACATACTCACGCGCTACCGGTCGGCGCCTACAAGACCGGGAAAATCCAACGCTAAGCCGACTGCCAGATGCACTCGGCTCCCAATGAACGGTTTGTGAGTGAGAGAGTTGTATGTTGCGCGTACCTTCGTCCAAGTATCGATCCTTTGCCCCCATCGACATTGCGGACCGCACCTGGCCGCATAAAGTGATTGAGGCGCCGCCCACGTGGTGCAGCGTGGACCTCAGGGATGGCAATCAGGCGCTGATTGAACCGATGGATTCGCCCCGCAAGCGCCGCATGTTTGACATGCTCCTGAAGATCGGCTTCAAGGAAATCGAGGTGGGATTCCCGGCCGCTTCCCAGACCGATTTCGATTTCGTGCGCGAACTCATCGAGCAGGATCTGATCCCCGAGGATGTGACCATCCAGGTGCTCACCCAGGCCCGCCCCGAGTTGATCGCACGCACCTACGAATCTTTGAAAGGCGCGCGCCGCGCCATCGTCCACGTCTACAACTCGACCTCGGTGGCACAGCGTCGGGTGGTTTTCCGCACCGATCGCGCCGGCATCATCGATATTGCCGTTCGCGGTGCAACGGAAGTGCGCGAGCACGCGCTCAAGAATCCCGGCACCGAATGGCGGTTCGAATACAGTCCAGAGAGCTTCACCGGCACCGAACTCGATTTTGCCGTCGAGGTCTGCGATGCCGTCACGTCGGTGTGGGAACCGACCAAGGAGCGCAGGGCCATCCTGAATCTGCCGGCGACCGTCGAGATGGCGACCCCCAATGTATACGCCGACCAGATCGAATGGTTCCTGCGGCATATCGCCAGGCGCGAGGGCGTCGTGCTCTCGGTGCACCCGCACAACGACCGCGGCACCGCAGTGGCCGCGGCGGAACTCGCCGTCATGGCGGGGGCGGAACGCGTCGAGGGGACCCTGTTCGGCAACGGCGAGCGTACCGGCAACGTGGACGTCGTAACCCTGGCGCTCAATCTCTACACGCAAGGGGTTGATCCAAAACTGGATTTCGCCAACATTAACGAAGCGGCGCGATGCGCCGAAGCTTGCAATCAGCTTCCCATCCACCCGCGGCACCCCTATGTGGGCGATTTGGTGTTCACCGCGTTCTCCGGCTCCCATCAGGACGCCATCAAAAAGGGCCTGGCGGCTCGCGGCGAGGCTGACATCTGGGACGTGCCGTACCTGCCTGTGGATCCCTCGGATCTCGGGCGCTCGTACGACTCCATCATCCGCGTCAACAGCCAGTCGGGAAAGGGCGGGGTTGCCTACCTTTTGGAGCGGGACTATCAACTGGTCATGCCGCGACGGCTGCAGATCGAGTTCAGCCAGGTCGTGCAGGCGGCCGCAGACATTACCGGAAAGGAGCTGAGTTCGCAGGAAATCTGGGCGCTCTTCAGCCAGGAATACCTCGAGCTGCGGGCGCCGTTTCAATACCGCTCGCATCAGCTCGCCGCCTCCACCGACGGAGCGGACAGCGAACGGCTGACCTTGCAGGTGGAGAATCAGGGCCGCATCGAAACCTGGCTGGGGCAGGGTTCAGGCCCCATCGATGCCATTGTTAAGGCCATCGGCCTGCCGTTCGACGTGCTGTCCTATGAGGAGCACTCTCGAGGCCATGGCAGCGGCGCCACCGCCGTTTCATACATCGAGATCACCACCCGGGCGCGCCGCACCCTGTTTGGGGCAGGTATGCACCCGAACATCATCACCGCCTCGCTTCTGGCGGTGCTGTCGGCGGTCAACCGGGCCATCGCCCAAGGGGCGCTCACGTCCCGGGACGAGGCGGCCCGTACGGGAACCTAAAAGAGGGCTCCCCCTGGTGACCGGCCCTGCCTGTAGGGAGGGCCGGTCACTTTAGATTCACGTTATAAGCATATGATTGCAAAGCCTTTGCGCTTTGCGGCTTAAGTGCTTGAAATACCGGGGCTCAGCCCTAACGTGACTGTCATCCGGGACAGGCGCTTGCCAGTTGAATGAGAGACAGAATCGGATATAGTGCGCAACTCTCGTGCCGACCGGATCGATCCCGTTGATTTGAAGGGCTTTTCTCGAAAAATGAGCGAACGCGAAGACGAACATTTCGATATCGATGACGAATTTCTAGGGGACGCGGAAGAGTCACAGGATTTCGAACCCCTGATGGAACGCAGTGAACGGCGTGCCAAGGCGGCGCCTGCCGTCAAACGCGGCAAAGCGGCTTGGAGTCGGGTAGAGGACGTTCTCGCCGAACGCCAGTTGGAAAAAGAGCTGCGCGACATTTTCGAGGACGATTAGCCTTCTGTTGGAGCTCGCTGTCGTATCGCGCTCCGGAAAACCTCAGGAGTGCGCGTGACGGTGCGCGGGATTGAAAAAATCATGTGTCTTTTTCGTCGTCCGTGTTGACGAATTGCCAGGACTGGGTCGTTCTCAAGTTTGGCGGCACCAGCGTGTCGTCCCTCGCCAATTGGCGCAATATCGCCGAGGTAGTTCGCGCCCGCGTTGCGGAATCGTTTCGGCCGGTCATCGTTCATTCCGCGCTCTCCGGCATCACCGACAAACTCGAAGCCTTGCTGGCCTCGGCCTTGAAGGGCGAGCAGACCGCGGCCCTCGCCGCTATCGAGCAAGCGCATCGGCGATTCGCCGAACACCTCGGTGTGATTCCCGACCAACGATTTGACGGATTTCTAGACGAGTTGCGCCGCGATGCGGCGGAGCTTCACGAGCAACGCCGCATCGACGATGCGACACGCGCACGCGTCATGTCCAAGGGCGAGCTGCTCGCCACCCTGCTCGGCGAGGCGTTCCTCAAGGCCGAGGGCATCCCGGTGAGTTGGGCCGATGCGCGCCAGGTGCTACATGCGGAGCGGCGCGAGGGCGCCTCGCACAGCGCCAGCCTCATCAACGCCACCTGCGATTTTGCGCCCGACGCCCCATTGCAGGGCGCGTGGCGTGCGCTAAACCAGGTGATCATCACGCAGGGCTTCATCGCCTCGGACGAGGAGGGCCGCACGGTGCTTCTGGGCCGGGGCGGGTCCGATACCTCCGGCGCCTATTTTGCTGCCAAGCTGTCCGCCGCGCGGCTTGAGATCTGGACCGACGTGCCGGGACTGTTCAGCGCCAACCCGCGCGCGGTGCCGAGCGCGCGGCTGCTGCGCGCGGTGCACTATGACGAAGCGCAGGAGATCGCCAGCAACGGCGCCAAGGTGCTGCATCCACGCTGCGTGATGCCCGTGCGGCAATACAAGATCCCGCTTCACGTCTATGCGACGCAGGCGCCCGGTCTTGAGGGCACGGTGGTGTCGCATCAGGTCGCGGACTCCGCCGCCCAGGTCAAGGCGATCGCCATCAAGAAGGGCATTACCTTGGTCTCGATGGAGAGCCCGGGCATGTGGCACCAGGTCGGGTTCCTCGCCGATGCCTTCCAGGTGTTCAAGCTCCACGGCCTGTCGGTGGACTTGGTTTCGACCTCCGAAACCAACGTAACGGTGTCCCTGGACCCGTCGGCCAACACGCTCGATCGAGCCACCGTCGAGCGGCTGACGCGCGACTTAAGCGCGCTGTGCCGCGTGGAAATCCTGGGTCCCTGCGCCAGCTTGAGCCTACTCGGCCACAACATCCGCGGCATCCTGCACGAGATGGGGACCGCCTTCGAGCTGTTCCAGGATCAGAAGATTTATCTCGTGACCCAGGCGGCGAACGACCTCAATTTCACCTTCGTCATCGATGAGTCGCAGGGTGACAGGCTGGTCGCGCAACTGCACGACCGGCTCATCCAGAACATCGGCTCCGACAAGGTCTTGGGTCCGACCTGGGAGGAACTCTTCACCGAGCGCAGCGCGCGAAAAACATCGCACAAAGCGTGGTGGGAACGGGACGAGAAGCGCGAGCAGCTGCTGCACATCGCGAGGCGCGAGTCGGCCGCGTTTGTGTACGACACCGAGACGTTGGATCTCGCCGTCGCATCGCTCAAGAGCGTGCGCTCGGTGGCCAGATGGGCCTACGCCATGAAGGCCAACGGTCATGCCGACATCGTGAGGCGCGTCTACGCCGCCGGACTCATGCTGGAGTGCGTTTCCGAAGGCGAGCTCGAGCATGCCTTCGCGAGCGTGCCGGGACTCTCGCCGGACCGGGTGCTGTTCACTCCGAATTTTGCGCCGCGCAGCGAATACGAGGCGGGCTTTGCCAAGGGCGTGAGAGTCACGCTCGACAATCTGCATCCCTTGAGGGCGTGGCCGGAGGTGTTTCGCGGCCGCGAGATTTTCCTGCGCATCGACCCGGGATTTGGCCGAGGCCATCACAGTCACGTGCGAACCGCCGGGATACATTCGAAGTTCGGCGTGCATTTGAGCGATCTCGACGAGCTTTTGGGCTTGGTGCAGGCCGCCAATGTGACGGTGACCGGGCTACACGCGCACACCGGCAGCGGCATCTTCGATGTGGCCAATTGGACCGAGACCGGTGCGCTGCTGGCGCAATTGGCGGCACGATTCCCGAAGGTCCGGGTGGTCGATCTGGGAGGAGGCATCGGCGTGCCGGAGCAGCCCGCCCACGGCGATCTTGACCTCGCCGCGCTTGATCGCGGGGTGGCCGAGCTGGCGGGTAAGTTCCCGACCATCGAGTTCTGGATGGAGCCAGGGCGTTTCGTGGTTGCCAAGGCCGGCGTCCTGGTGGCGCTGGTGACGCAGCTGAAGGGCAAGGGCGAGGTGCGCTACGTGGGCATTGCAACGGGCATGAATTCCCTGATCAGGCCGGCGCTTTACGGCGCGCACCACGACATTCGCAATCTGACACGCCTCGAGGAACCGATGAGCCATCGGGTCAATGTGGTGGGACCGATCTGCGAAAGCGGCGATCTTTTGGGCGCCGACCGTTGGTTGCCGGAGACGCGCGAGGGCGACGTCATCCTGATCGCGACCTGCGGCGCGTACGGCCGCGCCATGAGTTCGCATTACAACCTGCGCGCGCCGGCGCCCGAGTTTATTATCTAGTCATGAAATCAGTCGGCATCATCGGTTGGCGTGGGATGGTCGGTTCGGTGCTCCTCGATCGCATGCGCGACGAGCGGGACTTCGACCTGGTGAAACCGACCTTCTTCAGCACCTCGCAGGCGGGCGGCGCGGGCCCGGAATTGGGCGGCGTGGCGACGGTGATCGAGGATGCCAACGACATCGCCGCGCTCGCCAAATTGCCCATGCTGATCAGCACCCAGGGCGGCGACTATACGCAGGCGATCCACCCCAGGCTCCGTGCGGCCGGCTGGCAGGGATATTGGATCGATGCGGCCTCGGCGCTGCGCATGGAAAAGAATGCGGTCATCGTTTTGGATCCGGTCAATCTGCCGGTGATGCAGGAGGCGCGCGAACGCGGCATCCGGGACTTCATCGGCGGCAACTGCACGGTATCGCTCATGCTGATGGCGGTGGCGGGCCTCATGCGCGCGGGACTGGTCGAGTGGATAACGGCCATGACCTATCAGTCGGCCTCCGGAGCGGGCGCGCAGAACATGCGGGAACTCCTGGAGCAGATGGGCAGCCTCTACGGCGCCGCGGCCACCTATCTCAAGAATCCCGCCTCGGCCATCCTCGATATCGACAGGGCGGTGAGCACGGAGCTTGCCGACGATCGATTCCCGCGGACCCACTTCGGCGTGCCGCTCGCGGGCAGCCTGATTCCGTGGATCGACAAGGATCTTGGCAACGGCCAAAGCAAGGAAGAATGGAAGGCCGGCGTCGAGGCGAACAAGATTTTGGGCAGCGAGGCGAACCCCACGCCGGTGGAGGGGATTTGCGTGCGCGTCGGCGCCATGCGCTGCCACAGCCAGGCCCTCACCATCAAGCTGAACCGCGACGTGCCGCTCGCCGAAATCGAATCCATCATCGCGCATTCCAACGCCTGGGTGCGCGTCGTACCCAACCGGCGTGAGGAGAGCATTCGCGAGCTGTCGCCGGCGGTAGTGAGCGGCAAGTTGACCATCCCGATCGGCCGGCTGCGAAAGCTCGAGATGGGCGGCGAGTACCTTTCGGCCTTCACCGTGGGCGATCAGCTGCTATGGGGCGCCGCGGAGCCGTTGCGCCGTACTATGCGTTTCCTGCTTCCGCATGTGTGAGCAGGTTGATCGGCACTGATCGGACCTGCCAGATGTCCTCGCAGTACTCGCGGATGGTGCGATCCGAGGAAAATTTGCCGCTGCGCGCGGTGTTCAAGATCGACATGCGCGTCCACTGCTCGCGGTCTGCATAGGCCGCCGACACCCGCTCCTGACAGTCTATGTACGACTGGAAGTCGGCGAACAGCAGGTACGGGTCGTGGTATAGAAGATTGTCGATGAGCGGGCGGAACAATTCGGTGTCGCCCCTTGAGAAAAACCCGCTCTTGATCAGATCGATCACTTCGCGCAGGTGCGGATTGGCCTGGTAGTACTCCAGCGGCCGGTAACCACGCGCCTTGATGGCATAGACTTCCGGGGTGCTCAAGCCGAACAGAAAGAAGTTCTCGGCCCCCGCTTCCTCGCGAATCTCGATGTTGGCGCCGTCCAAGGTGCCGATGGTGATGGCCCCGTTCATCTGAAACTTCATGTTGCCGGTTCCGGAAGCTTCCTTGCCGGCGGTGGAGATCTGCTCCGAGAGGTCGGCCGCCGGGTAAACGCGCTGGCCGTTGGTGACGTTGAAGTTCGGCAGAAACACCACTTTCAGCCGGTCGCGCACGTCGGGGTCCCGGTTGACCACATCGCCGACCGAGGTGATGAGCTTGATCATGAGCTTTGCAAGATGGTAACCGGGGGCCGCCTTGCCGCCGAACACGAAGGTGCGCGGTTGCATCTGTCGCGAGGGGTCGGACTTGATGGCGTGGTACATCGAGACGATGTGCAGCACCTTCAAGTGCTGGCGCTTGTACTCGTGGATGCGCTTCACCAGCACGTCGAAAATGGAGTCGGGGTCAATGAACACCCCGGTCTTGCGCATCGCCACGCGCGCCAGGTTCTCCTTATTGTAACGCTTGATCTCGCGCCAGCGCGCGCGAAATTCCGCATCGTCCGCCAGCGGCTCGAGTTCCTTGAGCTTCGACAGGTCTTTGACCCAATCGCTGCCGATGTGTTCGGAGATCAAACGGGAGAGCTTCGGATTGCAGAGCGCCATCCAGCGCCGCGGCGTGACGCCATTGGTCTTGTTGCTGAACTTCCACGGCCACATTTCGTAGAAGTCCTTGAGGACGTCGCTCTTCAGGAGTTCGGAGTGCAGCGCCGCCACGCCGTTGATGGCATGCGAGCCGACGCAGGCGAGATGCGCCATGCGCACCGAGCGCTCGCCGGACTCGTCGATCAGCGACAAGCGCGCGATGCGCGCCTCGTCGCCGAGGTAGCGCATGCGCACCTCCTCGAGGAAATGCGCGTTGATCTCGTAGATGATCTGCAGAAGGCGCGGCAGGATTCGGCCGAACACCTCGATGGGCCAGCGCTCGAGGGCCTCGGGCAGCAGGGTGTGGTTGGTGTAGGCAAAGGTCTGGCGCGTCACTTCCCAGGCCTTGTCCCAGGACAACAGCTCCTCGTCGAGCAGCAGGCGCATGAGTTCGGCAATCGCCACGGCGGGATGAGTGTCGTTGAGCTGCACCGCGAATTTTTCGTGGAAGCGGTCCACCGGGATCTTTTGCGTGCGCAGGATGCGCATCATGTCCTGGAGCGAGCAGGATACGAAGAAGTATTGCTGTTCGAGCCGCAGCTCCTTGCCGCGCGCCTGTTCGTCGTTCGGGTACAGCACCTTGCTGATGTTTTCCGAAGCCACCTTCTGATTCACGGCGCCGTAGTAGTCGCCGCTGTTGAAAATGGCGAAATCGAACGATTCGACCGCCTCCGAGCGCCACAACCGCAACGTATTGGCCGTATTGGTGCGGTAGCCCAGGATGGGCGTGTCGTACGGCACGCCGATGACGGTCTTGTGAGGAACCCAGCGCACGCGCAGGCGGTTGTGCTCATCCGTGTAGAGCTCGGTGCTGCCGCCGAATTTCACATCCACCGCCCATTCGGGGCGCGGCAGCTCCCAGGGATTGCCGTGTCGTAGCCATTTGTCGGTCTTCTCCACCTGCCAGCCGTCGATGATCTCCTGGTGGAAGATGCCGAACTCGTAGCGGATGCCATAACCGACGGCGGGCACTTCGAGCGTCGCCAGGGAATCGATGAAGCACGCGGCGAGTCGTCCCAGGCCGCCGTTGCCGAGGCCGGGCTCTTCCTCCTGCTGCAAGAGCTCCTCGAAATTGAAGCCGAGTTCGCTGACGCACTCCTTGACGCGTTCGAAGATCCCGAGGTTGAGGAGGTTGTTCCCGAGATGCGGCCCCATGAGAAATTCGGCCGACAGGTACGCGACGGTGCGCGAGGCATTCTTGGTGTACGTGGCCGCGGTGCTGATCCAGCGCTGCAGCATGCGGTCGCGAATCGCATAGGCGAGGGCCATGTAATAGTCGTTCTTGGTGGCCAGCGCGCGGAACTTGCCCTGCATGTAGAACAAATCGTCGACGAATGCGTTCTTCAGAGCCTCCTTGCTGAGCGCGGTGCGGTCATCGTCCCCCTTGAGTGCGTCGTTCTCTACGGCGCCCACATCACCTCCACCGGCGTGCGCGTCTGACGCAGCACCGCTCGAACCGGCATGTCCTCCACGGGCCCCTCACCGCTGGCGGCAAGGTAGGTGCGCATCTTGTCCTCGCCGCTGATCATGACGATCAGTCGGCGGGCATCGAGCAGCGCGGACAGATTCAGGCTCATGCGCGCTTGCGGCGGCACGGGCGAGACCATCCCGACACAACCTGCGGCGGCCGCCGGATTGAGCGCGCTTTTGAGGTTGGGCGAGTTGGGGAAGAGCGAGGCGGTGTGGCCGTCATCGCCCATGCCGAGCACCACCGTGTCGAAGGGCCGCGGTATCCGGGCAAAAGTCTCCCAGGCGGACACGGCACCGAAGTCCGGCGCCGGCGCCGCATTCTTGAGACCGAGAAACCGTGCGCTGGCGGCGCACTCCTTGAGCAATTCATCGCGAACCAGTTTTTCATTGCTGCCATCTTCACCGGGCTCGACCCAGCGCTCGTCGGCAAGCGCGACGCACACGCGCGACCAATCGAATTCCTTGGCCCGGAGCGCATGGAAAAACCGCACCGGCGATTTGCCTCCGGAGACCACCAGACTTGCGATGCCGCGCGTCTTGATGGCCGCTTCGAGTGTCGCGGCGATCTGGAAGGCCAGCTGATTGGCGAGCGCGTCCGCGTCGGGGAAGCGCGTGAGCGGAGGGTTAGAGTTCATCGTGCCAAGCGACTCCGTCGCGACCGATCATGGCGGTGGAGGCGGAAGGACCCCAGCTGCCGGCGACATAGCTTTTGGGACCTTCGTCGTCGTATTGCTCCCACCCGGCACGGATGGGATCGACCCACGACCAGGCCGCATCCAGTTCGTCGCGGCGCATGAACAACGTGAGATTGCCCTTGACGATGTCCATCAGCAGCCGTTCATACGCGTCGAGACTGGGGGTCTTGAAGGTGTGCCCGAGATCGAGCGCGAGACTCACCGGCTTTAGGCGCATGCCTTCGCCGGGATTCTTGGCGAGGATGGTCATGGTGATGCTCTCGTCCGGCTGCAGGCGGATCACCAGTTCATTGGCGCTGTGCGTGTTCGGTGTCTCGAAGATCGGATGCGGCACTTCCTCGAAAGTGACCACGATCTCGGTGAGGCGGTCCTGCAGGCGTTTGCCGGTGCGCAGATAAAATGGCACGCCGGCCCAGCGCCAGGTGTCGATCTCCACCTTGAGGGCGACGAAGGTTTCGGTGCTGCTTTCTGGATCGATGTCCGCCTCCTCGCGGTAAGGGGGAACCGGAACGCCGCGCACGGCGCCCGCCTTGTACTGGCCTCGTACCGTCTTGGTGAGCACGTCACGATCGCGAAGCGGTCTCAAGGCCCGGAGCACCTTGAGTTTCTCGTCTCGCACCGCGTCGGGGTCGGCGCTCGCCGGAGGCTCCATGGCCATGATGCAGAGCAATTGCAGCAGGTGGTTCTGCACCATGTCGCGAAGCGCGCCGGTCTTGTCGTAGAAATTACCGCGGCGTTCGACGCCGAGTTCCTCCGCGACGGTGATCTGCACGTGTTTGATCATGCCGCGACGCCAAAGCGGCTCGAACAGCGCATTGCCGAAACGCAGCGCCATCAGATTCTGCACCGTCTCCTTTCCAAGATAGTGATCGATGCGATAGATCTGCTTTTCGGTGAAGCAGGTGCCGACCTCTGCGTTGATTTGATCAGCGGATCTAAGATCGTGGCCGAGCGGCTTTTCCAATACCACCCGCGAAAGCGGTGTTACGACGCCTGCCTTCGCGAGGTTCTGGCAGATGGTCGAAAACAGGTTCGACGCGGTCGAGAAGAAGAACACGCGCACCAGATTCTCGCGGCCTTTGAACAGCGCGCTCAAGGCGGCGTAATCCTTTTCCTCGCCGGCGTCGATTTTGACGTAGTCGAGCAGGCCGTTGAAGGCTTCCCAGCGCTTGGGGTCGAACTCCTTGCCGAGAAACTCGCGGCAGGCGGTCTCGGCTTGCTGCTGATAGGCGGTGCGCGTTAAGGGGGTGCGGGCGACGCCATAGATGCGCGATTCGGCCGAAATCTGGCCGGCGGCGAAGCGGCGGTACAGCGCCGGCAACAGCTTGCGCGTCACCAGATCGCCCGTGCCGCCGAACAGTAACATGTCGAAATTCGGTAGTACGCTGCTCATCCGGCAAGCGTAGCATTTGCAGCCGCGTTCTTGTAAGTCGGGTTCCTGTGGCAAAATGCCCGACAAAGAAGGGCACGCCGCCCAATGTAAAGAACCCAGGGAGCGAACCGTCGATGAAAGACCTGACCGACAGTTCCATTGCCAGGAACATCGTGCAAATGGCTCTGCCGATTGCCTTCGGCATGTTCTTCCAGACTTTGTACATCCTGATCGATTTGTACTTCGTTGCAGGCTTGGGTGATGCGGCACTCGCCGGCGTGAACGCGGCCGGTAACATGATGTTCATCGTGCTGGCGCTGACCCAAGTGCTGCAGGTCGGCACGGTATCGCTGATATCGCGCGCGGTAGGCCGGAAGGACAAAGCGGATGCCAATTTGGTTTTCAACCAGAGCCTGTCCCTGTCGGCGACGGCAACGGTCGTCACGCTGGTGTTGGGATACTTGCTCTGCGCGCCTTACATGCGAACCTTGGGTGCGGACGCCGCCACCGTGGTCGCGGGCATCCAATATCTTTACTGGTTCCTGCCAAGCCTTGCGCTGCAGTTTGCGCTGGTCTCGATGGGCGGCGCGCTGCGCGGCACCGGAATCGTTCAGCCCACCATCCTGGTGCAGATAATCACGGTGGTGCTGAACGCCATTCTGGCACCGGTGCTGATCGCGGGGTGGGGGACCGGCTACAAGATGGGCGTGGCCGGTGCGGGACTCGCCAGTTCGCTATCGGTGGCGGTGGGCGTGGTGCTGCTGGCGCTCTATTTTCATCGCCTGGAAAAATACGTCGCCTTCGATCCGAAGGAATGGAGCCCGCGGCTTTCGGTGTGGAAACGCGTGCTCAACATCGGTTGGCCGTCCGGTGGCGAATTTGCATTGATGTTCGTGTACATGGTGGTGATCTATCGCATCACGCGACCGTTCGGACCCGAAGCACAGGCCGGATTCGGGGTCGGCATGCGCGTCATGCAGAGCCTGTTCCTACCGGCGATGGCGGTGGCCTTCGCCGCGGCCCCGATCGTCGGCCAGAACTACGGCGCCGGAAAATTCAACCGCGTGCGGGAGACGTTTGGACTCGCGGTGCTGTTTGGCAGCTGCATCATGCTCTGCCTCACCATATTTTGTCAGTTCGAGGCAAAACTGCTGGTGGGCTTTTTCACCCAGGAGCCGCATGCGCTGGCCGTGGGTGGCCAGTTTCTGCGCATCATTTCCTGGAATTTCCTCGCCTCGGGCGTGGTGTTCACCGCCTCGGCGGTGTTCCAGGGCCTCGGCAATACCATCCCGTCGGTGTACAGCTCGGCCTCGCGGCTGCTCACCTTTGTGATTCCGGCCTTCTGGCTGTCGATGCAGCCGAGCTTTCAACTGGTGGAGGTATGGTACTTCTCGGTGGCGAGCGTGGCGTTGCAAGCCATATTCAGCCTGTGGTTCGTGCGCCGCGAGTTTCGGCATCGGGTACCCGCCATCGTCCAGCCGGCGAACGCTTAAAGTTCCGACGCGCTTGGCTTAGGTTTGCTCGTGCCGCCGCTCGAGGACACCGGTTGCATCGGCCAGCGACAGGCCCCGCGCCCGCAGCAGCGCTGTGAGGTGATAGATGAGATCGGCCGCCTCGCCCAGAAGTTCTTCATCACCCTTGCATACCGCGGCGAGGGCGGTCTCCACCCCTTCTTCGCCCACCTTCTGTGCGATTCGCGGAATGCCGGCATCGAAGAGTGCGGTGGTGTAACTGCCGGCCGGACGCTCGTTCTGACGTTCGGCAATGAGACCGTCAAGAGAACCCAGGAAGCTCATTCGGGAGGCGACCGGTTTAGGGGCCGCGGTACCGAAACAGGTGGGCGTGCCCAGGTGGCAGGCGGGACCGGCAGGTTCGGCCAGTATTAATAGAGTGTCGGCATCGCAGTCGAGGGCGATGTCTTTGACGGTGAGAAAGTGACCCGAGCTTTCACCTTTGGTCCAGAGGCGTTGTTTGCTGCGGCTGAAGAAGGTGACGCGGCCGCTCTGTTGCGTGAGGATGAGGGCTGCTTGGTTCATATATCCGAGCATCAGCACTTCACCGGTGCCGTGATGCTGCACGATTGCGGGGATGAGTCCCTGCATTTTGTCCCAGTCCGGCTTTATGTCCACGTGCGCACCTCGATGCCCGTTTTCTTGAGTTCGCTTTTCAACGCGGGAATGGCGATGTCGCCCGAGTGGAAAACGCTGGCCGCCAGTGCCGCATCGACGTGGGCGGCCGCGAACACCTCGCGGAAATGGTCGATCTCTCCGGCGCCTCCCGAAGCCACCAGCGGCACCTGGCAGATGGCGCGCACGGCCTGCAGTTGGGCGAGGTCATAGCCGCGGCGCACTCCGTCGCTCGCCATGCAGTTGAGCACGATCTCTCCGGCACCGCGCCCCTGCACCTCGCGCACCCACTCGAGAGTGTGACGGCCCGAATCGCGGCTCATGTTCGGATCTCCGGTGAACTGCTGCACCTTGTAGCCGCCGGACGTGGTCGCGCTGTCGATGCCGACCACCACGCATTGCGAACCGAAGCGCCCGCTCAGCGCGTCGATCAACTCAGGATCGGACAAGGCCGGTGAATTGACGGAGATTTTTTCCGCGCCGGCCCCGAGCACTTGCTCGGCCTCGGCAACCGAGCGGATGCCCCCGGCGACACAAAACGGTATATCCAGGACCTGCGCCACGCGAGTCACCCAAGCGCGGTCCACGGAGCGCTGTTCGGGACTTGCGGATATGTCGTAGAACACCAGTTCGTCCGCACCCTCGTCGCGATAGCGGACCGCGAGTTCGAGGATGTCGCCGACCACCCGGTGGTGCTTGAAGCGCACGCCCTTGACCACCTGACCGTCGCGCACGTCCAGGCACGGGATTATGCGTTTGGCAAGAATGGTCGTAGCTCCTCCGGACGCAGCCGTTGTTCCAATAGCGCCTTGCCGCTGACCGCGGCGGACACGCCGGTGGCAGAGAGTGCAGCAAGGTCGAGCACATCGCGGACACCCCCGGAGGCCTGCCATTCGATGCTTGGAAAGCGCAGCGCCGCCTCGGCGTAGAGCTCGAGGTTCGGGCCCGTCAAGGCACCGTCGCGATCGATGTCGGTGCACAGTACGTGACGCAGGCCGTAAGCGAGGTAGTCCTCGGTGATGTCCCAGAGCGATCGGGCCGACTGCTCCTGCCAGCCGGATATCGCGACTTTCGGTACGCCCTTGTCAAAGCGCACATCGAGCGCCAGCATGACTCGCTCGGCGCCAAAGTCCTTGATCCAGGCTTGCACCGCGTTTGGCTGCGACACCGCGGCGCTGCCGATGACCACCCGTGCGACGCCCGCATCGAAAGCTGTCTCGATCGCGGCTCGGCTGCGAAGGCCGCCGCCCACCTGCAGCGCCGGTCTCGACACACGTGCGAGTTCAGCGATGATCTCCCGGTTACCTGCCTCGCCTGCTTGCGCACCGTCGAGATCCACCACATGCAGCCAATCGGCGCCGACCCGGGCATACTCATCGCGCAAAGCCAAGGGATCGGCCGCGTACCTCGTTTCTTGCGAAAAATCGCCTTTCAGCAACCGGACGCAGCGTCCGCCCTTCAAATCGATGGCCGGGATCAGGCGCACAGGATCAGTTCAAGCCGAGAAAATTCTTGAGGATGAGCGCCCCAAAGGAGGCCGATCGCTCAGGATGAAATTGAGTGCCGAGGAAGTTCCGCCACTGCACGCAGGCGCTGAAAATGGGTCCGTACTCGGTGCTGGCGATGGTGGCGGGGCCGACTTCGAGCGCGTAGCTGTGTACGAAGTAGGCATGAGCGTTCTCATCGATGCCCTCGAGGAGTTCGTGCGGACGCCGTATCGTCAGGGTGTTCCAGCCCATGTGCGGCACGGGCCTGCCGGCCGCGCCCGGAATTCGTCTGGCCCGCCCTGCAATGATCCCGAGGCAGCTCGCGCTGCCTTCCTCAGAGGCCTCGAACAGGAGCTGCATCCCCAGGCAGACGCCGAGAACGGGTTGCTGCAATCTCGGCAGCACCGAGTCGAGTCCGACGCAGCGCAGTCGCTCCATGGCATCGGCGGCAGCGCCGACGCCCGGCAGGATGACGTGAGAGGCATCGCGGATGCGCGCGGGATTCGCCGTGACTTCGGATTCCCTGCCGAGGCGTTGCAGCGCAAATTGCATCGACGCCACGTTGGCGCCGCCGCTTGCAACGATGGCCACCGCGCTCACAAGAGGCCCTTGGTGGAGGGCAGCGCATCGTCTTCTAAGCGCACGGCCTGCCGCAGCGCGCGCCCGACTCCCTTGAAGCAAGCTTCGATCATGTGATGAGTGTTGTCGCCCTGAACCTTCAGGTGCAGGGCCGCGCCCAAACTTTCGCCCAGCGAGCGAAAGAAGTGCGGCACGAGTTCGGTCGGCAGTTCGCCCACCCGATCGCGGTTGAACTTGCCCTCGAAGACAAAATAAGGGCGTCCACTGAGGTCGAGCGCAACCTGCGCCTCGGCTTCGTCCATCGCCAGGAGAAACCCGTAGCGAGCGATGCCGCGCTTGTCGCCGAGCGCCTCGCGCAGCGCCGCTCCCAGGGCGAGCGCCACATCCTCCACGGTATGATGTTCGTCGATGTGCAGGTCGCCGCGACACTCTATTTGGAGCGCGAAGCCGCCGTGGCGCGAGATCTGCTCGAGCATGTGGTCGAAGAAGCCGAGACCGGTGGAGATGCGCGTGGTCTCGACGCCGGACAGGTCCACCATGACGCGCACGTCGGTTTCCTTGGTGCGCCGGGCAACCTCAGCGCGGCGGGTGTGGGCGAGGATCATCGCGGCGATCTTGGGCCAGCTCTCCTGCTCGCTGCCGTCCAATCGAATGCGGATGCCTTTCACCCCGAGGTTGGTCGCGAACTGCATGTCGGTGTCGCGGTCGCCGATCATGTAGCTCCGGGACTTGTCGATGCTGCGGTTGCGCAAATACTCCGCCACCATGCCGAGTTTCGGCTTGCGGCATTCGCATTGCTCATGGAGATAGTGGGGGCAGATCATCACGGCATCGAACTGCACGCCCTGGGAAGTGAGAAGATGCAGGATGAAATCGTGCGCAACCTGGAATGACTCGCGCGGAAAGTCCTCGGTGCCGAGGCCGTCTTGATTGGTCACCATCACGAAGCGAAAGCCCGCCTGCTGCAGGGCAAGCAGCGCGGGTATCACGCCGGGCAGGAGGCGGATCTTGGCGAGGCTGTCCACGCGTTCATCGTGCGTCTCCTCGTTGAGGGTACCGTCTCGATCGAGAAATACGATGCGCTCCACGCTCATGCACCACCTACCGCGTTGAGGATGGCCGCCGTGTCTTCGGCCGTACCCACACTGATTCTTATGGAGCGGGGCAGGACCGAATAGGCCCGCATGTCGCGCACGACATAGCCCGCGGCCTTGCAATTGTTCATGAAGCGCTCCGCGTCGTGGCAGTCGACAAGCAGAAAATTCGCATCGCTCGGCCACACCTTGTCGACGAGCGGAGAGTGCTCCAGCCCCCGGCGCAGCTTCTCCCTTTCCAAGAGGAGCGCCTCGACCTTGCGCTGCGACTCGAGCTGCCGGTCCGGGCCGAGCGCCTCCAGCGCCACCTCGATGGTGGGCTGCGACAGCGCGTAGGGTGGAATGACCTTGGCCGCGAGTTGAATCAGCTCGGGGGCCGCAAGCAGCGCCCCCAATCGCGCGCCGGCAAGCGCGTGCGCCTTGGACAGCGTGCGCATGATCGCGAGCGTCTGAAATCGGCCGAGCCAGCGCGTCAGGCTCGCGAAGCGCGACCATTCGATGTAGGCCTCATCCAGCACCACCACGGCCTTGCCGTCGAGTGCGCTGCACACGGCCTCGACCGCGCCAAGATCGAAGCTGTTGCTGGTGGGGTTGTTGGGCGAGCACAGATAGACGAGCTTGACGTGCGGTTGCCACATCGAAAGCAGCGCATCCGCGTCGAGCGCCCATCGACGGTCCGCCCGCAGCGGCAACTCCAGCACCGTAGCCGCCTGCAGCCGGGCGCAAAGTTGATACATGCCGAAGGTGGGCGTGGGTTGCAGTATCGCATCCCCGGGATTGAGGTAAACCCGTGACAAAAGATCGATTGCCTCATCGGCGCCGCGGGTGGCCAGCACGTTGTGGGACGAGACGCCGTAGAGTTGCGCGAGCCGCTCGATGAGCTCGTGAGGCTGGGTCTCCGGATAACGGTTGAGTCCCATCCGCGTCGGATCGCCGTGCGGCCGCCATGGTGCTTCGTTGGCGTGCAGGCGCTTCAAGCTCGGCAGCCATGCGGCATGCGAGTAGGGATTCAGGGCGAGGATTTCCGCACGCGCAAGTTTCAGAAGAGGATTCATGCCATGGCCTCGAGACGCACCGTGACCGCCGCCGCATGCGCATCCAGCCCCTCGAGCCCCGCGAGTATCTGCGCCGTGGGCCCTAACGCCTTGAGCCCCTCGCGCGAGAGCTCCTGCACGGACATGCGACGCTGAAAGTCTTCCACGGCCAGTCCGCTGTAGGCACGGGCATAGCCGTAAGTCGGCAGAGTATGGTTCGGACCGCTGCAATAGTCGCCCATCGACTCGGGCGACCAGCTGCCAAGGAAAACCGCGCCCGCCGTGCTCACGGCGGGGAGCCACGCGCGAGCCTCGGCAAGTTCCATCAGCAGGTGCTCGGGCGCATAGTCATTGGCAATCCGAAAGGCGCTTTTCAAGGAATCCACAACCACCAGGCGAATCGACTTGATGGAGTGATCGAGTACTTCGGTTCTCTTCAAAGCGGCGCGTTGCCGCTCGATCTGCCCGGCAACCGCCGCTGCGAGATCTGAACTCGTGGTGAGGAGAATCGCCTGGGCATCCGTGCTGTGCTCGGCCTGCGCCAAAAGGTCGGATGCCACAAAATCGGCGCGCGCCGTCTCGTCGGCAATGACCATCACCTCGGTTACCCCGGCCGGCAAATCCGCGGCGGCGCCGTCGGGGTCCTGCGCGACCAGAAGTTTGGCGGCGGTGACGTAGGCATTGCCCGGCCCGAAGATCTTGTCGCATTTCGCGATGCTTTGCGTGCCGTAAGCCATGGCCGCGACCGCCTGCGCCCCGCCCACCTTGAAGCAGCGTTGCGCGCCTGCCTTGCGCGCGGCCACCAGCACCGCGGCGTTGGCGCTGCCACTGCGCGTCGGCGGCGTGCACAGAATGCGCTCGGGACAGCCGGCAAGGACTGCAGGGACCGCGAGCATGATGGCCGAGGAGGGCAGGGGGGCGGAGCCTGCGGGGACGTAGAGCCCCACCGCGCGGATGGGCACCTGGATGCGTTCGCAGAGGACGCCGGGGGCGGTCTCAATGCGGATGGGCGGAGCGAGCTGGGCGGCATGGAATTGTCGAACGGTATCTATCGCGCGCTCGATGGCCGCATGCTCGGTCACGCTCAAAGCCTTTTCGGCGGCGGCAAACTCCGCCGGGCCGACCTCGAGTCGCTCGAGCTCGACGCCGTCGAACCGGCCGCTCAACCTGCGAAGCGCTGCATCGCCGCCGCTGCGCACTTCGTCGATGATGAGCTGCGCTTCGGCGCCGACCGAGGCGGCGCCGTCACGGGCAGGGCGCCTGAGGGCGGCGCGCTGCTGATCCTGAGTCAAGCGGTTCCAGTGAATGAGTTGCATCAGGCCAGCATCTTTTCGACCGGCAGGACCAGCACCGAGCTGGCGCCAGCACCCTTCAAGTCTTCCAGCAGCTCCCAGAAGACACTCTCGCGACACACCGCATGCACCGCCACCAGATCGCCGCGGCCCTCCAAGGGGATAACGGTGGGCGACTCGCTGCCGGGAAGAATCCGGGCGATGGCCGGCAGCGCCGATCGCGGTGCATGCAGCATGATGTATTTGCTGCCCTTCACCTGTTCCACGCCGTCGATGCGCATCAGCAGGCGTCGGGTCCACTCCTGCTTTTCGGCCGGAATCGGCACCGGCGTGCGGATCAGCACGGCCTGGCTCTCGAGCACGGTCTGCACCTGACGCAAATGATTGGCCGCGAGTGTCGAGCCGGTGGAGACCAAGTCGCAGATGAGGTCGGCCCGGCCGAGGCGGGGGGCGATCTCGACGGCGCCTGAGAGGACCACCACCTCGGCCGTGATGTTCTGTTCCTGCAGAAAGCGCGCGAGGATGTTCGGGTAGGTGGTGGCAATGCGCCTGCCCGCCATGGACTGCGGCCCTCGGTAATCGAAACCATCGGGTACCGCCACGCACAGCTTGCAGCGCCCGAAGTCGAGCGGCTGGACCGATTCGAACAACTTGGTGAGGCCGCGGGACTTGAATGCAAGACGTTTCTCCTCGACCACGTTGAGGCCGACGAGCCCAAGATCGCATACATCCTCCTGGACCAAGTCCGGGATGTCGTCGTCGCGCACGAACAGCACATCGAGCGGCATGTTCTCGCCGTAGCACATGAGCTGGTCCTTGCCGCGGCTGTACTTCAAGCCGCAGCGCGAGAGAAGATCGAGCGACGCATCGGTCAGGCGGCCGCTTTTTTGCACCGCGATTTTAAGGCGGGGGCTGGCGCCGTTGGCTGATTCAAGCATTGAGCTTCAGCCGTTCGGTAACCGCGCGATAACCGCCGTTGCCCGCCACCAGGCACCTTGCAACACGCCCTATGGTGGTGACGCTGACGCCTGTCTGGCGGTGAATTTCCCGGTAGGGCAGGTTGCGCTCCAAAAGTTCAACGACCGCCCATCGATCGGCCATGGCCTGAAGTTCCGCCGGCGTACATAGATCGCGGAAGAAGCTGCGGCATTCCTCGACGCTGCGCAGCGCTAGGATCGCGGTATACAGCGAACGTTCGTGCTGTTGCTCCTGACGCTGGGTCACTGCGCGGTTGGTTTTCACGGCGTTCTCGAATAATGTATTAACACGCTAATACATTAATACATTGTATCGCGACACTCAAGGCACCTTGACGCGCCGCACGCATATGCTTAGAATTTCCGCGCTTATCTAGACCGGCTGAGGGAAAGGCCCTTCGAAGCCGGGGCAACCACCTTCAAGGAGTGCGGACTCTTTAGAAAGGAACGGTGCCAACTCCTGCGGAGTCGTCGCTTTTGAGCGCACTTCGGTAGATAGGCGGCCGATTGCGCGGATCCACGCGACGTCAATGGCAGGCGCTTAAACGCTCAGGGGTTATGTAAACCTCTATTGGAGCGAGATTAAGTGGCCGAACGACAGCACATCCACGACGACGTCATAGAGCTTGCGGGCTCCTTCAAATTGCATTACGGCGATGCGCTGCCCGACGGCAAGGTCGCCTTTCGCTTGATCGGCGAGCCGGGCGCGCCGCTGGTTGCGGTCCTCGGCGGCATCTCCGCGCACCGGGTCGTCGCGAGTCGCAGCGAGGGCTGGTGGCCGGAGATGGTGGGCGAGGGTAGCGGCGTCGATACGCGCCATTACCGGGTGCTCGGGATGGATTACATCGGCGGGCGCGGCTTGAGCACCACGCCGGCCGTGGGCGGAAAATTTCCGCCCATCAGTTCCTATGATCAGTGCGAAGCGCTCGCACTGGTACTGGACCGGCTGAAGATCGATTCGCTGCACGCCATCGTGGGCGCCTCCTACGGCGGCATGGTGGCGCTCTGCTTTGCGGAACGTTATCCAAAGCGGGTGAAGCATATCCTGGTGCTCTCGGCCGCGGACAAGGCGCAGGTGCTCTCCACGGCCTGGCGAAGCGTGCAGCGGCAGATCGTGCGCGAAGCCATTGCGCGCGGCGACGGCGGGGCGGGACTGAAGCTCGCGCGCGCGCTGGCGATGGCAACCTATCGCAGTTCAGTGGAGTTCGCGTTGCGCTTCGGGGGGCCGCCGGCCCGCAATGCCGACCGTTTCCGCTTTCCGATCGAGGACTACCTGTTTGCGCGCGGCGATGACTACGTCCAGAAATATCGCGCCGAGTCCTTTCTCACGTTGAGCGAATCCATCGATCTGCATCTTATGGACGCCACCCTGGTGACCACGCCAGCCACGTTGATCGCTGTGCGCGAAGACCAGCTGGTGCCGTTTGCGGACATGCAAGCGCTCTCGGCGCGCTTGAATGGTCCGCGGCAGCTGATCGAAATCAACTCCATCTTCGGCCACGACGCCTTCCTCAAGGAAGGAGCGGCCCTGACTCCCATCATCAAACACGCCCTTGCGGAGCAGAACACATGAGCACCGAGAAACCGAACCGGAAAAAAATCGCGACCCGGTCGGTACGGGCCGGCCTCGAGTCCGATGCATTGCACGGCTCGGTCGTGCCGCCGATTTATCTATCGAGCAATTTCGCCTTCGAGCGTTTCGGCAAGCCGCGCAAATACGATTACACGCGCTCCGGCAATCCGACGCGCGATCAGTTAGGTTCGGCGTTGGCCGACCTCGAGGGCGGCGCCGGCGCCATCATCACGTGCACCGGCATTGCGGCCATAACCTTGATCCTCGCCACGTTGCCTGCCGGCGCGCGCGTCGTCGCGCCCTATGACTGCTACGGCGGCACCTATCGCCTGCTCGCGGCGCTGCACGCCAAGGGCAACATCGAAGTGGACTTCATCGATCAGGGCGACGCGGGGCAGCTCAGCGCATCGCTCGCCAAGGGCGCGAAGCTCGTGTGGATCGAGACTCCGAGCAACCCGCTGCTGCGGGTGGTGGACATCAAGGCCATCGCCGATGCGGCGCGCGCGGCCGGGGCGCTCTCGGTGGTCGACAACACCTTCCTCTCGCCGGTCTGGCAGCAACCCCTCGCGCTCGGCGCGGATCTGGTGCTGCATTCGACTACCAAGTACTTGAATGGCCACAGCGATGTGGTCGGCGGCGCGGTCATCGCCGCGACCTCGGAGCTACATCAGAGTTTGTGCTGGTGGTCGAATGCCATCGGGGTCACAGGCTCGCCGTTCGACAGCTTCCTCACCCTGCGCGGCGTTCGCAGCCTGCACGCCCGCATGCGCGTGCACGAGGAGAATACCAGTGCCGTGGTGGCACTCTTGAGCGCGCATCCGGCAGTCAGTGCGGTGCATTACCCGGGGTTGGCCGCGCACCCGGGCCATCAGATTGCACGCCGCCAGCAAGCCGGATTTGGCGCCATGCTGAGCTTCGAACTTGCGGGCGGCGCAAACGCGGTGGAGCAGCTCCTCACGGGACTCGAGTGCTTCACGCTGGCGGAATCCTTGGGTGGCGTAGAGAGTCTCATCGCCCATCCGGCGAGCATGACCCATGCCGGCATGGACGAGGGTGCGCGCCTGCGAGCGGGGATCGGCGAGGGGTTGCTGCGGGTCTCGGTGGGCATCGAAGATGCCGCCGATCTCGTCGGGGATCTCGAGGCCGGCTTGGAACGGGCCGCTAGAGTGCAGCCAGTACCGCATCTGCGGCGGCGCGCGTCGTAACAGCGCGACCCGGCGCGGCGATATCGGCCGGCAGGGCGCCCGCGTCAATCGCACCGGACACGGCGCGTTCGAGCGCCAGCGCCTCCTTCTCGAGCTTCAAGGCGTACCGGAGCAGCATCGCGGCGCTCAACATGGCGGCGTAAGGATTGGCGATGCCCTTGCCGGCGATGTCCGGCGCCGAGCCATGGATGGGCTCGTAGATGCCGCCCTTGCCGCCCGCGCCCAGCGATGCGGAGGGCAGCAGCCCCATCGAGCCTGCGAGCACCGAGGCCTCGTCGGTCAAAATGTCGCCGAACATGTTCTCGGTGACGATGACGTCGAAGTCGCGCGGCTTTGTGATGAGATGCATCGAGGCGGAATCCACCAGCATGTGTTCGTAGGCAACGCCTGGAAATTCCTTGGGCATGATCCGATCGACGGTCGAGCGCCACAAGCGCGAGGTTTCGAGGACATTGGCCTTGTCGACCGAGTGCAGCTTGCCGCGCCGCTTTTGGGCGAGACCGGCCGCCAGCCGCACCACGCGCTCGATCTCAGCCACGGTGTACAGGCAAAGATCGGAAGCCTGATCCGCGGTGCGCTGCTTCTCCCCGAAGTAGATGCCGCCTGTCAGTTCCCGCACCACCATGATGTCGACGCCGGCAAGAAGCTCGCTCTTCAAGGGGGAGGCGTGCAGAAGTTTCGGATGCGGAGCTACCGGGCGAAGGTTTGCGAACAAACCGAGCGCTTTGCGCAGCCGCAATATTCCCTGCTCCGGGCGCACCTTGGCATTGGGGTCTGACCATTTGGGGCCGCCGACGGCGCCCAACAGCACGGCGTCCGCCTTTTGCGCCAGGGCGAGCGTTTCGGGCGGAAGAGGCTCGCCGGTGGCATCGATGGCCGCGCCGCCCAACAATGCCGCCTCGAAATGGAACTGATGGCCGTAGCGCGAGGCGATCGCCTCCAAGCTGCGCACGGCTTCGGCGGTGACTTCGGTACCGATGCCGTCGCCGGCGGTGACTGCGATCAGCGCTTGCACGAGCCTAGCCTCGCGCCGCTTCGTAGCGTTCGATGGCGCCGAGGTGCCCCTGCAGGTATCCGAGTTCATCGATGCCGTTCAACAGGCAATGGCGGGCAAACGGCTCGATGGGGAAGGTGACCTTCGCACCGCTCGGCAGGGTGAGTTCTGAACTCTTGAGATCGATGTCCACATCCGCGCCCGGGTGTTCGATCAGCCACTGCGCGCTTTTCTCGTCGACGACGATGGGCAGCAGCCCGTTCTTCAATGAATTGCCGCGGAAGATATCCGCGATCTCGGTGCTGATGACGGCGCGAAAGCCATAGTCGAGCAGCGCC
>DASXOQ010000138.1:0-54704 GCA_036494165.1 Steroidobacteraceae bacterium
TTCGTGCTCGAGCCGCAGCTGTTTCCGGACACGCCGAATCAGCCGAAGTTTGGTTCCGGGCGCCTCGATCCCGGCCAGAGCTACTTCAACAAGATTGTGTACCGCTTCGCCGTGGCGAAGCGCTGACGGAGCCAATCATGCGTGCCTTTCTGTTCGTGCTGGCGCTGCTCGCCCTGGCCCCCGAGTCACAAGCCCGCGACCGCTGGACCCCCGAAGAGGCCAATGCTTGGTACTCGGCGCAGCCCTGGCTCCTCGGCAGCAACTACATTCCCTCGAGCGCCATCAATCAGCTGGAAATGTGGCAGCCCGACAGTTTCGATGCGAAGCGCATTGACGAGGAGCTCTCCTGGGCGCAACAGATCGGCATGACTACCATGCGCGTGTTTCTGCACGATCTTCTCTGGCAGCAGGATGCGCGCGGCTTCAAACAGCGCATCGACAGTTTTCTGAGCATCGCCTCCAAGCACGGGATCCGGCCGATCTTTGTGCTGTTCGATTCCTGTTGGGATCCGACTCCGAAGCTCGGGCCGCAGCACCCGCCGATACCCGGCGTGCACAACTCCGGCTGGGTGCAGAGCCCGGGTGCGGACGAACTCGCCGACCCCGCAAGCTACCCGAAGCTCCGCGCCTACGTGGAGGGTGTCGTGGGCGCGTTCGCCAATGACAAGCGGATCCTAGCCTGGGACGTTTGGAACGAGCCCGACAATCACGGCCCGCGTGACTACGAGACGCGCGAAGCGCACGGCAAGTTCGACCTGGTGGCCGCGCTGCTGCCGCAGGTGTTCCTGTGGGCGCGCGGGGCAAACCCCGTGCAGCCGCTCACCAGCGGCGTCTGGGATCATGACGATTGGTCGCCGAATGCCAATCTCAATGCGGTGGAACATACGCAACTCGCACAGTCGGACGTGATTTCCTTTCACGACTACAACTGGCCCGAGAAATTCAAACGCCGCGTCGCACAGCTCAAACAATACGGCCGGCCGCTGATCTGCACCGAATACATGGCGCGCGGCGCCGGTTCCACCATCGACGGAACGCTTCCCCTCGGCAAGGCTGCGAACGTGGGGATGATCAACTGGGGCTTCGTGCAGGGAAAAATTCAGACCTATTTGCCCTGGGACTCCTGGCAGCGGCCCTACACGCTGCAGCAGCCGCAGGTTTGGTTTCATGATCTGTTCTATCCCGACGGCAAACCCTACCGCAGCCGCGAAATGGACATCCTGAAGACCTTGAGCGCGGCGCCGAAAGGCAATGCGGATCTGTCCGCGCTCGACTGAGAAAACCGCGCGCCGCCGCCAGGACGGCGCTCCTCGGTAAATAGTTTCAAGCCCCATATCGCTGCCTACAGCGCTATAACGATCTGTTTTATATGTATTTTTTTCACTAAATATTTGTCCGACAAGAATAACTTGTCTGACAAGAAAAAGACGGCTATAAAGACGCCTGCGTAGAACAAACACGACCACGCAACGAATTACGTTCGAACCTGGGGGGATCAAATCTATGAGCGCGAAATATTTTGTGGCAACCGCTCTGCTGCTGCCCGCGGCATTCTTTGCGGTGCCGCTCTATGCACAGTCGGCATCATCCACCGATGCCAAGAGCGACGAACTGTCGGAGATCGTCGTCACCGGCTTGCGGCAGAGCTTGAATGAAGCCGAACTCATCAAGCGAAACAATAGCAACGTGGTGGATTCCATCGTCGCGCAGGACATCGGCAAATTACCGGATGAAACCGTCGGCGACGCCCTGCAGCGCATCACCGGCGTGCAGGTCACGCGCAACAACGATCAGGTGGTCGGCGTCAATGTGCGCGGTCTCCCCAACGTGGTCACCACCTTGAACGGCGACGAGATCTTCACCACCAAGCTGCGTATCTACGACTTCCAGAACCTGCCCGCCGAAGTGCTGTCGGGCTTGGACGTCTACAAGACCAGCTCCGCCGACTTGATCGAGGGCGGCATCGCCGGCCTCATCGACGTGCGCACCCATCGTCCGTTCGATTTCCAGGGCCTGGAGGTTGCCGGCTCCGCCACGGCCTCCTATGCGACCATCATCGATCAGGTGAGCCCGAACTTTAATCTCCTGGTGAGCGACCGCTGGAACACCGGCGTGGGCGAATTCGGCGCGCTGCTCAACGTCTCGTACAAGAAAGAGCGCTATGACTATCCGGTCGTGTGGGAAGACACGCCGCACAATCCCGAGCCGACTTCGCAGACCGGGTTGGCGCAGCCGGTGTTCGTGCCGTTCATGGGTTCCTCGACCACGGTGGGCGAACGCGAATACCCGGAGTTCAACGCTTCGTTTCAATTCAAGCCGAACGACAACCTCGAGTTCTACAGCGATCATATCTACACGGGTTATCACTCGGAATACGGCTCAGTGTTCTTTTTCACCGTCACCAGCGATCCGCATCCTTTGTCGAACGTGACGCTGGCGCCGGGCGGTTGCGTGACCCTCACCGGCGGTTACGGCTGTCAGGTGCAGAGCGCGACGGTCGGCGGCGGCGGCAGTTATCCGTACACCGCGACCAGCAACCAGGCCTTCGATGAAGGCGAGACGGACTATCACGGCAACTTCGGCGTGAAGTATCACGATGGTCCCTGGACCCTGGAGTCCGAGTTTGCGGCCACGATTTCCTCATTCCATCAGGTGCGCGAGATCATCGACACCAGCCTCAATGATGAGGTGGTGAATCTGAACAGCAACGTGAACGGCCACGGCCAATGGCAGCTGCTCGGGCCCTCGCCGAATGTGCCGGCCAACCTCTATCTGCAGAATCTGAACGAGAGCTGGGAGAATGACCACGGATCGGAAATTGCCTGGTCCAACAAGGTCCGCTTCGAATTCAAGAACAGCTTCCTGACGGCATTGGAGGGGGGTCTGCGGTTTGCCGATCGCAAGGCGACTTCGCAGGGCGTGGCAGGCGGCGACGTGGGCGAGTGCGTGCCCGGAGCGACGCCCGGTTCCTGCAACGACGGCAATGTGTCCGCACTCTCGGCCTTCGGGCCGGGCTTTTTCCAAGGCTTCAACGGCGGCGACGGCAATCCGCCGGAGTTCGTGGCGGCATCCACCAATTTCCTGCTGCACAACACCGGGACGATTCGGGCCTATTACGGTGCGCCGCTCGCAGGACCCCCGGAGGATCCGGCGGCCACCTTCACCGACGATGAGTTCACCGGCGCCATCTGGGAACAGGCGAAGTTCGCCTTCAACCTGGCCAGCTTCCCGGTCGACGGTCAGATCGGGATGCGCACGGTGTTCGACAGCCGCACGTTGTCGGGCACGAACACGACGGCCATCCCGGCGGTCACCAACACGGGCACCACGCCCATCGTGGTGAACGGTGCCACGATCGCTCCGGGTGGCGTGATCGCGGCGGGTTACAATCAGTACACGCCATACAATATCGGCACCTACAACGTCGACTGGCTGCCCAACATTTCCGCGCGGATACACTGGACCGACAGCCTCCAGTCGCACTTCTCGGTGGCGCGCACCGTTACGCGCCCGGACTTCACGGCGTTGAATCCCGCCTTGAGCATCACGCCGCCGACAGTGAACCGGCAGGGCAATGGAGCCGAAGGCAATCCCGAGCTGTCGCCGACCAAGGTGACTGCGTTCGACGGCACCTTGGAATATTTCTTCTCCAAGGGCGGCTCGATCACGGGCGCCGGCTTCTATCGTCGGGTGACCGGCTACATCGAGCCCGAGTCCTTTACCACGCCGTACTCTGCGGCCTACTGCACGGCCAACGGCATCCCGACCACGGGAGGCCTCGGTGGACAGTGCAACGTGATCATCAACACTTCGGCAAGTTCCGGAACCGGCTCCATCGAAGGATTTGAGCTCGCGGCACAGAAATTCTTCGATTTCCTGCCCTCACCGCTCGATGGTTTGGGCGCCCAGGTCAACTACAGCTGGATCACCTCGAACGCACCCATTCCCGGACAGAACGGACTGCCGACGACCTCGGGACAGTTGACCAACGTGTCGAAGAACAACGCCAGCGCGATCCTGCTGTACGAGAAGTACGGATTGTCGGGACGATTGGCTGCCACTTACCGGGACAAGTACATCGAATCGTACTACCCCGGCAACGACACCTTTCCGCCCATCGATGTGGTCAAGCCGACGACCTACCTCGATCTCGGGCTTAACTATGCCCTCACCAGTCAATTCGCGCTCTCCTTCGCGGCGACCAACCTGTTGAATGCTCACTACAACAGCTATTCGGGGACCCCGCTGTTTCCCCGCGACATTCGCACCGTGGACAGGACGTACCAGTTCGGTGTGCATTTCCGGCTGAACTGAAGGGTGCATCGCATGCACGGGCGCGCAGCAGGGCGGGTACTGGCATCGGTTGCCGGGAGTGCCGTGTTGCTCGCATGCAGATTGAGCGGCGCTGCGCCGGCCGGGGTGTTGTTCGCACCCGATTCGGCGCAGCGCCCCGTCGAGGAGGCGGGCTATCCGCGTATCATCCGCCTCGAGCACGCGGGCGCGGCGAACGGCACCTTGCTGGCGACCTTCGCGCACGCGGGCGGCCGGGGAGGGCGGGGCGAGCTGCCGATCTTCCGTTCGCGCGATGGCGGCGCGAGTTTCGAATCGCAGCCGGTCGGCGTCATCAGCGACAGCGTTCACGGTTGGGACATCGAGGCGCCGGCGCTGTTTGAACTGCCGGTGGCGCAGGGAGGTCTACCCGCCGGTACCTTGTTCGCGGCCGGTACCGCGTGGCGGCGGGGAAACTTCCGCGAACAGGCCATGGAAATATTCGTGAGCTCGGACGGCGGGGCAAGTTGGAGCTACCGCAGTGCCTGCGCCAGCGAATCCTTGCAGGTCAATAATCAAGGTCACGGGATCTGGGAGCCGTATTTCGCCATCACCGCCGATGGCAGCCTAAACTGCTTCTTTTCCGACGAGCGTCCCTCCGCCGACGGCTTCGCGCAGGTCATCGCGCATGTCCGCAGCACCGATGGCGGTGCGACGTGGGGACCTGAAATCGTCGATGTCGGCGTGCGCGACGGCGTGCAGAGACCGGGCATGCCCACCGTGGTGCGATTGCCCAACGGCACCTTCATGATGTCGCTCGAGGATTGCAAGGCCGGCCAGGACTCCGATCAGGTCTGCACCGATTTCGTGAAGAGTTCGCCCGATGGCCAGGACTGGACGCCCATTTCCAGCATGGGCACGGTCATCGCCACGAAGGAAGGCTACCATCTGCTGCACACTCCGACGCTCACATGGTCGCCCTACGGCGGCGCTCAAGGAACTCTGATTGCGAGCGGTCAGCGCGTGGTGGAAGGGGAGGAAGGCCACCTTACAGTGAAGCCTGAATCGGGACGGGTGCTGTTTGCCAACAACGCGCAGGGCGCCGGCCCGTGGCACGAAATCCCATCGCCCGTCATCGTCGATCCGACCGGCGGCTACAATGCCGGCGAGACGGCCTGCCCAGGCTACAGCTCGCCCATCTTGAGCTCCCCCGCCGCGACGGATGCATCGTTTATCTTTGTCGCAGCGACCGACAACGGCAACGGTTCCTGCCGCATCCTCTTCGGTCGCGGTAGTCTGTCCAAATCTCGCTGAACCCGAGGAGACGATCATGTTGTTCACCCGACGCGATTTGTTGCGCACCTCCCTGCATGTCGGCGCGGCCGCATGCCTTCCCTTCGGCGCGCTGCGCGCAGAAAGCACGCTCAACGATCAGCTTTCCGGATTCCTGAAAGGACTGCACGATCCGGTCATCATCAAGGAGGGCGACACCTACCATGTGTTCGGCTCCGGCGGCTGGAGCGGGCAGCCTGGCGTTTCCTGGCGCACTTCGAAGGATCTGCACGTCTGGCAGGACAACGGCCATCCGTTCGACGAGATACCGGAGTGGGCCAAGCTGGCCGTCCCCGGGGCGAAGAGCATTTGGGCGCCCGACATCTCGTTGTACAACGGCCTGTATCAGCTCTACTACGCGGTATCGACGGGCGGCAGCATGCGCTCCGTGATCGGTTTCGCGACCAGCAAAACCCTGGACAAGTCCTCGCCGCAATACGGCTGGACCGATCATGGCCTGGTGACCGAGACGTTCGTGGGCGGCACTTACAACGCCATCGATCCGAACTTCGTGCTCGATCACGAGGGCAAGTGCTGGCTCGCCTTCGGCAGCTATTGGTCGGGCCTGAAGCTCATGCCGCTCAACTCGAAAACCGGCAAACCCGACCCCGGCGACAAGACGCTTCTGTCCATCGCCTACCGGCCGGCACCCGAGGGTGGGGACAATCCCATCGAAGGCGCATTCATTTTCACGCACGCCCAGTGGTACTACCTGTTCGCTTCCTATGACTACTGCTGCAAGGGATTGGCCAGCAACTACTACGTGGCCGTGGGGCGCGCCAAGGACATTCGCGGACCGTATGTCGGGCGCGACGGTAAACCGCTGATGGAAGGCTACGGCACGGCGGTGATCGTCGAGCGGCCATGGGCGAGCACGCGGTGGCGTGGTCCGGGACACTGCGGGTTGATGCACGACGGAAATCGCGACCTGATTGTTTACCATGCCTACGATGCCGAGAACAAAGCGCAGCCGACATTGCGCCTCGCCGTGCTGAACTGGAGCGAGGACGGGTGGCCTGAGGCGGCCGTTTGAGGCGCGCCGGCAGGTGCGGGGATCCGGGAGTCAAAGGTAAGAAATGAAGCCTAGTGAGAACAAGCCGGGCGGCGGGGCCAAACCGTTACGATCGCGCGCCTGGTTCGATGACCCCTCGAATCCGGATATGACAGCACTGTATGTGGAGCGCTACACCAACTTTGGCATCTCGGTCGAGGAACTGCAGTCAGGCAAGCCGATCATCGGCATCGCACAGACCGGCAGTGATCTGGTTCCCTGCAATCGCCATCACCTGGTGTTGGCACAACGTCTGAAGGAGGGCATTCAGGAGGCCGGCGGCATCGCGCTCGAGTTCCCCGTGCATCCCATCCAGGAAACCGGCAAACGCCCAACCGCGGGCCTCGATCGCAACCTCGCCTATGTCGCGCTGGTCGAGGTGTTGTTCGGTTATCCCATCGACGGTGTCGTGCTCACCATCGGCTGCGACAAGACCACGCCCGCTTGTCTGATGGCGGCAGCCACCGTGAACATTCCGGCCATTGCGCTCTCGGTCGGTCCCATGCTCAATGGCTGGTACAAGGGCGAGCGCACCGGCTCCGGCACCATCATATGGAAGGCGCGCGAGATGCTCGCCGCAGGCGAGATCGACTATGCCGGCTTCATGAAGCTTGTGACCTCCTCGACGCGTTCCACCGGGTATTGCAACACCATGGGCACCGCCACCACCATGAATTCCATGGCCGAGGTGCTGGGGATGTCACTGCCCGGTTCGGCCGCGATCCCAGCGCCTTATCGGGAACGACAGGAGTGCGCCTACCTCACGGGCAAGCAAATCGTCGAGATGGTGGCGGCGGACCGAAAACCCTCGCAGATCATGACGCGCAGTTCGTTTCTGAATGCCATCCGCGTCAACTCGGCGCTCGGCGGCTCGACCAACGCGCCCATTCACTTGAATGCAATCGCGCGCCACATGGGGGTCGAGCTGTCGATCGACGACTGGCAGACCCACGGCTACGGCGTGCCGCTGCTGGTGAATCTGCAGCCGGCCGGCGAATATCTCGGCGAGGACTTCTACCGCGCCGGCGGCGTGCCGGCGGTGATCGCCGAACTCATGCGACACGAGCTGATCGAGCCGGACACGCTCACGGTGAACGGCCGCACTCTCGGCGAGAACTGCGGCGACGCTGCGGTGGAAGACGCCGAGGTGATCCGCCCCTTCTCGCGCCCCTTGCGCCAAAACGCCGGCTTCCTGGTGCTCAAGGGCAACCTGTTCGACTCGGCGATCATGAAGACCAGCGTCATCTCCGAGGATTTCAGGCAGCGCTACCTGTCGGATCCGAAGGATCCTGAGGCCTTCGAGGGACGGGTGGCGGTGTTCGACGGTCCCGAGGATTATCACGCCCGCATCGACGATCCCAAGCTCGGTGTCGATGCCTGCACCATCCTGGTGATCCGCGGCGCCGGCACCGTCGGCTATCCCGGGGCACCGGAGGTGGTCAACATGCGCCCGCCGGCGGCGTTGATTCGCGCCGGCGTCTTGGCATTGCCCTGCATCGGCGATGGGCGGCAGTCCGGCACATCCGGGTCTCCGTCCATATTGAACGCTTCGCCCGAAGCGGCCGTGGGCGGAGGGTTGGCGCTGCTCAAGAGTGGAGACCGCGTGCGCATCGACCTTAAGAAAGCCACTGTCAACGTGCTCATCGACGATCAGGAACTGGAGGCGCGGCGCAAGGCGCTGGAGCAGGCGGGCGGTTATGCCTATCCTGCCAGCCAGACGCCGTGGCAGGAGATGCAACGACGCGACATTGGTCAGCTGCACGACGGTGCGGTTCTCGAGCCGGCGACGAAATATCAGCGTCTGGCGCAGACCGCCGGAATCCCGCGGCACAGTCACTGACGCGCCGGCAGCCAAGCGGACACCGCGTTGAAATCGATTCCTCTTTTCATCGCCGGCGATTGGGGTACTTCCAATCTGCGCCTCTTCCTGGTCGACGAATCCGGCGCCGCCCTTGAGGAGCGTACGGGGCCCGGCGCGGCCGAGGTCGGGGGCGCCTTCGCCGCCGAACTCGCCGCGCTCAGTGCCGAGTGGGTGTCGCGCCACGGCGCGCTGCCCGCCACGCTGTGCGGCATGGTGGGCTCGAATCTGGGATGGATGCAGACCAAGGCCTTGCCCTGTCCCGTCGACATCGGGCAGATCGCCGCCAATCTCAGCATGCCGGCGCCCACGGTGCGCATCGTGCCGGGGCTCTCCTGTCGAAACCGCTATGGTGCCAGCGACTACATGCGTGGCGAGGAGACGCAGATATTCGGGGCGCTAAAGCTAAAGCCGGGGGAATCCCGGCTGCGCCGGCTGTTGTGTCTGCCGGGCACCCACACGAAGTGGGTCGTGGTGGAGGCCGGCGTCGTGTCCGAATTTGTGAGCGCGCCGACCGGAGAGCTCTACCGGATACTCCACGATCACAGCGTGCTGGTGCGCGAGTTGCACCCGACGCCGCTCGATATCAGCGCTTTCGAACAGGGGCTCGCAGCCTTCAATGCACACCCCCATGCGCAGCTCCTGCACCGGCTCTTTGAAACCCGCGGGCGGCAGCTTGGCGGCGAACTCGCTCCCGCGCAGGCGGCCGGGTTCCTGTCGGGTCTACTGATTGCGAGCGATGTGGCCGGAGGGCTCAAGCTTGGCGAGGCGGCCGGCATCGATGCGCCGATCGTCATCATAGGGACGGCGTCGCTGCGGACGCTGTATGGCCGGGCACTCGCGGCGCATGGCCGCAAGGTCGAGGAGCTCGACGGGGCGCTCGCCGCGCTCGCGGGTCTGCACGCCGTGCAACAACGTTGGTCACTGGAGAAGTTCTGATGGGTGCAACGACGGCGACGATGGTGGCCATCCTGCGCGGACTCGAATCCAAAAACGCGCTCGCCGTGGCTGAGACGCTGTACCAGGCGGGCTTCCGCTGCCTCGAGGTGCCGCTTAATTCGCCGCAGCCCTTCGACAGCATCGAGAAGATCGCAAAGCGGGCCTTCCCCGGCCTCACGGTGGGATCGGGCACGGTGCTCAAGAGCGCCGACGTGCAGCGCACGCAAGCTGCAGGAGGCAGCCTCGTCGTCTCCCCCAACTGCGATGCAGCCGTCATCGGCGCCGCGCTTGGCCTGAAAATGCGCGTCATGCCCGGCTTCGCGACGGCGACGGAAATGTTCCAGGCCATCGGCGCGGGCGCCACGGAACTCAAGCTGTTCCCGGCAGCCCCGCTCGGGCCGGATTATCTGAAGGCGCTGCTCGCGGTCCTGCCGCGCGGCGTCGGCATCCTCCCGGTAGGCGGCGTGACGGCGGACGATGTCGACAGCTGGCTCGCCGCGGGCGCCGCGGGGTTCGGCTTCGGCTCCGAAATCTTCAAACCGAGCTACTCGCTGGCCGAAATCACGACACGCGCCCGAAAGCTCATCGAGGCGCTCAATGCACACAAGACATGACGGCTAGGCCGTACGGGGAGTAGAGATGGCTCTTGCAACGCTGGATGTGGCGATCGTCGGCAGCTACGCGGTGGGCATATTCGCACTCGCGCAGTGGGTGTCGCGAGAAAAGGGCCAACACCGCAAGAACGCGCAGGATTATTTTCTGGCGAGCCGCGCGCTGCCCTGGTGGGCGATCGGCTCGTCGTTGATTGCGGCCAACATTTCCGCCGAGCAGATCATCGGCATGTCCGGGTCGGGCTACGTCATCGGCTTAGGGATCGCATCCTACGAATGGATGGCCGCGCTCACCCTCATCATCGTGGGCAAATTCTTCCTGCCGATCTTCCTCAAGAACGGCATCTACACCATGCCGGAATTTCTCGAAAAGCGTTACAGCCCCGCGGTGCGGACCGTCATGGCCATATTCTGGCTGGGTGTGTACGTGTTCGTGAATCTGACCTCGATTCTCTGGCTCGGCGCCACGGCGGTGCACACCGTGGTCGGGGTCGATATTCAGACCGCGCTGATCGGCTTGGGTGTCTTCGCCAGCGCCTATGCGCTCTACGGCGGACTGAAGGCGGTTGCACTCACCGACATCGTCCAGGTGAGCCTGCTGGTGATGGGCGGACTCATCATCAGCTATATCGCGCTCAGCAGGATCTCGGGCGGCGCGGGCGTCATCGCCGGATTTCACGCCCTCACCGCGCAGTTTCCCGATAAGTTTCAGATGATCCTGCCGCGCTCGAGCCCTAACTACAAGGATCTTCCCGGTCTCTCGGTACTGATCGGCGGCCTGTGGGTCATGAACGTGTCGTACTGGGGCTTCAACCAATACATCATTCAACGCGCCCTTGCGGCGAAGAGCATCCGCGAGGCGCAGAAGGGCATCGTGCTCGCTGCTTTCCTGAAGCTGCTGATGCCGGTGATCATCGTGCTCCCCGGCATCGCAGCGGTGGCGCTCGCGCCGCATCTGGAGCGTCCCGACGAGGCCTACCCGCACCTCATGGCGCTGTTGCCCAGCGGCATCCTGGGCCTCGTGTTCGCCGCGCTCATCGCGGCCATCGTGGCGTCCATGGGATCGAAGATAAACTCCATCGCCACCATCTTCACCATGGATGTCTACAAGCATTTGAAGCCGCACAGCTCGCAACAGCACCTGGTGAGGGTCGGACGGATCACGGCGGCCATCGCGCTGTTCATCGCCATGGCCACGGCCAGGCCGCTGCTCGGCAGCTTCGATCAGGCGTTCCAATACATCCAGGAGTTCACGGGATTTTTCACGCCGGGCATCTGCGTTATCTTCCTGCTCGGCATGTTCTGGGAGCGCTGTTCGGTCGCCGGCGCGCTGGTTGCCGCCATCGCCTCCGCGGTCCTGTCGCTGGCCCTGAAGCTTTGGTGGCCGGCATTGCCGTTCATGGATCGCGTCGGCCTGGTGTTCGTCATCTGCCTGTCGATGGCCGTGGCGATCTCGCTGCTCGGGCGGGCCCGCACTGCCAACATCAAGGTGGAATTGAGAAACATCGACTACTCGACCACTCGCGGCTTCAATGTCGCTGCGGTTGCCGTGACCGTCATTTTGGCGGTCCTCTACATCGCCTACTGGTAGCGACGCGCTCCCTTCAGCGGTTGTTCCAGGGGAATCCCGCGTCGAGGGTCATCTCATCGTCGATGGCGTAGATCCTGGGATAGAAGCCGTGCGAGGTCGCGCTGCCGTCCTCGATGCGATCGAGCGTGTTCTTGAGATCCTTCAAGTTCTGCATGTCGAGCCAGGGAGCCGCGGGAAGCTCTCCCTTGCGACAGCAGTGGGCGGTGAAGAGCACCGTGTCCTGCGGCAGGTTCTGAAGCAGCCGCCGGGTGACTTTTTCGTAGGTGGAGAGGCTCGCGCCCGGCAGGAACGCGTACAAGGGCCCCGGGTAGACGAAGTCGCCGATGAACAGGCGGTGATTCTTCGCATCGAAGAGCGCCATCGAGTTCTCGGTATGGCCGGGCGTATACATCACGGTGAGGGTCCTGCCGCCAAGATCGATGCTGGCGCCGGGCTTCACCCACCCGGATACCGGCGGGCGCGGTTGCGAGCGGCCCTCGAGGATGCCCGAGTACTCGTAGCGGCTGGGCGTGAGGCGTCCATCGTGAACGTCGGCGCGCGTTTCAGGCAGGTCGATGAGCGTGATGCCGTCGAAGGCGCCGATGCCGCCCAGATGATCGTAGTGCAGGTGGGACACCATCACGGTCAAGGGCAGCGTGGTGAGCGCCTCGATGACCTTGCGCATGTTGCGCGTGCCGCTGCCGGCATCGAACAGGATGGCGCGTTCATCGCCGACGATCAGATACGAGTAGTTCTCCTGCCAATAGCGCGGCTCGCCGATGGCATAGGTGCGATCGCCCAAATCCTGGACAGCGAAGTAATCGTCGAACATCCTGCCCTTGCCCAACTTGGCGGGCGCGGGGTCGAGGGTTTCCCGGCGGCTCAAGATCGCCGTCAGTTCCTCGTAGACATAGGGGGCGAACAGGGCGCCCAAAACGGCGCACACCAGGCTCGCGACGAGCACGCCGAGGACGGCACGGATGATGGCGCGCCGAAACCGATGCTGCTGCGGACTGCTCATGCGTCTTCTCCCGTTGCCCGCCATCGTGCCAGAACTGGGCGAGCTACGTCAGGGCGGTGCTGTTCGCGCGCCGCTTCTTCAGATGATCGAGCGCGATCAGCGCCGCACCGAATCCCGAGGAGGCGCCGACGACGATGGCCCAACGCGGTCCGAACCGGTCCGCCACCCAGCCGACCATGGGCGCGCCGATGGGCGTGCCGCCGAGCGCGATGGCGAACAGGATCGCCATGACGCGGCCGCGCATGGCCGGCTCCGTAGCGAGCTGCACGGTGCTGTTGGCGGTGGTGGTGAAGGTCTGCGCGGCCACGCCGACGATCACGAGCGTGAGAGCGAACCAGCCGTAACCGGGGGCAAGCGCGGCGCACAGAAACCCCGCGCCGAATACGGTGGCCGGCAGCAGCAGGGCGCCGACGCCGGAGTGTCTGCGTCCCGCGGAGAGGAGCGCGCCGCTGACGGAACCCAACGCCATCATCGAGGTGAGCAGGCCGAACTCCTTGGCGCCGGCATGGAACACGGTCACCGACATGGTGGAGATGAAGATCGGATAGTTGATGCCGAAGGTGCCGATCAGAAAGAACATGGCGAGCGCCGCGCGGATGTCGGGGCGCGCGCCGATGTACCTGAATCCGTCGAGCAGGCTGCCGCGCTTTCGCTGCGGGTGCAGTTGCGCGTGCGGATCGATTTTTAGCGCGCCGAGTGCGGCGAGCACCGCCACATAAGAGGCGGCATTGGCGACGAACACCCAGCCGCTGCCGATGAGGCCGATGAGCACCCCGGCCAGCGCCGGCCCTATCATGCGCGCCGCATTGAACGAGGTGGAGTTCAACGCCACGGCATTGGCGAGGTCTTCCTCGCCGACCAGGTCACTGACGAAGGTCTGGCGCACCGGCCCGTCGAAGGCCGAGACGCAACCCAAGAGCAGTGCGAACAGGTAGACGTGCCAGAGCTTGATGATGCCGAAGAGGATCAGAAGCCCCAGTCCCAGCGCCAGCAGGCCCATGGCGCACTGGGTGAAGATAAGGAGCTTGCGCCGGTCGAAGTGATCGGCGGCATAGCCGGTCAGGGGCAGGAGCGCCACCTGCGGTCCGAATTGCAGCGCCATCACGATGCCGAGCGCCGTGGCATTGTTCTTCGTCAGCTCGGTGAGCACGATCCAGTCCTGCGCCGTGCGCTGCATCCAGGTGCCCACATTCGACACCAGCGCGCCCATGGCATAGGCGCGGTAGTTGCGGTTCTTGAGCGAGCGGAAGGTGTGCCTCATGCCCGCTCAACGCCCACACAATCGACTCATTCCCGGCGCCGGTCGAGCAGCTGGATGATGTCCTGGCTGGTGCCGTTCTCGCCCAGACGCGGAAAGATGCGCGTCACCGAGTGGGTGTGGGAGTCGGGGTTCATGTCGGTCATGGCGTCCACCGCGAGCGTGACGTGGTAGCCGTGCTCGTGGGCCTGGCGCGCGGTTGATTCGACTCCGGCGCTGGTAGCCACCCCGGCAATCACCAGCTGGGTGACATTGAGGTTCTTCAGCCGCTGATCGAGGCCGGTGCCGGTGAAGGCGCCCCAGGTGCGTTTGCTCACCACGTGGTCGCTCGGTTGCTGGTTCAGTTCGGGAACGAACTCGGAGAATCCGGGCGGAAACGGTCCGGCGGGGCGTTTTTGCTCGGTGCGCCCTGGGGCGCCGCCCACCGCATTGACCAGCACCACCGGCAGCCGGTGGCGGCGGAAGGCATCGGCGAGCGCCGCGGCGTGGCGCACCACGGCGTCCACCGGATGCGCAGTGGCGTACTGCATCAGGCCCTTCTGCAGGTCGATGATGACGAGCGCGGTCTTGGGGTCGAGTGCGGTAACGGGCACGGCTGCTCCTTGAAATCTAACTGACGAGGCGTTTGAGAAGTTCGACGGCCTGGGAGAGCTCGCGTTGCTCCGCGCCGGAAAGATTTTTACGGATGGCGCGAAACAGCCAATCCTCGCGCGCCGCGCGGCTGGCCTTGATGCGTTCGCGGCAGCTTTGGGTCAGCGCCCAGAGCGTCTGGCGGCCGTCGGCGGGATCCTGCGTGCCTTGGGCCAGCCCCGCCGCCTCGAGCGCGGCGATGATCGCGCCCATGGACTGCGGCCGCATGCCCTCGGCGCGCGCCAGCGCGCTTATCGTGGCGCTCCCGCGTTCCAGAAGACGCAGCACCGAGATCTGCGACTCGCTGAAGTCCCCGAGATGCGACTGCTCGCGCAATTTGCGGCGCAGGGCCCCGAGCACGCCGCGCAGCTCCGCCGCCATCGCATGGGTGCGGCCGTGGTCGGCATCCTCGGGTTTGGACATGGAGCGGATTAGACCAGATATGAAGTCTAACTGTAAAGTTAAGCTTCAATGTTGCAAAGCGTCACTGTGCTAGCCTCCCGCATCGGGGAGAGCAAAGGGGAGCCCTTGATGAAGAAGCAGGCCGCGTTCTTGTTGTGTGCCGCGTTCGCCGCGGCGGCATTCGCGCAAACGGCGCCGCAATATCCGAACTATCCGAGCGAGACGCCGGCCAAATTCACGCCGCCGACCGCGGGCATGGACTACGTGCGCCGCGAGGAGATGGTGGCCATGCGCGACGGGGTGAAGCTGCGCACCGTCATCATGGTGCCGAACGGCGCCAAGCGTGCAGGCATTCTGCTCACGCGCACGCCCTACGATGCACGGGCTCTGTCCGCCAATACCAAGAGCGTGCACATGGGCGTGAGCCTGTACGGCTACGACAATGCCACCGAGACCATCATCGAAGGGGGCTACATCCGCGTGATCCAGGACATTCGCGGCAAGTACGGCAGCGAAGGCGACTACGTCATGAACCGGCCGATGCGCGGCCCCTTGAACCCGACGCCGGTGGATGAATCCACCGATACCTACGACACCATCGACTGGCTCATCAAGAACGTCCCGGAATCGAACGGCAAGGTCGGCGTGCTCGGCATCTCCTACGACGGTTACCTCGCCCTGGCGCCGCTCATTCATCCGCATCCGGCGCTGAAGGTCGCGGTGCCCATGAATCCCATGGTCGATGGCTGGCGGGGCGATGACTGGTTCCACAACGGCGCCTTCCGCCAGCAGAATCTGCCCTACATCTACGAGCAGACCGGCACCCGCGGCAACGACGAGCATTGGAACTCGAGCAATTTCGACGATTACGACATGTACATGCGCGCCGTGTCAGCCGGCGCCCTGGCGCACGAGCGCGGCATGGAGCAGGTCGGCTTTTGGAACAAGGTCGCGGCGCATCCGGCGTACGATCAGTTCTGGAGCGATCAGGCCATGGATCTGCTCCTCGCCAAGGAGCCCTTGAGCGTGCCGACCATGCTGGTGGCCAGTCTCTGGGACCAGGAAGACATCTACGGCGCGCTCGCCGTGTACAAGGCGCTCGCGCCGAAACGCTCCGCGAATCTCTTTCTGGTGCTGGGACCCTGGTATCACGGACAGGAAATCGAGGAGGCGAGTTCGCTCGGCCCCATCCGTTTCGACAGCGACACCGGGCTCTACTTCCGCAAGCAGATACTCGCGCCGTTCCTGGCGCATTACCTCAAGGACGACGCGCCTGCCTCCGGCACCGCGCCGGTGACGGCTTTCGTGACGGGCGAGAACCGCTGGGAGCGGCTCGAACAGTGGCCGAGCTGCGGTGCCGCTTGCGCGCTCGATACGCGGCGCCTGTATCTTGCCGCCGAAGGCGGGTTGTCGTTCGATGCCCCCAAAGAGGCGAACGCCTTCGATGAGTACGTGTCGGATCCTGCGAAGCCGGTGCCGTTTCGCGCCCGTCCCAGTCAGCCGATGGGCTATGTGCCGCCTTTGAGCTGGGTTCGCTGGCTGGTGGACGATCAGCGCGAATTCTCCGGCCGCACCGACGTGCTCACCTACACCTCGGCGCCCCTCGAAGCCCCTCTGGAGGTGAGCGGCGAGCCCATCGTGCACCTTACCGCTTCCACCAGCGGCACCGACAGCGACTGGGTGGTCAAGCTCATCGATGTTTATCCCGACGAAGTGGCGGGACATGCCGAACTCGGCGGCTATCAGCTGCCCATTGCCATGGACATCTTTCGCGGCCGCTACCGCGAGAGCCTGTCATCGCCGAAGGCGCTCACGCCGAACAAACCGCTGTCGTATCAGTTCGCGCTGCCGGCCGCGAATCACGTGTTCCTGCCCGGCCACCGCCTCATGATCCAGGTGCAGTCGGCGTGGTTTCCGCTCTACGACCGAAATCCGCAGACCTTCGTGCCGAATATTTTCTTCGCCACCGCCAAGGACTATAAGAAGGCGACGCAACGCATTTACCGCTCCGCCCACGACGAGAGCTACGTGGAAATCCCCGTGGCGAAGAAGAACTGAGGATAGGTCCCATGAGACTCACGCCCGTCTGCCTGATCGCCGCATGCCTGCTGTCGAGCGCCGTCTTCACGGAGGCCGCCGCAGCCCCGAGCGAGGAGCGAGCGGTGATCGACACGTTCCAAGCGTTTCTGAACGGCCTCGGCCATCGCGACAAGGCGGCGATGAGCGCGACGCTGGTGCCCGGCGGCAGCGCCACCTTCATACGCAACGGCAAGCCCGTGCAGCTGACCTTCGATGTGATGACCGACAAGCTCTCGCAGCCGGGCACGGAAATCCGCGAGGAGCGGACGCGCGATGTGCTGGTGCGCATCGATGGCGACATCGCGGTCCTGTGGGCGCCGTTCGAGTTCTATCTTGCCGGCAAGATCGATCATTGCGGCACCGACGTCGCGACCTTCGCGAAGAGCGAGGGCCGCTGGCTGATCTCCTTCATCGGCGACAACCATCGCACCGAGTGCAAGGCGCACTAGCGCCATGCCGTTGCGGCCGGTCAATGCGGAAGGCGCCCCGAAGCCGCAGGGTTCCTACGCGCAGGCCGTCGAAGTCACCGGCGCTTCGCGCTGGCTGTACATCAGCGGCCAGATTCCTGTGGACGTTCGCGGCGAAGTGCCGTCCGCTTTTACCGAGCAGGCGCGGCTCGCGTGGAGGAATCTCATCGCGCAGCTCAATGCCGCCGGCATGGGCATCGAGAATCTGGTCAAGGTCACGACCTTCCTCGCCTCGCGCGAGCATGCGCTCGAGTACCGCTCGGTGCGGCATGAATTCTTGGGTGCCCTCACGCCCGCTCTGACGGTGATCATCACCGGCATCTTCGATGAGTCATGGCTCCTGGAAATAGAGGCGGTGGCCGCCGCCTGAGGCGAGCCCATTTGGCGGCGAAAACCGCCATTTGACAGATTCCGGCCGTTAACCCCGTTCTCGCTCCGCCGTCGATTCACCTTCCAAGGAACGGAAAAGGAGTGAGTGGAGTGAGCATGAAACGAGCATGGATGGGTGCGGCGCTGGTTTGCGCCGCGATGAACGCGCACGCCATCGGCGGCGTGGCCGACGTCGAGATCATCAACCGCGATACCGGCGAGGTGCTCAAGGTCTATCGCCACGCAGGTGAGTACTGGGTGGCAGGACAGCCGGGCGCACGCTACGCCATTTCGGTCCACAACCGTCTCGGCAACCGGGTGCTGGCGGTGATGGCCGTCGATGGCGTCAACGTCATCAGCGGCAAGACGGCGGCTTTCGATCAGGACGGCTATGTGTTCAACGCCGAGGAGCAGTACAGCATCTACGGCTGGCGCAAGAGCAACAAGGAAGTGGCCGACTTCAACTTCACCGCGCTGCCCGATTCGTATGCGGCCCGCACCGGCCGCCCGGAAAACGTCGGAGTGATCGGCGTCGCGCTCTTCACGGAGAAGCGAGCGCTACCCCAGATATCCGAAGATGCCCAACGCCGCTCCGAGGCCGGCGTCGATCTTGAGGAGACGGTGGTCAGCGGAACCCGGGCGCAGTCGGCGCCCGCCGCGTCGGCCTCAGTCTCCCCCCGCCAAAGCGATGTCGCCCGATTGGGCGCCGAGCCGCGGGCGGAGAAACTCGGCACCGGCCACGGTCCGCGCGAGGTTTCGTTGGTGGTCGACACGCATTTCGACCGGCAGTCCTCATCGCCCAACGAGGTGGTGCGCATCCGCTACGACCGGCTGGAAAATCTCGTCGCCATGGGCGTGGTGCCGCGGCCTCGTTATCCTGACGGCGTGCCGAATCCATTTCCTGATTCGCCGCGGAGGGAGTATGTTCCAGACCCACCGAGTGGCCTGTAACACGAGTCGTCTCTGGACACCGACGAAAACTTGATGTTGCGCTTCGGCCGCGGCGATGCCGCGGCCTTCGAGCTTCTGTACCGGCGCCACGAGGGCAAGGTGTTCCGCTATCTGGAGCGGAGCGTGCGCAACGAAGCCCTCGCCAACGATCTGATGCAGGAGGTGTGGTTCGCCATCGCCCGTAATGCCGCCACCTACCAGGTGAGCGCCAAGTTCACCACCTGGCTCTTCACCATTGCGCACAATCGTGTCGTGGACGCAGTGCGCACCAGCCGCCCCATGGACAGCATCGAGGCGGGCGATGATTCGAGGCCGGACGGCGCCACCATCGCGGACCGGCTGGTCGCAGACCTCGCGAAGGAGCCTTCGAACGCTTTGGAGAGTCAGAGCGAAGTCGCGGTGGTGATGCGCGCCGTGGCGCAGCTGCCCTCCGAGCAGCGCTCGGCCTTCCTGCTGCAGGCAGAAGGCGACTTGAGCGTCGAGGAGATCGCGACCACCACCGGCGCGAGCTTCGAAACGGTGAAGAGCCGGCTGCGCTACGCGCGCACCAAGCTGCGCCAATTGTTGTGGGAATACGCATGAGCGGCGATAACGAACCGGCCGATCTGGAATTGCTCGACCGCTACCGGCGCGCGAGCGATGCCGCGCCGTCGCAGCCGAGCGATGTCGTGCGCGAGGCCATTCTCGCCGAGGGACGCCGGGCAGCGGCGCGAAACACCGCTCCCTCGGCGCATCAATTCGACACGAAGGTGCCCGCCGCCAATCGGCCGCGCTGGCGATACGCCGCAATCGGTACGGCGTGCGCCGCCGCGCTCGCGGCCTTCCTGGTGGTGCCGCGATTCTTGGTGCAGCCGCGCGAGCAGGCGGTGGTGGTGCAGAACTATCCGCGGGCGGCAGAATCCGTTCCGCTCGCGCCGGCACCTGAAGCGATGCCCGCGCAAGCCGCGCCCGCGCCCAAATTGGAAGAAGTGCCGAGCGTGGCGCCCCCGCCGGCTGTCGCGCAAAACTCGCACCCGCTCGAGCCTTACCGCCGGTCGGCGCCCGAAGCGCCTGCCCCGAGGGCCAAGATCTCGAGCGATGCGCTGGTGGCCGACGCATCGCGGAGTCCGCCGTCCGCATTTGCAGACGCGACAACCGCCGGCCGTCCTTCCGGCAGCGACGCGCTTGCGGCGCAACGCAAATCGGCGGCTGCCGAATCGAAGTCGATGACGAGCAGGCTGTCTTCGGACCTGCGGCAGATCACCGTCGCGCCGGAACCGGCGCCGCAGCCGAACGCCGTCGGCGGTGCCGTGGCAGACCAGGCGATCGCACAGCCCGCAGCGCCGCCTCAGCCAAGCGCTTTGCTCGCCCAAAGAGCCGATGCAACGCGCACAGCCGGCAGCGAAGGCGAGAGCAACCTCTCGGAAATCATCGTCACGCAGGCAAAGGCCGCAAAGCGGCCGCCGACGCCGTTGATCTCGGCCGTCAACTGGGGGCGCGCGGAGAAGGCGCAGGCGCTGCTCGAGAGCGGCGAGGGATCGACGACGGAGACCGATGCGCAGGGGCGCACCCCGTTGCTGCGCGCCGTGGAGCGGCGGCGTCTCGATCTGGTGCAGCTGCTCTTGGCCCATGGCGCCGATCCCAACGCGGCGGACGAGGCCGGCGAGACGCCGCTTTCGGTCGCGCGCCGGGAGAAATTGACCGACATCGTCGCGCTGCTCGAAGCGGCTGCCAAAGCATCGCCCTGATGTAGGTTTTTAGGCTGCGCGGTAGCGCGGTTCCGCAAGCCCCCGCGCCTCGACTTCATACACGAAAAGATCGCCGGCGTGCGGCTGACGGGCAAGTTCTTCGGGTTTGAGTTCCTGACGCGCCGTGGTCACGAACAGCCAGTTGAAGTCCTCGCCGCCGAAGGCCACGCAGGTCGGTTGAGTGACCGGAAGATCGATGCTGCCGCTCTCCGCGCCATCCGTCGCATAGCACACCACCCGGCCGCCGCCCCAATGCGCGTTCCACACCCGGCCTTCCGCATCGACGTTGGAACCGTCGGGGTACGCGCCGCGCGGCGTCTGTGCGAACACCGTGCGGTTCGAGAGCGCGCCGCTGCCCGCGTGGCTGTCGAAGCGCCAGATGGTGCGGTGGGGCGTGTCGGCGAAATACGTGTGCCGTTCATCGGGACTGAAACACACGCTGTTGCAGATGGCGATGCCGGTGAGATGCACCTGCGATCTTCCCCGCTCGAGACTGTAGAGCTTGCCGTGCGGATCGCCGGATCCTTCCACCATGGATCCCGCCCAAAAGCGTCCGCGGCGGTCGACCCGGCCGTCGTTGAAGCGCACGTTGTGCGCCGCGTGCGCGGGTCGCTCGATCCATTCGAGTTCGCCCGACTCGGGATGGAAGAACGCAAAGCCCGACTCGAACGCGCAGACCAGCCGCTCGCTGCCCTCGACGAAGCCGAATGAGCCCAGCCGCTCCGGCAACTCGAACTGGTCGAGCTCTCGTTTCTTGGGCTCATACCGGTAGAGGCGGCGTTCCTGGATGTCGGTCCACAGCACGCGGCCGCTTCGATCGTCCCACAGCACGCCTTCGCCCAAGGTGTTGCCCACGCCGACGGTATCAATGAGTGTTGCTTTCATGGCTGCATATTGTTGTTGCGGCGCTGTCGCGCGCTTTCATGCTAAATTAAATGTCCGACAAAAGGAAAATTCAATGGCAAAACTCTCGCGCCGCTCCGTTTTGCAGCTCGGCGGATTCACCGCCATGAACGCCCTGATCGGCAGGTCGCTTGCGGTGCAGGGCGCCGCGCCCGCGCTGGCGCTGCGGCCCGCGCGCTACGCGGATGTCACCCTATTGGATGGTCCCCTGCGCGAGCAGTTTCGCGCGCAGCACGCGACGCTTCTGGCGATGGACGAAGATGCGCTGTTGAAGCCCTACCGCGAGGCCGCCGGGCTGGCGGCGCCGGGCGTGGACCTCGGCGGCTGGTACAATGCCTCTTCGACCTTCAATCCACCCGGCGACATGCACGGATTCATCCCGGGCCACAGCTTCGGACAGTACGTCTCGAGCATGGCGCGTGCCTATGCCATCACCCAGGATGCCGACACGCAGCAAAAAGTGAAGCGGTTGGTGGCAGGCTATGCAAAGGCGCTGAGCCCGAAATTCTTCGACGGCTACACGCTCCCTGCGTACACCTTCGACAAGCTCAACATCGGGCTCATCGACGCACACGAGTTCGCGGGCGATCAGGATGCGCTCAAGGTGCTGAATCTCACCACCGATGCCGCTCTGCCGTATCTGCCCGAGAAGGCGCTGACCCGCCCCGAGATGGCGGCCCGGCCGCATCCGAACATCGCGCACACCTGGGACGAGTCGTACACGCTGCCGGAGAACCTGTACCTTGCCTGGCGCCGCGGCGCCGGCGAGCGCTATCGCGGACTCGCGGCGCGATTCCTGATGGATCACGAGTATTTCGAACCCCTGGCGCGCGGCGAGAACGTGCTGCCGGACAAGCATGCCTACAGCCACATGAATGCCTTGAGTTCGGCGATGCAGGCCTACATCGTCGATGGGAATCCCACGCATCTTAAGGCTGCGCAGAACGGCTTCGATTTCATTCTGGCGCAGAGCTTTGCCACCGGCGGCTGGGGACCGAACGAGCGCTTCTTGAAACCGGGCTCGGGCCAGCTCGGCGACTCGCTCGACACCACGCATGCCAGCTTCGAAACGCCCTGCGGCGCCTATGGACACTTCAAGGCAACCCGCTATCTTCTGTCGGTCACCGGGGACAGCCGCTACGGCGACAGCATGGAACGGGTGCTTTACAACACCATTCTCGGCGTACTGCCCATGAAGAGCGACGGCACCTCGTTCTATTACTCCGACTACAACGGCAACGGCGCCAAGACCTACTTCGATCTGCGCTGCCCCTGCTGTTCGGGAACCATGGGCCAGGTCGTGGCCGACTACGGCATCAGCGCCTTCTTGACTCATGAGCAGGGCGTGCACGTGAACCTGTACGTGCCGTCGCGTTTCACGTTCATGCAGCACGGCAAGCCCGCAACCCTCGAGGTGGCGACGGCCTATCCGTTGGACTCCTCGATCAGCATCACCACCAAATTGAAGGCGGCGCAGGCCTTCAGCGTGTCGCTGCGCATTCCGGCTTGGGCGGGCGCCGGCAGTTCGGTGACGGTGAACGGCAAACAGGCCGGCGTGCCGCTCATCGCCGGGAAGTTCCTGGAGCTCAAGCGCACCTGGAACGACGGCGATCGTATCGAACTTCATCTGGAACGCACGCTCAGGCTCGAGGCCGTGGACGAGAAGCACCCGGACCTTCTGGCCGTGATGCAAGGACCGCTGGCGCTGTTCGCGGTGGGCGAGCGCTTTCTGCCGTTCACGCGGCGCGAGCTTCTGAACGTGAAGCAGAGCGGACCGGGCGCAGGCGAGTGGCGGGTCAGTACGGCGGACGGCACGCAGCGCTTCAAGCCGTTCTATGCGATCGGGCTCGAGGCGACGCGTCTGTATCAGCCGGTATCGGCTTGAGTTACCAGAACGAGGCGTAGAACACGACGGTGATCAGCACCACCACTGCCGAGAGCAGCACATCCAGGCCGTTCCAGCTCGCGCGCGTGGCGGCCTTCTCCGCGGCCGTGGCGCCGTACCAGGTGTACTTGACCACCCCGGGGGCCGGGGCCGGCGTCGCTAGACTCACCACCACCAGGATGAGCGCGGTCAGAACCAGCGAGGCCTGCGCGAAGTACAGCCAGTTCAGGTTCCAGAAATCAAAAATCAGCGGGTGCCTGGCGCGTACGGGGGCAATGGCCGACTGATATTGCGCAGCATCGATGGCACCGTGATACAGCTGCTGCTTGAGGGAGTTGACCGCGGCGCCCTCGTTGCGCATCACCAGATCCGCGCCGAGGCGCGCAAGACCCCCGACGGTGCCGACCAGGAATGCGATCAGCGCGGCAGGCGCGGTGGCGCGCTTCCAGAACACGCCGAACAGGAACAACACCGCGATCGCGGGGGACAGATACCCCTGCACGCTCTGCAGATAGACGTACAGGTCCGAATGCAGACTCTTGATCACCAGCACCCAGCAGATGCCCAGAACCACGATGGCGCCGGTGGCGATGCGGCCGACCACCACCTCGGTACGCCCGGAGGCCTTGGGATACCACTCGCGGAAGAAGTCCATGGTGAAGAGCGTCGCCGAGGCGTTGAACTTCGAGGCGAGGGAGGCCATCAGCGCGACGATCATGGAACAGGCCACCATGCCGCGCAGCCCATGCGGCAGGATCTGCGCCACCAGCGAGGTGTAGGCGGCATCGCCCGAGGTGGTGAAATTGAGACCCGGCGCCTTGGTCAGGGCGAAGGCGATCATGCCCGGCACCAGGAAGATGAACACGGGCGTGAGCTTTAGGTAGGCGGCGAGAATGGCGCCGCGCCGCGAATGCTGCTGATTGCGGCCGGCCAGCACGCGCTGCACGATGTACTGGTCCGTGCACCAGTACCAGAAGCCGATGATGGCCGAGCCCGGCAGGACCGCGGCCCACGACCAGTCCGGGTCGCGGATGGGCCTGATCAAATGGATGTTCTCGCCCGCCGCCGCCACGGTCGCATGCCATCCGGCGACCAGGCTGCCGTGCCCGAGCGCGTTCAGTCCGGCGTAGAGGATGCACAACGATCCCAAGATGAGCACCGGCGCCTGCAGCACCGCGGTGTACATGATGACGCGCAGGCCCCCGAGCGCGGTGTAGAGCCCGGTGGTGAAGGCGAGGGTGAGGGCGATGACCCAGAACACATCGACGTCGCGGCCGAACACCGTGACATGATCGACGCCGAGGAGCGTGCGCACCACCACGTCGCCGGCATAGATGGTGACGGCGATCTTGGTGAGGACCAGGCTCGCGATGGTGATGAGGGACAGCACGTTGCGGGAGGCGCGGCTGAAGCGCAGCTCCAAAAACTCGGGCATGGTGAAGACGCGCATGCGGTCATACAGCGGCACGAACACCCAGCCGAGCACCAGGATCAGCCAGCCCTGGAACTCCCAGTGCGCCATTGCCATGCCGGTGGCGAAGCCGGCGCCGGCGAGTCCCACCAGGTGTTCGGAACCGATGTTGGAGGAAAAAATGGAGGTGCCGATCTGCAGCCAGTTGCTGTCGCGGCTGGACAGGAAGTAATCCTTGCCGGACTGCGCCTTGGTGCGCATGGAATACAACGTGATCGCCAGCATCACGACCACGAACACCGCCACCACCGCCCAGTCCGAGCCGTCGAAGACCGGCGCGCCGCTCATGATTGGCCGTCCACAAAGGCCTCGACGCTCACCTGCCTGCCGGTGAGGAAGAGATCAGCCACCAGTTGCATGGGCCGCGCATCGACGTCGCTCCTGCCTGAGGCGATGAGCTGGGCGAAGTGCGCGTAGATGGACTCGTACTCGCTTTGCAACTTGCCGGGCGTGGCCGGCGCCGGCCGCGCGCCCACGGCAAGCTCACCGCCCCCCGCCGATAGTTTGATCGGGCCTTGATCCGTATCGAGATCGATGTCCCAGGTCTGGATGCCGGTGTGCCGGAAGTCGAACTCCAGGCTGATCGGTATGCCGCTGTCGGAGCTCGCCCGAATGCTCGCGGCGATGGGCGTGGCGCAGTTCGAGGGGACGTACAGGGTCGAGGACGTGGCGAACAGCGGCTCGGCGATGAGGCGCGTCAGGATGGAGATGGCATTGATGCCGGGGTCGAGCACGCCGAAACCGCCCGGCTCCCAGATCCAGTGCTGGCCCGGGTGCCACACGCGCACATCTTCCTTCCAGGTGACCTGCACGCCTTCAAGGCGGCGCTGCCGCAGAAGTTCCGCCGCCGGCGCCACTCCGTGGGCGTGCTGCGAATGCCATGTCTGGTACAGCGTTACGCCGCGCTCCAGCGCGAGCGATTTGAGATGCTCTAGCTGTGAGAGCGAGGTGCAGGGCGGCTTCTCCATGAGCACGTGCTTGCCGCTCTTCAGGGCGAGCTTGCCGATCTGGTAGTGCGTTTGCGGCGGCGTGCAGATGGCCACCGCATCGAGTTCCGGCGCGCCCTCGAGCATGTCCTCGAGCGATGCAAAGTTCTTCACGCCCTCGGTATGCGCATGGCGGCTGGCCGCGGCGATGAATTGGAAGGCGGGATTCGCGGCGATCGACGGAATGTGCTGATCGCGCGCGATCTTTCCGACGCCGACAATCCCCACCCGAATCGGCTGTTTCATGGCTCCGCTCCCCGCGGACTTGGCTTTGGTTTACAACACGCGGACTGCGGTGACGGCCGGAGCCGGCACGGTGCGCAAGGGATTGCGCAACGGCAGCCCGAACGGCGCCGCCTCGATTTCGAAAACGTCGCCATCCTTTGCCTTGATGCCGTCGATGAAGGACAGCGTCGCGGTGCCGAAGAAATGCACGTGGATGTCGCCCGGGCGCCGGAACATCTGGTATTTGAAGTGATGGTGCTCCAGATTCCTGACGTAGTGGGACATGTTGTCCTCGCCCGTGAGGAAGGCCTTCTCCCAGATCGCCTGGCCGTCGCGCCGCACCCGCGCGGTGCCGTGGATGTCGGCGGGCAGTTCGCCGAGCAGGAGCTCCGGCCCGATGGCCGCGGCGCGCAGCTTCGAGTGCGCCAGGTACAGGTAGTTCTGCCGCTCCATGATGTGGTCGGAAAATTCGTTGGCGAGCGCGAATCCCAGACGGAACGGGCTGCCGTCGGGCGCGATCAGGTAGATGCCGGCGAGTTCCGGCTCCTCACCCGCATCGAGCGCGAATTCGGGCGAGGGCAGGGGAGACTCGGGCGCGACGAGCGCACTGCCGTCGCCTTTGTAGAACCATTCCGGCTGCACGCCGTGTTCCTTTCCCGCCGCCTTGCCGCCCTCGAGGCCCATGCGGAACATTTTCATCGAATCGCTGGCATCGGCGGAATGCGCCTTGGCGTGCATGCGGTCGCGCGCATCGGCGGAGCCCAGATGCGTAAGACCCGTGCCCGTCAGCCACAGGTGCGCGCTGTCGGCGTGCTCGATCGGGGCGAGCACCTGACGGGCAGCGAGCGCACCGGCCAGATCGATCTTCTCGCCGAAGCCCAACTGCTCGGCGGCCTTCGCCAGCGTGGTGTTGGTCTCGATGGCCCCGGCGGCGAGCGCGTAAATGGATTTGGCGCCGAGGACCTGCCGCGTGATTCCGTCGCGCGATGTGGCGGCGACGATCTTCTCGCCGCTCGAGGTGCGTAGCTGTACCAACCTTGACGTCACGCCATACCTCTTATGTCTTATGCCTTCGGGTCCACGTGTTTGCCGTCTTCGAGCCGCCGCGGATGGGCCGGACCGTCGCGCAGCTCCGCCGGCAGAAGATCCTGGGGCATGTCCTGGTAACACACCGGCCTCAAGAAACGATCGATTGCCAGGGTGCCCACGGAGGTGCTGCGCGGATCGGAGGTCGCCGGGTAGGGGCCGCCGTGCACCATGGCGTGGCTCACCTCGACCCCGGTCGGCCAGCCGTTCACCAGGATGCGCCCGGCCTTGCGTTCCAGCACCGGCAGCAGGGTGGCCGCCAGCGCATGGTCCTCGGATTCGAGCTGCAGCGTGGCGGTGAGCTGTCCTTCCAGGTGCTCGAGCACCTGATGCAATTCGGTGCCGTCGCGGCACACCACCACCAGGGATGAGGGTCCGAACACCTCTTCGCGCAGCGCCTCGTGCGCGAGAAACTCCGACGCCCGCACGGTGAAGAGTGCGCCATGAGCCTCGCAGTCCTTGCCGGGGACGCCGCGCGCGATCTCGGAGACACCCTCGTGTTTGCCGAGGCGTTCGACGCCGCGGCGATAGTTGGCGCTGATGCCCGGCGAGAGCATCTGTCCGGCAGCGCTCTTGCCGAGCGCGGCGGCAGCCGAGGCGACGAAGCGCTCGAGCGCCGGCGCCTGGATGCAGAGCACCAGTCCCGGATTGGTGCAGAACTGTCCCGCACCCAAGGTGAGCGAACTGACAAAGGCCGCCGCGATGGCATCGCCACGCGCGCGCAGCGCACCGGGAAGGATCAGCACCGGATTGATGCTGCTCATCTCGGCATAGATGGGAATCGGTTCGGGGCGCGCGGCGGCCAGCTTCGCAAGCGCAGTGCCGCCGGCGCGCGAGCCGGTGAATCCCACGGCCTTGATGGCCGGGTGCATGACGAGCGCGCGGCCGAGTTCGTTCGCCGGACCCGACAAATGCGAGTACACCCCGGCGGGCAGTCCGCACTCACGGGCCGCGCGGTTGATGGCCGCCGCGGCGAGTTCCGAGGTGCCCGGATGCGAAGGATGGCCCTTGACCACCACCGGACAGCCGGCCGTCAGCGCCGAGGCGACATCGCCGCCCGCCGCCGAAAAGGCCAGCGGAAAATTGCTGGCGCCGAACACCGCCACCGGCCCCACCGGAATTTTGCGCAGACGCAGATCCGAGCGGGGCAGCGGTTTGCGCTCGGGCAAGGCATGATCGATGCGCAGCCCGAGGAAATCGCCCTGCCGGATCACCTCCGCGAACAGCCGCAGCTGCCCCACGGTGCGGCCGCGCTCCCCTTCCAGCCGGGCACGGGGCAATCCGGTTTCGCGTCCGGCGCGCTCCAGAAGTTCATCGCCGATCTCGAGGATGTTGGCCGCGGCGGTTTCAAGAAAGCGCGCGCGCAGCGCAAGGTCGGCCTGGCGATAGGGGTCGAAGGCCGCGGCCGCCAGCGCGCAGGCGCGCTCGACATCCGCGGCGCCCGCGATGGCGATGGGCGGATCGAGTTCCGCGCCGCTCACGGCATCGATGCCGCGAAAGGTCGCGGCGGTGGAGATCGAATCAAAACCAATGATGAGATGGCCGGTAACGGGCATGGCGGAGCATCCTAAATTAACTCAGACAAAATGTCAGCTTACCCGCGAGGCGGGCAGTGTGCCCTCAACGGCCTTTCTTGGCCGCCGCGGGTTTGGAGGTCGGGGTGTCGATGCGCGCCAGCTGGATGAGCGCGCTCATGGCCTCTTGCGCCTTGACAGGTTCCTTGGCGGCGATCGCCTCGAACACGCGCAGGTGATCGGGCAGAGGATCGCGCCGCAGGGGCTGCTTGCGCTGCTTGTAGATGGTGGTGGTGCGGACCGCGGCGCGCACGCCGTTCGCCAATGAAATGATGAATGGATTGCCGGTCGCAACCAGGAGCGTGGTGTGAAAGTCCAGGTCGGCCTGACGTCCCAGTTCGGTCGCGAGGGTGTGCGTGGCCATGCCCTCGAGCGCCGTGCGCATGCCCTGCAGGTGCACCGAGGAGCGGCGCTGCGCCGCGAAGCCGGCGGCGGCCGATTCCACCACGTTGCGCAACTCGAACAGGCTGTCGAGCAGCACCAGATCCGGCTCGGATTCAAAGGTCCAATCGAGCACGTCGGGGTCCAAAAGGTGCCACGAGGTCTGCGGATTGACGCGGGTGCCGACCTTGGGGCGGGCGTCCACCAGTCCCTTGGCGGCGAGGATTCTGACCGCCTCGCGGTAGGCGGTGCGCGAGACGGCCAACTGCTCCGCGGAACTGATTTCGCCGCCCAATAGGTCACCTGGCTGATATTTCCCGGAAACGATCAGGATGCCGAGCTTGCGGGCGATGGTGCCGTGCAGTCTGAGCGCTTTGCCGCGTGCCTTGTGTCCCTGGCCGGGCGAAGTCGAGCGTCCGGTCATGGCTGGTTCGTTATTTTGATATCCGCGAGCGTTCACTGAAGTACCAGAAGAATCATACACCTAATGGGGCGGGGCCAAGGAGCGTCGGCGCGCATGGATTATGCAGCGTCTTGGGATTGCTTACATTAAAAACTCAGACAAAACGCGATTTAGTTCTTGCGTTAGCAATTAAGACTGGCTTATTGTCTGAGTTATAGATTAATCGCCCGGACTTATCGGGCGACAACAAAGCGACGCCTCGAAGCGGCCACAAGAAGGGGGAGATCAATGAAACTACGCCATGCAACCGTCAGCGCGTCCTGCGCGTTGGCCGCATCGTTAGGCGGTGCGGCATGGGGGCAGACCGCCCCGTCCGGCACCAGTGCCGACGATCTAAACGAGATCGTGGTCACCGGAATTCGGGCCAGCGTCAAATCCGCGCTCGACATCAAGATGAATTCCGACCAGTTCATCGACTCCATCGTGTCGGAGGATATCGGCAAGCTGCCGGACAACAACGTGATCGAAGCGCTGCAGCATGTCACCGGCGTGCAGATCAGCCGCAATGCAGCGGAAGCCAACCAGCTGTTGATCCGCGGCCTCCCCGACATCGCCACGACCTTGAACGGCCGTGAAATATTTACCTCGACGGGCCGCTTCGTCACCCTGCAGGACATTCCCGCCGAACTGCTGTCGCGCGTCGACGTCGAAAAGTCGCCCCGCGCCGATGACATCGAGGGAGGCATCGCGGGATTGATCGACGTGCGCCTGCACCGCCCGTTCGATTTCGACGGCTTGCAGTTGGCCGCCACCGCCCGCGAGATCCACAGCACGCTATCGGACCACAACGATCCGGCCCTGAGCGGACTCATCAGCAATCGTTGGCAGACCGGCATCGGCGAGGTCGGCGTGCTCGCCGACATCTCCTACATCCGCGACCACTATAAAGAAGAGATCCTCGACAACTACATCTCGACGCAGCCGATCGGGCCGGTGACCGGCTCGACCGGTCCTGCGGGCCAGGCCTGGATCCCTCTGACCGAAGGCGCGCAATCGATCAATGGCGACCGCGAGCGGACTGCGGCGACGATCTCGACGCAGTGGGCGCCGAACTCCAACACCGAGGTGTACCTCGAGGGTTTCTACACGCGTTACCGCGACCCCAACAACAATGACTTCTTCGTGGGACTCCCGTGGATCTGCGCGAACCCGGCCACCGCGACCGTGTTCCCCGGCACCAACGAGGTGAAGACGGTCAACGGCGGTTGCTACGATCTGACCAGCGATCAGTCCTTCGTGCCGAAGACCGACACCTACCAGGCGGCCTCGGGGCTCACCTGGACGGGAGACACGGTGAAGTTCACCACCGAGGTCGATTTCACCACCAGCCGCTTCAGTCAGAACGGCTACATTTTAGACACCCAGTACAATCCGCCGCCGAATGGCTACACCGCGGATTTCAACTACAACGGCACCGGCACGCCGTACATGAACGTGACGGGAATCAATCTGCTCGATCCGTCCATCTACCACGTGCGCCAGTTGTACGACCAGTGGACCCAGCAGAAGGGCAACGAGCTCGATTGGCGCGGCGATCTGACCTTCACTCTGCCGGGTTCGAGCTGGCTGAAGTCGGTGGCCACCGGCATTCGCATCTCCGACCGCTTCGCCCAGAACCGCGCCGACAACGCCGGCGGTTTGGACTGCCTCGGCGCGCCGGATCCCAACAACAAGGCTCTGACGGCGGCCCTCGCTTCGGTGGCTTGCAAGACCCAGCCCGCGTTGACGGATCTTCCCGGCACCGCGTATCACTCGACCTACGGCAGCCAGTTCAACGGCCAGTACGGCATCAGCCAGTGGATGGATGCGGATCCGAACTGGCTGGTGAACAACATCGGGTATCTGCGCCAGTTGTGGGGTCAGTCGGCCACCGGCGCGCCCCCGCCCGAAGATCCCACGCAGTCCTTCGACGACCGCGAGGTCAGCTATGCCGGTTACTTCAAAGGCAATTTCGCGTTCAATCTCGGCGCTCACCCCCTCACCGGCAATCTGGGTTTGCGGCTGGTCGAAACCCGCGCCTCCATGCTCGGCAATTCGCTGATCCAAACCTTCGACTCGACCGGGTTGCTCAAGACCTCGACCCTCTCACCCACGCTGATCGACAAGGACACGCTCGATTGGATGCCGAGCCTCAATGCGAGGCTGCAGCTCGACGACCGGCTGTTCCTGCGTTTTGCCGCGAGCCGCACCGTCACGCACCCGACGTTCGTGCAGTTGGATCCGGCGCTGTCGCTGTCGGCCTCGACTGCCACGCTGCTGGGCTCAGGCACCAGCGGCAACGCAAATCTGAACCCGGAGAAGTCCAACAACGTGGACCTGTCGCTCGAGTATTACTACGGACGGCAAAACGCCCTGACGGCGGCGACCTTCTACCGGCGGGTGGACGGCTACATCCAGTCGGTCATCAATCCCGTTGCAATCGGCGGCATCACCTACCAGGTGACCTCCTATGCGAACGCGCCCGCCGGCAACATCGACGGCGCCGAGCTGTCATGGACGCAGTTCCTGGATGTCGGGCCCGAGTGGCTGCAGGGATTCGGCGTGCAGACCAACGGCACTTATGTGAGTGGAGATTTCCAGAACATCTCCAAGTGGTCGTACAACGCCGTCGGCATCTACGAGCGAGGACCTGCCTCGATGCGCATCGCGTACAACTGGCGCTCCGGTTTCAACGTCGGGGCGACGCCGGGCGGTGCGCAGCTGGCGGAGCCCGGCACGATCTACGCCAAGGCGCAGCCCTGGCTCGACTTGTCGGCGAGCTGGAAGGTGATCGACGGCCTCACCGTCACCTTCGATGCCACCAATTTGCTGAACAGCGACTACCAGGACTACTTCGGCAACAAAACGGTATTCCCGCGGGACACCCGCCGCTTCGACCGGCAGTACTCCCTCGGCCTCCGTTACCGCCTGAAGTAACTTTAGGTGCCATGGGCGGCAAGTTGCATGCCGGAGCATTGATGCCGGATCGAGCGCGTCGACGGATGCTGCAAGGTTCCGTCGGCGCGCTCGCCGCGTTGGCGCTCAAACCGCTTTTTGCGCAGTCGCTCGCGCCCCTGAACCCGAAGCTGTCGGGCGATCTATACCCCATTCACGATCCTTGCATCATCAAGGACGGCGACAGTTTTTACGTGTTCTGCACCACGCCGCACCGCGACACGCCGAAGCAGATCCCCTGCTACCGCTCCAAGGACCTCATCAACTGGAAGCGCGCCGGCCACGTGTTCGATGCGCTGCCGGCATGGGCGAAGAGCGCGGTCCCGAAGTCCGAGTCCTGTTGGGCGCCGGATATTTCCTTCGTCAACGGCCAGTACCTGCTCTATTACGCCTGCTCGACGTTCGGCTCCAACGGCTCGGTGATCGGTCTTGCCGCCAATCCCACGTTGAATCCGGAAGATCCGCGCTATCACTGGGAGGACAAGGGGCTGGTGCTCGAGTCCAAGAGCGGCGACAACTACAACGCGCTCGATCCCAATCACATCGTGGACCGCGACGGCAAGCACTGGCTGGCGTTCGGCAGCTTTTGGAGCGGGCTCAAGATCATGGAGCTCGATCCGGCGAGCGGCAAACCCAAGAGCGACGCCAAGATCATCGCCATCGCCGAGCGGCCCAAGCCGCCCGATGCCATCGAGGCGGTATTCATCATCAGCCGCGCCGGCAACTACTGCCTGTTCTGCTCGTTCGACTTCTGCTGCCGCGGCGCCGACTCGAGCTACTACACCGTGGTCGGCCGGTCCAAGGACATCTTGGGACCCTACCTCGACAAGAGCGGCAAGCCGATGCTGGAAGGCGGCGGCACGGTGGTGCTAGCGGCCGCCGGCGGCGAGCCGCGCTGGCGCGGACTCGGGCATTGCGCGGTGCTGCGCGACGAGGACAAGGACTACATCGTCTACCACGCCTATGATGCCGATCACGACGGCCGGCCGACCTTGCGCATCGCGCCGATAGGTTGGACCGACGACAATTGGCCGGTTGCATTCGTGTAATCGGTTCGCAACGATCCAGGAGAATTCTCATGCCTCTTTCTTTCCGGGCTGCCTGCGGCGTGCTCATCGCCACACTCGCGCTGTCGGCGGCGCGTGCCGAACCGACCATCCTGACCATCCATGCCGATCAGCCCGGCGCCAAGATCGACCGCCACATCTATGGTCAGTTCGCCGAGCACCTGGGCCACGGCATCTACGAGGGTGTGTGGGTGGGCGAGCACTCCGCCATCCCCAACCAGCGCGGTTTTCGCAGTGATGTCATCGCGGCATTGAAGGAATTGAAGGTGCCGGTGGTGCGTTGGCCGGGCGGCTGCTTCGCCGATGAATATCACTGGCGCGACGGCATCGGGCCGCGCGACAAACGGCCGGTCACGGTCAATACCAACTGGGGCGGGGTGCCGGAGAGCAACGAATTCGGGACCCACGAATTCATGGATTTCGTGGACCTCATCGGCGCCGAGGCTTACATCAACGGCAACTTGGGCACCGGCACGCCGCGCGAAATGGCGGAGTGGCTGCAGTACCTGACCTCCGATCAGACCACCAGCATCACGGAGGAGCGTGCGCGCAACGGTCATCCCAAGCCCTGGAAAGTGGCCTACTTCGCCGTGGGCAATGAATCCTGGGGCTGCGGCGGCAACATGTCGCCCGACTACTACGTCGACCTGTTTCGTCAGTACGCCTCTTTCCTCAAGACCCCGCGCGGTGCGCGGCCGCAGATCGTCGCCAGCGGCGGGCACGATACCGACACCGCCTGGACCGACATCATCAGCGCCAAGGTGCCGCGCGGCGTCGATGCCATTTCATTCCACTACTACACCATTCCGGGCGATGTGTGGCAGCACAAGGGGCCGGCGGTGGGATTCGGCGAGGATCAATGGATCTCGACCATGGCGCACACCCTGATGATGGACGACTTCATCGAGCACAACGTGGCGGCGCTCAAGCGCAACGACCCGGCCAACAAGATCGCGTTCGCGGTCGACGAATGGGGCACCTGGTACGACGCGGAACCCAATCGTGAGCCGGGGTTCCTCTATCAGCAAAATACGCTGCGCGACGCGCTGGTGGCTGCCATCAATTTCAACATTTTCCACCATCACGCCGATCGGGTGCGCATGGCCAACATCGCGCAGATGGTCAACGTCCTGCAGGCGATGATCCTGACCGACGGAGCGAAGATGGTGTTGACCCCCACCTATCATGTGTTCTCGATGTACAGGCCGTTTCAGGACGCCACCTACCTGCCCAGCGAGGTTGCCCGCACCGAGTACCGTTCGGGCAAGCTCGCGGTACCCAGAGTGAACGTCTCGGCCGCGCGCACCGCGGCAGGCGAGGTGGTGGTGGGGCTCGTGAATCTCGACCCGCACGAGGCTGCGGACATACGCGCATCGCTGGCGGGCGTGAATGCCAAATCAGTCCAGGGAACCATACTGACCGCGGGCGCCATGGATGCCCGCAATACCTTCGAGGCGCCGCATGCGATCGAGCCCAAGCCTTTCAAGGAGGCACGCCTTGCCGGCGCTCAGTTGTCCCTGTCGCTGCCCGCAAAATCGGTGCTGGTGCTGACGCTCAAGTGAACCCGGAGGCCGGCGCCTTACGTGGCGCCGCCCTTCAGCGTACCGAAATGCAACACCGTCTTCTCGGAGTAGGTTTCTCCCGGGCGAAGAATGGTGTTCGGAAAGGCCGCATGATTGGGCGAATCCGGAAAGTGCTGGGTTTCCAGGCACAGTCCGGTGCGGTAGGCGTAGACGGTCCCCTGGCCCGAGGGCTTGCCGTTCATGAAGTTGCCCGAATAAAACTGCAAGCCCGGCTGGGTGGTGTGCACTTCCAGCACGCGCCCGCTGCCAGGATCGGTGAGCACCGCCGCGAGGCCGAGTTTCCCGTGCGCCTTGTTGAGCACCCAGTTGTGGTCATAGCCCTTGCCGAGCTTCAGCTGCTCGTTGTCCTGCCCGATGCGGCTGCCCACGGCGGTCGCCACGCGAAAATCGAACGGCGTGCCCGCGACCGCGCGTTCTTCGCCGGTCGGTATCAGCGTCGCGTCGATGGGCGTGAAGCGCTCGGCGTTGATGCGCAGCAGGTGGCTCAAGATGTCGTGCGAGGCATCGCCGCTGAGATTGAAGTAGGCGTGATTGGCCAGATTGACCGGCGTTGCCGCCGTGGTGGTCGCCCGATACTCGATGCTCAGGCTGTCGTCATCGCCGAGCCGGAAAATGGCATGCGCGGTGAGCTCCCCGGGATAGCCTTCCTCTCCCGCCGCGCTCACGTAGGTCAGCTGCAACTCGTTGCCGGCGACGCTGCCCGCCTGCGCCTTCCAGATGCGCTTGTCGAAACCCTTGTCGCCGCCATGCAGGCTGTTCGGCCCGTCGTTGACGGGCAGCTGGTAGCCCTTGCCGTCGAGCGTGAACTTGCCCCGGGCGATGCGGTTGGCGTACCGGCCGACCGTGGCGCCGTAGTAGGGCACACCGGCAAGATAGGCATCCAGGTTGTCGAATCCGAGCACCACGCTCTTCAGATGCCCGTCCCGGTCCGGCGTCTTGAGCGATACGATAGTGGCGCCGTAGGTCATGATGCGGGCTTCGAGGCCGTGCGCATTGGTGAGGGTGTAGATCTCCACTTTCTCGTCGCCGACACGCCCGAACAATTCTGCGGTCACGGCGCCCATGACATTCGTCGCGGCGAGATTTGCGCCGAGCGATATGATCGCTGCGCAGAAGGTGCCTTTGATCCCGGTGATTGTTTTGTGCATGTCGACACTTTATTAAATCAGACAAATAGCCCTGTAAGCGGGTTGGTGCCTCGCGTAGTATGTTAACTGCAATTCCGGCCGCCTTGCCCGTTGATTCAACATCTTGCCAAGGTCAGGCCAGTATGGCAATTTGTCTGAGTAAATACCTGACCAACCACCAAGGGGTCGCGCGAACCCCCGCCATTGTGATGCAAATCGGATACGTATTATGAGCTCGCCGCAAAAACCGCCGCGCCTTCGTTCGCGAGCATGGTTCGATGATCCTGGCAACGCCGACATGACGGCTCTGTACCTGGAGCGTTACACGAATTTCGGCCTTTCGCTCGAAGAGCTGCAGTCCGGCCGGCCCATTGTCGGGATCGCGCAGACCGGTTCCGATCTCTCGCCCTGCAATCGCCATCACCTGGTGCTGGCCGAACGGGTGCGCGAGGGCGTGCGGGATGCCGGCGGCATACCCATCGAGTTTCCGGTTCATCCCATCCAGGAGACCGGCAAGCGGCCGACGGCCGGCCTCGACCGGAATCTTGCCTACCTTGGTCTCGTCGAGGTGCTGTACGGCTATCCCCTGGACGGGGCGGTGCTCACCATCGGCTGCGACAAGACCACGCCGGCGTGCCTGATGGCCGCCGCCACCGTCGACATTCCCTGCATCGCACTGTCCGTGGGGCCGATGCTGAGCGCATGGATCGACGGCAAGCGGATGGGCTCGGGCGCGGTGGTGTGGAAGGCGCGCGAGCGCTTTGCGGCGGGCGAGATCAACCGCGATCAGTTCATCAAGCTGGTGGCCACCTCGGCACCCTCCACCGGCTACTGCAACACCATGGGCACGGCGACCACCATGAACAGCCTGACCGAAGTGCTCGGCATGTCGCTGCCGGGTTCGGCGGCGATCCCGGCGCCGCATCGCGATCGCCAGGAAGCTGCCTACCATACCGGCCGGCGCATCGTCGAAATGATCCACGCCGACCGCAAGCCATCCGACATCATGACGCGCGAGTCCTTCATCAATGCGATCCGCGTCAACTCCGCGCTCGGCGGATCGACCAACGCACCCCTGCATCTCATCGCGCTCGCCCGCCACTTAGGCATCGAGCTCAGCGTCGAGGACTGGCAGACCTTTGGTTACGATGTGCCCCTGCTGGTCAATCTGCAGCCGGCGGGTGAATACCTCGGTGAGGATTTCTATCGCGCCGGCGGGGTGCCTGCCGTGGTCGCGCAGCTGATGCAGCACGGGCTCATCAACGAGACGGCGCTCACCGCCAACGGCAGCACGCTCGGCGAGAACTGCGCGGGTGCGAAAATACAGGACGAGCAGGTGATCCGGCCGTTCGAAAAGCCGCTGGCCGCCAAGGCGGGCTTCCTGGTGCTGCACGGCAATCTGTTCGACTCCGCCATCATGAAGACCAGCGTGATCTCCGCGGAATTCCGCGACCGTTACCTGTCGAACCCGGCCGATCCCGACGCCTTCGAAGGCCGCGCGGTGGTGTTCGACGGGCCGGAGGATTATCACGCGCGGATCGACGATCCCAAGCTCAACATCGATGAACGCTGCGTGCTGTTCATGCGCGGTACCGGTCCGGTCGGCTATCCCGGCGGCGCGGAAGTGGTGAACATGCGCGCCCCCGTGCAGCTGATCGAGCAGGGAGTCCATGTGCTGCCCTGCATCGGCGATGGACGGCAGTCGGGCACCTCCGGATCGCCGTCGATCTTGAACGCCTCGCCGGAGGCGGCGGTGGGCGGCGGCCTCGCGGTGCTCGCCAGCGGTGATCGCGTGCGGGTCGACCTGCGCAAGTGCGAAGTCAACGTGCTGTTGCCGGAAGAGGAACTGCAGCAGCGTTACGCCGCGCTCAAGGCAGCGGGCGGCTACAAGTATCCGGCGAGCCAGACGCCCTGGCAGGAAATGCAGCGCGACACCACCGGACAGTTCGACGGCGGCGCGGTGCTGGAGCCGGCGCTCAAATACCAACAGATAGCGCGCACCAAGGGAATTCCGCGCCACAATCACTGACGCGCGTGAAGGGCGCAGGGGGAGTCGTGGGCGGACTCGCACTCAGAGGCATCAGCAAGCAATTCGGCGCCACCCCGGTGCTCGAGAACGTTTCGCTCGACATCGAGGCGGGCGAGTTCCTCGTGGTGCTGGGGCCTTCGGGCTGCGGCAAGTCGACTTTGCTTCGCGCCATCGCAGGCCTCGAGGGCATCGACGGCGGCGAAATCGAAATCGACGGGCGCCGCGTCGATCAGCTGCCGCCGGGCAAGCGCGGCGTCGCCATGGTGTTCCAGGGTTATGCGCTCTACCCGCACATGACGGTGCGCGGCAACATCGATTTCGGACTGCGCAACGTCGGAGTAGAGCGCGGCGAGATCGAGCGGCGCGTCGCCGAGGTGGCGCGCACGCTGGAACTGACCGCCATGCTCGAACGGCTGCCGGGGGAATTGTCCGGCGGCCAGCGCCAGCGCGTGGCCATCGGCCGCGCCATGGTGAAGCAACCCAAGGTGTTCATGTTCGATGAGCCGCTGTCGAATCTTGACGCTGCGCTTCGCACCCGCATGCGCCAGGAGATCGCCAACCTGCACCGGCGCATCCGCGCCACCATGATCTTCGTCACCCACGATCAGACCGAGGCCATGACGCTCGCCGACCGTATCGTGGTCATGAACAAGCAACGCATCGAGCAGATCGGCACGCCAATTGAAATCTACGCCCATCCGGCCAGCGAGTTCGTGGCCGGCTTCATCGGAACGCCGGCGATGAATCTCTTGCCGGTGCGCGCCGAGCCCGGTTCCGACGCGCTCGCCGTCGCGCTGCCCGACGGCACTCGCCTCAGCACCGGCTTGACATCGGCCGCCGCCGGCCAGCCGCTGCGCCTGGGCCTGCGGCCGGAGGCGCTGTCGCTGTGCGCTCCCGCCGACGGGCACACCCAGGCGAGAGTCGAGTTCGTCGAGTACCTGGGCGACCGCAGTCACGTGTTCCTGGCACTGAAGAGCGGCGAGCGGCTGGTGGCCACCGATGAGGGCAACTGCCGTGCTGCGATCAACGACGAGGTGGGCATCAGATTCGATGCGGGCGCCGCGCATCTGTTCGGCGCGGACGGAAAGAATCTCCGGAACGCGCCATGAAGAGCGCCGCCGATCGAGGCGAGGCGCGCAGCGGCCTGTTGTTCGTGGCGCCCTTCCTGCTGGTGTTCCTGGTGCTGCTGATCTACCCGTTGCTCTCCGGAATGTGGCTGAGCCTTCACAAGGCCGATCTTTTCGGCGGCTCGCAGTTCATCGGCCTCGAGAACTACGTGCGCCTGTTTCGCGATGCCGAGTTCCTGAAGTCGGTGCGCAACACCTGCTATTTCGTGGTGCTGACGGTGCCGGCGCTGACGGTGATCGGTCTCGGCCTGGCGCTGGCCCTCAATACCGGCTCGCGCTGGTCGGCTTTCCTGCGGGCGCTGTTCTTCTCGTCCTCGATTCTTTCGGTGACCATAGTGACCCTTATCTGGCGCATGGTCCTGGTGCCCGACGGCGGACTCATCGCGGACGTCCTGGCGCGGTTCGGAATCGCACCCATCGCCTTCTTGAGCAACGCGCGCCTCGCCTTGCCCGCGATCGCCATCACCACCATCTGGTGGTGCATCGGCCTGCCCATGATGCTGTTCCTGGCAGCGCTGCAGCAGGTGCCGAAGGAGCTGTACGAGGCGGCGGTGCTCGACAACGCCGGTTTCCTGCGGATCCTCACCCATATCACGCTGCCCTCCATCCGGCGCACCGCGATCGTGGTGGTGGTGATTGAGGTCATCCTGCAGTTCCAGCTGTTCGGCCAGGCGCAGATCATGACCTTGGGAGGCCCGGACAATGCCTCGCTTCCGATCGTGCTGTTCGCCTACCAGGTGGGCTTTCAGCGCTGGGATATCGGCTATGCGGCGGCGGCGTCCGAAGTGTTGTTCTGCATGATCCTGGCGGCAGCCATGATCCAAATGTATGTCGCGCGCGGACGTCGCGGGGCGTTCTCCTGATGAGGCGGCGCTGGCCCCCTGCGCTGCTTCTCGCCTTCGCGGCGCTCGCCATGACGGCGCCGATGATATGGACCGTGCTCCTGTCATTGAAGCCGAACGGCGAGCTGCTGAAGAGCACGCAGACCGCTTTCGCACCGCCCTACACCCTGGAGAATTACGCCGACATTCTCGGGCACTCCGCGGTTTTCGGCTGGCTGCTGAACAGCTCCATCGTCTCGCTCGCGGTGACCTTCGGCGTGCTGGCGCTGTCCTCGCTCGCCGGCTACGGTTTTGCGCGGCTCAATTTTCCGGGAAGAAATGCGCTGTTCGTGCTGGTGCTGTTCGGGCTCGCGGTGCCGGAGCAGTCGGTCATCATCGCGCGCCACCAGCTCTTCAGCGCCTGGCACCTGCACAACAGCTACGCCGGCCTGATCCTGCCGGGATTATCCGCCCCCTTCGGCGTGTTCCTGATGACGCAGTACTTCCGCGCCATACCCAAGGAACTCGAGGAGGCCGCCTGGCTGGACGGCGCGTCGCGCTTCAAGACCTTCGCGCGGATTCTCCTGCCGCTGTCGCTGCCGGCGCAGGCGACCCTGGGAATCTTCACCTTCCTCTCCATCTGGAACGATTACTGGTGGCCTCTCATTTCCGCCACCAACTCCGATCGCTACACGCTCACCGTCGGCATTGCCTCCTCGCAGATGAACTTCGCGCAGACCAACGGCCTCGGTTTCTTGATGGCGCAGGCGGTGTTTGCGAGCCTGCCGATCCTCGCCGTGTATCTGCTGTTCCAGCGCTACCTGATCGCGGGCGTGGCGCGCGCGGCGAGCCGATGACCGTGCGCCGCCTCCTCGCCGCCGTTGCGCTGCTGCTTGCGGGCTGCGCGCGCCACGACAACGGTCAGGTGCAGATAACCCTGCAACGTTTCTTCGGCGCCTGCGAGGCGCAATACGGCAGCTCCACCGATGTGGCCGCCGCGGAAGGCGAGTGCGGCATCATCACCACCCTCATCAACAAGTTCAACGCCGAGAACCCCGGCATTCACGTCAAGACCAACGTGGTGTACTGGCCCGGCTACGATCAGCTGTCGGCCGCCCTGGCCGCCGGCGAACCGCCCGATCTTGTCACCATGCATCAGTCGGTGATCTCCGACTACAGCCAGCGGCACCTAATCCTGCCGCTCGAGGCGGGCCTGGCCGCCGAGGGCATCACCCCGGGGCAGTTCACCGCCGCGGCGCGCGAGGGCGTGGTGCGCCAGGGTCACATCTACGCGTTGCCGTTCGACAATTGGGCGCCGCTCTGGCACGTCAATCTCAACCTGTTCAAGAAGGCGGGCATGCTCAAGGACGGAGCGCCGTTGATGCCGCATTCGCCCGAGGAGTTGTTGAGCCAGGCGCGCGCCTTTACCAAGGCCACCGGCAAGCCGTATCTCATCCAGTCGCAGGTGAACGAGTCGTCCGCCTATGCGCGAAACCTCTTCACCTTTCTCATGCAGCAGAATGCGGATTTCTTCAAGGACCCCAAGCGCATCAACCTCGAGACGCCTGAGGCGCGGCGCGTGCTTGAACTGTTCAAGGAGCTCTACGCCGAGAATCTCACCACCAAGGATCAGGACTACACCGCGGCCACCAGCGCGTTCCTGAACGGCGGCGGCGGTGTCTACCTGGTCGGCACCTGGATGATCGGCACCTACGATCAGGCGGCACGCGATCCAAACTCGCCTCTCTACGGCGGCTACGCGGTGTACCCCTACCCGCAGCTGTATCCGGGTCGCGATGTGACCTATGCGGACGGTCACTCGTGGGCCGTGCCCAACGCCAGAAGGTCCGCGCAGCGGCAGCGGGCAATTTTCAGACTGCTGCGCTTTCTCAAGGACAATGATTTCGAATGGTCGAGAACCGGACATCTGCCGGCGATCCAGGCGGTGGTGGACGATACCAAATGGCAGTCGCTTCCCCATCGGCGGGACCTCGCAAAGCTCGATCACATCGCCGAGCCGCTGCCGGTGGGCGTGCAGCGGCAATTCCTCATCCAACAGATCATTTCCCAGGAAATGCAGTCGGCCATCACCGGCCAGAAAACCATCGACACGGCCTTGGGCGACGCAGAGCGGCGTGTCAACGATCTGCTGTTCAATCTCTTGTAGTCGGAGCCACAAATGCTGACCGGAAAAATCATCGTCGACCAGAACTTCCCGATCGCGCCGCTCGACCGGCGCATCTTCGGCACCTTTGTCGAACACATGGGACGGTGCGTCTATACGGGCATCTACGAGCCGACGCACCCGACGGCGGATGCGAATGGATTTCGCGGCGACGTGCTGGAGCTCACCCGCGAACTGGGGCCGAGCATCGTGCGCTATCCCGGCGGCAATTTTCTCTCCGGCTACAATTGGGAAGACGGCGTGGGGCCGAAGCATGAACGCCCGAAGCGCCTGGATCTTGCCTGGGGCAGCACCGAGACCAACGAATTCGGCACCAACGAGTTCATGGCCTGGTGCAAGCAGCTCGACATAGAACCGATGTTGGCGGTGAACCTGGGCACCCGCGGGCCCGACGAGGCGCGCCACTTCATCGAGTACTGCAATCATCCGGGCGGCACGCATTATTCGGATCTGCGCCGCGCCCACGGTCATGCGGAGCCGTATGGCGTCAAGTTCTGGTGCCTCGGCAACGAGATGGACGGGCCCTGGCAGATCTGCCAGAAGACCGCCGCCGAATACGGCCGCGCGGCGCAGGAGACGGCCAAGGTCATGCGCTGGGTGGATCCGGGCGTGCAGCTCACCGCCTGCGGCTCCTCGAATCACAGCATGGCCACCTACGGGCACTGGGAACACGAGGTGCTCGAGCGCTGTTTCGACCAGGTCGATTTCATTTCGCTGCACCAGTACTTTCGCAACGACGCCAACGACATCAAGAGCTATTTCGCGGTCATCGAGGATCTGGAATCATTCATCAAGGAAGTGATCGCCATCGCCGACACCGTCGCGGCCAAGCGGCATTCCAGCAAGCGCATCATGCTGTCGCTGGATGAGTGGAACGTCTGGTACAAGGCGCACACGCCCGCTGACCTGCGCAAGCCCGGCTGGCCTGTGGCGCCGAAGCTCATCGAAGAGGTCTACAACTTCGAGGACGCCCTGATCGTCGGCGGCGTGCTCATCACGCTCATGAACAACGCCGATCGAGTCAAGGCCGCGTGCCTCGCGCAGCTGGTCAACGTCATCGGCGCGATCATGACGGAGCCCGGCGGTCCCGCCTGGCGCCAGACCATTTTCCATCCCTTCGCACAGGCCTCGCGCTTGGGCGTCGGCAACGTGCTGCGCACGCACGTCGAGACCGACAGCTACGCCGTCGGCAACTACCCCAAGGTGGACTACCTCCTGTCGAGCGTCCTGCACGACCCGAAGAGCGGCCGCATCGTGGTGTTCGCGCTCAATCGCAGCACCGATTCGGACATGAGCCTGACCGTCGAGCTGCCGGATCCCGGTGCGCGGCGGTTGAAGAGCGCGAGTGAACTGCACCACAAGGACTTGAAGGCCGAGAATACCAAGGGCTCGCCGCACGCCGTTGCGCCCAGGAATCACGAGAGCGCCGAACTCAAAGGCCGCATGTTGAATGCGACGCTGAAGCGCCAGTCGTGGAACGTGTTCGTACTCGAGTGATGTAGTGCAGCGGTAACGGAAATAGCCGATACTGCCGGCTTTCAGCCGGTGCGCGTGAATTCAAGTGACCCTGCAGCAACCGACCGCATCGCTGGCCAAGGCGCTCGAAGCGCTGCTCCAGTCCTTGGATTTGAGCTGCGCGCAACTCGAGAAACGCCAGAGCGCCGCGACCGTTCACGAGTGCCGCGTCGCGGCCCGGCAATTGATGGCGTTCCTGCAGGCCTTGCATCAGGCCTGCAGCGTCGCCGGCGCCGGCAAGGCGCAGCGCAGGGTGGGTGACCTGATCAACTGCCTGGGCGCGGCCCGCGATGCCGACGTGCGCCTGGCGATGCTCGGCGGAATTCACGATACGGCCGCCGAGGGCACGCTGCTCGGCGCCGCCGCGCGGGCCAAGACCAAAGCCTACGAAGAACTGGAAGAGACCTTGCGCTCGCCCAAATGGCGTCACCAGCGCGTCCTGCTGCGCGACGTCATCTATGAGCTGTCGGACAAACGCAAAGTCAGGAATACCACACTGGCGGACATCGCCTTGCCCCTGCGCCGCGGCGTGCGCCGGTTCGTGAAGCGGGTGCCCAAGAAACCGTTGTCGCTCCGCAAGCAACACCGTTTGCGGTTGCAGGTGAAGACCATGAGGTATCTTTCGGACCAATTCGGACTTGCCTCCGATCCCACCATGGTGAAACACATGCGGCAGCTGAAGAAGTTGCAGCACCGCCTGGGAGCGAGGCGCGACCGGGTGGCGCTGATCGAGTGGATCGGGGCGCAGGAATTGCATTGATGAGCGCCCGGCCCACCACCGTGGTCTTCGATTTCGGCGGCGTTTTGATCCAGTGGGCGCCGCGAACCGTGGTGAACGCGTTTTATCCCGATAGAGCGCAGCAGGACAAGATCATGCGCGAAGTGTTCCAGCACGCCGACTGGCTGGAGTACGATCGCGGCACCTTCGCGGAGCATGAGCTGGTGGTGCGCTTCGCCGCGAGGACTGGCGAGAGCGAGGCCTCCATCGTGAAGCTGCTCGGCGCGGTTCGAGAATCGCTGCAGCCGCTTGAAGAGACGGTGACGCTGCTCGGCAAGCTTGCGGCGCGCGAAGTTCCGCTCTACGGCCTCACCAACATGCACGGTGAAACCTTCCAGTTTCTGAAGAGCCGTGATGACTTCTGGTCGCTGTTCAAGGGAGTGGTGGTGTCCGGCGAGGTCAAGCTCGTGAAGCCCGACCGCAAGATATTCGAGCACTTGTTGAGCGAGCACGGCTTGCGCGCGCAGGATGTCGTGTTCATCGACGATCTGGAAGCCAACGTCCTCGGTGCTCGGAGCGCCGGCTTGCACGCCATTCAGTTCAAGGATGCTGCTTCCTGCGCGCGCCAGCTCTACGCCTTGCTCGGTATCGACCCCGCCTGAGGCGCATCCGCCGCTGGATGGGCGCCGGCGGCCCGTCTCGGCGCCCGGCTGGCATGCGCCCTGAGGGCAGTCTTACGGCCGTTGCAGGCGCACGCTGACACGCGGCCGACCGGCCGGCCCCTAATCTAGCGCCTCAGCCTATCGATTAAGGAGCGCAGCGAGTGGACAAATTCAAAGCGATGAGCGATCTGGTCGCGGATGCCGAGGAATTGCTGGTCAAGCTCGGCAACTCGGCGAGTCCCGAAGTGAAGGCGCTGCGCGACAAGGTCGAACAGTCGATCGATGACATGAAGTCGCAGGTGCGCAGCAAGGTACGGATCGGGGCCGATGCGGCCCAAGAACTCGGCGCCAACATCGTCGAGTATGCCCAGGAGAATCCCTGGGTTGCCGCGGCGGCGGCGACGACCGTCGCGGTTGCCTTCATCTTCCTTGCCATGCACCAGCGCGAGCGCCGCTGGCGCTGAAGCGGCGCTTCAGGAGAGCGATCGCGGCGATTGCGCCGTGGCGCGCAGCTCCCAGAGCGAGGACACCGCCTGCCAGGGGGATGCCGCGGGCACCTCGTTAAATGCCTGCCGCGCGGCATCGATCTTGCGGTCGCGCAGGTAGGAAATCCCCAGGTCGATACGGATCTCGTCGGGCCGCTCGAGGCCGCCTTCATGAAGTGCGGCGGCGAGCGAGGTGCTGGCAGCGCCGTCGCGACCTTCGCTCAAATACAGGCGGCCCTGGTTGGCGTCGCGTTCGGCGCCGTTGGTGCCCGGAGCCGGTGCGGCGCCTGCTTTCGCCGCGATCATGGCCGCGAGCCGCGCACTGCGCTCGTCGGGAAATACCTTGCGCGCCTTCGCGCGCGCCAATGCGGCCTCGGCCCGCTTGGGCAGGCCGCGACGCAAGGATTCCAGGACGAGATTCTCGTATTCGTCCGGCCCCTCCAACACCTTAAGATCGAACGCCAACCGCATGTAGGCATAGGCCAGGCGGGCATCCTTGGTGTTATGGATGCGAAGCTGCAGCAGCGCGCGCCAATCCTCCGGCCGATCGTAGTAACGAGCCAGCTGTTGGAGCATCCGGTCTTCACCGGCCTCGTCCCCCATGCCGTAATGGGCGTTTGCGGCGATGCGCAGCCAGCTCTCCTGGGGAATGCGGCCGCTACTTTCCGCGCCGTCGATCACTTTCTGCATCGCGCTCGCCGATTGCCGGTAATCCTTGAGACGAAGCTCCGCATCGGCAAGCACCTCGGCCACGGGAATATCGCTGCGGTACCGGTCGAGATAGCGACGCGCCCAGTCCGCCGCCCGCTGGTAGTCCGCGGCACGGAAGTACATCTCGGCCACGGATTTGGTGCGTTGCCTCTGCTCCTTCGGCGTCGTATACGGATCTTCGAGCAACGCCGCGTAGCGTTTGGCCGCCGCGTCGAGATGGTTTTCCTTGTACAGCACGTACGCCTTGAACTCGTCGACCCGGTAGCGCTCGAGGGCGTTGAGATCGAGCGCATCGGTCGCCTCGAGACTGGCGCCCGCCTGGCGCCAATGGTGCGCCCGGACCTCGGACTGCGCGGCGCGAAGCGCGCGCGCGACTTGCGGGCGCAAGGACAGGGCGGGTGGCGAGGTCTCGGCGGCGAGAACCAAACTCGGCGCCATGAGGCAAAAGAGCAATGACCGCTGCACGAATTTACCGACTGGCATGGTCCCTCCCGGGGGTCTGCCCTTAGTTCGACAGCGTTGCCCGAAAGCAGTTTCAGGCGCGTGAGAAGTGTGGCCCGCTAAGACTCGCTTAAGGTTTCGAATCCATAATCGCTCAAGAGTGCACGCGGCATGGCCGCAGGCAGCGCTGGTTCACTGCATGCCGAAGCGAATCCGAACCGCGGCGTGTTCGCCGCCGCCCATGAACTTGACGAACGCTTCGGCCGCCTGCCGTTCGCGGCTGCGAGAACTCACGCCGGCGCTGAAGCGCGTCAGCAGCTGCACCGTCTCGGGCAAGGGTCCCAGCACCGTCACGCCCTCAATACCGATGAGTTCGCTCAACTGCTGGAAACCGAGTTGAACCTTGCCTTCCTTCAGCAAGCTGCCCACGGATATGCCGGGCGGCGGCACGACGATGCGCGATTTGACGGCCTCAAGAATGCCCCATGAGGCGAACAGCTTCTGGAGGTATACGCCGCTGGGACCGGTCGAGTAGCTCAAGGATGACGCGGCGGAAATGGTCCGCTTGAGCGACTCGACGTCGGCCACTTCGAGGCGGGGCGCTCGGGCAGGCGCCGCGATCCCGATGCCGGAGGCCGCGACGTCGCACACCGAGGCGGCCTCGAGCAGACCCTCCCCGGCAAGATCATCGATGCTGTTCCTCGCCAGTACCACCACGTCCGGCTGCTCGCCCGCGCGCACGCGCTTCGCCACGTCCACGCCGCCGGCCGCTTCGAGCCGCACCGTCCCCAGGCGCCGTTCCTCGTAATGCCTTGCGAGTTCCTGCAACAGCGCCTTGGGCGCCATGGAAGACAGCAGCGTGAGTTCCGTCATCGCCTCGCTCCGCGCCCTCAGCCGCTCCTCTTGGGCACGCGCTGCGCCGGGTCGTAGAAAAAAGTCTCCGCGGCGATTCGCTCTGCCTCCCAGCGCTGATAGGCCAGCTCCTCCATGTGCAGGGTGCTGCCGTCCACGAACACGAAGTCGAAGATCCAGCGGATGACCACGAAATCGCCGTTCACGAACACCGGGCGGACGCACTTCGAGACGATCGATCGGCTGCGCGCCATGACCTTGCGCTCGTTGGCCACGTGCGCGTCGCGCCCGAGACGGGGAGCGGCCTGGTTTTCCTGCATGGTTGAGTTCTCGGTGTAGAACTCCTCGCACGCCTCCGCGTGCGCGCCCTCTTCGACGCGACTGATGAAGCGCTCCAGGGTGGCGGCGCTCGGCATGATGGACACTCCGGAAAGTGGAAGTCCGGAGTGTAGCGCAGGCTCAGCCCGCCGGCACCGCGCGCTCGCCGGCCCATTCGCGCAGCGCCGCGAGCTTCTCGGCCATGACGATGGACAGGGGGCGCGTGGCGTTGATCTCGGCGAGAATGGACTGTTCCGAGACGGCGGCGCGCTGCGAGTTGGCGGTATACAGGGTTGCGACCACCGCCTGCTCGAGCTCGGCGCCGGAAAAGCCGTCGGTCGCCTGCGCCAAGGCCTCGAGCGCAGGCTCGCTCAAGGCGATCCGGCGCTTGCGCAAATGGATGGCGAGGATGTCCTTGCGCACCCGTGCATCCGGCAGGTCGACGAAGAAGATCTCGTCGAAGCGGCCCTTGCGCACCAGCTCCGGCGGCAGGCAGCTGATGTCGTTAGCCGTCGCCAGCACGAATACGCGTGCGTGCTTTTCCGAAAGCCAGGTGAGAAAGCTGCCGAGCACGCGGCGCGCCGTGCCGTTGTCAGCCTCGCCGCCGCTGCCGAAGGCCTTTTCTATCTCGTCGATCCAGAGCACGCACGGCGCGAGCAGTTCGGCGCTCTGCAGCGATTCGCGCAGATTGCGCTCGGTCTCGCCCACGAACTTGTCGAACAGCGCCGCGCAGTCGAGGCTCAGCAACGGTGCGCCGAACACAGCGGCGGCGGCGCGCGCCGCCAGGCTCTTGCCGCAGCCCTGCACGCCGAGCAGCAGGATCCCTTTCGGCGGATCGAGGTCGGGGGCCGAGCCGTCGAAGGCGATGCGGCGTCGTTCCAGCCAGGCCTTGAGATGATCCAGCCCGCCGACGTCGGAAAAGGCCGCGGTGTCGTGCTCGTAACGCAGTATGCCGGCGCGGTTCAGCAGCTCGTACTTGGCATGCATGATGTCCGGGATGTCCGAGCGCATGAGCGTGCCGTGCTCGAAGATCGCCTTGCGCGCCAGACGCTGCGTGTCGGCGGCGGACAGGCCGTTCAAGTTCTCGACGAATATATCGAGCGCCTTCGAATCGGTGGTCACCTTCTTGCCGGGATTGGCGAGCGCCCACTGGCGCGCAACCTCGGTGACGATGCGCCGCCGCTCGGTGACATCGGGGAGCGCCAGATCGCATCGGGCGCTCAAATCCAAAAGTTCCTTCGGCAAGCTGAGCTCGGCGCTCAGCAGCACCAGGGTCTTGGGGCACTTTTCATACTCCAGGCAGATGTCCTTGAGCATGCGCACGTGCACCGGATCGCCGAGAAAGGGGTGAAAGTCGATGAGGGCGTAAACCGCGCTCAAGTTGTTGGCGCGGATATGGCGCAGCGCCTCGATCGGTTCCGCGAACTGCCGCTGACTCACGCAGTTGTCGGTGTCGGCGCGGCGCAGTCCATCGGTGATGGTCCAGGCGAACAGGGGCAATCCCAGGCTCTGCCGGCCGCCGAACCCAGCGCCGCTCGGCATTTGCGCGGGCGGCGGCTCGACGCGCCGGCATGCCAGCTGCAGCTGCTTGATCACGCGCGTCTCATCCCGCGATTCGACCACGATCAGCGGTACGCGCGAACGCAGCAGGACTTCAAGATCACCGTTGCTCATGAGAGGAGCCTAGCAGAACCGCGCTTTGCCTCCGGCGGCGCGGCGCTCAAAATGCATGCCACGTCGCACTTCTCAGGCGGAGCTGCGCGCGGCCAGAAGATCGATGTACGCGCCTTCGATCAAGTCCGAGCGTTCGATGCCGAGCGAGCTGATCAGCTTCTCCGCCTCCTCGCGGCCGACGGCATCGGACTCTTCGCTTTCGAGCACCACCTCGAGTTCCAGAAAATCGCCGAGAAGAGCGACCTGATCCAGATGAATGCGGGTGCGGCCCTTGAGATAGAGCCTGCGGCGCTTCTTGACAACGCCCAGTATTCCCCACGCGCGGCGCAATGACTCGCACAAGAGGCCGGGATCGCTGGTCGGCGTGCGCAGATAGAACGACGCCTTGGGGCCGGCCTGATCCACCCGCTCGTAGAAGATGAGTTCGCCGCTGCGCTCGGAAAAGGTACGCAGCTTCAGGCGTCCGTTTCGGCACGGAAAGAAGGTGTCTTGCTGATCGATGATCTTGGGACCTTCGCAGCCCAGGGCGAGCACTTTGCGCTCGAGCAGTTCAAGATCGCGCACCCTGGCTTTGATCTCGATGTTTCTCGCCATGAGCTTTTCAGCGGCCGGGCGGCGCAAGCGCGCAGCGGCGGCGCATGGCTGGAGCAGACAGGGTGCGCATTGATCTCTCGGTGTTGTTGGGCGCCCGGTCAGGAACGTTAGAGCAGAGGAGCGGCAATCGCAATCCAATTCGCGCTTGCTCAGCCGCGAACTTTCCCATCTCTGCACTTAACACTTGTTAGTCGCGGTTTTTGGGTCATAAAAAAATATTTCGGCTCCGGCAATGAGCGCGGCATAAAATGCCGACCTCGAGAGGGAGTGTCCACGCGCTCATGCCTGCAAAAGGTGCGGGCCGGATGGCGCGATTATCGCGCCGTCATTTCAAAGAGTAGGGGAATCGGCATGCGCAAGAACTTGGGATGTGCGCGGGGCGTGTTGCTTCTGTCACTGCTGGCGGCAGCGGCCGCCTTTGGCGCGGAGCAACAAGGACCTGGCGCCTCCCTGTTGCGTCTTATCAAGCACCCGCCGTTGAGCTGGCCGATCAGCCTCGTGGACATCATGCGCGCCTCGGTCGAGATACCCGCGGAAGGCATCTGGGCGGCCGAGGGCAACCAGAACATGACAGACGAGGACTGGGCGCTGGCCGATGAGGATGCCGTCAATCTGATCGTTGCCAGTGCGGTGATTGCGCACCCGGGCACGGGCAAGAACGATGTGGCGTGGACCAAGGCCAAGGACTGGCAGGGATGGGCCGCGGATCTGGGTAAGAGCGCGGCAGCCATACGCGAGGCGGTGAGGCAGAGGGACCCGCAGGCCATGGCGATTTCCGGCGACCGCCTCGGCCAGGTGTGCGAGGCGTGCCACACCAAGTACCGGCCGCAGACCCCGAGTGATGGGATGGAACGTTATCCGTTCTATCCGAAGCGTGATCTGGTCAGGTAGAAGCGTCTAGATTTCGAAGTCCTGACGCCGATGCAGCTCGGCGTACTCGATGCAATGCGCGATGAAGCGCTCGAGCGATCCCGAGAGCAGCTTCTTGGTGTGATGTATCAGCATCAAGCGGCGCGTCAAGCGCGGTAGTTTGGTCGGCAGCAACGCCAACCGCCGGTCGGTGAGCGCCTCCTGCACCACGTAGCGCGAAATGCAGCTGATCCCCAGACCCTCCACCGCGGCGTTGCGGATTGCTTCGGGACTTCCCAGGGTGATGACCGAGGCGAGCTGCGCCATGTGGGGCAGGAGCAGATGATCGACCGTTTCGCGGGTGCCCGATCCCGGTTCGCGCATGAGCCAGCGGGCCTCGCGAAGCTGATCGGCACTCAGGCGCGCGCGTTTCGCGGCGCGTGCCAGCGGGTGATCGGGCGAGGCCACCAGCACCAGTTCGTCCTCTAGCCAGGGCCTCACCGTGATATCGGTGGCATGGCAGGGGCCCTCGATGAAGCCGACGTCGGTTTCGAACTCGAGCACCGCGTTGACCGCGTCCTGGGTGTTCCCGACCCGAAGATCCACCCGCGCCGTCGGATGGCTGCGCGTGAACCCCGCAATCAAGCCCGGCAGCAGGTAGTTGCCGACCGTGGTGCTCGCGAACAGCTGGATGTCCACCGGCGGTCCGGCGCTTTGTCCGAACGCGCGTTCCACGGCGCGAGCGCCATCGATCAGCGACAGGGCGGCGGGCAGCAGGGTGCGGCCGTGATCGTTCAGCAGCAGGCGCTTGCCCACCCGGTCGAACAGCCGCACTTTCAAGGCGAATTCCAATTCGAGCAGCGCGGCACTGGTGGCTGACTGGGACAAGGGCAGCTGTTTGGCAGCCTCCGCAGTGCTGCCGGAGGCGGCGATCGCGTGAAAGATCTCGAGCTGACGCAAGGTGAGCTGCATAGGTCGAGATTAACCTAATTAATAGGTTGATAATAGAAAAACAATCTGTTTTACAGATATAAAGAGGCAGGTGAGACTGCAACTCATGGAAATCTCGCCCAGCTCGCGACTCGCGCCGCCTTTGAAGCAGATCGGCGCATCCCGGTTCATACCGGGACTGTTGATGGCGGGGCTTCTGGCACTTACGGCGCTGGAACTCGCGAAGATCGGCTGGCTTGCCGCACACGGTGTCAGCGTGCTTACTCTCGCTATCGTGCTCGGCGTGATTGCGGGCAACACGGTGTATCCGCGCTATGTCGCGTTGGGCGGTGCCGGCGTTGCCTTCGCCAAGCAGTGGCTGCTGCGCACCGGCATCGTTCTTTACGGCCTGCGTCTCACCTTCCACGACATCGCCCAGGTCGGCGTCACCGGCGTGTTGATCGATGCCGTGGTGCTCACCAGCACCTTTGCGCTTGCGATCTGGTTCGGCACCCGATTCCTCGGTCTCGATCGCACGACTGCGATGCTCATCGGTGCGGGCAGCTCCATCTGCGGGGCGGCGGCCGTCATGGCGGCGGAGCCTGTGGTGCGTGGCCGTTGCGAGCAGATTGCGATAGCGGTCGCCACCGTGGTGGTGTTCGGCACCCTGGGAATGTTTCTCTATCCCGCGCTCTACGGTCTGGCGCGCGACTTTCACTTCATCGCGCTGTCGCCCACCGCTTATGGCATCTACACCGGCTCCACCGTGCACGAGGTGGCGCAGGTGGTGGCCGCGGGCCGCGCGGTGTCGCAGGCCGCTGCCGACACGGCGGTGATCACCAAGATGGTGCGGGTCATGATGCTGGCGCCGTTCCTGATGGCTCTATCGGCCTATCTCGCCAAGACCGAGAACGCCGACGCCGAAGGGTCTCGAACGGGCAATCGCATCGTTATTCCCTGGTTCGCGGTCGGCTTCGTGGCGGTCGCGGCGTTCAACTCCTTCGACCTGCTGCCGCACACCGTGGTGGCCACCGCAGTGGACCTCGACACTGCGATTCTGGCCATGGCCATGGCAGCGCTCGGGCTCACGACCAATGCGTCGGCCATCAAGACGGCGGGTCTTAAGCCGCTGGCGCTCGCGGCGGTGCTGTTCGTCTGGCTCATCATCGGCGGCTTCGGAATCAACGCTGCCGTGACCAAGCTCTTGAGCTGACTTCGGCCTCAAGGACGGCACTCGCAGTCACTGGCACGACCCCTCCTCCAGGACGATTCGAACCCATCCGCAATTCAGGCAGCTGTGGGAAGCGGTGCGCCAGCGCTGCGCACGATTCGACGCGCAGGTCAGGCGCTGCTCACCGAACGGCGCACATCCTGCATCTGTTGATCCCACCAGCCCTCGACGTTGGCGGTGAGCCCCGCAAGATCCAGTCGCGCGGAAGCAAGGCAGGTGTCGCGGCTGCCGTGCTCGATGAACTTGTCGGGAATGCCGATGTGATGCAGCGGCAGCTGGAAGCCGCGCTCGGCCAGCAACTCGCCCACTGCGGAGCCGGCGCCGCCCATGACGGCATTCTCTTCAATGGTGATGATGGCGCGGTGCTTCTCCGCGACCGCCATGATCATGCTCTCGTCCAGCGGCTTCACGAAGCGCATGTTGACCAGCGTTGCATCGAGGCGCTCGGCTATCTTCTGCGCCGAGTCCACCAGGGCGCCGAAGGCAAGGATCGCAAGTCCGCTGCGGCCTTCGCGCCGCAACTGCGCAACGCCCACCGGCAGCGCCGTCATTTCCTGGACGATGGCGGCGCCGGGTCCGGTGCCGCGCGGATAACGGATTACGGACGGCGATGAGAGCGTGGTGCCGGTATAGAGCATCTGCCGGCATTCGTTTTCGTCGGCCGGCGTCATGACCACCATGTTGGGAATGCAGCGCAGGAACGACAGGTCGTACGCTCCTTGGTGGGTTGCGCCATCGCTGCCCACCAGCCCGGCGCGGTCCACCGCGAACACCACCGGCAGATTCTGCAGGGCCACGTCGTGAACCAGCTGATCGTAGGCGCGTTGCAGGAAGGTGGAATAGATGGCCACCACCGGCTTCAGTCCTTCGGTGGCGAGGCCCGCGGCAAAGGTCACGGCGTGCTGCTCGGCGATCGCGACGTCGAAGTAGCGTTCCGGAAAGCGCTTGGAGTATTCGACCAGGCCCGACCCCTCGCGCATCGCCGGCGTGATGGCCACCACCGCCGGATCTTTTTCGGCCATGTCGCACAGCCATTTGCCGAAGATTTGCGAGTAGGTGGGGCCGGTGCTCGCTTCTTTGAAGATCATGCCGCTCGCCGGGTCGAAAGGACCCGGACCGTGCCATTTGATCGGATCGGCTTCGGCGGGGGCATAGCCCTTGCCCTTGCGGGTGACCACGTGCAAAAACTGCGGCCCCTTGAGCTTCTTGAGATTACGCAGCGTGTCGACCAGGGCTTTCACGTCATGACCGTCGATGGGCCCGACGTAGTTGAATCCCATTTCCTCGAACAAGGTGCCGGGGAGGACCATGCCCTTGAGATGCTCTTCGGATCGGCGCGCGAG
>DASXOQ010000139.1:0-306714 GCA_036494165.1 Steroidobacteraceae bacterium
TGCATGACCCGTGCTGCCGAGAATCGCGCAATGCCTCTCGAGTTTACAGCCGCATCCGACACTATGCCGCCTGCGCGAGGCTCAGCTGGTCACGCCACGGATCTCGTCGCCAAGCCTCGCGATGATGGGTCCTAGCCATGAGCTTCTATGGCCCTTCCCACAGTATTAGGGCGGTGATCTACGCCTATCTCTAGTCTCTAATTGATCGAATATGATCCCGACCCCGAAGGCCCACTCGGCAGCAGGGGAGGGGCAATCGAGGGGACGCATCGAATGCGAAGCACGTTGCGCGGTCATGGGTACAGTTTGTGGAAACCATGTGCGTGCACATGGATAGCGTCAATGTCCGGCGGCTTTGGAGTTGCTGCGGATATCCATCATCTATATACTGCACCATATGGTTCAGTATGCTCATCGAAACTTCGATGCTTCATTCAGCGCACTGTCGGACGCCACGAGACGCGGCGTCCTTGCTCAGTTGGCGCAGGCCGACGCCTCAATTACCGCTCTAGCGAACAAATTTCGCATGAGTCTCACGGGCATGAAGAAGCATGTCGGCATCCTGGAGCAGGCCGGACTGGTCGCCACGGAGAAGATCGGGCGAGTGCGCACTTGCATGCTCGGGCCGCGCCGACTGCAGGAAGAAGCGGCATGGATCGAAGAATACCGCCAGCTATGGGACGCGCGCTTCCAGGCACTGGACCAAGTCATTGAGGAATTGAAAAGCAAGGAGAAGGTTGATGGACGCGAGAAAAGACAATGAGCTCACGGCGAAGAATCAAACGGCGGTCGAGCGTAAGTCCGATCGTGAGATTGTCGTTACGCGAACCTTCGACGCTCCGGCTCGATTGGTATTCGAGGCCTGGACTAAGCCTGAGTTGTTCAAGCGATGGTGGGTGCCGAAAACCCCCGGCTTCTCCCTGCTCTCATACGAGGCAGACATACGCACCGGTGGCACTTATCGTCTTGAATTCGATATCCCGGGACACGGGTCCATGGCATTTTTCGGGAAGTACCTGGAAGTTACACCGCACTCGCGCATTGTATGGACCAATGAGGAAAGCGAGGACGGCGCCGTCACCACGGTGACATTCGAGGAAAAGCGGGGCAAGACGCAGCTTGTTCTGCAAGAACTTTACCGGTCCAAAGAATCTCTCGAGCGTGCCGGCGGCAGTGAGAGTGGCCTGCCTGGCCAGTTCGAGCAACTGGATGAGCTGCTGCTCAGTTTGGGCAGCGCATGAAGAGACCAATGGCCTTGGTGATCTCGCCGGCTGCAATTCGCGAACCTCGTATGTGTTGAGACGATGAGGCGACCCTAAGTTAGGGTCGCCTCATCCACTGTCGCGGGTCTCCAGCAGGCTGCCAAGCAATGGCCATTGATCGGTCTATGCGCCAATGGCCACGCCTCAATCTGTCGGTCAATTGCACTCGCTATTCTGTCCGTTCACGTTGAGACATACGACAAGGCCGTCTTGCCCCCCGGAGCTCACCAACTTTAGGGTGCCGAATTGCGCAGAAGGCTGAAATGCGCCAGTCACAAGCACATTTCCATTAGGCGTCAATCCGATATCGAGCCGCTGGTTTTCCGACCCGACAATGGGACCCGAGGCGCTCTTGAGCCACTCCAAGTTGTTCAGAACCAAATTCGATTGGGCGTACGTCACGGGGCGCGTGAACTTCAAGATGAAAGGGTCGAGCACGTTCTGAGCGCCATTCAGAAAGGCACCCTCGATGTGGAACTGCTTTTCATAAACTCCGGCAAGGATCAGATTGCCGTCGCGGTCGTAGGCGATGGCGCCCCCCTCGTCGTCTCCGGAACCGCCCCATCGACGCGCATCCAGCAAGACGCCCGCGGTGGAGTAGGTCGCAACGAAGATGTCATTGTTGAAAGGGGTGGTGAACTGGCCCCCGCCAAGATTGATGGTGCTGCCGCCCGGTTGCGAAGTCACGTTGGTCGAATTCTGGCCGGGTGAGTTGATATTGCCGATAAATCCCGTGACGCTGATTTCGCCATAGGGACTTACGGCGACGTCGGTGGCGGTCGCCTTGTAACCGCCGAGGTGGTTGACCCACTTAAGAACCCCATTGGTGTCGTATTTCGCAATGAATGCGTCGTTGGGGTAGTCGGGAGCCGACTGGATGGGGAAGCTGAAACCCGGGACCATTACGCTGTTCGAATCTGAGCTGCTGAAGGAGGTGTTTCCCTCCATCCAGCCAATGACATAGGCATTGGCATTGGTATCAACGGCGACACGATAAGAAATCGAGTTCGCGGTTGCGGAGTTTGTTTCGCCCCACATGAACTTCCCGTCCGTGTTGTATTTGACGAGCACCAAGTGCCAACTGCCAGCGCCCTGCACAACGTTGCTCGATCCATCGGCAGAGGAGAACGCAAGGTCAAATTGACCCATGCCGGTGACAAAAACACTTCCGCTCACCGGCTCGACCGCGACACCGAGCCCATTGTTTTCACCGGGAACACCATCGGCTGCCGAGCCGGTTTGGACCCACTGCAGTGCCCCCGTGGCGCTGTACTTGGCGAAAAATGTCGTCCGGCTCAGACCGGAGACGGTGACATTCTTGCTGTTCACGCCCCGTAGCGTCGCCGAATCTATGAAAGAGCCGGCGACATAGATGTTTCCATTGGCATCGAAGTCAACGCCGTATCCCGTGTCGTCTCCCGTTCCGCCGCCTTGAACTACCCAGAGCAGCGTTCCATCTGGATCGTACTTGGCCAGAAAGAAGTCAGTGCCGCCGGCGGAGGTTAGACGGGTGCCGGCCTGGGTGGCTTGAGGCGCGGCGACGGTTTGAAACTTGCTTGGAAAGAGGGCGGTGCTGGAGAAAGCTCCGGTGACATACCGGTTGCCTTCACGATCGGCTTTGACCGCGTAGGGTTGTTCTAATCCACTCCCCCCGAAACTCATTGCGGCGGCCCACTGCGGTGCCGGAGTGGCCGCATCTGAAGCTGCGTATAAACTAAAATTCGAGAAAATGCCCAAAAGTAAGAGGACGAATGTCGTTGTCAAGCGAAGCGGAGCCCAGCGAAGTGTGCTTGGAATAATGGAGTACATATCCCTGTTCCTCATTGTTGAAGCTGTAGGCAGGCTCGGCTACTACGCCGCTAGCATGGCGAAGGCAGCGAGACCGAGGAGACTCTACGCCGCAAACCGACGTCCGGCGGCGCGAGGCTATGTCGGATGTCACTGACATCCAAACCCGTCACAACCCGCCCTTCAAGGCCAAGAGCTTCCGGTGTGCGGCCACGAGCGGACGCAAAGCATTAGGAGATGAGCCGGGATGCTTGTCGCATCCCATCAAATAGATGCGTCAGGGAGTCGTGCCTGTTCGCATTCGCGAAATCTACGCTTTTTGACGGTTGCTGGTTTCCCGCCGGCATTTATCAAGTGCGGTGCGACAAGCCCGTAACAATTGGAGCATGCTCACTCGCCGCGACTGCGACGCTTTGCATAAAGCGAGCGCGGGATCTGACAATGGCTATTGAACCGTATCAAGTAACTGCGCAACGAGCGCATGAAAGCCAGCCGGGTCCTGCTGCGGTCCGCCGTGACTGACATCACGGAGAATGACCAGCCTTGCATCCGGGATTAATTTGGCGAGCGTCGCCGTGTGATCCGGTGCAATGAATTGCTCGTGGGCTCCATCAGCAACGACGGTTGGCGCCTGGATGGAGGACAGCTCTTTCGGTGTCAGGGCAGGTTCAGTCGCATACAGGCGGCGAAGGGCGTTGCGAAGAGCTTCAAACCCCTGTGGCGTCGGAGAGATCGCTCGATACTGCGCTTCCATTTGGGCGATGTAGAGCGCGCCCACGTCCTTCATAGCCGGGTCCGGAGGTGTAGCGGGCTCCGCCTTAGTGTTGAAATTTGCGCCCCAAATGAAAAGCTTATCCACTCGTTCGGGACGCTCGATGGCGAGCAGCAGGCCGGTGATTCCGCCGTCGCTCGCTCCTAAGATAGATGCCTTGCGCACGCCAGCGGCATCCAGCACCGCGATTGCATCAGAAGCGAATTGACGATAGCTGAGGTGCTCCGCACCCAAGGTGCTTCGCCCATGACCGCGCGTATCCATCACGATGACCTCATGATTCGCCGCAAGTCTCGGCACCTCAAACCCCCAAGACTCGGACGAGGCAAAGCCTCCGTGGAGCAATAGCACCGGTGAGCCACCCCGGGAATTGAATATGGCGAAATACAGCCTCGCACCTTCGTGTTCAACGAATCCGCTGCGCTCGGGCCGAGTTAACGCAGGAACTGCGGGTACCGTGGCCCAGAGTGGGGGACTTTGGGCTAGGGAACCGGTGGCAATACTGGTTGCCACAACCAGGGCGATCAGGCCAGTAGTCCATCTCATGAATGTCGCTCACTTACCCCACCGTTACCGCAGTAACGTAATAGAGATACTATTCAGTTCGGAAAAAAATAAGTGCTGATTCAAGCGGGCGCCCACCGGGGCCTGATGTGGCGATCTCTTGTTGAAATGCGGCGGGGCTCATACTTTTCTGTCAATTTCCCGTTCCCGCTAGGTCGGCGCAACGTGGGTTTTGGATAAAGGATCGCCAGGCTCACAGAAATGTCAGTAGATTCAACAAACTCGTGTCCCCAAGGCGGCCAAACTCTGAATCTGCTGAGTTCCGCAGTCTCACGGTTAACAGCGGGGCGCCTAAATCTCTGAGCGACGACAACAGGAAACCGATCTCTGCTCGGCATGCATTCAAGATTTAACATAATATACATTATGCGAACTAGCCTTATAGGGGCCAAGTTGAGATGTCCGCTTTTGGCTAAGTTCAGATGTCCGCCTGGATGGGTATTAACGTCCGGTCTATCGACCCCGTTTCGGGTCTGGGAGATCGGCAATGCGGCACCAAGCCAGAGTGACAATGAGCATGCGGGAGCTGGATCGTTTGAAGTGCATTCAGGCCGTCATTGATGGAGATTTGAAGCCGATACGCGCGGCCGAGCGTTTGGGAATGAGTACACGCCAGGTTCGACGTCTAGCCAGCCGCTACCGCGGCGAAGGTCCAACGGGTCTCGTTTCACGACGCTATCAACGCCCCAGTAACAACCGCCTGGACGCGGATCTCGAGCAGCGAGTTGTGGCGATCCTGCGCGAGAGCTATCCGGATTTTGGCCCGACGCTGGCCGCTGAGAAGCTGGCACTGCGTGACGGCATCGTGCTCGCCAAGGAGACGGTTCGACGCTTGCAGATGACATCGGGATTATGGATCCCGCGCAAGCTGCGACCGATCAAAGTCCACCAGCCCCGCGTTCGACGCGCATGCTTTGGTGAGCTTGTGCAGATCGATGGTTGCGACCACCATTGGTTTGAGGACCGCGCACCGGCGTGTACCGCGATTGTTTACGTCGACGATGCGACAAGCCGACTGATGGTCGTGCGATTCGGCGGCTCCGAGTCGACATTTGCCTATTTCGAGGCCACGCGAGAGTACATCGATCGCTTTGGCAAGCCGCTGGCATTTTACAGCGACAAGGCGAGCATTTTTCGCATCAACAGACCCACGACCAGCGGACCGGGCCACACGCAGTTCGGGCGGGCGCTTTATGAGCTTAATATTGACGGGATTTGTGCGAACACCGCCCCCGCCAAGGGCCGTGTCGAACGAGCCAACCTGACCCTGCAAGACCGTCTGGTGAAGGAGCTGCGGCTGCAGAAGATCTCGACCATCGAGGCGGCGAACAGCTTCATGCCGCTGTTTATCGAAGACTACAACGCGAAGTTTGCAAAACCTCCCCGCGGCGCACATGACGCGCATCGGGCTCTGCGCGACGATGAAGAGCTCGATCTCATCTTCTCCTGGCGGGAGCTGCGTAAAGTCACCAAGAGCCTCACACTGCATTACGAGCGCAAGCTGCTGCTCCTCGAGGACACTCCCGACAATCGCCGGCTGATTGGCAAGTACATCGAGATCTTCCAGTTTCCGGATGGACGGCTTGAGATTCGCGTGGCCGGCAAAGCTTTGCCTCACGGCGAGTACGACAAGCTTAGCGCCATCGACCAGGGACAGGTCGTCGACAACAAGCGCCTAGGGTCTACGCTTCAGGTCGCGCAGCTCGTCCAGGCGAAGCGCGACAGCCGTGTTGTTGACCGCCCTTCCACTGCTCACCGTGCCGACGGAACCATCGTGCCGCGCGAGAAACTCGTCGACAGCAAGAAACAACGTGAACTCGCGCCGGAGGATCTCGAGTCCGCGATTCAATCGAAGGCTTCCATTGCGCAAACTAAGCGACGGCTGCGGGAAGCGGGATTGATTCCGACAGAGGCTGAAGAGAGCGGACCTTCTAACGCTCTGCGAGCGTCAGACCGTCTCTCGAAGATGTTCGGAACGCAATTTATGGATCAACTGAAGGAGGTTCAGGCGGACATTTCAACTTAGCCAGAACGTGGACATCTGAACTTGGCTGAGGCAAGCCTTGTAATACCCATTTAGAAACGTCGCGTTCTGGCTAGATACAAGTGTCGTGTTTTAGGGCTTGAGGATTGAGCCTCCCTGTCAGGTCAATGGCTTGGGAGCCTTCTAATGTCCGACCCTGGGATAACGCGATACATGAAAGATCTCGACCGCCTAAAGACCATTCAAGCAGTTGTCGACCGTGACATGAAGCCCAGTATCGCCGCTCAACGATTAGGAATGAGCGTCCGTCAGATCGAACGACTCGTAGTCCGATATCGTGGCCAATGGCCCAGTGGGCAGTAATCGCGCGCTAAAGGCTTCCTTGGCCGAGCGGATCATCGGGATCCTGCGCGAGCAGTACCCAGATTTTGGCCCAACATTGGCCGCAGAGAAGCTCGAAAGGCGCCACGGCGTCGCGATTGCCAAAGAGACCGTCCGGCAACTGCAGATAGCCTCAGGCCTGTGGATTCCGCGCAAGTTACGGCCTCCAAAAGTCCAGCAACCACGGGCACGCCGCGCCTGCCTAGTGGTTTGAAGGTCGTGCTCCGGCATGCACAGCGCTGGTCTATGTCGACGATGCAACGAGCCGTTTGATGGTCGTGCGATTCTGCGGGACCGAGTCGACATTTGCGTATTTTGAGGCAACGCGCGAGTCGGCAATGAATTTAAAATGCGGCGTACATGAAGACAAAGATTCCTGCACCCTATTACACGTTGATCAATACGTCGATAGGGCCTGACCCTGCGGTTGTGATTGTGAACTCCGCGCTCAGAACATTCGATCATCTCGACTATTTGCAGTGGGACCTCTCTATCGTAATAACCTGCGAAAGTTTAGGCGCTAACGGAATGCCCAACTCGGAAGAAGCTCGAATTCTCAACGAGCTCGAAGACGAGATCTCCGAATCCCTGAAATTAGAATCAAACGCGGTGTTTCTTGCACGGGTCACCTGCAGAGACAAAAGAGAAATTCGATATCGCGTGCACGATCCGGAAATTGCCAACAGAGCGCTGAAGACTTTGACCTCGTCGGCTAAGCCCCAGCGCCAGTGGAAATATCTCATGAAGCACGATCCAGAGTGGAGGCTGGCAAAGCCGGAGCTGAATCTCTTGGAACAAGACTCCCGATACAACTAACAGGCAAGCGGAACGCGCTGTACATCCGCTCAGGACATTTCTATCCGTGAGAAGAATAGGACATTCTTAACTGGCGCCGACAAGGTGTCCGCTTCTGGCGAAGTTCAGATGTCCGCCTGGATGGTAATAACCTTCGATCTGTCGGGCGCTTGCGTATCGGGAGTTTGATAAGCTCACCCTCGTGCACCAGGTAGAGCTCGTGCGAAACAAGAGATTCGGCGCCATGTTGAAGATGATCTTTCGATCACCGCGGTGAGAAGCGAAGCGTCAAATGCCCTACTCGTCGATACCCTGCCCCGGCTCGCCTAACCTAAGATGCAAATCCCTATTGAGATGTCATGAGTGCTTCTCACATTGACCAGCTTCTAGTCGCGTTCGAAAAGAATCCACGTGCGGATGAGAGTTCACTAACTCAGTTTGAGCGCGAGACGGGAATAGTTCTTCCAACTGAATACGCGGATTTTCTGCGGCGCTTCAATGGTGGCGAGGGTTTCATCGGAATCGAATATGCCAGGTTCTGGCGGATCGAAGATTTAATTCAAATGAATATGAACTATGAGGTTGCCGAGTACACGCCTGGTCTTCTTTTGTTCGGTACGAATGGCGGCAGAGAGGCGTTCGCATTCGATATGCGCACAGCTGCCACAGCGATTGTGGTAGTTCCCTTCATAGGCATGGAATTGAGCGAAGCGCTGCCTGTTGCTGTGACCTTTGATGACTTTCTGCTGGCACTATTTGAAGGAAGACTATTTCAAGACGTCGAGCACTAAAGGGCCCTGGTTACTTTCACAGGACATTTCTATCCGTGAAAAAGATAGGACATTCTTAACTGGCGCCGACAATGCCTTTAGGCAGTGCGGCACGATGAGTCACTTAGAGCTGGATCCAGTCGGCGTCACCACCAGAGTTCGCAAACGCAGATTCACGCAGGTTGAAGCGGCAAAGATCTTTGACCTTGGGGGTTCGCAAGGTTCAACCTCCATGCGCGTCGGTGGCGCGCGGCGGACTCGTCTCGCGCAGGCGTGCACGCCCCATAAGCCGCTGGTTCTGGGACGACTTCCGGCGCCGCGATCCTGACCTTAATAACGGCGCATTACTCGGACTTCGGGCCGACGCTGGCCCGCCTCTACCACTTGTACGACGCCTTGACGTAATAAAACCCACCGTTGATGCCGAACGGCGAAAATACCGGATACTGCGTCACGCCGGCGTTATCGCCGTACGCGAAGCTGTTGGTATGTGACAACTGCTCCGCATTGAGTCTCCCTGGAAATCGGTTAAACAAGTTGATGGCACCAACGCTGAGCCTCAACCCCTCTTTTAACTCATACGCAATGTCCAGATTGGTGATCGGCGTAACGCCGATGCGCGATTGGAAGTATTCGAACCCGCCGGGGCAGATGAAGAGCGTACCCGGTTTGGGCGCGCAGGCGGCAACGGACCCTGGGCCCGTTCCGCCATTGTCGCCGTCGTCATTTTGATACTCCGATGAAGGGCCGTAGACCTTCTCGAGAAGATTGGCCGTCAGTTTTCCCAAAGTGAACAGCGCCCCCAAATTGACGATGTACTTGGGACTCGCGGTAGTCAGATCCGAATAGGCTGTGGGATCATACAACTCGTTTGTGGCCAGTCCATCAACTACGTGGGCGAGTGCCGCCGGTGTAGCTGCGTACTTGGTGATCGTGGTGTCGTTGTAGGTCGCGCCGATGCTGTAATCGACCTTGGCGAAGCCGTAGTCGACTGGGAAATCGAACATGAGGTCGGCGCCCCGCGTTCGGGTGTCAATCCCATTGGCGAATACGTTGACCCCGGTCGAGCCGGTTGCCAAAACAGCCGGATCGATTTGGTTGCCGCTTGCCAGAATGGCGTTGTTGACCACGTCAGAAATGGGTTTGCCGCTGCTGTTCCCGATGATCTGCCCGCTGCCAACGATACGATTCGTAATCGTGATCTGATAGACGTCCAATGTGGCATTCATGTCTGGGATCGGTCGCCATACTGCGCCCAAACTGAAGTTCATGGAGTGTTCTGGTTCAAGACCATTGCCCAAACCCAGCAGCTTACCCGCTGCTGAGTTGGGCGCCAGCTGAATGAACGCAGTCGTCGGGCCGACGTTCGTCGAGCTATAGAACTCCTCGGCCAATGTCGGAGCCCGGAACCCGTTGCTGACCGTGCCGCGCAGCGCGAACTCAGGCGCAAAGTCATAACGAGCCGTCAGCTTCCCGACTTTGGCATCGCCGAAGTCGGTGTAGTGCTCGAACCGGCCGGCAGCATCGACGCGCAGTCCGGTGATCGGATTTAGCGCGAGGTCAATGTACGCGGCCTCATTCTTGCGCGAGTTGGATCCTGCCGAAGCCGGTGCAAATCCCGGATAGGACGAGGCGCCCCCGCCTTCATAGGAGTACGGCACTCCCGCACCGACCGTATAGGTCTCGCGTCGGAACTCGCCGCCGAAGGCGATGTTCATCGGCCCCGCCAAGCCGACATCGAAGTCGCGATTCAAGTCCAGCGTCGCGGTGAACTGGCGCGTTTGCAGGGAGCCATCATAGAAACTTTGCGGACTTGGCAGGCCGAGAGCCTGGGGCTGAAAACTAAATGTCCAAATGGTGCCTATCTCGACACGATCGCCGCCGTACCCAGCGTTCAAATCCCAATTCCAATTCGCTGTCGAACCCTTGACGCCTGCATTGATCTGAAAATCATCTTCGTGACTGGTTTCCTGCGGGTTGAAACCGAAAGGGTATGGAACAACCAACTCACCGGTTTGAGCACTCGTGTAGTCGGCTTTGGCGGGCGGCCGGTAGTTTTCATACGAAGCAGCGTCTTTACGGCCGTAGGTGATGACTGAGTACAATTCCGTGCCGTCCGTAAAGTCAAAGCCCATATTGGCAGCCATAATTTTGATTTGTTGCTGGCCGTCGCCGGAAATTTTATTAAGATATGGCCATCCAGGCACATTGGGCAAATTCGAATTCGGATATGAATCGAAATTCGCCGGGTTGATCACGCGTTCGTCGATCTCACCCACATTGCTGTGGCCATGGTTGCGAAAATCTCCGGTGAGGCTGAAATAGCCGCCTTCGGTGGGGGCAAATCCCGTGTTCGCGCTGACGTCCTCGGTTTTACCACCGCCATTGTTTCCATATTGTCCGTACAACCCATTGACCACGCCCCCCGAGGAGTTTTTTTTCAGGATGATGTTGATGACGCCCGCGATGGCATCGCTGCCGTATTGTGCCGCTGCGCCGTCGGTCAATACTTCGATGTGATCGATCGCATCTACCGGAATGAAATTCAAGTCGACACCGGCACCCCCCTGATACGGGCCAGAATCGACGGCCAGATTGGAGGTGGTATGGCGACGTTTGCCGTTGACGAGCACGAGTACGTGATTGGGACTCAAGCCGCGCAGCTTCGCCAAGAGCGTTTGGCCGCCCATGTCAAAGCCAAAGGCTTGCACGGTGAGCGAAGGTACGAGCTGCGCCAGTGTATCCATCAACTGACCGCTTCCAGTGGCTGTTTGCAGCGCGTCCGCGCTCAGAATCTGAATAGGCGCCGGACTCTCGGACGCTTTTAGGCCCGACTGTCGTGAGCCAGTCACGATAACCTCGTCGAGGTCGGCATCGGCCGTTGGCATTTCAGCGGACCCTCTCGATACCGGCAGGGCCGAGAGCGCAATCAAAAAGCTGAAAACAATACGCGTCCGATGATGAACTTTAAGCATCATGCACCCCTATTTTTTTGTGGCTGCCGCGTCCACACCTACTTCGGTGCGCAGCGGTTTGTACTAACTGGGGCTGCAATTAACGGGCCAAGGCACGATGAGATGTGTCTTTGACGGTCATTCAGCTCAGGGAGACCGCCGGCTTTTTTGCGGAAAAACAAGTGATTTAGAGCCGGAGGAAAAGCGTCGTGCTCGATACAATCCCGGGCCGTTATCCATCGTTGTCAAGACTCCGAAGGGTGCAAGGTTGATCGAACCGCGCTCTAAACGAGCGCACATCGACGATCAGCCGCACAAGGACTAAGCGCGCAGGCCCCGATAGCGCTTGGTGGAAGTTGCAGCGACGCGCCAACTTGGTTTGCACGCCCAAACTACTTGCCAGGTGATTCCAGGCGTTGCCGTTTCGCCGCTTCGATCGTTTGTGCTCATGAATGCTTCGTGTCGTTTGCTGTGAAGCGTGCAGCCAAGGGCTGTTTCGAGCGCTCGCAAGGAACGCTACAGGATCTGCAGGTGAAGTAGCAGCGCCTGGAGGTCATTTCTTGTTGTTTGACGCCAATGCGACGGCTTCGTGGAGGGTTACGACATGCGGTACTCCGAGGCCCGCTGTTGGTCCTCCGCCCTGCCGAGAGAACCGATCGGGCGGATCGCCCCGATGTGCATTGAGGTCATCATTCTGCGCGGCGTGCCGAGACGGCGGCCCCGCGAAGCGCCTCGCGGACGAACTTGACATGAAATCGCCACCACCGAAGTCCATTGCAAGACTCGATTACCCATGGGTAGTTTTATCCAATGACTGAAGAGTGACGAGTAGAAGTTCCCATTGTGAGGACGCGCATCGCATTGCACTGTACCTGCGCTGAGACGACCGGAAAGAACTGTCATTCCGACCGCTACTCGCCCAACGATCATTGAGGGAGACCTATGAGATTCGTCGACCGACGCATTGCGATGCAAAGTACTTCTGTCTCCAAACGCTCATCGCGATTCGCGCTGGCGGGCATCGCCGCCCTCGCCCTGTCGATGGGAAGGCCTGCCCAAGCCGCATACGAAGTTATTACGGTGACGGGTGGAGGGACCATAGACGGAGTGGTGACTCTGTCGGGTGCGGCGCCTGCTGCAGCGACGCTCAAAGTCACCAAGAATCAGGATTATTGTGGGGTTTCGATTCCCGATCCCACTTACAGCGTCGGTCCTGGAGGTGGACTCGAGAACGTCATTGTTTATCTCAAGGACATCACAAAAGGGAAGGCGGCGCCGGCGGAGCCGCTGAATCTTGTCAACGAACATTGCATGTTCCACCCCCGAGCCCAAGGTGCAATGGTTGGAGAGTCGATCAAGATATCTTCCAACGACACCGTTCTGCACAACACTCACCCCCAGAACGCGGAGACCAATGCCACGATTTACAACGTGGCGCTGCCGTTCAAGGGCTTCTCCGTAACCAAGCCCCTGCCAGGCAGTCCCGGGCTCATCAAGGTCAAGTGCGATGCGCATGAATGGATGCACGCCTGGATCATGGAACTGGACAATCCTTACTACGCAACAACCGGCCCCGATGGTCGATTCACGATCAAAGATGTGCCGCCGGGAAGCTATACCCTGGTGGCATGGCACGAGGTTGCCGGTGAAAAATCGGAGCCTGTCGTCGTCGCCGCGGGGCAAACAGTAAAACCGAAGCTCTCCCTGGCGGCTAAATAACTACAAGTAGCGCCGGGAAAGTTCTGCACAAGGAGCCGTCTCGTGTCACTCAAACACCCGTTGCGAATAGTTTTGCAATTTGCGCTGTTGGCCGTCGTCATGTTCGTGTTCACCGCGCCCGCATCGGCGATCCCGGCATTTGCGCGCAAATACTCCCTGCGCTGCACCTCCTGCCACGAAGCGTGGCCGGTGTTGAACGATTTCGGGCGCTCATTCCGAGACAACGGCTACCAGCTTCGCCTCGGGCGGGACGATACGGTCACCGCCGATCCGGGATACTGGCCGGTGGCCGTGCACATCACTCCCACCTACGAATACACGAAGGTCACGAATCAACCCACTGACCAGGGTACCAAGGACATAGGTTCCGGCGGCGTGGCGGATGCCGGCATGGATCTTTTGATGGCGGGCGTGCTCACCAAAAACATTTCGTTCTTGGTCGTGCCGACCGGATTCGCCTCCGACGGTGACGTCCACCTGGAGTCATACTGGGCCTACTTTTCCCGCGTAATAAAAGACTCCGACTGGTTCAACGTTCGCATCGGTCAGCACGAGATCGACCTGCCAGCCTCCGGCCACCGATCAATTTCGCTGAGCGACAGCTATCTGCTCTATTCCTATCATCCCGGCATACCGGGCGGCAGCAATCTTTCCGCCTACGACATGGGCGAGAATCAAAGAGGCGTCGAAATTCTGGGTCATGACGCGACCGACGTAACCCGCTACAGCGTATCGGTATTCTCTGCGCAGGATTCATTGGGTTCGAGCACCGCGCTCAGCTCAGCGTCCTACTATGGACATTTTCAGAAATACTTTCGTCTCAAGGAAGGACCCATATCGGAATTCGAAGTGGGTCTATGGGGAGTGCAGGCCAACTACCCGACGCAGTTCCTGACCTCGGGAGGTATTCCGATCCCAGGAAGCGGCTCGCATCTGGTCGCATCGACACGATACGGCGTAGAAGCGAACGTCTGGGTTGGACCCACGGTCGCTCCCTTGCATCTGGATTTGGTATACGGCCGCGGCTCCGACAAGAAGGAATTACTGCTGAACAGCGACGGCATAACAAGCGCCGACCGCACCGGCACCTGGAACGGCGGGTTTCTCGAAGCTATCTGGGTGCCGCCCGGTGATTTGTTGCACTGGGCGGTTTTCGGTCGCTATGACCTGATACGCAACCAGCAGCAGCCCTCGCTGACCGCCGCGTCTAATTACAACAATCAGGATCAGTGGACCCTGGGCGTGCGCTACACCCTCGCCTACAGCATCCGCGATGAGGTCGCCTTTCATGGCGAAGTCTCATCGGACAACGTCAGGGGAATCGGCCCGGCGGGATTGGACCAGCGGGTCAACAACATCATGCTGGGGGTTGACTTCGCGTATTGAAAGGCCGGCACGGGTTGAGAATGCGTCCGGCAGTGCCGCGCGGGTGAAGGAAGAACATGTCCACGGCAATCGACGAGCGGAAGAGTCACAAAAAGCCACTCACTGCCTGCAGCGGACGGCGTTCTAGGAGGTAAATCATGAAAGTTCGTATCCGAAGAGCTGTCCCGGCGTGCGTGGCGCTGCTGCTGTTTGCAGGCAGCGCGATAGCAGCTGAACAAGGCGACGCCAAAACCGGCAAGCTCGTTTATCAGCGCTACTGTATGTCGTGCCACGGCGATCAGGGCAATGGCCAAGGCGAAGCGGCTGAGTACATGAGCATCAAACCGCGGGACTATCGCCAGGGCACCTTCAAATGGCGCACCACACCTTCAGGCTCTCTGCCGCTCGACACGGATCTCGAGCATACCCTGATGAACGGGCTGTATGGGACCTACATGCCTACCTGGCGAACCCTCGACGACCGTTCGCGAAGAGACGTCATCGCCTACATCAAGACCTTTTCCAGCCGCTTCGCCACGGAGAAGCCGCAGGCGGCGATCGTCATTCCATTGGATCCCGGCTACAGCGAGGCCTCGGTAACGCGCGGCTCAGCGGTGTATGCGAAGTACAACTGCTCGCAGTGTCACGGCTCCAAGGGTCAGGGAGACGGGCCGTCGGCGCACGAACTCAAAGATGATTGGGGCAACCCGATCGTTCCCTACGATTTGACGAAGGGACACGTCAAGTGCGGCGATCAGTCCACCGACATCTACCGCGTGTTCATGGCGGGCCTCTCCGGCACCCCCATGCCGACATTCGCCGATTCCCTAAGCAGCACGGATGCCTGGGATTTGGTGCACTTCATTCAAAGCCTGAGCCCGGGGTATCACAAAACCTACGCGGGCGGCGGGCCCGCCACAAACTAGGACGGCTGATCGTGAACAACAAAGATGGACACTCTGAAGAAGTAACCCGCTACGAGGGTCCCGGCATCGAGGAACGGCATGGGATCGTCCCGGCCTGGCTCGTGATCGTCTATGTCGCGATGTTCGTTTGGATGATCTGGTACACGATGAAATTTTGGACCGACAAGGGCTGAACATGGGCGCCAGTACGAATGCAATGCTCGGCCTCGGGGAGGCGGTTCCGCGCTCACCCGCGGCTACCGCGGGCTTGTTTGATCGGGAGCTGATTCTCCGATACATGGCCGCCGCTTCATTCTGGTTGGTGTTCGCTCCGACCGTCGGCGCCATTGTCTCCATCAAGTTCAACTACTACGACTTTCTCGGACACATCTCGTGGCTTACCTGGGGACGACTGCGGCCGGTGCATGTGATGGGAGTTGTGTTCGGCGGCTTTTCCACGGCGGTCATCGGACTCACGTACTACATTGTGCCGCGCCTGTGCGGCGTGCCGATGTACAAGGAGCGTTGGGGGCATCATATATTCTGGATGTGGAACGTTGCGCTGACGGTCGGGTTCATATCCCTCGCAATGGGCTACAACAGCGGCATCGAGGCGGGGGAATTTCCGCTGTGGGTCAGCATCCCAGTGGAAATCGTGCTGTGCATGCTCACCATCCAGGTATTGGGCACGATTGCGAAGCGCACCGAACCGCGCCTGTATGTCTCGCTCTGGTACCTGACCGCCGCGTATATCTGGACCGCCCTGAATTACGCATTCGGTCATTTCATACTCCCCTACTCCATGCCCGGCGTTAACAACGCCGCCATGCACGGTTTGTACATTCACTATGTTGTGGGCCTGTGGATCACGCCGGCCGGATTGGGCGTGGCGTACTACTTCCTGCCGCTGGCCGCGAAGCGCCCCCTCTACAGTCACAAGCTCTCGTTGGTCGGCTTCTGGGCACTCGCCTTCTTCTATCCGTTCGTCGGCACGCATCACTACATCTACAGCCCCATTCCTTATTGGACCCAAACGATTGCCATCGTCGCTTCGATGATGCTGATCATTCCGGTTTGGACGGTTGTGGCGAACTTTTACGGAACCTTTGTCGGGGCCTGGAAGCAGTTTCAGGATTCCTATCCCGCGAAATTCATCATCATCGGCGCCTTGTACTACTTTGTGGGCTGCTTTCAAGGTTCCACCGAAGCCTTGCGAGAAATGCAGCGGCTCACGCATTTCACCGATTTTGTCATCGGACACTCGCACCTGACCGTATTTGGCACCTTTGTCATCTGGGCAACGGCCGGAATGTATTGGGTAACGCCGCGATTGGCGGGGCGAGAGCTGTATTCGAAGAACCTCGCGCAGTGGCACTACTGGCTTACCGTGATCGGTTTTTCGGTCATGGCCTTCGATTTGACGCTGCAAGGGCTCATGCAGGGAACTATCCTGCAGGCCGGCACCGACTTCGTGGAGTCGATGTCCGCCATGAAGCCGTACTGGATTGTCCGGTCCCTTGCCGGCATCACCATGGATATCGGCGCGGCTCTCGGTTTTTGGAATCTATACAAGACCATCCAGCATGGAAGAGTGATCGAAATGCAGCCGGGTGCCTCGATCAACAGTCTGCCTGAACCGAAGTGGTCTTGAAACTGATCCAGCCGCGGCGATTGGGACTAATAATATGAGGCGTATAGAACCGGTCATTCTCATTGCAGCGTTGGGCTTCTACGTGCTTGCGATGACGAGCCAGGGCCTGATCCCCTACCTCGAGAAATCTCTGACCAGGCCGGAGACTCTGACGGACGTCGAGGGCCACGTGGTTCCGACGCCGCATCGCACCGAGATCGAAAATCTCGGGCGCAAAGTCTACATCCGCGAAGGCTGCTGGTACTGCCACTCGCAGTTCGTGCGCCCGGTGAACCGCGACACCGACAAGTGGGGACCGGTGAGCCAGGCGGGCGAATTCATTTACGACGTGCCGCAGATGTTCGGTACCCGCCGCATTGGCCCGGATCTGTCACGCGAAGGCAATCGGCGATCCGACGAGTGGCACTACGCGCATCACTGGGACCCAAGATCGGTTGAGCCCGAGTCGATGATGCCGGCCTACTCATGGTTGTTCACCACGAACGCGCAGCACGATCAGGAGGTGATCAAATTCATCGAAACCTACGACAAGAATCATGACGGCCGAGTCACCAAGTCGGAATTGGACGCCATCGGGCAGCGCCCGGCCAATTTCGCCGACTTGGACCGCTGGCCCGTGAACGCGGATGGCACACACGGCGACGGCATCATCGACATGCACGACTACGGCCCGATTCCCTCCGAGGAAATGGTCGGGGTCGAGGCCTACATGCAGAAAATCGGAACGGCGATTGGCGACTGGCGCACGTGGGAAGCTTGGCCGGCTATCCACCGCACCCCGCCCACCGATCCGTTGGTTCTTCGCGAGAGCCGTGGCAAGGCTATTTTTGAGATCAAATGCTCGGGATGCCATGGTAAGTATGGCAACGGGCGCCTTACGGAAGACACACGGAGCTCCACGAATTTCAACGCCGCGTATCATTTCCTCAACCCGCAGCCGCGCGATTTCACGGCCGGTTCCTTCAAGAGCCGCACCACGCCCTCCGGCGCATTGCCGACCGACGAGGATCTGTTCCGCACCATATCTCGGGGCATACGCAAGGGCCAAATCATGCCCGCCTGGGGCAACGCGGCCGATGGCCACGTGATTCCCGAACAGGACCGATGGGATCTGGTCGACTACATCAAGACGTTCTCGACGCGCTTCAAGTCCGAAGCGGTGCCGGAGCCAATACCAGTCCCTACACCCCCGTATGCCAGCCTCAAGCAAGTGCCGCCGTCCGTCATCCAGGAGGGACGCATGGTGTACCGCACACTGCAGTGCTGGTCGTGTCACGGCAATGCGGGCAAAGGCAACGGACCCTCAGCCAATGATCTGGTGGACGACTGGGAGACTCCCATCCGCCCGTTTGATTTCAGCAGCGGCGCATTCAAATTCGGCGATTCGCCGGCCGACGTCTACCGGACCTTCAACACCGGACTCAACGGCACGCCCATGCCCTCCTTCTACGACACCATCCTGTATCCCCGTGAGGCGTTGTCCGACCTCGGCGCCTGGCGGACCCAGATGCAGGGCAAACCCTTGTTCACGGATGAGGATCTGGCCGAACTTCAACAGTATGTCGCAGGACTGCCGACGTCTGCCGACATGGACAAGATGAGCGAGGCCGACAAGCAGGTATTCGCCGATCGGCGCCGTTGGGCCCTGGTCTACTACGCGCTCTCGCTGGCGACCGAGCGGGGCAAGCCGCCGGTGCCGTCGAGAGCGGGATTTTCGGCCTCAAGATAGCAGCTGCCCTCATGGCACAAACCTTCCTTCGGCTGATCGAGATCGCGTTTGCCGCATACATGGTGCCGACGCTGCTGTTGCCGGCCGTGTGGATCGGCGCCCGGTTGATGAAGCGGCGGGTGGGCGCGAGGCCGCCCGCGGTCGAGATCGACCGGCAGTGGCGCCTCTTGTCCACGTTGTTTGCCGTATGGATCGTACTGTCGCTCGCGGTGCTCGCGGGTGCGCACTTGAATCGCGGCGGCGTCACGGCGGTTGCTGCGTGCTGGATCGTGTATGTAGCCACCAATGCCCTGCTTGCCTGGTTCCTGCTGCGCTTCACCTCAATCTATGCGTTGATTCCGAATGGAGCGGTGGCCGATCGCACCTTCATGCGATTTTTGGGGATCGTGGTTGCGCAGCCGCTGGTGACGGCGGCAGCCTTTGCGGTCCTCAATCAGGTCATGGGACTCAGCTGGAACCTTCACGTCCCGCCGCTGCCGGCGATTCAGGAGGGAATTTGAATGGACATCACGTTTTACATGTTCTTTTCGGCTTTCCTAATGTCCATGTCGGCTTGGTGCGTGTTTCTGTGGGCGGTGCGCACCGGCCAGTTTCGCGATGTCGAGGAGAGCAAGTTCCAGATATGGCCGGAGGATAAGGGCGAGGTCGAAGAGCCGGCGGCACCGAGCAACTGAAAAGACGCTGAACTATGCACCACCATCACGCTGAGCTTCCGATGAGCGGCGACTGGGTGCTGCTGTTCTTTGCATCCGCGTTGGGCAGCACCCATTGCATTGCCATGTGCGGACCTTATGTGTCGATGTGCACGGCGCAATTTGTCCCCCGGGGTGCGACACCGGCCGCGCAATACGGGCTGCGAACGCTTTTCAATCTGGGGCGCATGGCGAGCTATGCCACGATCGGGCTCGTCGTGGGGGCCTTCGGTCAGATTGCGCAGGCGATTGCCGGCCGTTTTGGAATCGCCGGGGCGATCTCGATATTGACCGGAACCGCGGCACTGATGTTCGGCATGTCGATGAGCGGTTGGCTCGGGGATCCGAGCAGGGTTTTACCGGCCACGGGCCTGGGTCGATTGATCATGGCCGGTCGCGCACGCCTCAACCACGTCTCGCCCTCCGCTGCGCCGCTGCTGTTGGGTGCTCTGCAGGGCTTTTTTCCCTGCGCCCTGGTGTATGCCGCCGCCAGTCGTGCCTCGCTGGCCGGAAGCCCCGCCTTGGGTGCTCTCACCATGCTGGTCTTTGGCCTGGGCACGGTACCGGCCATCTTTGTCATGACGGTTTTTCCGCAGGCCCTGCTGGGGCGGATAAAGGCGCAGCGGCTCGCGGGTAGCCTGGTGGTCGTGTTAGGCGTGCTCTTGATATTGCGAGGCCTTGCGGCATTCGGGTTCGTGCCTTCCTCGGGTTGGTGGTGAGGATGCTGGCGGCCGCGAGCGTACGTGATATCGCCGCGCAGCATTGTGCGCACTGCCGTTTGCCGCTCTCTAGTCATCCTCATGTCGAGATGAAGGGTGAGGACATCCTGCGATTCTGCTGCTTAGGATGCGCGTGGGTGTTTCGCATCATTGGCCACGCCGGCGAAGGCGGACGGGCCGATTGGTTTCTCGCCAAACTGGCGTTCGCGGCGTTGCTGAGCGGCAACGTCATGATGTTTCAGAGCATGACCTACTTTGGAAGCCTTGATGCCCTCGGTTCCGAGGTGCTGCGTACCAGCTCCTGGATCATGTTCGCCTGTTCTCTTTCGGTCTTTGCGCTGCTGGGTGTCCCGATGTTGCGCCTCGCCTCTCGCGGGCTGCGGCGAGGTCATTTATCGCTGGAGGCGCTGATCGGCTTCGGTGCCCTGGCGGCCATCGGATATTCGGCCGTGCAGACGCTGCACGGCGGGCGTGATCTTTATTACGACTCGGGAACGATGGTGCTGGTCTTCGTCGTGCTGGGCCAATACCTGGAGGCCGAGGCGCGGCGCCGCGCGCTCGCGCTGCTCAAACCCACCCTGGGGAAGCTGCGTCGCAAGGCGCGTCTGATTCGCGAGGGCATCGAGGTGCAGATCGCGCCCGGCTCGGTCCGGGCCGGGGAAATCGTGCATGTGCGCGCGGGGGAGGAAATTCCGGTCGACGGCGCGGTCGTCGCAGGAACCGCCGATGTGAGCGAACCGCTGCTGACGGGGGAATGGCGGCCACGGTTGGCGGCGCTCGGAAGCTACTTGTACGCGGGGTCCACCGCGCTCGACGGCGCGCTCGAGATACGCGCCTCCGGTGCAGGTGAGTCGCTGCAGGAACGTATCGAGCGGTTTGCCGTCGAAGCCAGGGAAAGTCGTGCGCCCATCGAGGCCGCGGTGGATCGGATAGTCGGCGTGTTTGTGCCCGCCGTGTTGCTCATCGCGACGGCCGCCTGCGTCCTATGGGGGGTCGACGGGCAGTGGCAACGGGGCTTTCAGGCCGCCATGGCCGTTTTGGTGGTGGCCTGTCCCTGCGCCCTCGGCATCGCCACTCCCATGGCGAGCAGCATGGCCTCCTCGTTCGCCCTGCGCCGGGGCGTCGTGGTGAAAGGCGGTGCCGTGTGGGAAGCGCTGTCGCGGATTCGGATCTTGGCGTTCGACAAGACTGGAACCGTGACCTTGGGCCGTCCACAGGTCACCAGTTACCACCCGATTTCAGGCTCTTCACAGGACGCTGCGGCTGGTTTGAGGCTTGCAGCGGCCGTCGAAGTGCGGGTGGATCACCCGGTTGCGCGCGCCTTGGTGGCAGCGGCAGAAGATGGGGGACTCAGCCTGCCCGCTGCCGGCGAGGTTCGCACGCTTGCCGGCGGCGGTGCTTGGGGTCAGGTCGAAGATCAGAAGGTCGCAGTCGGTAAACTGTCCTGGTTGGCGAACTCGGGCATCGAGATGCCGCCCGGTTCGACGAATGGCGGCGGCTCTTCGGTGGGAATTGCCGTTGACGGGCGCCTCATAGGCGAAGTAGTTCTTGACGACCGTTGCCGGCCGGAAGCGGCTGAAGCCTTCGAGGCGCTCCGCGTCGCGGGCATCACCTGCCACCTGCTGTCGGGGGACGGTGAAGCTGCGGTGAGTCGAGTCGCTCGGACGCTAAGTTGCCGGCACTTTTTGAGCGACTTGTCGCCCACTGCAAAGGTCCAGCACATTCGCGGGCTGCGGAGGGCCGGACTGGTTGCCATGGTGGGTGATGGTGTGAACGACGCGCCGGCCTTGGGCGCGGCGGACGTTGGGATGGCTTTCGGCCTCGCCGCGGATCCAGCCAGGGAGTCGGCCGATGTGGTGCTGCCCAGCGAGGATCTGCGCGAGATCCCTTTGCTGCTGGATCTTGCGCGCAGGACCTTTCGCATCGTACGGCAGAACCTTTGCTGGGCCTTCGCCTACAACAGCATCGCGATCATCATGGCGGCTTGCGGCCTATTGCGGCCTATCGTGGCTGCGGCCGCCATGGTGCTCTCCAGCCTTTGCGTGATTCACAACTCAATGCGCATCGCCCGCAGCGATAAAACTTTCCCCGGAGGCAATCCATCATGAAGATCAGCGGCGCAGTGCTTGTCATTGCCCTTGGCGGCTGCAGCGCCGCGACCATGAAGCCGGCGCCCATGGCCGGCGCATCGTCCTGTTCGGCGGCTTGCGAAGCGCACCTGGAGCGCTGCAACCAGGCATTTGCGAATTTTCCGGAACGCGGTGCAATCGAGTGTCCCACCGAGCTCAACCGATGCCTCAAAGCCTGCTCAGGCCCACCAGCGGTGCCGCGCGGACTGGCCTCGCTGCAGGGGTTTGCCACGCCGGTAGCGGCGCCCGACAACAAGGTCAATTCCGTCAGCTCCAAGGAGGCGAAGCTACGCGAATTGAAGCATCTCTATGACGAGGGGCTGTTGAGCGAGGACGTCTATCGCGCCCGGCAGACAGTCATACTTGCCGAGCCTTAGTTTCATCGTGAGGGCCGATGAGCGATCCCTGGTCGGTTTTGTCATCCCGATCCAGCAATCGGTTGTCTATTGCATAGCGGGCGACGGCAGCGGAATTGCGCAACCCGAGCTTGTGCATCATCTTGAACCGGTGTTTCTCGATGGTCTTGACGCTGCGACCGAGGTCACCGGCGATGCGTTTGCTGGAATGCCCAAGGGCAACGCCGATCAGCACTTCTCGTTCGCGGATAGTCATGCTGGCGAGCCGCGCGTCCTCGCCAGCGAAGCGATTATCTTGGGGATTGCTTCGCGCCGTCAGAGCGCCGGGATCCGCGAGGTCCTCGCGGACGGCGCCCAGCAGCGCCTCCAGCGGCGAGTCGTTGACGACGTAGGCGTTCGCGCCCGCCCTGATCGCCGCCTCTTCGGCGCCCTTGTCGAGGCCATGGGTGAGCATCACGATGCGCGCGGCCGCGCAGTCTCTGCGCATTTGCGGGATCGCGGCGATTCCCTCGCCCGTCTCAAACAGGTCGTGAATGATCACATCGGGCTGAAGGCATCTAACCAGGGCTACGGCGTCGGAGGCGGTGCTGGCTTCGCCGATGACTTCGAGGTCTGGCTCCTCCGCCAGAAGCATGCGCACGCCCCTGCGAAGTATGGTGTGCGGATTGGCGATCACGACGCGCAGCGCTCCGCGCCGGTAAGCGGGGCTCCCAATGCGTCCTTTATATGTGCCAGCCATCCGGCAATCAGTTCCGAGGCTCTTCGCAGTTAGCGTTCGAGGCGCTGCTTTTGTTGTACGAGTTCACGACAACCTTCACCCTGGGTTGCGAGGCACGGAAAGGTGCCACGGCAGCTTATTGGCATTGCGGCCGATCTGCAAGTTCGGCAGCACCTTATCGTCTTTCCCATAGGTGCCGCCAAGAATCGAGTTGTCGTTATCCGCGCTGGAGCGCCCGAATGCAGCACGTTTGCTACCGCCTCATATGGCTGTGCCTCGCCCTGGCCGGTGCTGGGCCGAGACTTGCGATCGCCCAGCATGACCACACCTCCAGCGACTTCGAGGTGTTTGTCGCGGCGGAGGCCTTTCACGGTGCGCGGGGTGTCCAGGCCGGTGAAGCCGATCCCTGGGTCAACGCCGACATAGTGCTGGGCCTCACGGAGCATAAATTCCGGGTCTTCGGGGAGTACTACATTACCCCCGACGAGCGCGACCTCGAGCGGTTCCAAATGGGCTTCGAGTTCGTTCCCGAGACGGTGTTGTGGTTCGGCCGGTTCCATCAGCCTGCGAGCGCCTGGAACACCGAGCACCATCACGGGCAGTACCTGCAAACGGACATCACCCGTCCCTTCATTGAGCGATGGGAGGATGAGCACGGGATCATTCCGCAGCACATTGCCGGTGCGCTGTTCGAGTCGCGGCAATCGATCGGCAAGGAATCCGCCATTCAAATAGAGGCCGGGCTCGGCGCGGCGCCGGCGCTGTCGGATCGCGAGCTGGACGCGATCGACTTCACCGGCGGTAATCCCGGCCGACATCGGCTCTCGGTGACCGGACGGCTGGCCTATCTTCCGGAGTATGTCGGGCCGAGCAGCATGGGTTTGTTGATCGCCGTCGACGACCTGTCTGTCAGCAGTCCGCGCACCTTAGTCGCGCTGGGTTCCAATTCGGCCAAGATCAACCTGTACGGGGCCTACGCGGATTGGACTTCCGAGGCGTGGCGAATCGTCGCCGCCAATTACTACGTCGATGTCGCGCTGACGTCGGCGGCTCGCAACGAAAGCTTCGTCTCCGGCTATGTGCAAGTTGAAAGGCGCTTGTCGCCCTTCACCGTTTTCGGCCGTCTGGAGGATTCCGCCCGCATGCAGGAATCGCGGTATGTCGCCCTTTTCGACGACATGGACTCCGACATCGACGTAGCCCTCAGGCGCCAGGCACTGGGCGTGCGTTGGGACTATACGCGGCGTCAGGCGTTGACGCTGGAGCTGTCCCACATCGTGTCCTTGTCTCGTACATCGAATGAAGTCAGGGTGCAATGGAGTGCGGCAATCCCGTGAGTAAGATCGCGGCCGCGGCCGTGCTGATCTCGTTGCTGATGGCCTCGCAACGGCTATTGGCGGCCGAGCAACTCGTACTCATCGTCAGCGCCGACAGCAAGGTCGAGCAACTGGACTCCCTGGAAGTCCGCAAACTGTTCCTCGGGCTCACCGTGACCCAGCATGGCGACCGTCTCCGGCCGGTATTGAACGAGTCCGACTCGCGCGTAAAAGAGATATTTCTACAGAACGTCGTGTCCATGTCCGATACGACCTACGATCGGAGCGTGCTTCGCCTGACCCTCATCCAGGGCCAGGCCAAGCCCACCGTATATAGGAATCTCGAACTGCTTCTGAAGGCCGTTATCGCGGATCCAACCGCCGTAAGCTACGCATGGGCCAAAGATGTCGCGCAGAATCCGCGGATCAAGCTATTACGGGTAATCTGGTATGACTGACCTGCCGCGCACGAAAACCAAGACTTCCTTTGCCAACTACGTGACGATCTTCGTAGTGCTGGTGCATTTGTTTCTTCTGCCGGCCCTGTTTCTAGGCATGGGTTATGTGATCAGGAAGAGCCACGAAGACCTGTTCACCGAACATGCGAGAACTTTCGCCCGAGTTATCGCCGAGGAATTTGAGGCGGGCGCGGCGCTCGATTCGCACCAACGCACGGAGGATCTCCTGGATTTGGCGATCCTGCACGGTGATGCGCGCTACGCCGAGATCTTCGATCGCGGGGTGAGCATCCGCGACCGCCTGGGTTCACCCGACATTGTCGCGCCGCGGCACACGGATTTGACGTTTGGCCAAGGGGGCGATCATATTTATTTCATCGTGTTGCCGATCGTCCAAGCGGGCCACAACGCGGAGCTGCGGCTCGGGTTCGACGAAGCCCCCGCCGAGGACCGGATCCACTTGGCGCTCAACCGGATGCTGTGGCTGCTCGGTGGCTATCTGGGCTTGGCCATCGGCATTGCCATCGTCCTAAGTTACCGCTTGTCCAGGCCCATCCGCCGCCTTCAGGATGTGTCCCGCGCCATCGCGCGGGGCGATTATGGGCAGGTGCTCAATGTATCCACCGGAATTCGAGAGCTTCACGACCTCGCAGTCGATCTCGAGGCGATGCGGGGCGAACTGGTTGGAGTCAACGACCGGCTGCAGGCAAAGATCAAGGAAAAAGAGCAATCGGAGATGCGGCGCGAGGAATTGCAACGGCAGTTGCGACATCGCCAGCGCCTCGAAACCGTGGGCACGCTCGCGAGCGGCATCGCGCACGAGATCAACAACGTGCTGGTACCGATCATCCTATTCACCAGTGCCGTATTGAAGGAAGCGGCACTGCAGGGCTCCTCTCGCACCAATCTGGAGAGGGTTTTGGCGGCGGCGCGTCGCGCCAAGGATGTTGTGAAGAAGATCCTGACCTTTACTCGGCAACTCGATACCGCGCGCTTGACCCCGATCGACCTGAGAGTGGTGATCGGCGAGGGGCTGAACCTATTTTCCGCACTCGCGCCCCCCCGCATTGAAATTCGAACGGACATCGAGGAGGTCCCGATGGTTCAGGGCGACGCGACCCTCGCATTGCACCTGATCATCAATCTTTGCACCAACGCTTATCAGGCCATGGAGGGGGTGGATGGGATTTTGACGATTGGACTGCGGCGCGCCGAACGACGCACACTCGCGGTGGAACTGCAGCAGGGTGTCGAATTATCGGTAAGCGACACGGGCCACGGTATGGATCAAGATACCGTCGAACGCATGTTTGAGCCTTTCTTCACCACCCGCTCCGTAGGTCAGGGAACCGGCCTGGGCCTTGCCGTGGTTCATGGAATCGTCGAGAGTTTCGGCGCGACCATAACCGTCGAGACTGAGGTCGGCGCGGGAGCGGTGTTCAGGATATTTTTCCCGCTGGTATTGGCGGTGGAGGGGCCGCGGGATCTGCGAACGGCGAAGGCATGAAACGAGATGCACAAGATACTTATCATCGATGACGAACCCGACGTGCGCGATTCGATCAAGTGCGTGCTTGATCTGGCAGGCTACACCGTGGCAATCGCTGAAGGCGCCTCGCCGGCACTCGATCAGCTCGCTCGTGTCCCGACCGATCTCGTTATCACCGACATCATCATGCCGAAAATAGATGGCGTGCAAACAATACGGCTGATCCGCAAGTCGTTTCCATCGGTTCGAATCATCGCTATTTCCGGCGGTGGCAATTTCGGGGCGGCCGCCTACCAGCCCGCGGCGATCAAGACCAATGCGTACCTCGCCTCTGCATTGGAGGCCGGAGCGCATTCGGTGCTTCTCAAGCCGTTTGAGCCCGAGGATCTGCTGGAGGCGATTGAGCAGGTGCTCGGTATCGGCCACGCCTAGCTCCTGGCCTCGCCGGAGTAATACGCCGGCGACGCCCGCCTCAAGGCCAAGCGCAGATGTCCGGCTGGATTAAATACGTCCGATCTTTCGACCCTGTTTCCGGTCCTGGGATCGCTGGTGCCATGGAAGCGGAAAAGCTCTACCTCTCACACAAACACGACCAAGCGGTACAGGATCTGCACTCTATTGCTCCGACGGGGGGTCGTTGTCCCCTCACCTAATGTGGCGACAACGCTTGTCTTTACGGCCCAGGAGATTGTCCGTTCACTTTCTGCCCCGTCAGCCCATCCGCCCAGAGTCTCAACTGTCTCCTAAGCGTCGATAACGCTCCTTTATCACCTGACACAATCCGTAGCACATCAATCCCACCGCCGCTACCGCGAGCAACCACTCCCCGTAAGACTGCTCCTTCAAGCGGCCGAGCGCGCCGGCAACTCCACCCGAATATCTGGGATCATGGCGCAACACCGCCTTGATCAGATATCCGCCGGCCAGGCTGAATACGGCACCGCGCGCCGCAAGTCCATACACACCGAGCGCGTTGATGAGGATTCGCAGCCTCGTGCGGCTCAAGTCGACGCGCTTGTCTTTTTCACGCGTCGCCGCCCGGTAGAACTGCCAGAATCCAAACGCGAGGATGCCGACACCGATAAGGGCCACGGCGAATCGTCCCGCAGGAACCGTCAAGGCGCGAGCCGTCCATCGAACCTGCGTCTCTTTCTCATCGTCTCTGTGGAAGAGTCCCAACAGACTCCACACCGCCTCGTACACGAACACGATATGAAAGAGCCCGTTCAAGAGATGCCCCAGACGCACCAGACGGCGCCTCGGGCCGCTACGATTTGCCGGGTGTTCAGGATCCGCAATTGCGAGCACCAGTTGCCAGATCACGAAAGCAGTCAGTCCAATCGCGAGGAGCACCAGTAAGGCATCGCCGAGCGCTGAACCACCAAGCCTCGCAAGCGACCCCTTCGGCCCGTCGGGATGCTGCTGTCGCCCCACGGCCGCGAGTAACGCAAAGAAACCCACGAACAGATAGAGAAGGCCCTCGGCGATGTATCCCGAATGCCCCACCCAGCGTTGCCAGCGGGTGAGCGCCCCGGGGGTGTCGTGCGAATGAATAAGATCCTCGGACACTCGCGTCACCCCACCCCACTCGGCCTTTGCCTTAGAGTTGGGATAGAAACGGGTGGACAGCAATCTCGGCGAACCGCTCGCGCCAGGACCGGTTCTTCCAGTCCTCGAGCGTGTAGGGTTCCGAGTATTTCAGATCGTTTTCGAAAACCTCCGTCATTTGCCGCGCGAAGCGCCGGTCATACACATTGAGGCTGGCCTCGTCGTTGAGTTCAAACGAGCGCATGTCGAAATTCGTGGATCCCACAGAGACCATATAGGCGTCGAATATCAGCATTTTGCAATGAAGCATCGTCGGCTGATACAGATAAATCTCGACGCCCTGTTCGAGCAATGCACCCCATTCACTTTTCGATGCGATACCGACGACCTTCGCGTCGAGGTGGGCGATCGGGACGAGCAGCCGTATCCGCACGCCGCGCCGGCGCGCACCAATGAGTTCGCGGATCATCAGTGGGTCCGGCACAAAATACGCGGCCTCCATGTCGATGCTGTGCGCCGTGGCGGTGAGCGCCGTCAAGTACATGAGTCGCATGCTGTCGCTGCCTCCATCCGGCGAGCTTATGAACATCTGCATATCCATATCGCCGCTGGGCTCGATCGCCGGAAAGTATGCATCGCCGTGCAATACATGCCCTGTGGTCTTTATCCAGTTGTCGAGAAAGGCAGCCTGCATTTGGGCCGAGACAGGGCCGCGCACCTTGAAGTGAATGTCACGCCAGTGGTCGGCATCCTGGGCGTGGCCAGCCCAGACATCGGCAATGCCCACTCCCCCTGTGAAGCTCGTTGTGCCGTCCACGATGAGCACTTTGCGATGCGTTCGATTGTTCAGTCGACCGAGCGTAAACCAGTGGACGGCATGATAGCGCTCGACCTCGATACCCCCGCTCTTCATCTCCTCGACTAGCGTGTGCGAAATCTTGTCACAGCCCACCCAGTCGAGCATGAGGTGCACACTTACACCAGCGCGGGCTCGTTCGATCAACGCGGCGGCGAACTGGTCGCCGATGCGGCCTGACCAATAGATGTAAGTCTCGAACGTGATCGTGCGCCGAGCCGAACGGATGGCCTCGAGCATGGCCGGGAATATCTCATCACCGTTCTCCAGGGCTTGAATGCAATTGCCCGTTACGATGGCCGGCCCCAAGAGCACGCCCATCTCTCGCCTCAGCTGAGGATCGAGCGTGTCATAGAAACGTTCGACGCGATGCTGAGGTTCCTTTTCGGGCTTTCTAAAATTGAGCACGAGGATCGTGACGATCAGCGTGCAGAGAATCGAAGAACCGATTGTCAACAAAAGCACGGGATATCCTTGCAAGATAGCCCATCATAGTCGGCGGCGCAGCTCGTGCGACACCAATCAAGGAGCCGGTTCGGGTCAGAGGACGCCGACATTGCAGTGGACTGCTCGAGCTTCTGTCCATTGTTACCTCGCGCTGCTTGCGCTTGGCGGCTCGGCGCAGGCAATTTGATCCTGCATGGAGGGTTGTCGTTTGCGAGGATTAACCCAGGACCTAAGGGCTTGGGAAGGGGTTCCCCTTCACGAGCGAGCCGAGTCGCGAGTGCCTAGCAAGCGGCTTGCCCCGAACACGTCGCCGCTCGGCATTGACGAGCCGGGCCGCGAAATGGAAATCTGGAAGATTACCGGGACTGACCCAAACACAACGGAAGCGATTTCTCGAAGGGCTCTCTCAGGCTTCTTAATTGATGACTGTACATCTCGGCAAATCATTTGGTGACGAGAACTGCCCAGAAAGCGACCTCCCAATCCCGCCTTACGGCTTGGCGGTTGTCGGCTGCAAGAGATAGCCGTGCGTGTTGCCAGTTCGCGAATCGACGCCATTGGCGATAATCCAAGCACTGTCGTTGATGCCCGCCGCACTCGTCAACGTGACGAAGGGGGCGAGCGGGCTGGAGGATACCAGCTGGTTGAGGTCGACCATGGCGCCGGCGGTGTAGAGGAATGCGTGCATCACCTTGTCGCCGGCAAGGTATGAGGAGCCGACGACTTCACTGTTGGCATTGATCCCATTCCCCATGCTGGTCGAACCGCCAAGCGTGCCCAAGTCGTGCAAGCCCTGCGCATCGTTCAGGAAGGCGTGGGGAGGGCCCGTTAAACTGGCCTGCGGATCGATGGGCGTGTTGCCATAGGCGGCGTTGCCGGTGGTATATCCGGAGGAGTTGATCGCGATACCGGCGCTCTCATTACCACCGTTGAATGCATCAATGTAGGTGACCGATCCGGTCTTCGGGTTATAAACGAACCCAGCCGCGATCATACCCGGCTCCGTGGTTACCGTGCCTGTGATCAGATCAGAATTGTTGCTGCCGCGGCCGAAGCCCACGTTCTCGATCGCCGCTGGGAAGAAATGCAGCGTCCCATTGTAAAAGAAGCCGTTCGAGTCGGTCTCGCCGACGATATGTCCGCTGTCGTTGATGCCACCCGCGAAGTCCTCGAAATCATCAGGACTGTCCGCCGGGTTCAATTCGGTCCAGTTTCCGCTGCTATAGAGCCATGGGGAGCCGACTTGCGTACTCACCGACAATTGACCGCTCGCGTTGATGCCCTCGCCTGCCGCATAGGTGCCCCCGTCGGGCGTGCCGATGTCCTTCATAGCCCCGTTGGCGTAGATAAACGCATGCGTCACCTGATCCCCGGGGAGTGTCGAGCCGCCGGTCACCTCGCCGCCGGCGTTGATCGCACTCGCCGAACTGCTCGTACCGCCGAGCGTGCCGAGGTCGATCAGCGCGTACTGCTGTGGAGTGGCGCCCGGGGGCGGGGGTGAGGTTATCCACGTCAACCCGTTCCACAGATACCAATTATTGTGGACATTCTCCTGGTAGACGATGTTGTTCGAGAAGAGCAAGCGGATGACGCTGCTGGAGGGAGTCGGCGCCTGATTCTCGAGGGCTCGACCGCCTGATAGGGTCCAGATGTTGAGTTCGTCGTCGACAATCTGCGTCGTGCCGGGAATGGCCGTGCCGTTCGCGGAGGCGACGATGGGCGGCGCGGTGGCTACCCAGGCGGATCCGTTGCGCCACGCATACCAGTTCTTGTAAATGTTCTCCTGGTAAATGACTCCTCCGAGGAAGAGCAGCTCGATGACGCTGCTAGAGGCGGTCGGCTGCCCGTTCTCGAACGCCACCCCCTTGACCAACGTCCAGGTATTTACCGCGAGGGGACTTTGGCCGCTTGTATTGATCAGCGGCGCTGAAGGGATGGTCGCGCCGTTCGGAGATAACGATGTCGGGTTGGCAGTCGCCACCCAGATTCCGTTGCGCCAGGCGTACCAGTTGTTTTGCGCGTTCTCCTGATAGATGACCCCGCCGGCAAAGTAGACCAGGATTACGCTGCTCGAGGCCGTGGGCTTGCCGTCCTCTATGGCTTGGCCCTTCACCAAGGTCCAAGAATTGAGAGCGAGGTCAATGATTTGGGGGTAGTTCAACTCGCTCGAAGCGATACTAGGCGAGATCCCGGTGCCGCTTGGGGATGGTTTCAGAGGATCTACGTCGAAGACCCAACTCCCATTGCGGAAGGAGAACCACTGGCTTCGCGTGTTTTCCTGATAGACCACACCTTTCTCGTAGACGAGTTCGACGACGCTGCTCGATGGAGTTACCTGGCCATTTTCCAGAGCCTGGCCTTTGGCGAGCGTCCAAACGTTGTTGGAGCTGTCGATGATTTCCGCGGCGGGTGGGCTTATCGTACCGTCCGGCGAAGCTGTGGCGGCTTTTGCATGCGGTGTTGCGAACGCAAATGCGGCCAGCCAAAGTCCATTTAACACGTGACGCATGGCTGCCCCCCAACATTAGCCGCGGTTTCGGCAGAGCAACATCTAGCACCCGAAGCGCTACGGTATCAGTCGGAAATAACCCTCGAGGCCCGTAGGCGCAATCCGGCGCATAGAAGTAAGGCCATCGATTGGCGAATAATGATTATTGAGACGAAATATTACTCCCCTAGAGAACGACAAGTCTTCGGCGAGCCCGTTACCGCGTTCACCTATCCGGACGGCGGATCAAGATCTGCTACAAAGGGCGTGAGCTGCCCTACTCCGTCTTTTATCGTTCGAGCCAGAGGAAAATATTGTCAACAACAAAGCCTGGGAGCGGCGCCGTCATTGAGCGGTCGTACGGTCGTTGACCCGAGACGCAAACGCGCCGTAGGCGCAAAGGCTGGACAGTTTTGAGCACTGAGATCGAGGTGAAATTGCCGACGTGATTGCCGTGTCGCGTTTGTCCCCACCAGACACCAATCCGTCCCTAGTCCACTTGTTTACTCGGCAATTTTGTAGCTAGATTTCCGGTCTCACTTCCGCTCGAAAGGCAGGTCTGTGATCCCAATATCTTCTCCGATCTGCGCTAACCTAAGGCCTTAGGGAAGCTTTCTTTGCCGCACAGCTTGCGCGACACTTTCCGCGTTCCTCGACGGATGTATCAGGCGTAGCGCCTGTATGAGGCGGTCTCGCGAAAATTGCGAAGGAGGTCTATGAGTCTGGTCGTAATAACACGCCGCCGTTTTCTCGGTTTGGCGGCAGAAATTCCGGCTCCGATTGCTGTTGCTCCGGCCGTCTGGGCAAGCGCGGAACAGAGGGTTCAAGAACTGAGTCGATGCGGATGAAGAGCGTCCACTCGTCTGTTACACGTCGCGATATTTTGATCTGGACTGGCGGGGCGATTGTGACTATGCGTCTCCGCCCTGCTTTGGCGAGCGGCGTCACAGAAATTTCGGCACAAACGTATTTCGCAGGCGTGAAAAGAGCCCTCGAGGCGCTCGAGAAACTGGGCGCTCCCGTAGCCGCTGCGGATGCGCTGCAAATCAGCGCGCTTGGCGCCCAGAATGACTCCGCCTCGATCGATGCTTCAGAAAAGATCCTGGATCACTATTCGCTCGCAACGCTAGCGGTCAAAGCCGATGGTTCGGCGCATTGGACGGTGGGGGGAGCAGAGAGGACACTGATCGAGCAGGGCTGGCGCTTATTCTTGATCCGTATATCGAATCCTGCTTCACGGTCCGACAACTTGTTGATTTCCCTTGGGACCGGAGACGTTCACGGGCCAGGCCACATGGGGGGCGCAGGAGCATCACGGGCATATCTACCGGATTCGTTGAGCCAAGCTCCACGCATCGAAAAGATGTGGCTGATGTCTCAGGTGTACGAGACAACGCCACTTATTGCTTTTGGGCAGGAGCTTCAGACGGTCCCCCTGACTGGCATTCCAGTGGAGTATCGCGTCATTCAGCTATTTAGCCGTAACGCCGGTCGCCGAAGCTCGACAATATCTGCCTTCGTACTATCCACCAAACCCGACCGCTTTCGTGGCCTGAGTCACTTGGAGATTGATTTTGAGTGCTTGGCTTCGCGAACCGTGACACTGGGTGTGTTAGACGTCGACGGTCGAGGGTGCGTCGCTTCCCTGACCATCAAGGACAAGCAAGAACAGATCTACCCACCGCAGTCCATGCGCTTAGCGCCTGACATGTTTTTTCAACCTCAAATCTACCGCGCCGACGGGGAGACGATGCGGTTGCCCGACGGCGAGTACGTAGTGGAAGCCAAGCGGGGACCAGAGTACCTCGTGACCTCGCAAAACGTGATCATCGATTCAAGTCGTACGCGCATGGATATCAAACTCGAGCGCTGGATCGACCCCGCGATGTGGGGATGGTACTCGGGCGACACGCACATTCACGCCGCTGGATGTGCCCACTATGAGCGCCCGACCGAGGGAGTCGCACCCGAGACCATGATTCGCCACGCACGAGGCGAAGGAATGTCGATCGGCGACGTCCTCAGCTGGGGACCTAGTTGGTACTATCAGAAGCAATTCTTTACTGGGCATGCCATCAGTCCAGCCGCCGCACTCGAACATCCGGAGCTTCAAGCCGCCAACAACGCGAGTCTGGACCCACGTCAAACTCCGGAGGATCGCGAAACCCTGCTTCGCTACGACGTCGAGGTATCTGGGTTCCCTTCCAGCCATGCGGGACATCTCGTCCTGCTCCGTCTTAAAGAGCAGGACTATCCGGGTACGAAGATCATTGAGGATTGGCCGTCATGGAATCTTCCCATTCTGAAGTGGGCCAGATCGCAGGGAGCCGTCGCCGGCATGGCTCATTGCGGTAGCGGCATGGTTGTTGAGTCCAGGGAGTTGCCCAACTACGATATTCCACCCATGGATGGGATCGGCACCCAAGAAGCCATCGTGGACGTGACCCACGGAGTTGTGGACTTCCTGTCGGGTTGCGACACGCAACCTCTGGCCGAACTCAACGCGTGGTATCACATGCTCAATTGCGGGTTCCGCATGGCGATGATCGGAGAAACCGATTGGCCTTGCCTCACAGGAGAGCGCGTGGGGGTCGGTCGAAGTTATGTCAGGCTCGAGGAGCGTCCTGTAGACGACTCGGGCTACGAGGCTTGGGTACGCAATCTACAGAAAGGCAAACTATACTGTGGTGACGGTCGCAGCCACTTTCTTGATTTCAAGGTGAATGGTCGTCCAAGTGGTGATGACGATCTGATGCTCCACCGAGCATCCCAGGTCACCGTAGAGGCACTCGTTGCCGCTCGACTGGAGCATGAGCTGCCTGCAGGCCAGCAGGCCTCCAAGGAGGAGAATTGGAACAGCTGGCATTTGGAGAATGCTCGCATCGGGAGTACTCGGGAGGTATCGGTCGAGCTTCTGGTCAACGGCTCCGTTGCCGAGAGGACGCGTTTGGTCGCGGACGGTAAACCGAAGCCAATCAGGTTTAAGACGCTCGTTTCGCGCAGTTCGTGGATTGCTTTACGGATACTGCCCTCCTCTCATACGCACCCGGTGTTTGTGCTCATAGAGGCAAAGCCCATCCGCGCCTCCAAGCGCAGCGCGCAGTGGTGCCGTTCCTGTGTCGACAAAATCTGGGAGGTTAAGTCTCCATTCATGCGCGAGAGCGAGCGCCCGGCGGCAGCGGCGGCATTCGACCATGCTCGCGCCACCTATGACAAAATTTCCAGCGAATGCGAAATCGCCTGAGTCAGGTTGCATGGGTCTTGGCAATCGCTCTGGCGATGTCCCAGATGGCTGTGGCCGACGAGCATGTGCACGCGACGGTTCCGCTGACAGCTCCCTCCATAAAGATCGATATCAACCCGGAAGCGCGAGTCAGCGCGACACTATCGGGTGCGTTGCCTCCTCCCGTACTTTGCGGGACACCCGCCGTTTTGTCCGTGAAAATTGTGAATCGGGGCTTCGTGACCGCCGCATTGGAAGCAGAGTTTGTCGGCCAATTTGAAGGAGCTCTGCTGGATTTCCATCCGCAGCCGCTCAAGGGAGTGCCTAACGAATTGCGCACCCTACGCATCACTTTGATGAAGCCCGGCCCCGTCGATCTGACGATCGCGTTCAAAGCTCACAACGAGATCCCCGACCTTGGTGGCCGTGATCGCATCCATTTCCTGATGGGCTGCTTGCCAGATGTGCGAGCGTAAGTCCGGTGGGGTTCTGCGTCTAAGCACCTTCTCCATGCCGATTCCATGGAGCCTTATCACTGCGGCTACCGCAGAGCTTGGGCTGCGGCCGCGAAAACTCCAGCAATCTTGATGACCCCGCGACCTCCGGCCGTAATTTGTCCGGGACATTGCGATTGAACTTCCTGTCTTACACGGATATGGTAGCGCTACCGTTTTTTGTCACCGGCCAGTTTAGGAGAGACGCGTTGTCAGAATTCAGCAGTCCAAGAGCGAGACGCATATCGCTCGGCAACCTGTTTACCCGGCTTGCAACTCTTCTAGGTTTGTCCATCAGCATCGCTGCGAACGCGTACGCCGCCGATTTCTCCATGAGGGTAACCGACCGCAACTACCTCGACACCCAAGGGTTCAGCGTCTTTCTTTACGACAGCACCTACCATCCCGTGTTCGTCGATCAGAAAAACACCGCCATGGAAATGATTCTTCACGGCCAGCGCATTGCTACAAACGGCGACGTACGCCTGATGCCGACGCCCGAACAGTGGGATCTGGTGGCAACGCTCAAAGGCCGGCAAGCCGACAAGACGGCGAACCGGCTCAGCGCGCGTCTGGCATTTCCAACCTTCGATCTGAGCTATACGTTGGAAGTCACGGCTGAACCTGGAGGCGTGAAGGTCAGCGTCAACCTCGACAAGCCGTTGCCCCAAAACCTTGCAGGCCGCGCCGGTTTCAACCTGGAGTTCCTGCCCTCGATCTACATGGGCAAGGCGTATTTGGTGGATGGAACGCGGGCGGGGATTTTCCCGCGAACGCCGAATGATCCGATGGTCAAAGTGTTGCCGCTACCGGATGAACCGAAAAAGGCCTACTACTTGGAGGATTGGGACAAAGCCAAAGGCTATACCCAGCCGCTACCCTTTGCACAGGGTAAAAGCATGACTCTGGGCATCGACGATAATCTTGCCCGAATCACCGTCACCTCCGACACCGCTCCCCTGATGCTCTTCGACGGTCGCGATCGCGCGCAGAACGGCTGGTTCGTATTACGCTCGTTGATTCCTTCCGGAAAGACGGCGGGCGCCATCGTGTGGCACATCAGACCGGATGTAATTCCAAATTGGACGCGGCCGCCCGTGATCGCTCATAGCCAAGTCGGCTATGCCCCCGGATTCTCCAAAGTGGCGGTACTCGAACTCGATCCCAAGTACATCGCGCCGAAGTCGGCCAAGGTGCTGCGTCTCAACGGAGACGGGTCCTACCAACGGGTGTTCGAGGGCCCGATCACGGCACCGGTACCCTGGTTACGCTACGTCTACTCCAAATTTGACTTCACTCAGGTCAACGACCCCGGGCTCTACGTCATCGAATATGCGGGAGAGCGCACCGCACCGTTTCCAATATCCCCGGATGCCTACGCCCATATCTGGCAGGACAGTCTGGACCATCATCTTGCCGAACAGATGGACCACGTGTCGGTTCGTGAGGCTTACCGCATGTGGCACGGTGCCTCGCACTTGGATGATGGCCGGATGGCGCCGGTTGTCGGCGAGCAGTTCGATAACTGGAATCAAGCAACGGCAACGGATGGCAAGTACAAAGGCGGTGATCACATTCCCGGAATGAATGTGGGCGGTTGGTATGACGCCGGCGATTTCGATCTGGAGGAGCCTGCGCAGCTTAGCGTGATCCAAAATCTGGCATTGGCCTATCGCGAGTTCAATCTGAAGTATGACGAACTCAGCGTAAATGAGGCTGCGCGCGAAGTCGAAATGCACCGCCCCGACGGCGTGCCGGACGCGGTGCAGCAGGTGAAACACGGTGCGATGTTGATACTGGCGCAGTTCCATGAAATCGGTCATTCGATCCGCGGCACTCACGAGCCGGATCTGCGCCAATACACGCAGGTCGGCGACGGTGCCTCGAAAACCGACGGCCGAGTATACGACCCGAAACTTGGGCCCAATGAGGTCCGTGGCAACTATTCGGGCAAGCCTGATGATCGTTGGATCTTCACCACCACCAATTCAACGTTTCAGTGGAATGCCATTGCCGCGTTGGCGGCGGCGGCCGATGTGCTGAAAGGCTGGGACGACGCCATGGCGAAGGATTGCCTCGACACGGCGATCAAAGCATGGAACAGCGAGAAAGCTCACCCCACCCCCCGACCAGCCCACCTGGGATATGAGGGCGAGCCTGCAGGAAGCGGCGTGCTCGCGGCGTCCCAAGGTGCGCCCTCCTCGTCCCAAGGATCTCAGTCAAGATCGAATCCTCCGACAGCGACGAGTCCGCCGAACGCTCAGGCCTCTCCTGGCTTCGACCGCAGTAACGCGGAGCTCGATGAAGATTGGGCTGCCGCGTTGGAACTTAGCATCGCGACGAGCGGCGCCGAACCCTACCGTTCGCGGCTCAACGAATTGTTCCCACGCATGATCACCAGCGAACAATTGGGTTTGCGCGGCTGGACGGCGGTGCGCGCGCTGCCGTTTCTCGCCGCGGGCGCGAAGGATGAGATGCGGGAGGCGGTCAAAGCCTATGTCGTCAAACTCGACAAGGAGTTGGCCGTCACGCCGTTCGGCGTACCGCCAAGTTTAGGCACGTGGGGCGGATCGGGAGCGGTAGTCGACATGTCGATCCGCATGTACTTTCTGCACAAGACATTCCCTGACGTCGTGGGTCCGGAATACACCCTCCGAGCCGTCAACTACATTCTTGGCACACATCCCGTCTCCAGTACCTCTTATGTTGCCGGTGTGGGTACGGTTTCCAAAACCCAGACCTATAGCAACAACCGAGCCGACCATGGTTACATTCCTGGGGCGTTGATACCGGGTTACATCATCATCAAGCCGGATTTCCCGGAGTGCATCGACGACTTTGGTTTCCTTTGGTTCGAGGACGAAGCTGTCGTCGCGGGATCGGCGAGCTGGGTGGTGGCGGGCAACGCGGCGGAGGCAATCACCAAAAGCCTTCATCAAGGTTCACCGTAGTTCATACTATTCACGCATCGTGGGATAATTTTCCTTTAACACGGCGCTGGAAATTTCCATGCGCACGTCGCAACACCTCATGACGGCGACATTGATCCCCCCGCTTCAATTGCGACATCTGAATAGGAAAAAACCTACAGGCGGTGACTGCCATACACCTTTGAAAGGTAGTGAAGAACCGCCTACTGTCCATCTGCCGTTTGGTGCATAGGGAGACGTGCCATGCCGAAGCTCGGGGATGTTTCAGGTATTGATGTGTTGCGGCTATCACTAGGACTGAAGGTCGCTGCCGCCGCGATGGGACTAGGATTCGCCAACGTCGCCCTCGCCGCAAATCCGCCCCAATACAATCTGACCGATCTTGGCACACTCGGGGGAAATTACTCTTACGCAAACGGCATCAATGCCAGCGGACAGGTCACCGGGGCATCCACTTTATATCAGAATCAAGCGACGCACGCCTTCATCTACACCCCGGGTAACGTTGGCATCATGAAAGATTTGGGCTCGGGCGGCGGTACGGCAGGCACCGGGATTAATGCCAGCGGTCAGGTGTCGGCATCAGACGGCGGCAGTTTTCCATGGCTGTACAGCAATGGCGCATGGATCGATCTGGATCCGGCCTCATACGGCGGTCCGCTGAAGGAATCAACGACAGCGGACATGTCACCGGCACCTCTCAGGGCGCTCCCTTCTACTACGACGGCACGCTGCACAATTTATTTAGCTTTTACGGGCCGGCGTCAGCCAATGCGATCAACAATTCCAACGTGATTACCGGCCAGGCCCTCACCGGCGGCGCGGAAGGTCAGGCTTGGGCCTATACGGCCGACCAGGTCAGCGGAGCCTATAACTGGCTCGGCGTGATCGGAGGGTTATACAGCACCGGGTATGCCATCAATGCGTCAGGCTTCGTCGCAGGAACTTCCAGCGTTGCCGATTATCCGAACACCAACACGCACGCATTCCTCAACGATGCCACCGGCATACACGATCTCGGGACCTTGGGGGGCTCGAACAGTTCCGGCGCCGGCCTTAATGCCGCCAGCGAAGTCGTCGGTTCCTCGACACTGCCAGGCGATACGGTCAACCATGCCTTCCTGTATGCGAGCGGCACCATGATGGATTTGAATGCCCTGGTGAAATCGAGCCCGCTAGCCCCATACGTCACTCTGAACAGCGCCAGTGGCATCAACGATAACGGTTGGATCGTGGCCAACGGCGTTGATTCTCGCACCGGCAACACCCATGGTTATCTGTTGCAGCTTGTCACATCGGCGAGCGGCACGAGCATTCCCGCCGCCACCTTGATCACCGATGCCAGCGAAAACGTCTGGACCTTGTCCAACGGTCAGGTCTTTGAGAACGGTCAGTCAACCCCCTCCAGCAGCGTCGTGCTGGTGCTGTACTTGAACGGGAATATCTATCAAAAGAACGTGCATCAGAACTGGTACGTTTGGAACCTGACCACCAAGAGCTGGGCGGCAACTGCCAATCCGCTCGTCACCTCCTCGAGCGGAACCACCATCCCGGCCGCCTCCTATCTGGTCGATGGCGACGGCGAGCTCTGGACGCTCTCGGCTGGCCAGGCTTACGAGAACGGTCTTGTTACGCAATCAAGCAGCGTTACGCTTCTGCTCTACATGGGCGGCAGTGTGTACCAGGAGAACGTTCATAAGACCTGGTACCGCTGGAATCCGACCAGCCGCACTTGGGTTGCGAGCTCCGATCCGAACAAAGCGTCTTTAAGCGGGACAACCGTCCCGCCGGCCACTGAACTCGTCGATGCCGGCGGCAATCTCTGGGCGATCTCGGGCGGCCAGGCTTATGAGAATGGTCAGGTCACTCCTTCCGGGGGCATCATACTGCTGCTCTGTTTCGACGGGGTGGTCTACCAGGAGAACGCGCAGAAAAACTGGTGGCAGTGGAACAGCAACACCGCCGCCTGGCTGAGCAGTTCTGATCCGCGCCAGTCATCTCCGAGTGGCACCACTCTGCCCACGGCCATGCAGATCGTCGACAGCGGCCATAACGTGTGGACAGCCTCCAATGGTCAGGCTTTCGAGAATGGTCTGCCGACTCCCTCGAGCAGCGTTACCCTCCTGCTCTACGCGAATGGCGTGCTGTACCAAGAGAACGTGCACAAAAACTGGTATGCGTGGCGAAACGGCGGCTGGATCGCAACCGCAGCCATCACGCCACCCTCCGTCGACGGCACCACCATCCCGGCGGGGACTCAGATTATCGACAACGAGCTAAACACCTGGACCTTGTCCAACGGTCAGGTCTTCGAGAACCACGCATTAACACTCTCGAGCAGTGTGACCCTGGTGCTGTTCTACGGCGGCAGCGTGTACCAGGAAAACGTCCATAACGCCTGGTACCGCTGGAACGGTGGCGCGTGGGTTGCGGTGTCCGCTGATCCACGTGGCTATTGAAGCGGCCATCTCTAAGGTAGGCGAACGGAATATCCTGTCGATGCCACTTACGGCGCGCGAAGCATGATCAATGCGCGAGGCACCTATGCGCCGAGGCCGTTCTATGTTGGCACTGCGAGCCAATCGCAACAAAGCGCTAACGCAGTTTCAAAAAAAGCGTCCCCCATAAACCACCAGTTGATGCGTAGTGCCGACATACACTTTGCCTGCGGCAATGGTAGGTACGCCGAATGAGCCGGTGTTGCCGAGCACATCGCGAGCGCCTTGCGTGTCACTGCGGTAGATTTCTCGCAAGGTGTCCGTTGTATACGCGTGAAGAATGGACGGATTGCTGCTGAAGTGCTCAATCGTCCATACGACGCCGGAGGCAACCGGATTCGCCGAAGTTGCGTCGTACGAGATGCTGGGCGTGGCGGGAAATGTGAAACCCTTGACGGTCTGAGCGGTGGGTGTGACGGGCGAAAACAATCCGTTCTGCAGGCTGAATTTCTTCAGGGCGTTATTCGAGCCCTGTGCGTAAACGGCACCATTGAAGTATGCAGGCGAGCTGGTTACGTCGGCATAAAGGGCACCAGGAACGGCTTGCACCACATGATCGCAGGACGATGCAGCCGCGGGGCAAGGGTTGTAGTGTCCCATTTCGCCAGTAACGCGACTCAGCAGGTAGAGGTCGCCCTCCTTGGAGATCATCACCATCAGCGCCGGATTCGTGCCGGGAAGCAGCAGCGGCGCTCCCGCACCGAAGTCCTTGTCGTTGCACATGAAATACAGCTGCTTGGCGGGGGTGAAATAGTCGACCAGCTCGAGCTGTCCCATGGTGTTGGCGCTTAATTTCAGTGCCGAGTCGCCATAATTTCCATTACCAACATCGAAAAAGCCGTTTCCAGTGGTGACGTAGACGCCGCTGGCGTCGGCCGATGGTCCACTGCCCGACATCCAGATGCTTCCGCCGGCGGGTAGGAATCCGTTCCATCCCGGATTCTTGGTGTTGGGACATAGCGGATTGGTCAGGACCGTGCCACTTGGGGGAGGCGTGGCCGGGCACTTGTTGGTGGCGGGGTCTACATTGCAAGTGCCCGTCGCATTCGGCGTGGTGTTGAAAATGGACGTTTGCTCGAGGTTCTGCCCGACGTTGTAGACAAAGATCCAGCCATGATTGGGATTCGTGTCCCCAACGGAACCGAATGCGATGTAGAGCGTGCTGCCGACTAGCAACAGGCCGGGTCGCTGCAGCGCGTGTTGAGAAACGAAACTGACTCTCCCGCCGCTCGAGTCATCTCCCCTCCCCGCCACAGTGCCGCTGATCGTCACCGGGCCGCCGAATTTTTCTGCGCCGGAAGTCAGGTCCAACGCGTGAAGCAGGGCGGCATCAACGCCTGCAACAATGTTTCTGGAGACCAGGTACACCGTGCTGGTGGACAGGTCGATCACAGGCGTGCTCAGCACGCCATTGGTGGCCGCGGATCCCAGCGATACGGGTCCCCATAGCAGACCGCCCCCAGCCGCATTCGTCTCCGCATCGAAAGCATAGACGCTGTTGTTCGCGGTTGCGACCACCACGACATTGTGCACACCGCGTCCGGATATCTGCACGTCGCGAACGAACAGGGGCTGCCCCGTGATCGCGCCATCGACGGCGTAAGCAAACAGCTTGCCAAAGATTGACGCGTTCACGTTCGACGTGTTGAGCGTGGTTTCGCCTGACGCGAGGCCGGTTCTTGAATTGTCGTTGCGCGCCGTGGTGACCGCCGCAGGCATCACGCCGCTTCCGCCCGGGAAGGACGTGCCGGTGGTCCCGACCAGTCGCCACTGCGTCGACGCATTGCGACCCAGCGTAGATGAGACATCCACTCCGCCGGTGTTGAGGATCTGCCCGGTGTCGGAGAAGCTTTGCTGAACGCCGTTCAGGGTGAGTTTAATGACGGGGATGTTGCTTGTCGGTATCGAGCCAACCGTCGAAGCGCCGGTATTGAAGTTACTGCAGGTCGAGACATTGCTTTCCGTACAGTTTGCAGTCTGCGTCAGCACGAACCTATTGCCAGGTGCGATGCTTCGACCCGCTGCCGTAATCATACTGTCCCAAAGCGCATAGACCTTGCCGTTGTTGAAACCGCTGACCGAGGCGCCCTGCGACAGCATCACCGGCGAAGTGCCGGTATTCACGATCATGATGGCCCCGGTGTCGTAGGCAGGCCCATGGGTGCCGGCAAAATAGGTGTTTGGGATGTAGTACCAGGGATTGGGATAAAAAGCAGCGGCGGTCCGATTATCAGCGTACGCAACGTAGACCTGGACACTCGCGGAGGTGGCGGCCGCAGCGGTCGCGTCGACTGCTGATCGCGAGGCCGTGGCGATGCTTACATTCAAAAGCATTGCGATCAACGCCATCGATGCTTGTCTAGATGCCTTCATTTACATCCCCCTCGACTCGTTATTTGATCGACTGCGATCGCATTGGCACGCGCCAGCTTAGCGTAAAAGCTTTCGCCGCATCGACATTGCAGCGGGGCCGCACTGCACCACAACAACACGCGTAGATCGCTGGCCGGTACGGATCAACGCGATTTTGCTTGCTTACGCAGCTGCTGAGCGAACGGGGTATCGCGACAAGCTTGCTCCATCTTCCACAGGGCGTCCATCAAACCTGGCGCTGCGTCGTCCATCAATCGCTGAGAAGCAACACGCATTGTTCGCAGTGCCTCGCGCAGGCGCGTGACCTCCGATGCTCCTTTGGCAGTCAGCGCAACAACGGTGCGCCGCTTGTCTTTGGAATCCGCTCGCTGTCGGATGAACCCATCCGCCTTCAGCTGTCGAAGCCAAGTAATTACCAAAGGATGCGACTGCCGCAATATATCGGCTATCTCCGTTACGCCGAGCGGACCCCGTTCCGCGAGGGCAAGCAGCGTGGAGGTGGTACGTGGCGCGGCAGTCACGCCGACCTCGGGATACCATTCGCTGCCCCCACGAACAAGGTCATCTGAAAGACGCCTAAGCAGATGAGCAAGAAACGCGGCTCCTTGCTGCCGGATAAAGTCTGCCATCGTAGCCCCGCTTGCAATAAATTTGACTGGCGCGCAATTATACGTAAATCTTTACGTATCCGTACCCATGAATGCTCTGGAATCAAAATGAAGCGACAATTCCTCATCTTTCGATTGATTCGTCCCAGCGCGGCCGCCTTGGTTTTGACCGCCATCTTGCTGCCGTCTCTCTTTGGCTCTTTTGAGTCACGGGCCGCCGATCGCATAAATGATTGCCGTATCGGCATCTACCAATTGAACAACGGGGAGAGCGTGGATATTGGCGCCACGGATGGCGACCATCTGCGGTGGCGGCGGAACGACGGCACCACTGGCCTGCTGAGTGAAGATCGGGATAAGAACTGGACCAGTACCTTAGGTTGGACAGGTCGTCCGGACGGAAAGCGGGTTTCATTTCCCGCCTGCGAGACGGGACAAATTAAATTCGACGGCGTGACGGGTCGGCGAATCGCGCTCGACGTCACCAACGTGACCTTCAGCAGCGCCGGCGCGCAATTGGCGGGTCGCCTAGTCATGCCGAAGGGGGATGCGCGCGTGCCAATTGTCGTCTTGTTGCACGGCTCGGAAGATTTCTCGGCGCGTGATTTCTATTCGATGCAAAGGCAGTTTCCCGCCGAGGGGATCGGTGTGTTTGTCTATGACAAGCGCGGCACAGGCGCTTCCGGCGGCCGCTATACGCAGAACTACTTGGTCTTGGCCGACGATGCGATAGCGGCCATGAATGAGGCGCAGCGACTGGCTGGAGCGCGAGCGGGTCGAATCGGTTACCAAGGCGGCAGCCAGGCCGGATGGGTGGCGCCGCTGGCGGCAAAGATCGCCTCGGTCGATTTCGTCATTGTTGGATTCGGACTCGCGGTATCGCCAATCGAGGAGGACCGAGAGTCCATAGCACTGGACATGACCGACCGCCATTACGGCCCTGAGATCATGGCCAAGGCGATGGAAGTGGCCGATGCTACAGCGGTTATCGTGCGCAGTGATTTCCGCGACGGATACGATCGGCTGGCGGCCGTGCGCGCTAGATATGGCAATGAGCCCTGGTTCAAGTACGTCCATGGAGACATCACATTTTTCTTCCTGGAAACCGCCGAAGCGAAGCTTCGCGAGGAAGGTCCTACCCTACTGGCCGGCGTTGCTGCCGATTACGATCCAATGCCAGTGCTACAGTATCTCGACACCCCGCAGCTGTGGATCCTCGGCGCCGACGACCACGATGCACCAAGTGCCGAGACTGAGCGCCAACTTCGCAATCTTCAGTCGCACGGAAAGTTAATCAACATTGCCGTGTTTCCGCACACGGAGCATGGCATCTACGAATACGAAGTCACGCCCGAGGGTGAGCGGGTGGATACCCGCAACCCCGACGGCTACTTTAAAATGATGTGCGATTTCATAAAAAGCGGAAGAACGCAAAGCGCTTACGGAAACGTCACGGTGACTCGCGCACCTCACAATTTGGATGCGCATGGCAACACCTTATAGCCTGGCCTCGAACGGTCTGCCCGTCGAGGTCAGGCTTTGGGGCAGCACTGCGGGTTTGACACGGCCCAAACTCGGTGATGAACCTGGAAAATTCAGCAAATGAGCACCACCTTAACGCCCGGGGCAGCGGCACCCTGGCTCGACAGCGAGTACGGCACACTCATGGAAGTGTTGCTATGCAGACCGAGCTATTACAACTGGTCGCCGTCCAACACGATTGTTCTCAGTAGCATTCGCAGCGGCATGACCGCCGATCGCGATGCTGCATGCCGACAGCATCAGCAGCTGGTTACAGCCCTTGAAGAAATTGGCGTGACGTGCAGATATCTTGTCGAGGATCCGGTGCTGCGTTACCAAACCTATACTCGGGATAGCGGTGTGATGACCCCGTGGGGACTGCTGGTGTGCCAGTTGGCTCGACCCGAGCGACGCGGCGAGTGGGCGTCGGTGCTGGACTTCACGCAACTTGCGAACATTCCCGTCTGGAAGGCAGTGACTGCCGGATCTTTGGAAGGTGGTGATGTGCAGGTGCTCAGACCCGGGGAACTCGTGATCGGCGTGAACGAAGTTCGCACGCAAAAGGCCGCCGCGGAGCAAGTCGCCCGTTGGTTTGCGGAAGAGGGCTGGTCGACCCGTTTCGTGCACGTACCCGAGCACTTTCTTCATCTGGACGTGTTGTTCACTGCGCTCGATGCGGAACGAGCGCTTTGCGCGGTCGACCTCATCGACAGTGATGATCTCGCATGGTTTGAGGCGCGTTTTGAGCTCATCCCTCTGGGATACAAGGACGTAATGCGGATGGGTACGAACGTCGTTGCCCTCGGCAACAAACGTATTTTGTCTTCTCAGCAACACGAGACCCTCAATCGACAACTAGAGAAACTCGGCTATGACGTACGGCGCCCGGATCTGGAGCAGTTTGTGATCGAAGGGGGCGCCGCGCACTGTCTCACCATGCCCCTTCGCCGCATTCCGACAGGCATACAGGCAGCTTCGGGCGTTCTCGCGAACTAGAGATTTCGGTGAGGAACACACGCCGCGCTGCTAACGACTGCCTTTGATATACTGGCCTAATGCATTTTTCACATGAGCTTTACTGCGGTTGCTTTATGACATTTGTCGCCTTCTCCGCTTTAACGAGGACGACATGAGCCCGATTACTCTGCGCCGCTGGCACAGCTATCTCAGTCTGTTGGCGGCACCCAGCGTGCTGTTTTTCACATTTACCGGGGCGCTGCAGCTTTTCAGTTGGCACGAGGCGCATGGAACATACCAGCCGCCGGCGTGGCTCGAAAAGATGAGTTCCGTTCACAAAGACCAGGTAATGGACAAGCACGATGAAGACAAACCTGAGACAGGGAAGGCCCCTGCTGAAGAGCCCAAGCATGAGGAAGAGCCCCTAGCGCCTGCGACGGTCGCGCTCAAGGCCTATTTTTTTTGGGTGGGTGCCATGCTGATAGTCTCGACGTGCTTCGGAGCATGGATGGGCCTTACGCAGACACCTCGTAAGCGAGTGGCGTGGTCACTGCTCATTGTGGGAACTGCCCTGCCCCTGTGCATTCTATTACTTTAGGGCCCGCGCGGAGCCGCCAAGCTCCCTCGTTAAGAAGCTGGTCGGGATGATGCTGGATCGGGCGCGAACAAAACATTTGTATCGCAATTTGTTTCTCGGTTCCGTTGAAGCGAGTGGGATTTCAGAAGGCGACTACGACACTGTCATCATGAGCCTGGTGGACGAGCACCTCCCGACACTCGACCTCATATACCGCGAAGCCGGCCGTTTGAGCTCGGCTCAGGCCCGATTTGTCGTCGCCGGGATGCACCCCTCATTTTTCATGATGGGGATGCCCACCCATTTCGAAGACCCAGTTGGCAATCCGGAGGCCATCGAAACATACGTCCACTTGGTCAGTGATCATGTGAGATCGGCGCACGCCGCCGGGTGGAAGCTGGCTGAGATGTATGAAGGCCTGATCGATGACGACTGGATACGTATCAAGCCCAAATGGGCGGCCTTCCGAAACCATCCGGTGAACTTTGGCTACGTCTGGAATCGCCGCTCAACGCAAGACCTAGACCAGTAGTGACTTAGGGGTTGAATCGCAGTAGCTGCGTGCCGCCTCGAGCCGCTTTTTATCGCGCGGCCACCGCACCCGCCTGACAAAGCACCCCCGGCAAGGTCTTGCGAACCTTACGAGTTTCCTGGTGAGCCAAGACTGTACTAGGTTGGCGTGATTTGTCCCTGATGTGTCCTCGCCCGGCATATTGGATCCGGTCGTTTAGCCGGAAGATCCTGCTTGTACCAAGAGCCATACGAGGCCCAATATGTCCCCAGAGGATGCTGCAAAAACCGCCTTACTCTTGATTGACGCCCAGCAATCCTTTGAGCATGCCCCGTACTGGAGTCCCGTGGACACGCCGCGATTCTATGAGCGCACCCAGACCCTGATAGAGGGCGCCAAATCTCGCGGCATGGCGTTGGCACAGATTTTCCATGTCGAGGATTCGGGGCCGTTTTCCATCGCTTCGGGTTACGTCAGATCGCTGAGCGCGCTGCGGATCTCACCCCATGCGACATTTCAAAAGCCGCGTCACTCCGCCTTCGTGGCCAGTGGGTTGCCCGTGTGGCTGGTCGAGCACGACATACGGCATCTACTAATTGCCGGCATTCGCACCGAACAGTGCTGCGAAACCACACGCGGCATGCTGCCGATAGCGGTTATTCCGTAGATTTCGTCATGGATGCGACCCTCACATTCGCCATGCAGGACAAACGCGGTCGACGTTGGAGCGCTGAGGAAATAAAGATGCGAACCGAACTGGTCCTTGACGGCCGTTTTGCCCGTGTCGTGGATGTCGAGCAAGCCCTCGCAGAATGCGATGGGGTTGCAAGCGCATAAGGGAACCTAACCTATGCTACAGGCCACTGCGAAAATAATCGAAGTTTGGGTGGTGATTCCCGAGCGGACACTGCTGCTCGACATCGCAGGACCCTTGGAGGTGTTACGCAGGGCGAATGTGGAGCAACAGGCGCTCAAGTTTGTCGTGCACTACATCGGCACGAACGAACGGGTAAGCTCCTCCGTCGGGCTTACGATATCGAATATCCAGCCATTTCCGCCGATCCTGCCCTCAGATGCCATCGTCATTGTTCCAGGCTCTGCTGATCGAATTGCGTTTGGAGACGATCCCCCTCAAGTCTTCGTTGATAGTGATGAGCAGGCTATCGTCGAATGGTTGCGTGCTTGCGGTAAATCCGACCCTACTCTCATCACCATCTGCTCTGGCGCCCTGCTTGCGGCACGTGCCGGCCTGTTGGACGGTTATTCTTGCACCACCCATCATACCGAGTGCGCCGAATTGCAACGTCTTGCGCCCCGCGCCAAAGTTCTAGAAAACCGCCTGTTCGTCGTAGACGGTAGGCGCTACACGAGCGCCGGCGTGACTGCTGGCCTGGATCTCTTACTGCATGTCGTCAGTACATTGGTCGACCCGGCCTGTTCACTAGCTATTGCGCGTCACTTGGTGCTGTATCTCCGCCGTCAAGGGGCAGACCCGCAGCTCTCTCCGTGGCTGCGCGGTCGCAATCATCTGCATCCGGCCGTTCACAGGGTACAAGACGCCATCATCGCCAACCCCGCAGCCAATTGGACGCTCAAGCGGCTGGCGCAAGTCGCAAATACCAGTCCCAGACATCTCTCACGCCTATTCAACGAACACGCCAGCATGAGCATCACAACCTTTATCAATGGCCTGCGCGTTGCCCTCGCACACCAGCTGCTTAAGTCCAGCCGGCTGGATATCGAACGAATCGCCGAAAAGACTGGCTTTGCTTCATCCCGGCAGTTCCGGCGGGCGTGGCGCCGCTCTTACGACACCCCGCCGCTCGCGATCCGTGATGACAGATGAGCTTGCAGTCCCGGGTCTTTCCATCGCGAGAATTTGTCCCATCGTTCCGTGTTGCGGAAATCAACGATCTTCGAGCTCGCGTCGCACGATGCTCGCGCCTGCCACCATGGAGGCCATTTTTTGGTTGGCGATGTCACGTGGCAGGTATTTCATGCCGCAATCGGTGCAGACAATGAGGTTCTCGACATTGACGAAAGGCAGAGCCCGACGAATTCGCGCGGCCACGACCTCGGGTGATTCGACCTGCATGTCTGATAGATCAATTACGCCCAGCATGATGGTTTTGCCCCCAAGCTGCTTCAGCACGGCACAATCAAGTTTCGACTGGGCGGTCTCGATCGAAATCTGGTGGCACGAGCAGCCCTTGAGTTCTGGCAGAAAGGAGTAGCCGCTTGGGCGTACATGAATAATCGCCGCATATCCAAAGCAGATGTGCACCGCAGTGACGCCGGCGATCCCTTCCAACGCCCGGTTTAGCGCCTTCTGGCCCCAGGCGCGCGCCTCGTCGGGTCGGGCCTGCATGTAGGGTTCATCGATCTGCACGACATCGGCGCCGGCCTCAAGCAAGTCGCGTATCTCTTCATTGACTGCCGCCGCGTAATCCATCGAGGCAAGCTCTCGGCTGCCGCCGTAGAAGTCGATTTGCGCCTGTTGCGCCATGGTGAAGGGCCCAGGAACTGAAATTTTGATTTTGCGGTTGGTATGTCGGCGCAAGAATTTGACATCCTGCACCTCGACTGCGTGTCTGCGGCGGATCGGGCCCACCACGCGCGGTACTGGGTTTGGATGTCCGCTTCGATCAAGCGCACTGCCGGGGTTGTCGATATCCACGCCGTCAAGCGCCGTGGCAAAGCGGTTTGAATAGCTTTCGCGCCTCATTTCGCCATCAGTAACGATGTCGATTCCCGCATCTTCCTGTGCTTTGATGGCGATGAGAGTGGCATCGTCCTGCGCTTCCTCGAGATATTCGGTGGGAATACGCCACAACTCGCGCGCTCGAACTCGAGGCGGAAATCGGCCGGCGAGCTTCGCGCGGTCGATCAACCACTCCGGCTGCGGATAACTCCCGACGATCGTGGTGGGTAGGAGCATGACGGAAGCCTCGTGAGGTTGTGAAAAAATGGCACGTAACGACCCCTACTGGGGCTGAGCTGCACGCCCCGCCACGAGATGGGCGCAGATGCGCGCGACGTGCTCCCCTTGGCGACGGCACAGTTCGAGTTCGAGCGGCGTTGGCATGCGCAGTTCGCTTCCAGCTCCGGTCACGCAACTCGCGCCGTAAGGAGTACCGCCCGTGACTTCCCGCAGAGTCATGAGTTCCGGGGATGTGTACGGAAGACCAACGATGATCATCCCGTGGTGCAAAAGTGTCGTATGGAACGAGGTCAGCGTTGTTTCCTGACCGCCATGCTGACTTGCAGTGCTGCAGAATGCGCTGCCGATTTTTCCGACGAGCGCGTGCCTGGACCACAACGGTCCCGTGCGGTCCAGAAAGTTGCGCATCTGAGCAGCCATGTTCCCGAACCTGGTCGGGGTTCCGAACAGGATCGCATCGTAATCAGCCAGTTCCTCCGGCTCAGCAATCGGTGCCGCTTGTTCGATCTTGCACCCGGCCGCCGCCGCCACTTCCAACGGCATCAGTTCAGGAACGCGTTTGACCATGACCTCCGTTCCCGCTACTCGGGCCGCACCGGCGGCTTCAGCGTCCGCCATCGCCTCAATGTGGCCATAGCTGCTGTAGTACAAGACGAGAATTTTTTGCACAACTTTCCCTCAGAGGCGCGCGGCACTGCCGCGCCGCTTGAACAATATTGGAGCGTGCAGTTGTACGCGCCAGAACTGTTCAAGCTGCCGCAGTAGCGTTTCGTCGCCGAGGCGCCGGGTGCCTGACTTGAGGCAATTCCTCGGGTGTCAGCGATGGTTTAGGTAATCTCATTTTCGTATAGCGAAAACTATTTCGCTAGACACACTACGCGGCCGCGCACTGGTGCGTCAAGAAGGGGCTTTAAGCCGAGGCGCTTAAGCTCAATCCCGGGAGGCCGACGATGTCAGCGGTGATTTGCCGGCTCACCTTTTGGAGCATGCCGAAGCGCTCCTTGATTAGTTTGGCTTTGCTGATGCGACGGGAGTGACTGGAACTGTTGAGCGCCGCCACCACCCTGCCGAATTGATCGAACACCGGCACCGCCAGGGCGACCACGCCGTAATCAAGTTCGTCCTCGACGGCAGCATACCCGCCGCGTCGGCATTCCTCGATCAACTGGCGCAATCTCGCCGGGTCCGTAACCGTGCGGTCCGTTAACGCCGCGAAGGTTGCTGTCTCGAAATATCGTTTGAGACGGTCTTCGCCCAAACCGGCGAGCAGAACGCGTCCGGTAGAGGTGGCGTGCGCGGGGAAGCGGCTGCCGACATGCGCCTCTAGCCTCATCAGCGTGCGCACCGATGCTCGGGCCACGTAAACGACCTCGGTGCCATCGAGGACACACAATGCCGCGGAGTCGCCAGTGCCCCCGGCAAGCTCCTCAAGGTGCGTCTTGGTCAGCGTTTCGATGTTCATGGACTCGAGATAGGCCGCGCCAAGTTGCAGGACCTTGGGTCGCAATACGAATTGCCGCCCACTGCGGGCGACGTAACCGAGTTCCTCGAGGGTCAAAAGGCAGCGCCGAGTTGTGGCCGCGGGCATGTCGGTGAGTTCGGCTATCTCGCTCAAGCTCAAGGTGGCGTGCTCGCGAGTGAATGCGCGGATCACCGCCAGTCCTTTCGCAAGTCCTCCCATCGCCTCTCTGCGCTCGGCTTTCTTTGCGGCACTCATGTGCGCGAGTTTATTTCGGTATGCGAAAACTAAGCAACCGTCTTAACGGTTGACGTTCCCACGATTGGGGTTCAGCATATTCGTTATACGAAGAAATATTCGCTATACGAAATACCAGGATGCAAATCAAGATAGTTTCGCCGTGAAAATTGGACCTCAAAGCAGCAAAAGCTCGTCGATCTCCGCCTCGAATGCGGACACGATCGTAGTGCGCGGGCGCGACCTCACCCGAGAACTCATCGGCGAGATCGGATTTACCGATCACTTTTGGCTACTCCTGACAGGTGCGCTGCCGACCGACGCACAGCGTCGAGTACTCGATGCCACGCTGGTGGCCATTGCTGAGCACGGATTGGTACCGAGCGTCCAAGCGGCGCGGATGACATTGGCCGCGGCGCCGGAAGCCCTGCAAGGCGCGGTGGCGGCCGGCCTCTTAGGTTGCGGTTCGGTGGTGCTGGGATCTTCGGAGGCTGCCGGCATTTTCCTCGCGCAAATATCCGAGAAGACCGCATCGGGTGGCTCTCTTGACCAGGCAGTGCGGGCTGTCATTCAAGATTATCGATCCGAGCGACGTCCTATTCCAGGATTCGGCCATCCGCTACACAAGGAGTTCGACCCGCGAGCCCGTCGACTCTTCGCCGTGGCAGAGGCGGCGGGAAGCTCCGGCGTACACGCTGAAATTGTGCGCACGGTGGAAATTTTGTTACCCGAACTTCTGGGAAAGCAACTTGCCGCGAACGTGTCCGCGGCCATTCCGGCGGTGCTGCTCGATGTTGGTTATCCCTTGGCGGCACTCAAGGGCGTCCCAATCCTGGCACGCGCTGCCAGTCTCATCGCTCATCTGCTGGAGGAGCAGGCGCGCCCGATTGGGTTCGTCATGTCTCACGCGGGCGCTGCGGCCATTGACTACGACGGCACCGCCCCGGCGGGATTCGTGCCCAGCCATGACTAGTTTCCCGCCGCACGGCGGCAACGGGGTATTGCAGGGCGTCCGGGTAGTCGAACAGGGCACATTCATAACCGGCCCGTGTGCGGGCATGATGCTGGCCGATCTAGGGGCCGACGTAATCAAGATCGAAAGTCCCGAGGGCGATCCGTATCGCAGCTACCACGGAGAGCGATACTCGCCCCACTTCCAGGCCTATAACCGCAACAAGCGCAGCATCGCTCTGGATCTTAAGGCTTCCGCAGATCGGGGGATCTTCGATGGTCTGGCGCAGGAAGCAGATGTATTCATCCAGAATTTCAGGCCGGGTACTGCGGCACGTCTGGGTGCCGGACACGAACGCCTCTGCGGACTAAATCCTAGTCTGGTTTATGCATCGATCAGCGGTTTTGGTTCCGACGGTCCCTACTCGGAGAGACCGAGCTACGACTCGGTGGCGCAGGCGCTGAGCGGATTTCTGAGCGTGGTCGTCGATGCGAGCCGTCCGCGTTTCCTTGGTCCTGCTTTGGCAGATGCCATTACCGGCATCTATGCCGCCTACGGAGTGTTGGGCGCGCTGGTGCAGCGGGGTCGGACCGGCAGAGGCTCCCTGGTCGAGGTTTCCATGCTCGAGGCGATGGCGCACTTCGCTGTAGAGCCCTTCGCTGCATTCTTTGCACTGGGTAATTCACCCCTCTCGAGTGACCGCCCGCGCCTTGCCCAAGCCTACATCCTTAGGACACTGGATGACCGGCTGATCGCCATTCATCTCTCCTCCCTCGAAAAGTTCTGGGAGGGTCTGGTTCTCGCGCTCAGGGCGCCCGAACTCGGCCTAGACCCGCGCTTCAGCACGCGTGGGTCGCGCATTCAGCACTATGAAGCATTGAACGCAGCGCTCGATGAGCGCTTCGTGCGGCGCGAGCTGGCGTATTGGGTCGAGCAGCTGCACGCCAATGACGTGCCATTTGCGCCAATCAATAGCATCGATGAAGTCATCGCCGATCCGCAGGTGGCGCATCTCGGCTTAATCGTGCCGGTCGAGTCACCGCATGGCGGCGACCGGGCAGTGCGACCGCCCGTCCAATTCGGCGGCGGTCGGGCCGCCTCGGTGCGTGCCGCACCGGTTCTGAACGAACACGGCGCGGCCATTCGAGAGGCCCTGGCTCGAGGCGAGCGATGGCCTGAACTTGGGTCGCGAGGATGAAGCGTCGGACAGAAGCAATTTACGGCCGGGGCTGAGCCAGCCGCAGCGAGCTCTCGGGGCCTCCGGCCAACGAAAAAAGGAGAACTATATGCGTCATTCAATGGGGAGAAAGGTCGCAGTCGTGGCGGGGTGCTTGGCCTACATGGCGCCGTTGGGCGTGGCCTGGTGCCAATCGACCGACCTGGAGGAAATTATCGTTACGGCGCGTAAACGCGACGAGTCGTCGCAAAATGTGCCGATCGCCATGGATGTTTTCACCACGCAGACCATCCAGGCCGCCGGCATCGAGAGCCCGCGCGATTTCATCGCGATGGTACCCAACATGACGCTTGTCGAAACGCAAAATGTCGGCAACTCCTTCATCACCATCCGCGGCATCTCGCAGGCACGCAACAGCGAGCCGTCGGTGGCCGTATTGGTTGATGGTGTGCTCGAAACCAACCCATATGAGTTCGACCAGGAGTTGTACGACATCAAGCAGATCGAGGTACTCAAGGGTCCGCAGGGCGCTCTCTACGGACGCGATGCCATCGGCGGCGCCATCATCATCCGCACTGCCGATCCCAGTGACAAGTTCGAGGGCAGTACCCGCCTAGGCGTTGGCAACGGGCCCGCCGAACGCGCCCAAGCGGCCATCAGCGGGCCTCTCGATTCAGCAGGCACGCTTCGTTATCGCGCCTCGGTGAATGTCTACAACACCGACGGCTATCTGCAGAACGCATATCTCGATCGCAAAGCAGACCCCTATCGGGACTATTCGGGTCGCCTACGCCTAGTATGGAAGCCGAACGACGCTTTCACTGCGGACTTTCGATTCTCATACGATCGGGCGCAGACCACGGCGTACTACTTTGTGATTCCGCGCAGCAGCGAGGCAAATCCTTTCAGCGATTTTACGACGCCCGGCGATGCTAATGACACCACCTCGCCGATTCAGAACAACAATCTTGGCACCGACAACCGGGATATTCTCGATACCGCACTGAAGCTCGACTACAACCTGCCCTACGGTACGCTGACCGCGATCTCGGATTTCAATCACACCAAAGAGATTGATACCGGTGATGCATATGACTTCAGGCCCGTGGCGAGCTCGGTGGAAACAGCTCTGACGGGAGGCGTCCCGGCGGCCCTAGGCGGTCCCTTCGATGAGAGTCAAAGCCAATTCATCGACGTGAAAACCTATAGCCAGGAACTTCGCTTCACGTCACCGACGGTGAGCGGATTCTCGTGGATAGCTGGTGCCTACTTCGTGCATACCGAGCGTTTCATCTCGACGGGAAACCTCGCGGATCGGGGCGATGGAGTGCCGGCGGTCTACGAGACGCCCATCGTAGATCCCAGCAACCCCTTCGCCACCAATACCAATCAGACTTTCCTCGCGGACAGCCAGAATAACAACGCATGGGCGCTCTTTGCGGACGCCACTTACGAATTCACTCCCCAGTGGGAGCTCGATGCGGCAATCCGTTACGATCAGGACAACCGGCAGAACAGAACCGATACCCCCACAGAGTTTTTGCCGACCACGACGGCCTTTGCCGGCGAGGTTCGCAAGGCAACGTTCAGTGCGACGCAGCCGAAGGCGACCGTAAGATACAAGCCTTCGGAGGACTGGACACTCTATGGCGGCTGGAGCCGTGGCTTTCGCAGCGGTGGCTTTAACCAGACCGGCGTCGGCGAGGTGGCGCGCCTCAATAGCGTGCTGGGAGTCAATGATCTGTTCCAAGCGGAGATCGCCGACACCTACGAGGTGGGCGTCAAGACCCAGTTTCTCGATCGGCGCTTGACCATCGACGCCGACGTCTACCATACGCAGTCCAAAAATGGCTATTTCTTCGTCTACATTGCGGCCGACTCGACTCAGAACCTCGGAAATCTAAGCGCCACCTACAAGGGAGCCGAACTGTCGCTGACTGCCCGACCGACCGACCGCCTCGATCTCTATGCGGGCTTTGGGTACACCGACAGCTGCATCACCGCCATGGCTGATCCGACTGTGATTGGCAATCAGGCGCCGCTGGTCTCGCGCAACACCGTCAATGCGGGTGCGCAGTATAAGCAGCCTCTGACCAATGGCCTGACCGGAACGGTGCGGCTCGATTACCAGGAAATAGGCCGAACTTGGTGGGAGCCTTATAACATCACCTCGAGAGACCCGGTCTCTCTCGTGGACTTGCGTCTTGGGTTGCAGGCCGAGAAGTGGACGGTCACGGCGTGGTCCAAGAATCTGACCAACAAGATTTACAATGCAGAATTTTCGCCCGGGAACGTTGGCGGGGCCGGCTTCCTGTGGCGGGCGCTGCCACGCCGCTATGGCGTTGACCTTGACTATCGTTTTTAGAATGGAGGCACGTAGCATGGCTGTCTCGTCAAAATTGCCCTCTCGACTTCATCACACCGCGTATGTGACGCGTGATCTCGAGGCCACACGCGCGTTCTACGAGGATCTGATCGGACTACCTCTCATCGCCACCTGGTGCGAGAAGGACGAATTGTTCGGCGCAGAGCGTGTCTACTGTCACCTGTTTTTTGGATTGGGTGACGGCGGCGCCCTAGCCTTCTTCAAGTTCGCGAAGCCTGAAGATGAGGAATTGTTTGGTCCCAAGATGCCGTCGACGCCGTTCCACCACATCGCCTTAAACGTCGATGCCGAGACGCAGCAAGGGATCGAAGAGCGGCTGGCGGCTGCGGGTTACCAGGAACCCAAAACCTTCGTTCTCGAGCACGGCTACTGCCGTTCCGTGTATGTGAACGACCCCAATGGGCTGATTTTGGAATTCACACTTGACAGCCCCGATGCCGAGAAAATCAACCGCGAGCGGCAGGCAAAGGCCCATGCGGAGCTTAGGCGCTGGATGGGGGGCGATCACACTCCCAACAATACGTATCGCTAGTGCGACACGCACTCCATAGAAACCCGCCCAACCCATGCGCGAATTCGATACAAAGAGCATCACAGCTGCCGTAATAGATCGTCTCGAAAGGTGCGAGGACGCGCGATTTAAAGCCCTCATGGGATCCCTGGTCGCGCATCTTCACGACTTTGTCAGGGAAACCAGGCTTACAGAAGCCGAGTGGATGACGGCGATTCAATTTCTGACCGATGTCGGGCAGACCTGCACCAGCAAGCGACAGGAGTTCATCCTGCTTTCAGACATACTGGGTGTCTCGGTGCTGGTGATCACGCTTAACCACCCTACCGGTGACGGAAGCGCCGAGTCGACCGTTCTTGGTCCCTTTTATTGGGAAAGTGCTCCGGAACTTCCCCGCGGCAGCAACCTTGCCGTGGGGGTAAAAGGCGAGCCGGCATTCTACTCAGGTCGAGTCTTGAGTATAGAGGGCCGACCGCTCGAGAACGCTTTGCTTGATATCTGGTCGGGGGATGGGGAAGGCAATTACGACATGCAAATACCGGGCGAGGATCAGATGAAGGGGCGTGGACGCATCAGGACGGACGCGCAAGGCCGTTACTGGTTCCGGTCAATCAAACCCACATTTTACCCGGTGCCGACGGATGGTCCGGTCGGGCGCATTCTGCGCAAGATGGGTCGTCACCCCTTTCGACCCGGCCACATCCATATGATTGTTTCTGCCGACGGTTATCTACCGGTGACCACGCATCTATTCGTGGCGTCGAGCGAGTACTTGGATTCCGACGCAGTGTTCGGCATGAAGGAGTCGCTTGTGGCACAGTTTGCCCGTCATCCCCCAGGTGTGGCGCCTGACGGCGAGTCGTTGGATGTCCCCTACTACTCTGTGAACTATGACTTTCGACTGAGGGCCGCCAGCGACAAGCTGCCTTCGTCCTCGCCCCCTTCTGCGCTTTAGGAAAGGTTTTCGACGCTATAAACGGTGCTGATCGCGAACAAAGTCCCCAGGATGATCAAGATCACACCCCCTCCGGTCATCAACCGCCTGACGCGGAGTCGCGAAGTGGTATCTTGCTCGTTTTGCCGGGACCACAGCGACGCGCCGGTCCAGCACATTCCAATACCAATGGTTCCGTCGGCGACGGCAAGGATGTGGGTGCGGATTGCTACAGCGCCGCAGGCCGCTAGACAAACGCAGAACAGAACCAGCAGCCAATCGGCGATTTCATGGGTGGCCATAGACTTCGCAATCTTGGACGGCATGAGGTCAATGACTCGTTCCGCAATCCGTGAGCACTACTCTACGCCCGTCCACAAAGTGCGACGATCGGACTAGCAGTAAGTTGATGTAGGATTTCCGCGCAATACAGGCGCAATGTACGCAACTCTCGGGGCGACAGGATCCTAGGCGACTGCCCGGTTGGCTTCGATCCATATTGCGAACGTGCTCATGAATCCGCGCAACAGATCCCGAGTCGAATCTTTGACGATGGCTCCGTCCTTGCCGAGAAACTTGTCCGCCCCGCCAAGGTAGGCCTCAGGCTGTTGCATGGCCGGCACGTCCAAGAACACCAGCGCTTGGCGAAGGTGGTGATTTGCACGGAACCCGCCAAGAGCATATGGCGACACGCTGATCACGCCGCCCAGCTTACTTCGCCCAGACACTTTGCCCTTCCGGACGCGATCCAACATCGATGGCGTTCTTCAGCCCTCCGGGGACGGACCGGTTGTATTCCGGTGTTACGAAGAGCACCGCATCCGATTGTTTGATCGCGCGGCGAAACTCTTTCCAGCGGCCGGCAGATTCGGATCGTCGTCTTCATTGTAGAGCGGAAGCGTTGCGATTTCGATCTGCTGCAATAACTCCGGGTGAACGCAGGAGTTTGTCGGATGAGCTCTACGAGATCAGGCCGTGTCGCATCACGTATGCGGCCAGGTCTGCGTTGTTTTGCATGTGCAGCTTTTCCAGCACGCGTCCGCGATAGGTACTGACTGTTTTGGGACTGAGTTTCAATTCCGCTGCGATGGAGGACACGGTGGCACCGTTGCCGAGCTTCCGCAGTACTTGAAATTCCCGCTCGGAAAGGAGTTGATGTGGCAGCGCGTCCTCAGCTTCCTCGACCCGCTCCAACAGCAGTTGGGCAACGTTGTCACTCACATAGCGGCGTCCCGAAAGCAATTGCGTCACGGCCTTTTGCAGCTCTTCCGGGGACGACGTTTTTGACAAGAACCCCGACGCCCCTCCCCGAAATGCGTGACGTGCATAGAGCCTTTCCGGTAGCGAGGTGACGATGAGAATGGGCACCTTCGGGAACGCGGCCTTGATGTGCGGAAGGATGTCCAATCCGCCTCGGTCGGGCATGTGAATGTCCAACAAGACCAAGTCCCAGTGTTTCGAGCGCAGCGCATCCAAGGTCTCGTCGCCTGTCGAGGCTTCACCTACGAGTCCCACCTCTGGTATCAATTCGAGGAACTGCCGAAATCCGGCCCGCACCATGGCGTGGTCATCCGCGATCAATACATTACTCATCTGTCCACCCTTCACTGGGCTACTCCAGCATCGCCTAGCATCGATTCTTTAGCCCGCATGTGTTCGATATGCCAGCGCGGCCGGGCCGCTGCCGAGCGTAGGTGTTTTCGGACAGTGGTGCAGCGCCGCCTGTCCATAACAAAACCGACGACCGAAGATCGAGGCGGCAAGATTTGTTCGAGGAAACAGCGGCACAAGCTACGATTTGGGTGAGTAACGCATGCCCACGAAGCATGCGACTACTGTTAGGAAGGGCAATAACGCGGCAAATTCAGCGTGCAGAAGCGGCACGGAAAATATTCGCGACAACAGACCTATGGCGATGACCGGCACCGAATTTGCGGTGTAGCACACCAGCAAATACGCTGATATCAGCTCGGCCCGCTGACCGGAGGGCGCGAGTTCATTCACCATGCCGAGGCTGCTGCGAAAGCCCAGCGCCATGGCGGAGCCGGTGACGATCGAGGCGATCAGCAGCCATGTCATGGAACTTTCTCGTTCGCATACGAGAAGTGAGGCCAGACCAGCAATCAAGAGTGCAGTGCAAATCAACAATGAGGTGCGATGCTTGAATTGACCCGTCAGGGCGGCCACGAGCGCGCCCGTTCCGAAGAATAAGGTGACCACAGTTCCGACAATGGCAACGTTGTTCTCATGGAGCTGGTGGGTCAGTAACCCAGGTGCCAAAGCCCCGTAAAATCCGCCGAGCGCGAACACTGCGAAGGCAAGGGCCGCGGGTGAAACAAAGGGCAGACGGATATCCTTAGGCACCCCGATTCGAGGCTTTAGCGAAAGTTCTCTGAGTGAACTGACCGGGGTACTTACACCGTCTCGAACCCGTCCCAGTAGCAGCATTAGGCATGCCGCCATGGCCACATATACGAGGTAACAGAGGCGCAGCGGCCAGGGTGCGTATTGTGCCAGTAGGCCGGCCAGAACCGGTCCTACCGCTAACCCTGCCAGATTGCCGGCAGTCGCCAAGCGCGAGGCTCGCTCCTTGTTACCTGACGGCTCGATCTCGGCGATCCATGCTGTTAGAGCTCCGGCGCCCAATCCGACGGCAAATCCATTCAGCACTCGCGCGGCGAATAACCAGTAGTATGAGTTTGCAACTAGAAAGCAGGCGGTAGACGCAAGCACGACGGCGAGGGCAAGTAATGAAGCAGGACGGCGCCCCACTTGGTCGGATAAGCGACCAAGCAGAAGCAGCACCGTGATGTTGCCGACGACGTAGCTGGCATAGATCGCCGTTACGAGGAGTTCAGAAATCCCGAACTGACGCTCATACAGAGGATATAAGGGCGTTGGCAGCATGCTACCGACGTAGAGCAATGCCATGCCGACGACGCAAAACCCTAAAGGCCGCGCGTCGGAATGGCCGCGCACGCGTCGCTTGGCCGTGGCGCAGTGCACGACCTCCGTCCTTGGCTGCCTGAAGTCGTACACCGAGGATTGACGAGGCCGGTGCATTACGCCCTTCGTCGTCTGCGATGAGATGCCGCCCGAGTGCCTCGGGATTTCGACGCAGCTGTTAGTTTGCCGCCCAAACTGGCTTTCAGTGCGGACATCAAGTCGATGACATTATCCCCACCCGTCGCTGCGGCAGCTTCCTCTATGCGGAACTCGCGCCCTGCAGTCTTATTGCGGATCGCAGTATCGACCCGTTGTTTAAATTCGTTGGCGTACTCTTCAGGTGTAAATCGCTTGACGGACAGCTGCTTGATTAACTGCTCAGCCAGCGTGAGCTCGCTCTCCGATATTTTTGGATGCTCGAACTTTAGATCTCCGATCTTTCGCACCTCATCATGGAAGCGCAGTTGATGCAGTGCGAGAATTTGGCCCGCTGGGCGAATGGCGACCACCGACTCCTTGCCATGCGATACCCACCGGCCGAGTGCGCACTGCGCGGTATGCTCCAGGGCACCAGCGAGGAGCGCGTACGGTTTTGCGCCGCCTTTGTCTGGCGCCAGGTAAAAGCTGCCGTGAAAGTAGACAGGATCGATGGAGTCTCGCGGCGCAAACTGATGGATATCAATTGTGTGAGTTGTATGTTCTTCAAAAGACTTGAGCTCGTCAGCGCTGAAGACAACTTGCTTCCCCTTTGACATCTCATAGGCTTTGGTCAGCTGGCTGCGATCGACGACTTTGCCGTCATTGACCGCGACGTACTGCAATTTTACGCGGGAACCGTCTTTGGTCCGCACCAGATGAAACGAGATGTGTTCGCTGGTGAGCGTGCTCGAGTAGACCTTCACTGGGATCGCGACCAATCCGAACGAAATACTGACCGAAGCGATGGCGCGAGGAGCCACGGGCATTGTTCATCTCCACGAAGAGGCTTGGTACAACCAATACAACACCCGTGGGAATCGCCTGATAGGAAAGCCGACCGTATTGGGGGAAGAATAGGCCTACGAACGCCATGCGTTGCATTGCTATCCACACCCCGGCGCCTGGCGGTCGCCACTCAGCGCCCCGAGCTTCTTTGAGCACGGCGCGGCCGAATATTTCGCTGTATTTCCCCGCTCCGATTGAGCCGCCCACCCCACCCCACCCCACCGGATGTGCATATCCGCCATCAGTGTCGTGGGACCCACGATATACTCGACGCGACAGGTTTTGCGCAGGAATCAGCAGCCGCTATGCCTATCGTTGGCCGATCAATCAGCTTGGCCCTGCCCTCGGCAACACAGCACGAGCGCCGCCTCGCGTTCTGGGCATTCGCATATTTCTTCATGCTGCTGGCCGGATACTACGTCTTGCGGCCGCTGCGAGATCAGATGGGAATAGCCGGCGGTGTTAAGGCCCTGCCGTGGATGTTTGTCGCGACATTTGTGACGCTTATTCTCGTTCAGCCCTTTTACGGCGCATTGGTGAAAAAACTGTCGAGGCGTCGCTTCATCGCCATCGTCTACCAATTTTTCGTCTCGAATTTGGCTTTATTCTGGATTCTCCTGTCCTTGCACACCTCGGATGTGCTGGTCGCACGGATCTTTTTCGTCTGGGTAAGCGTTTTCAATCTCTTTGCTGTCGCCGTGTTTTGGTCGCTCATGGCGGACCTGTTCACTAGCGAACAAGGGAAGCGGCTATTCGGATTTATCGGCGCCGGCGGCACCGCCGGGAGCCTTCTCGGTCCCGCGCTCACCGTGGGGATTTCAGTTCGCCTCGGGCCGACCAACCTTTTGCTCGTGGCGATCGTTTTTCTCGAGGCGGCATTGTTCTGCGTCTCGCGTTTGGAAACAACGACCGGCACGACTCGCGAAACGCGATGCGATGCCGAACCGATCGGTGGCAGCGTATTTTCAGGATTTATTTCACTCTTCAGATCCCGCTATTTGATTGGCATCGCGCTCTGGGTGAGCCTTATGTCGTTCGGCGCCACCATCTTGTATTTGGAACAGGCGCATCTGGTAGCTGCCCGTATTCATGGTGCAGGCGCGCAAACACGCCTGTTCGCGAGCATGGATCTCACGGTCGGGCTCTTGGCGCTTGTCACGCAGCTCTTGGCGACTGGACAACTGTTGAAACGGTTCGGAACCGGCCGTTCTGCGGCAGCCCTTCCGGCGGTATATGTGATTGGATTTATGACCTTGGCCTTGATGCCGAGCGTTGCTGTCGTGTTCGCGTTCCAAGTCGCACAGCGCTGGATCAACTTCGCGGTGGCCAATCCGGCGCGGCAGGTGCTCTTCACCGTAGTGGCGCGGGACGACAAGTACAAGGCAAAAAACATGATCGATGTGGTGATATTTCGCGGATCGGACGCGCTGTACGCCTCGGTCTTCGACGCATTCCAGGCGCTGAGTCTGAAGATCACCACTATCGCCGCCTGCGCGCTGCCCGTCACGATCGGATGGTTGGTGCTCTCCACCCGCCTGGGGCGTGCTCAGGAGCGCTTGGCCGTGGAACTCGGCGCCACGGCGACACAGACGGAGTAAAGTTCGAGGCAGGATTTGACCAATCCGGCTTTCGCAACCGATGATGTTACTGCCGACGAGGAGTTCGGCAAGGAGCTATTACCATGCGCGTAACCCGCCGTGATTTGATCAGGCTGTCCACCACGGCGCTGCTCGGTGGATCTTTGCGTTCAATGACGGTTCGGGCTGCGTCGGACAAACATCCTAAACCGATGCACCTTCTTATTCTGGGCGGCACGGGATTTATTGGGCCGTACCAGGTGAGATATGCGCTCAAGCGCGGGCATCAGGTCACAATATTTAATCGTGGAAAGCAACCGCAGCAGTGGCCCGGTCCAGTGGAAGAGTTGCTTGGCGACAGGAATACCGGCGACCTCAAGTCTTTGGAAGGACGCGAGTGGGATGTATGCATCGACAACCCCACCACGTTGCCCGTCTGGGTACGTGATGCCGGTCGTGTTTTGCAGGGCAAGGTCAAAGACTATATTTTCATATCCACCATTTCCGTATACGCGGACAACAATGTGCCGGCCGACGAGACGGCGCCGGTCGCCGCATATAGCGGTGCCGACGCGATGGCAGAGACGATTCAGACCCTGCACGCCAAGCAGGAGTTGTATGGACCGCTCAAGGCGCTCAGCGAAAAAGAAGCGCAAAGGCAGTTCCCGGGAGTGGCGTGCATCATCCGCCCGGGCCTTATTGTCGGACCGGGGGATGAAACCGACCGCTTCACCTACTGGCCTGTCCGTCTGGATCGCGGCGGCGATGTGCTTGCTCCCGGCGACGGGTCGGATCCGGTGCAGATTATCGATGCGCGAGATCTGGCCGAATGGACCGTCCGCATGGCCGAAGCTCGCGCCGTGGGCACATTCAATGCGACGGGCCCCGCTCGAGAGCTGACCATGAAGGCCATGCTTTCCGGAGTTTCGTCCGCCATAGGCTCCAAGGCAAAGCTGCGCTGGGTGTCCACGGATTTCCTTGAAGCGGAAAAAGTCGAGGCATGGAGCGACATGCCGGTATGGGTACCGGGGCGCGGCGACACCGCGGGATTCGGCAAACGCAGCATCAAACGGGCGCTCGCTGCCGGACTCACTTTTCGTCCCCTGTCCGAGACCGCGGTCGACACCCTGACCTGGTTCAAGCAACAACCGGCCGAACGCCAAGAAAAGCTTCGCGCCGGATTAAGCTCGGAACGCGAGCAGGAAGTGCTGGCGAAATGGCAGGCGAAAGAAGGCAAGAAGTGATGAAGCCACGCGGGCCCACCTCGTACACTGACCGCGATGCGCCGAAGCCAAGTTGAAGACGCGGCGGCTAGCCCTCGTTATCCCGCACGGAGGAACGCAGCATGATGCTCGTGGCAGGGGAGTGTCCGGTGGGCTGTCCATTTTCAATTGCTTCGGTGCTTTCGGCGGCAACGCCATCGACGTCTCCGGAATCGACATGCAGCGCGCTTCCGGCAGCGAGCCGTTCGACGCGGACTTCGAGTGATAGGGGAACCTTGTAGTCGAGTACTCCAGGGGCTTGTACCACCCATGCGGATCCGGTGGACCCCTCAGCCAGGCGAGCGATGCCGTCACCTTCGACCAGGAGGGCGGTCTTCTCATCCACGCCTACGCCAAAGGCGTGCGCATTCGGATGTTCCGCGTTGATACGCGACACAAACACGATGAGCCGGCCTAGTCGGCATCGCCTTGAGAAGTGGGTGTCCGTGATGACGTGGTCCATGCCACGAAAATGCAGAAAATCGTCTTCCAGAGTTACGCTTGCATCGCCGGGTTGTCGCAATGCGACCTTCGATTCCAAACTACCGCCATCGAGTGCCGTGTAACTGAAGTGGCCCAGCACTGCGAGTCCCGCGCTGCTGCCGCCGATCGGACGATTCGCCCGCACGTGCGCATTGAGTTCTCGTTGCACCGGCGTGCCCTTCCAATATTTCACGTAGTTGGCTTGATCGCCCCCTGCGAGAAAGATGCCATCAGCCTCATGGAGCGCCTTGATGACACGCGGATCGAATGCGGCTTTGCGATCGTGAAACACGATGGTTTCCGCGGAGGTTACCGGTCCCCATTGTGTGGCGAAGGAGTCGCCGTAGTCGCCGTCCTTCGGATCGAAGCTGTCGTCGTGAACGGCGCGAAGAATGACCATGTGTCCATGGCCGCCGTGAGCGGCGATGAACCGGAACGCCGCCTCCACAGAGCCCCCGCCGCCCATCAGAGCCAGTCCGTAGGTCGTGTGCGCGGCATGCGGCAAGGAGGGATCGCCCGTGACGAAATAATCGAAGTCCGGCGTGCGATAGTTCTGCGCTCCGCTCGCCCATGGGCTCAGGCAGAAGAGCAGAGCGATTAAGCCGACAATTGTACGAGTGTTTAGCTGCATGTAATGGTTTTCCGGATTCGATCGCGGCGTCTGTTGCACCTCATGATGCGGCCGTGCTAAAAGCTTACACCAAGCTTACTTGGCTGCATGAAGCCAAAAGTAAGTAGATTCTTAGGTCGCGGACGCAATCGCGGTTTAGGAAAAATAAGTACATCTTTTGGGGTTGGCTAATGAAAATGACCCTTGTTGCGGCCGCTGTGGTCGCGCTGTTCTCCAGTCTTGTCGTTTTTGGCGCCGATACCGCCGCGCCAACGCAAGGTCCCGACGCTCCGCTGGCATCTGACTCCAACGCCGTGTCGGAGATCGTGGTCACGGGTTCGCGTATTCCACGGACCTCAGTCGAGGGACCGGCGCCGGTCGTGACGATCACGTCGCAAGACATCACCAACAACGGTTTTGCGACCATCTCAGATGTCATGACATCGCTCACCCAGAATCTAGGGGCGCTCGACAACAATCAAAACACCGATGGCTTCTCGCCGGGTGCCCAAGCGGTCGACCTGCGCGGTTTAGGCCCGAATCACACGCTTGTGCTTGTCAACGGCCGACGCATCGCTGACTACCCTCAGTCCTATGAAGGTAATTCGAATTTCACTGACATATCCAATATACCAACATCGCTTGTGGATCGAGTGGAGATTCTAAGCGGCAGTGCCTCCGCCGTTTATGGATCCGATGCCATTTCGGGCGTCATCAATTTCATCCTCAAGCAAAAGGCGGACGGCACCACCGTGGACTTCAGGGCGGGTGACACCCAGCACGGCGGCGGTGCGTCACAACGCATACAGATTACGAGCGGCTACTCGAACGACCGCTTCGATTCGGTATTCGGCGTGGAACTGTTTAATCAGGACCCGGTATGGGCTTTCCAGCGTGATTACACGAACTCGCGACTCGATAGCCCGGCTGATCCTTCGGACATTGTCGCGAGCCAGGTATTCAATCGAATCGACGTGGACGGAAACTACATCGATCCGGGCCAGAGCACCTGCAGCGCCCTTTCCAATCTGGATCGTGGATCGGTGTTCTATGCCACGCGCCCCGATTACGGCAGCTACTGCGGCAGTTATCGCGATGTGGGCTACGGCACGCTGGAAAACGGCCGCCGGGCCGTCAATTTATACGGGTCTGCCACCTATCATGTGAATGACAGTGTCGGGATCTTTCTGGACGTACAAGCCGGATACTCCCACCAGGTGAGCTACAACACCCCGTTGCAATGGGAGAACAGCTACCAGCTCAATGGCGATTCCACGCCCATCCCATTTTTCAACTCTGCGACCGGCCAAATCGAACAGTGGCAACGGCGATATTTCACGATCGAAGAAAACGGCGGGTTTGCGGCCGGAGAAATCCACAACATCGACAACACGATCTCGGTCAACACCGGCGTGAAGGGCACGATTGACGGCAGCAATTGGAACTACGAGGCGGTGCTGGGGCATTCGCAAAACAGGCTGGTGAGCAAGGAACCTGCGTTGGTGTCCGCAAAGGCTCAGGCACTGTACCTGGGACCCTCGCTCGGCGTGGACCCGGCAAGCGGCTACAACATTTATGATGCGCCCATCAGCAAACTGTACACGCCCTTGACCGTCGCGCAGTTCAGGTCGATCACCCAGCTCTCGATCGACCGCGACAAGAGCAGATCTGAGAACTTCACCCTGTCGGCGGACAATACGAAACTATTCTCCCTGCCCGCAGGCCCTGTCGGATTCGCAGCAGTGGCCGAATACGGCACGCAATATTACGGACTCAAGCCTGACCCCCTGTCGCTCGATGGCAGCTACTTCGGGCTTCACAACACGGGTGCGGTGGGCTCTCGTTCGCACGAGGGTGCCGGCATCGAATTGAAGGTCCCGGTCCTTCCGCAGGTAGAGTTAAGTGCCGCCGGTCGGTACGACAACTACCGCTACAGCGGAAATAACACTGGGAAGTTCACCTACTCCACCGGGCTTGAATACCGACCCTTTTCAAGCTTGCTGCTGCGAGGTTCCTACGGCACCGGCTTTCGGGCACCGGATCTGGCTTACCTCTACGCGGGCCTGAGCGGCTCGAGTTCGGACGGTACCGACTACTATTTGTGCCGTCGCGATGAACCCTCGACCGGTCCCGACTATTACGATAACTGCAGCAATGGCGACGTAGGTTTCAATGGCCGCAGCCATGGCAGCGTCGCGCTGAAGGACGAGACCAGTACTTCGCTGACTTACGGCTTTGTGTTTGCGCCTTTCAAATCGTTGCAAATCAGCGCGGACTACTACCGTATCGTGCTCAAAAACGAAGTCGAGTATCAGAGCAGCGATACCATTCTGCGCGAAGAGGCAGATTGCCGTCTCGGCCAGACGTTGAGCGGACAGCCGGTAGACATCAATTCGCAGCTCTGCCAACAAGTGCTGAGCCAGGTCGTACGCAATTCCGCCACTGACCTCAGCAACCCGCTTGGCGTCACCTCGGTATTGGTGCTTCCGATCAATGCAGCCATCGATGCCACTTCCGGGGTTGACATCAACGGCCACTACACGCTTCCGGCCGGCAAGTTCGGGACCTTCGACTTCAACATAGGATTCACGGACGTCTTGACTCACACGGTGCAGTTGTTTGCCGGCGATCCGGTGGTGAATGAATTCAACGACTGGTACGACTACGTGATTCCCCGCACGAAGGCGAGCTACTCGGCCGCGTGGAGCATCGGCCCCATAACGACCACCGTCCACGGTTCGCGGCTCGGCGGCATTCCAAACTTCGACGGAACCCAGCGGCTCGGCGCCACCTCGATTTACAACGCGTCGTTCATCTATCACTTCGACAGACACACCACTGCCAGCTTCATCGTCGATAATCTATTCGACACGAAGCCCTACAGAGACAGCACCTGGACGAGTTATCCTTATTACGCAACGGAGTGGTTCAATCCTGTCGGTCGCGAGTTTTTCGCGGAATTTACTTACCACTTTGGAAAGCCTTAGGCCTTCGAAACAGTCGCGAGCGGCTCTGCGCAGTCTTACATCGGCGGTGCAATGGACCGCGCAAAGCGGACGGCAGGCGGCCGCCGCAAAAAAATCAGCGGGAGTGGGACTTACAACTCCGATTTCACAATGAAAGCTTTTCGAACGCGGCCACTTCTCCGGCCTTGAGTGCGTGCCATTGCGTCAAGGCCGGGTCAGCTTCGCCTTTGAGTTCGGCGAACATTGCCTCGTCCTGCGCCGTCGGGAACGCATCACCCGATCCGACCAGCGCCCCCAGCGCCGCCAGCATGTTGTTGAGACGCACGGGATAATTCAGGGCGTCCTCCGATGCATGCGAACGCGGCTGTATCAAGATCTCCTCAATCTCGGTCAACTTTCTGTCGAGTGCATCGCCGGCCGCCGCGATCTTGGCGGTTTGTCGCGTAGTGGCCGCCTTTTTTGCAGCCATGACCTTGACGCGGGTAGCCCGTATCTCGAGCACCGCGTCGTGCACCTCGGTCAGCAGGGCATTGATCTTACTATGCAGCGCGAACTGCTTGGCCAAATCGTCCATAGTCGCCGTGCCTCGTGGATCGGGCAGGATCTCAAGCGGCTGGACTTGGCTGGTGCCATCGACGGTCAGCCTAACCTGATAGTGACCAGGCAGTACTTTAGGACCTGCCACGCTTCCGGCCCACAAGGGCACATTCTTGATGGCGTGCGCCTTGTCTGTGTGCAGGTCCCAAACGAAGGTGTTGAAACCGGCAAAATGCGGAGGCTTTATCGGTTTTGGAGCACGATCATCCTCATCCCCCTCCTCCGGCTCAGCCTTGGCTTCGTCCTCACCCGGACTCCTGGCGTCTTCGGGTTCCGGAAAATGACGGATCACTTTGCCCTTTTCATCGAGGATATCGAGACTGACGCGTTGATCCAGCGGGTCGACCTTATCCTTGTCTTTATTTTTGTTCTTTGTTTCGCCATCCTTATCGTCATCTTTTGGCGGCCGCGGTTTCCCGATCTGCGCCGACAAGGTGTAGTTGATCACCGCGCCGCCCGGCGGGTTGGAGGCGCCAAAATAGCGTAATTGTTTGCGGCCGCCAAAGACCGTGTGGTTGGCGGCAGCCGGTTTGAACAGATGCGCCGTCTCGCTCGGAATTGTAGGCACCCACTGCCGCACCGGTGATAGATCATCGATCATCCAGAACGCTCGGCCGTGAGTTGCTATGGCCAGGCTGTCGCCATGAATTAAAAGATCGTGCACAGGAACCACGGGCAGGTTCAATTGCAGGCTCTGCCAGTGAGCGCCCTCGTCATACGAGATCATGACGCCGGTCTCTGTGCCGGCATAGAGCAGACCCGACCGAGCGGGATCGCGCCTTATGACATGCAGATACGCATCCGGTGCCAGCCCTTCGACAATCGGCGTCCAACTCTTGCCATAGTCATGGGTGCGAAATGCATAGGGCCTAAAATCGTCGAGCCGGTGGCGGTCGGCAACGACGTAGGCGGTCCCCGCATCGTCGGCGTCGGGCTCGACCATTTGGACAGTGGCGAAATCAGGCATCTCCTTCGGCGTCACATTGCTCCAATGGGCGCCACCATCTTGGGTCACATGCACCAGACCGTCATCGCTGCCGACCCAGATCAAATCCTTGCTTTTGGGGGATTCGGAGACGGCAAAGATCGTGTCATAGGTTTCGACGCTGGTATTGTCTTTCGTTAGCGGTCCGCCGGAAGCACGCTGCTTGGATTTATCGTTGCGGGTCAGATCGGGCGAAATCACCGTCCAGCTACGGCCCTGGTCGAGCGAGCGGAACAGTACCTGTGCTGCGAAATAAACAGCATGCGGCTCAAATTTCGAGATCATGAGCGGCGCCGTCCATTGGAATCGATACTTCAGATTTTCTGCACCCCAGCCCATGGTATTGCGCGGCCAAGGCGTGATCTGGAGGTTCTGGCCGGTGCGGCGGTCGTGGCGCGTTAGCTCGGCGTCGTAACCACCGCCGTACACGATATTCGCATCGGTGGGATCGGGAATAATGAAGCCGCTCTCGCCGCCGCCGACCGGATTCCAATCCTCGATACCAACGCCGCCCGAGCGGCCAGCGGTCGCGATCGAAATACTGCTGTTGTCCTGCTGATCGCCGTAGAGGCGGAACGGAAATTCGTTGTCGGCGGAAATATGATAGAACTGGGCCGTCGGCTGGTTCATTTCCGAGGTCCAAGTCTCTCCGCCATCGACGGAGATCTCGGCACCGCCGTCGTTGCCTTCGATCATGCGCTTTGGATTGGTCGGATCGATCCACAATTCGTGATTGTCTCCATGCTCGGTCTTCAGCGTCTTGAAGGTCTTGCCGCCATCCGCCGAACGGTAAAGCGAGGTGTTAAGCACATAGACAGTATTTGCATCCCTAGGGTCGGCGAAGGTCGTATTGAAATACCAAGCGCGCTGTTTGATGCTGTTCTTGTCGCTCACCAGGGTCCAGGACTCGCCGCCGTCATTGGTACGGAACAGGCCGCCTTTCTTGGCTTCGATCATCGCATAGACCACTTTGGGGTCAGAGGTTGGCGCGACATTGACCCGGCCGAGAATGCCGTCCGGCAACCCCCCGCCGCTCATCCGCCGCCAATGCTCGCCGCCGTCGAACGACTTGTAGAGGCCGCTGCCCGGTCCGCCGCTCTCCATGATCCAAGGCTTGCGATACGCCTGCCACATGCCGGCATAGAGAATCTTGGAGTTATTGGGATCGAAGGCGATATCAGAAGCGCCGGTCTTTGCATCGACGTAGAGCACCTTCTTCCAATTGGCCCCGCCGTCGGTTGATCTGAACACGCCGCGCTCTTGGTTCTCGGCAAAAGGATGGCCGAACGCCGCGACCAGTACAATGTTGGAATCGGAAGGGTCGATGATGATGCGGCCGATCACCTGGCTGTCGCGCAGCCCGCTGAAATGCCAGGTTTTGCCGGCATCCGTCGATTTATAGAGTCCATTGCCGGTGGCGACGTTACCCCGAATATTAATCTCGCCGGTGCCGGCATAGACCGTCTTGGGATCCGACGGCGCCACGGCGACGGCACCGACCGCGGGTGAGGCCTCTGGAAAGTCATCCCACAACGGCTTCCAACTGGTGCCCCCATCGATGGTCTTCCACAATCCCCCGGTGGCACCTCCAAAGTAATACGTGTTGGGCTCGCTGACGACGCCCGCGACGCCAGTCGCGCGGCCTCCCCGGAAGGGACCGACAAGCCGATACTTCAGCCCTTCGAGCGCCGACCGTGGGGCAGAGTCGGCGGTTTTGGCGGGGATTGGCGATGGATCTGCCGCAACGGCCGCAATGGAAGCGAAGAGTAGGAAAAGGAGCCCGGTCGATAAGTGTGATGCAGACAATTCGCTCTCCCTTTGATCAAGAATTCAGGCTAGCGCCGGATTCCCAGAGTGTCCAGTGAGACCGAAAAGCGGCAACACACAGTTGAATCAATGATCCATCCGGCCCCTCGGAAGGTCGGGCCGATCTAGAGATTGCCGGCCGTCAAGAAGCTGAATTTGCTGTTTCAGTCCTGATTGCGATGGTGACTGAACCGGCTTAGTCCGGCGCCGTGCCTCATTCGCAGCCCGCCGGCTCGCAGTGATCATCGTCCACGTGGGGCTTCATAAATCCGACACTGTGGTAACCTAATTATCTCAATAAAGTTGCTATAAAGGAGACCACCCTATTTTATGAATCTAGCGCTTGACGGCCAAGGGTCTCTCTACGAACAGATTGCGCGCGCAATGAAAACCGCAATCCTACGCGGCGCTTTAATTCCCGGAAGCCGTCTCCCGTCGACGCGAAGTCTGGCGGCCGCGCTCGGCGTCTCGCGTAAATCCGTGATTGAAGCTTTTGAACTGCTGGCGACGGAAGGTTTGATCCTGCCGCGGGTAGGCGTCGGTAGCGTCGTATGTCAGACCGGCGCGCTGCCCAAGCCCCGGCAGCTACCAGCACGTGCTCCGGCGCCAAGTCGCTACAGCGCTCGGCTCAGAGAATTGCCTCCGCTGAGTCTCTCAGGCTCGACGCAGGGGCCACGTTACAGCTTTCAATATGGGGCCCCGCTGGTCAATCCCAGCATATTCCTTTCCTGGACCCGCAAGATCAGTGCTGCGGCACGCCGTGCGGGTCCCGGGTACGGCCCGGCTGTCGGCCATCCACCGTTGCGTGCCGCCATCGCCAACTATCTATCCCGGAGGCGCGGCCTGATATGCGAACCTGACGATGTCTTGATCGTGTCTGGAACGCAACAAGCGATCTCCTTGTCCGCTCGCGTCCTCCTGAATGAAGGCGACGCCGTGGTCATGGAAGATCCTTTCTACGAACTCGCCTCCAACGCTTTTGAAGCGCACGGTGCCGCAAGGCATTACGTCCCTGTCGATTCCGAAGGGCTGTGTGTGCACGAAATGCCTGAAACCGATGCGCGTCTCGCGTTCGTGACGCCCTCGCACCAGTTCCCTTCGGGCGTCGTCATGACGCTCTCTCGGCGCATGGAACTTCTCGGCTGGGCAGGCAAAAAGGACGCCTGGATTTTCGAAGACGACTATGACTCCGAGTTTCATGACGGCGAGCGCCCCGTATCGACCTTGCGCTCCCTGGACCTGTCCGGACGTGTAATTTACGTCGGCACCTTCTCTAAGACGCTGTTTCCTTCCCTGCGATTGGGCTATATGTTGTGCCCCGCCGCGTTGAGGGCTGATTTTCTGCGGGCAAAGCTGCTTGACGACTTGGGTTCACCGGTCTTGGAACAGGCCGCCCTCACGAGCTTTCTGCAAAGCGGCCTTTACGAAAAGCAGTTGCGTCGCTCTGTCAAGGAAGTGCTGCTACGAAGGCGCGTTCTGGTCGAGGAACTCAAAAACCGCCTTGGCGATTGGGTGGAAATAGGACCGCATGGGGGCGGCATGCACTTGGTCGTGTGGTTTCCTCGGTTGACCTCGCAGCGTGTGAATCAACTGATCTCGCGAGCGGCGCAAGCCGGCGTTGGGGTGCAACGGGTCGATCCGTTCTATCGCGCCCCGCCCGCCGCACCCGGTCTTCTCTTGGGATATGCAGCGCTATCCGCCGGGCAAATCCGCACCGCCATCGGCATCCTGGCTGAGTGCATAAAGCGCCTCTGAACAGCCTCGTTCCTTCAAGCTGATGGTGTCAATTGCGGATCATCGCTTCCCGCGAAAGCGGTGCCGTGCGGCGGTCTGATGCGGCTGCCGAAATAGGCGACGATGAGCCCAAACAGCAACATCGCGGACATATTCGCGAGGAATGAACCCCATCTGAATGTCGGCGCAGCGTGCCACGCCGAAAGCGGCAGCACCACATAATTCATTACGAAATAGACCACGATTCCATAAGCGATCCCGGCCGGCAGCCACTTGGCGCGTAGCAGGGAGAACCGTCGCGTTGCCACGATGTACACGGCAGCGATCAAGATGCCCATGAATTCCTGCAGTGCCAGTCCAAGCACCGCGGTCGGGAGGCCGCCGGAAAAGGATCGGGCGGCCAACAATCCGCCCGCGATCGCATGCAGGATGTGCGGGATGTCTTTGCCGTTGATCAGGCATGCCGCGCCGATATCCACAGTAGCGGCTATTAGGCCGGCGAGAATCACAGCGAGAACAGGCGTGAAAGTTAATCGTGAGTCGGAAAGCGCAGTGACCGTCATGAGTTTTGCCCGGAGAAAAAGTTTAAGGGGTGGTCCCAGAATATAGCTCCAACATGGGTCTTGCGGATACCACCGGGCACAACTAATTTACGGCTTTTGGCGCGATCAGATCGCCACGGCCTGCTGTGGTCGTAAAATCGCCGAGAAAATCGGGGGTGCGCGCCCGATGCATCATTTTGCCCTAATCTTTTCGTACCCGGAGGGATACATCTTTATGCGAAGCGTCTGTCTTTCGAATGTCTTCGGCAGCCTTGTTGGATGAGCCTGGCGAGCACCGCGTCACACGCCGAGCTCGTTCACTACACCTTGGATCCCACGCATACCTATCCGAGTTTTGAAGCCGACCATTTCGGAGTTCGACATGGCGCGGCAAAATGAATCAGAGCAGCGGTACGGTGAGCTTGGATCGAGCTGCGCATAGTGGGAGTCTCGATGTAAAGATTGATCTGAAAAGCATCGATTTCGGTTTGTACGCGCTAAACAGCTGGGCAGTGGGACCGGAATTTTTTGACGTCGAGAAGTTTCCAACCGCCGCCTTCGTCGGCAAATTCAGCAAATTCAAGGGCGACGTACCCACGGAAATCGATGGGGTTTTGACGCTGCACGGAGTATCGCGGCCGTTGTCGCTCACCGTTGCCTCGTTTGCCTGCAAGCCTCATCCAATGCTTAAGCGGGAGTGGTGCGGGGCGGACGCTTTTGCAACTTTTCAGCGCGACGAATTTGGCTTGAGCGCCGGAAAGGACTATGGATTTAAGATGCAGGTGGCGTTGCGTATCCAGGTCGAGGCGATCAGAGACGCAACTTAGCGAAGTCCCGGCGCGGATTCCCTCGCGTCAAAAGCTGGTCCACCCGATGGCAAAAAATCGCTCCCGACCTACACTGTTCGGGGGCGACATCCTACGTCGATGGGTGGCGGGACTGTCTGATTCCTAGCAAGAATCTGAGCATGACTCAGAGTTCAGGGTCGGATAATGCGCGAGGGCGATACGCCCTACGCGCGCTGAATTTTTTCATGGCCGACATGCAGTCCGGAATCGGGCCCTTCGTTGGCGTCTATCTGCTAGCCCACGGTTGGCAGAACGGCCCGATCGGCTCGGTCATTACCATTGGATCGATTGCGGGTGTGCTGTTCACAACTCCGGCGGGCGCGTGGGTCGATGGCAGCAGGAACAAACGGTGGATTGTTGTCATTTCCGGGCTCGCAGCGGTAGTCGCCTCCTCCATCATTCTGGTGTCGCAACAGTTCTGGCCCGTGGCCGTGTCTCAGGTCGCGACCACCATTGCGGGCGCGGCGGTGGGACCTGCTGTTACGGGGATGACGCTCGGCATGTTTCGGCAGGCTGGCTTCAACCGGCAGTTGGGTATCAATCAGGCCTATAACCATGCGGGCAACGCGGTGGGCGCTGCCATCTCGGGGTTTCTCGGCTGGCAGTTTGGTCTCAAAGCGGTGTTGTGGCTGGCACTTGCCTTTGGAATCATCTCGGTCGCATGCGTTCTGATGATTCCGCGCGCACAGATCGATGATCGAGCGGCGCGCGGACTGCGTAGCTCCGGCGGGCCCGAAGCGCGCGCAAGCGGTTTTGCGGTACTGTGGTCTTGCAAACCGCTGCTTGTGCTCGCAGCCACCCTGGTCATTTTCTATCTGGGCAATGGCGCGATGTATTCGCTGTATGCCCTCGCCGTGGTCAATGCCAAACAAGGGGATCCGTCCGTATTTGTCGCAACCACCGTCGTGGTGGCGCAGGTAACCATGGTTTTCGCCTCCCTGCTTGCAATGCGTTTGGTGAGCAAGCGCGGGGCATGGTTTGTAATCCTGGTGTCGCTTATGGTGCTGCCGATCCGTGCCCTCCTAGCTCCACATCTGATAGTAGGCTGGGGCGTCTTTCCCATGCAGATCCTGGATGGCGTGACCTCGGGACTGCACACCGTGGCGATACCGGTTCTGGTGGCTCGAATTCTGAATGGCACGGGCCGGATCAACACCGGACAAGGCGCCATTGTCACCGCCCAAAGTGCCGGAGCCGCATTGAGTCCGGCCATTGGCGGTTGGATAGCGCAGTGGAGCGGGTACACCACGGCGTTTTATGTGCTGGGCGCCTGCGCCGTGCTCTCCATCGTTATCTGGACGACGTTGGCACCGGCGTTCAAACCCATGCGAACTATCGCTGCCACTAAAAAGTCGCGCGCCCGTAGGCGAACGCGGCGCTCGGTGACGGTGTCGAGTTCCTGATCCTGCTGCCTTCTCTCGTATAGAATAGGGCGAGCCGGCGACCCATCGCGAACGCTTACAACGCCGGTCTGGGGATTCTATGCATAAGTACACCGTCTTTGCGGGCGTCGCGTTGTCGTTATTGCTTGATGTCGCCTTTGCCCAACCGCTGCCAAGTACTGTCGAACAGGCCAAGGCCATGGAACAAGCGGATGCCCTGCCCGCGACTGCCCTGTATACCAGGTCTTACGATGCGGCCGCCGGCAAGCCAGGTGACCTGCTGGCTCAGGAACCTTTCGACGGCTACGCCGTGAAGGGCCTGGCACGTGCCGTGCGCATTGCCTACCGTTCCGCCGACGCGCAGGACCGAACGGTTGTGGCCACCGCGATGATTTTGATTCCGGCTGGCGAAGCGCCTGCCGGCGGATGGCCTGTCATTGCCTGGGCACACGGAACCAGCGGAGTCGCCAACATGTGCGCCCCCTCGCTGATGAAGGATGCCTACTATGGCGACGAAGGGCTGGCGGACATGCTGAAGGCGGGCTTTGCCGTCGTCGCGACCGACTATCTGGGATTGGGCGGTCCCGGAAAACACCCCTACATCGACAAGCCCTCGCAGGCAAGGGACGTGATCTATTCCGTGCCGGCTGCGCGCGCCGCGGTGCCGTCACTCGGCAAGCGCTGGGTCGCCGATGGTCACTCGCAAGGCGGCGCCGCCGCCTGGGGCGTCGCAGAACTCGAGTCGAGCATGGACGATGGCTCTTATCTCGGCGCAGTCTCAGTCTCCGGTGCCGGAAGCCTGGCCGGCTTCTTTCAGTTCATCGACGACAATGCCGGCGTTAGCATGTATTTGCCATGGGCGGCCGAAGGAATTCACGTGCGCTTCCCGGAATTCGAGCCTCGGGATATCTTGACGCCACGCATGATGGAAAAGTACACCGCGGTTACAACGCAAGGATGCTGGTACTTCGGATTCGTCAATTACAAGGACACCCCCAAACATGCCGCCCTGAGGCCCAACTGGCGCACCAATCAGTGGGTGCAGCGGTGGGTGGATGAAAATGCTTTGGCCAAGGTGCGTGTTACTAAGCCGCTTTTTGTCATTTCCGGAGAGGCCGACAAGACGGTGCCGATCGAGGGGGTACGAGAGACCGTGCGACAGGCTTGCCAATTGGGCTCGAATCTCACGTTCAAAAGCTATCCGGGACTCGATCATGATCCGACCATGATCAAATCAACGCATGCGCAGCTTCTGTGGATACGTGACCGGTTTGCGGGAAAATCCTTCGCAAGCGACTGCCCCGTGAGCAAATAACGCTGGCCTCAATTTGAACTCGGCCGCGCCCAGCGCTTCGCCATCTTGAAGACGGCGAAGACGCCGATGCCCATCCATATGATGTTCAGGCCAACGGACGGGTATGCGCCATTCCAAAAGCTGTTGATGGCAAGACCCGTGGATCCGAACAAATTCATGAGCTGGTAGCTGGCTGACGAACTGGGTAGCTTTTCAAGGCTCAACAGCCCATAGGCGGCCAGTACCAAAACTGCACCGGTCCAGCCGACAATTTCAATGAGCAGCATCATTGGCCGTGCGCCGCATAGCGTTGTGTTCGTCTCCGCACCGTCTGTGAAAACGCGCCCATGTGTCCATCCGCGATCGAGTGAGAGGGGCGGAAGTCTACCCATTCCCCGGTTCCTGCGCATCGATGCTTAGTCACGGCGGATTTTTGCAGCATAGGCTTAAGATGTCACAATGCTTCGCTCGCGCCGAGTCACGTCAATCCGCTCGATGCGCAAATTGCCAAAGCAGGTGCTCTGTTTGACCAAGGCTGACTCAAAGACAACGCCGATCAAGCGAACGCAGCAGAACAGTCGAGGTCGTTCAAAGCACAATGACGGAGCGGGTCAGGCAAAAGGGCGTCTTCTCGATGCAGCCGAAACCTTCTTCGCGGACCGAGGTTTTTTTGGTGTCACAACCCGACAGGTTGCTGAGGAAGAGTCTGTGCGTCTGCGGCTTCTTGACTGCTGCTCGGGGGGCTGCTTGCCATGGTGACGGCCGAGAAGCTGAGTGGACTCGATTGAACCGGGGTTCATGATGCGAGCCGCCGTTTCCTTCAGCAGTTTGCGGTGTCGTCGGTGGCAAGGTCCCCTTCTGCGAGCTAGATATGACCCGTTTGCGCAGTCTCTGCCTCTCGTCGGCGAAGAGCACCCAGAGCACGTTCGATGAGGTGGCCCAGACAAAAGGCCGCGACGGCTTGGATGATGGCGCTCGTCGGGTTCGGCTGCAAATTCACGAGTGACGGCCGAAACAGAAATACCAACGCAAAAGCCACCCAAAGAAGCATTACCATTCGGCCGAGGTTCAATAGTGCGGTCATGGCGGACGTCCTTATCGCTGAATTCCAGGATCGCAGTTTCGCACATGGCGACAGACTCGCAAAATCGGGGGGCTTGAGGGTGGAGTTAGACCCCATAGCATGGATGTTCGAAAAATGCCTGCCACAATTTCCCGTGTGATTTCCGGCGCAGGCGTACGGTGAGTTCAGTCTCGCTCACCTGGCTGATCGGCGTTTCCTTCGGCGCCAGTGCCCTAGGCGGCCTGTTGGGCATGGCCAGCGGGATATTCATCGTCCCGATTCTGATTTTGTTCGGTGGCATTGATATCAGGTTGGCGGTCGGCGCCAGTCTGGTCTCGGTCATTGCCTGTTCGTGCGCAAGTGCACCGGGTTTTCTTCGCAACGGACTGACGAATATCAGACTTGCCATATTGCTGGAAACCGCAACCACTTTTGGAGCGACCTGCGGAGTGCTGCTCGCCGGATGGATCGCGGTCAAAGTGCTCTATGTGATTTTTGCGGCCGTTCTGTTTGTTTCGGCCTATCAAATGCAAGCGCGCCGCAAAGAACGGGCCACCTCTGCGCAAGGCCCAACCCAACCGCCCGCGCAAGCATGGTCCCGCAAACTGGACTCGAGCTATTTCGACGCCGTGCTCCAGAAACAAATCGACTATCGGGTCGGAAATGTTGGTTTGGGCCTCGGCCTGATGTACGGCGCTGGACTGCTTTCCGCCCTGCTGGGTATCGGTAGCGGCGTCCTCAAAATCCCGGCGATGGATACCGCGCTGCGCCTTCCGATCAAGGTGTCCTCCGCAACGTCCAACTTTATGATCGGCGTAACGGCCGCTGCGAGTGCAGGGGCCTACTTCTTACGCGGAGACATTCATCCGGATATCGCGGGTCCGGTCGCACTCGGGTCGGTATTGGGAGCGATCGTGGGCGCCAAGCTATTGATGCGGCTCTCGAACGAGAAGTTGCGCTGGTTCTTTATTGTGATTCTGATCGCGCTTGGCGTTCAGATGGTGCTGGCCAGCGTCGGAATTCGACCGGGTGCCCGGTGATGCGTCCCAACACGGATGGCATGCGGCCCATGGAATCGCAGTTGGCGCATCTTCTTGACTATGGAACGTGGATTGGAACGCTGCTGATCGCCGTCGGCCTCGTCTGGCCTGCTGCGGGGCTCAATTTCGGGCCCCGGCCGATGCCTCTGGTGACCCTGGGCGTGATTGTTCTCATCGCCCTGCCGGTCATTCGAGTGCTGGTTATGTTGTGGAATTTCGTTAGAACGCACGAGCGCCGCTTCGCGCTGCTTGCGTTGCTTGTGCTTGTGATCGTCGCGATCGGCCTGGCGATCGGGATTGCGGAGGGCTGAGCGCTAATCTGTTCGCGCCGGCGATCGAGGTTCGACGCGGCACAGCGCAACTGCCGTCCGGTCTCGCCGCGCTGGCGCGCTGTTGACTTTACCAGTCTGTTAATTAACACTTTGCGCAAATGACGCAGCTAGACCTTGCCTTCGGCGCTCTCGCGGATTCCACCCGAAGGGCCATCTTGGTCCGATTGGCGCGGGGCAACGCCACGGTGGGCGAACTTGCGGAGCCCTTCAAGTTGTCGCTCCCGGCCATTTCCCGTCATCTTAAGGTCCTGGAGAACGCTGCGCTCATCACCAACGAGCGTCACGGTAAGCATCGGTTCTGCAGTCTGCGCCGCGATACGCTTTCGGAGACATCCGAATGGCTGGATTTTCAACGGCGGTTCTGGGTGGGAAGCCTCGAGAAGCTTGATCGGCGCCTGCGGGAGCGCCGCGCCCGCAAACCCTCATGAGCGAGAATTCCGAAACCGACCTCGTTTTGGTGCACCTCTTCGACGCTCCCGTCGGCGCCGTTTTCGACGCCTGGACCGGGCGCGAAGAGTGGCAGTCGTGGCTGGGACCCAAGGGCGTGCATTGTGAGATTTCGCGACTCGAAGCCAGGGTTGGCGGTCGCTATCAGCTCACCATGTGCCTTGAGAGCGGCAAAACGATCGCCGTTAGCGGCGAATTCAAGACGGTCGATCGACCTCGCCTGCTGGTGTTCACCTGGGGTGTCGACGGCGACGGCGCGCTGCAGAGCCTAATTTCTCTTTCGTTTCGCGCCCTCGGTGCTGAGCGGACTGAACTTACGTTGCGCCAGGAAGGGCTCCGCAGCATCGCGAACCGCGATGCGCACGGTGCGGGATGGGAGAGTGCGTTTCAAAAGCTTGCGACTCGTCTAGATAGCCGAGCCATTTCTCTTGCACCTCGGGGAGCCTCGACATGATTGCAGTTTCAGCCTTCAAATGGGTGCCTGCCATGGTTCAAGGGCAGGTTCGGGATCTACGGGTGCGATGGGCCCTGGAAGAGGCAGGATTGAAATACGAGGCCTTACTCATTGGATTTGAGGATCAATCGACGCCGGCCTACCGGCGTCGCCAGCCGTTTGGCCAGGTGCCAGCCTACCAGGAAGATGACCTCGAACTGTTCGAGTCCGGTGCCATCGTGATGCACATTGCCGAGGGCAGCGACGTGTTGTTGCCTCGCGAGCCCAGCGCCCGGGCGCGTGCTATAACCTGGATGTTCGCCGCGCTCAATTCCATGGAGGTGGTCATTCAACCGCTGGCGGAAGTGGATTTGTTTTTTTCAAAGAAGGAGTGGGCCCCGGGCTATCGTTCCATGCTCGATGGCCGGGTGAAAACTCGCCTGAAGGAGCTCGCCGCCTATCTCGGTGATAAGGCGTATCTCGAGGGCGAATTCACGGCGGGCGATCTTCTGATGACCACGGTGCTGCGAATTCTCGGCCACACCGAATATGTGAAGAACGAGCCGAGATTGGCCGCCTACCAGTCCCGCTGCGAAGCACGTCCCGCCTTCCAGCGGGCGCTCGGGGCGCAGCTCGCCTCGTTTGAGAAGCGCTGAAGCGTTTCGGGCCCTATTAAGGTGCTTCGCGATCGCACTCATTGCAGTTGAGGATCATACCGAGCGCCCCGCTCCGCCCCTCAGGCGTCGTCACCCACTCGCGGTTGATCCAGGGAGGTTTGTGCCGAACATGCTGACGGTGTCCGCACTCCAGCTGCGCTATCCAATCGCCCTCCTCGTCCTGCGTGTAACCACTGATCCGCCGGTTCATGAAGCTTAGATCCGCAGTCGCGCTCAGCGTTCGATACCGAGGGCAGATCTGCACGCGGATGCCACATCCAGGCGCCCTTTGACGCTGCAGCTCGTCTGCCAGCCTTCTCCCAGGGCATCACGCATCTTCTCGACCACGATCTCTCTCGCGCGTACCAGGGCCGGACGACGCGAGAGTTCGCCGTGAGCGATACGAGTCTCCTCGGCCAAGGCCGAAAGTTGCCTCGCCCCTGTGGTATTGCCTTCCAGCAGTGCGAGACACGCCATGGCGTCCAACAGCAGGCGCAGTTTCCCGGGGCTGGTTCTCTCCCCGACGTGGACAATTTCGCTCCCCAGGGTGCGGGCCTCCTCCAGGTCCCCGTTCAGCACCAGCGCAGTGAATGCAAGACCCATTAGCTCGATCGCCGTATCGCGGCGGCCCGAATGGCGCAGACTTTGGACCAGGGGCCTCGCGAGTTGCAACGCGCCGGCCAAATCGCCGCTCGCTATATCGAGTTCCACGATGCAAATTGTCGAGGCCAGCGCCTCGTGTTCGCTTGCGGCGAGCGCGTGACGCACGCTGCGCGCGTAAGCCGCGCGGGCATCCCCGAAACGACCGGCGGTCATCGCCAGCGTACCTTCCGTCTTGGCCCCCAAGGCCAGAAGACGGACCGGCCACGCGGGATCCTCGAGGGCAGCGGCGGTATCGTAGGCGTGCTGGGCGGCATGCGGATCGCCTTGGGAATTGAGCGCCAAGAGCATCTGCGCGTAGTACAGGGCGCGCGCGTTGCCGGCTCGCGAATGAAACTTCGCCGCCAGCTCGGCGGCGTACCGCGCTCTGTCGAAATGGAAACCCGATTCGTAGCTTGCAACCGCTTCCCAGAACCGTGCTACGCGTGTGTTCGGCAGTTGGTCGGACAGCAGGCCGACGATCTGGTCAAATCGCGTGCGACCCTCGGTCTCGAGATCCGTTTCGACGAACAGCGGCCACACAGAGCCGTAAAGGGCAACGCCGATCGCCGCATCGTGCTCGCTCGCCCAGTCGATTGCGGCGCGTACATTGGCCAAGTCCGGCTCGTAGCGGGCCAGCCAAATGGCCTCGTCCATGGACCAGTAGTCCGTGTATGCCGCGTCCATGTGGATCAGCATCGCGGCTGCAAGGCGCTGGCGTGCCCGTGCGATCTCTTGCGACTCGGTCAATTTGGCGAGCGCGTACTGCCGCGCGGTTTCCAGCAATGAATAGCGTGGCGGCTCGCTCGCAAGGCTGGTGAGCAGCGAGCGATCGACCAGCCGCGCAATCAGATCGATTCCGTCGGCGACATCGGTCGAGTCATCGGCCACGCAGCGGGCCGCGACGTCGAGGGAGAAGCTGCCGGGAAACACGCTTAAGGTCGTGAACACGTGTTTCTCGGCCTCACTCAGGAGATTGAAGCTCCAATCGAGCGCGGCATGCAAGGTGCTGTGACGCGGATCATCGGCGATTCCCTGACGCTTGAGCAGTCTGAATCGGCCATCGATACGCTCAAGGAGCGTCGAGACACCGAGTGCGGGGGCTCTTGCGGCTGCCAGTTCCAGCGCCAGCGGGTTGCCGTCCAGCCGACGACATATCTCGGCCACTTGCACCTCGTTGCTTGAGCATAGTCGAAACGAATTGTCGCCCGCGGTCACCCGATCGCAGAACAGCTGTACCGCAGCATGTTCGCGAATCGCATCGAGAGGAGCATCGGCGCGCGGCACGGACAGCATGGCGAGCCGATGCACACGCTCGCCGTCGATGCCGAGTGGAGTTTGGCTGGTGACTAGCAGCCTCAGCTCGGGCGCATAGTAGAGCAAGGTCGACAACGCGTTCGGCAGAGCACTGAGGTGCTCGGCCCCATCCAACGCCAGCAGCACCTCGTATCCCTGCAGTGCGCGGGCGAGCGAATCAAAGCCTTCGTTCTCTCCGGGGAGACTCAATCCCAACGCAACCGCGATGGCTGCCGGAACGTGCCGAACATCTGCGATGGGCTGCAAAGGAACCCAGGCCACCGCCTTGCTCGATTCGGCCGACTCGATCGCCAGAACCTCCTGCGCCAAGCGCGTCTTGCCGATCCCGGGCGCTCCGACCAAGGTGACCAAAGGCTCTGCAACCAGCAACCGGCGAACGGTCTCTAAATCGGCCTGGCGGCCTACGATGGGCGTGAGCTTGCTGGGCACGGAACGGCGCGGCGTCGCAAGGCGCGCCCCTTCGCTCGCCGACGCTCTCGTGGGCGGCGGGGCGCCCTCGTCATCGACGACGGTGACCTGCAATTCCAATCGGTAGCCATGTCCGGGCACGGTGCGGATCGCCCCTGCCCCGAGCGCCCGGCGCAGGCTCGCGACCTGGGCGGCTAGATTGTTTTCATCGACCACGAGCTTGGGCCAGACGCGTTGCATGAGGGTGTTCTTGTGGACTAAACGTCCCGGCTGCTCGACCAATACCAGCAGCAGATCGAACGCCCTGCCGCCCAATTCAATTGATCGGTCGCCGAGCATGAGCCGTCGTTCCGTGGGATAGACATCAAACGCACCGACCCGAATGTGAATCATCCCCACCCCGCCGACAACCCTCTTGGGCGACGTTTCAGAACATTTTCAGACCGGATTCAAGACCCGCGTGTATTTAAGGCCGATTCTATCCCTGAGGCCGAAAGCGGCATCCGAATACCGAGCAACCATCTACAGGGAGATCCAATGCCAAAGTATGTCATTGAGCGTGAAATTCCGGGAGCGGGCAAGTTGACCCCGGCTGAACTTAAGGCGATTTCGCAAAAGTCGTGCGGAGTGCTCTCGAGCTTGGGACCGAGCATCCAATGGCTCCACAGCTACGTAACCGGCGATCGCATTTACTGCATCTACCTTGCCAACGATGAATCTCTGGTGCGACGCCACGCGGAACTCGGCGGATTTCCCGCCAACAAGATTTCGCGCGTCACCAGCATCATCGATCCGGCAACGGCCGAATAACGCTAATCAAGAAGGGGAAAAGTCATGAATAAGAAAATCACCGCAGCCCTGATGGCTGCGCTCGCACTGCCGGCCGCGGTCGCCGTGGCCTACAGCCACCAATCGTTGGTGGACAAGGTACGCCAGGTCACCGCGCAGTATATGGACATCAACGTCCCGCTTCACAACGGTGAGGGCTGGGTTGTCGGGACGCCATGCGTGAGCGGGCCGGATTTTGGCGCCATGGGGGTTCATTTGGTGGATCCCTCGCGCCTCGACGGCGTCGTCAATGTGGCCGAGCCTGAGGCGTTGATATATGAGCCTATGGCCAACGGCTCGATGCGCTTCGTGGGCGTGGAATACATCGTCCTGGCAGATGCCTGGGCGAAACTCCATTCCAGCGGCACCCCAGCGCTCGAGGGGAATCTCATGAACTACGTTCCTGAACCCAATCGGTATGGTCTGCCGGCTTTCTACGAACTGCATGTCTGGGCCTGGGAACAAAATCCCAAGGGCGCTTTTGCCGACTGGAATACCGAGGTGACCTGCGAGCATCAGCCGACAACCTAAACAAGCGCGGGCCGGTCCCCACGAGCAATCTCGGAACTCCTAGCCCGAAGGGGCCGGCTCGCGACTTGGGATGTTGAGAAACAGAGGTAAGGCGGCAAGATCAGTGCCGGTCCCGAGCGCTTTTGCGCCCAGTTCTTCTTCTGTGCTGCCATTTCGGTTGAGCCAGAAGGTCGGATAGCCAAACCAGGTTGCGCCGGCCGCGTCCCACCCCGCGAACGCCACAAACAGGACCTCTTCGCGCCGTAAACCCGAGGCGTCGAGTCCCAGTTGGTAGGCGACGCGCGCCGGTTTGAAACTACGAACTTGATCCGTGCTCAATACGTGGGCGAATAGAGAATCAAGCTGAGCATTTTGCAATCCGGCTCTCAGCATTTGCCCGGTCATGTTGGAGAGGATGCCGAGCGCCAGTCCGGAGGACCTCAACGCTTTCAGCGCCTCGGGCGCATCAGCCCACACCATCGGCTGCGCCAACGGCCTGAGAAGAGCGGCGCGCAGGTCAGGTGGCAATAGAACGCCGAGCGTCCTGGCGGCGAAGCTGAGGCTATCGGTCGCCGCACTCCAAAAATCAATATAGCGACCGGCGAGCGCGTGGAGCCATTGGTACTCGAACAGGCGGCCGTGCCATGCTTGGATGAGCCTGAGCCCTTGCCCCGGCACGAGTGTTTCTGCGGTCGACTGAAGCTGCCGCAAATCAAATAAGGCAAGCGCGTCAAAAAGCACGCACTTGATGCGCGAGGATTCAAATCGGTCACTCCCCCTCGCAGCCTCGGATGCCATAAGCGAGTGCGCCGGCTAGAAACGTGCGGCGATCCATTTGCATCTCAGCAACCCCTGGCCAACGAGACGAGATACCGTGTCTGAGTCATATACGCATTTCCGTGGGTTTTGATCTCAAGCAGACCGGTGTACCGCTACACTTATTGCTCCAACCGGGGCGACCATCACGCGGGTGGCCGACGATCCATACGCAGCAGCGCTCACTATCATGAGGTTTGAGTCGCAGGGCGCTATAGGAGAGGCCAGATGAACGATCGGAGCCAGGCGTTGCTCGGCGATGCCCCATCGCGCGACTACGCCGAAAAGCTCAAGCTCTTTAATGCATTCGCTGCGCCGGAACTTAAGCGGCTTATCGCAGCGCTTGGGCTTCATGAAGGTGCGGCGGTGCTCGATGCGGGTTGCGGCACCGGTGAAGCGCTCGGCTGGCTGCACGCGGCGGTTCAACCCGGGGGCACGGTTCTTGGAATCGATTTATCGGTTCCACATGTCGAAGCTGCCCGACAAGCTCTCGTTTCGGGGATCGCCGTTTGCCAGGGCGATCTTGCAACTCCGCCCGTCAAAGCCTCGAGTTTGGACCTCATTTGGTCCTGCAATGCGATCAATCACGTTCGCGACCCAGTTCAGGTGCTCGAAAGGTGGAAGGGATTGCTGCATACAGGCGGTCGCGTGGCGCTCGGGCAGAGCTCGTTGCTGCCCGATATGTATTTTGCATGGGATGCACGCCTCGAGCGTCTGACGAACGAGGCCATACGCCAGTACTACCGTGAGCGGTACAACCTGACCGAAGTCTCGCTCAGCGCCACTCGTGGCCTGGTCGGACTGCTGAGGCGAGCCGGATTTTCGCGAGTCACGCCCGCGACCATCGTGATCGAACGCGTTACTCCGCTCGATTCTGCGACGGAACGCTATCTGCAACGAGCCATCTTCGAAGGGACTTTCCGCGACAAGCTACGAGCCCACCTCGATGAGGCTGACTATCGGCAACTCTCGCGTTTGATGGATCCGGCGCACCCCGAGTACGCCCTTCATCGGGGCGACTTTCACTTTATTCAGACCTTCACTTTGGTAACCGGAGAGACTTGATCGCCGTTCAGCCTGATTCAATACGGCGCAAGGTTCTGCTCTGCCCGGCAACGGTCCTGGATGGCCTTGAGCTGGGCCGCCTGCACGTTGGCATCGATGTAGCGGGTCCGTCCGCGATACGCCGCGGACTCGCGCTGTTCACACTGCAGCGCCATGTACTCCGGGGTCGATTGGCTCGTCATGACCGGCGTGCGCGAGGTAACGATGGTGGTCCCGTTATAATTGCGCACGACCACCGTGCTTGAATGGATGGCCCTCAGTGGCGGACCGTAGTATGCCTGCCAGCGTTGCGCGTACTTGAACTCCTCGTCTTCGCCAAACACATTGGCGGCAGTGCTGGTCAGCGCCGAAGCGGTGCGATAGGCAGGCTCGACCGCGACGAAGAAGTGCTTGGCCAAGGGACCTTGATTGAACGCCGTAAAGGCATTCACATAAGACTCGTATTCGACGTACAGTGCATCGAGCGCCGTTCCTTCCCGGCGTGCGGTGTTGTCGAGTACGGCCGGAGAGCCCAACGAAGGCCTATTCGGCGCCGGTCCGCCGCCGTCCGCGACGATCCGCGCGTCAAGACTCATCGACAGCAGCTTGGCGCGCTGGGTTAAAACTGATTCGCTCGGCTGTTCAGCGGTCACGGGCTGCTGGGCCATCAATTCACGCAACGATTGCGAGTTGATGGAGCGAACCACGTTCTGAAAAGCGACATAGTGACCGCCTTCGGGAGAATTTAGGTACTGCAAGAGCGCATCAAGGTCCGCATCCTGCGTGTGCGCCGCGAACTCGCGCGCCACCTGCTGCGAGATCTCCTCATCGCCGGCGCGCAACGCTGCGCCGATGTCCTTGCGCAAGTCTCCCATGACGAATTCCAGGACCGAATGCCAGCGGCCATGCGTCGGTCCCCAGCGATCGTTGGTGGGATCCAGATGCTTCACCAGGTCGGGTGCAACCGTGTCGACAATGCTCTCGTTGCTTTCCGAATTCAGCGAATCTACCGTGATGTGAAGCTTCAGAAGAAGCTGGCGCGCCTTTTGCTCCTTGGCGCTGAGCGTCCGGTTGTCGGTGGGCGGGCTTGTGGCTGCGGCAGGATGCCGGGGTGCAGTTGGATCCTCGGCCGCGGGCCCGAGGTTGGTCGGAGCACAGGGTTTGTCCGAGAATGTGTTGACGCCGTTGGCATCGACGCACCGGAAAACGCCCGCTTGGCTGCTGCCGGCAAGCAACAGACCCAGCAAGAGCACGAGGCCGGCGCGATGAGCATGGCGACGAGTGCGCGTACGATCCTTGTGCATTTGATTTTGCATGTCCGTTGCTCGTTGCAGCTCCCCACCCAGGGGCGAGCCGGATGTGCCAATCTATAGAATCAATGCTTTAGGCTCCCGTGCATGCGGCACATTCCTTTGGCGCAGAGCGGAAAAACGCGGGTAAGCCCGCCCGCGAGTCGTCATAGATCTTAAAAACTGATGACTGGCTCACTCTCGGGTGATCAAATTGCCGCCCGCATCGAGCGCGTACTTGGGATAGAGCCGCACCATGGTAAGCCAACGACCCGCTCGATCGCGCTGCTCGAATACATCGCCCAAGATCTCCATGTGGCGTCCGCGGCAGTCGTTGAGCCTGGGAACCGAGAAGCTCAGATTGCGCGCGTAGGTGAGCACTGCCTCCTGTTCGGAAGGCAAGCCGAAGTTCGCGGCGGTGATTTGCCCATCCGTGACGCTGCCGGTTTCATCGACGGACAGGCTCATCTTGATATGTCGATCTTGGGAAATGTCCGGTTGCGAGGCGCCGATTTGGGGCACGCGCGGCTGCGGGCTGCGAAGGTGCGGCTGACAGGCGCCGAGGGCATGCGTCATTGCATCGTAGGCGAAATTCTTGATCTCGCCGAAAGTCCCGGGAACGGCAGGAGATGGAATCGCCGACGCCGGGCTAGACGCAGCGACTGGCGCTGGGCCAGTGCCGTGAGACATGCGATGGACCACGAAATAGACCAGCATGGCGCAGGCCAGCACGAAAACGATCAGGTGAATGGGCGGCTTCGACATATCCAGCTCGCGAGTCATCATCCGATGATGGCGCCAGGATAACTGCAACTGCTTAAAAAAACTGCCAAGCGGTTCTGGCCGCTTCGATTATTTTAACGATGGATGCCCAGCTCTGCGAGGTTTGGCACCTGGTGCCGGCAGGCTCCCAGCGCTTCTCGCGGGACCCGAGAACCGACTGCGCCCTCATACGGCCGCATGCGATACTTCGAAGGATCTGGATCACAAGACGCTGGGGGACGCTGTGAAACGAGCAATGCTGGGGATCCTGGGCGCGGGTGCATGTCTTGGCTGGCTCGTTGCCGGCGCTTCGCCCATCGTCATCAGCGATGTCACCATAATAGATGGCACCGGGGCTGCGCCCCGCGCGCATATGACTGTGCGCATCGAAAACGGCAGAGTCGCCGAAATCTCGCGCGACGAGAAGAAAACCGATGGCGCCGACGTCGTTGATGGATCGCATCGCTATCTGGTACCGGGATTCTTCGACAGCAACGCCCATCTGACCGTGTATGGCCAGCCCTCGAGGCGCGACACCTCCGCCAAATATGGCGACAGGAACGAAGAGCTAGCCTTGGAATTTGCACAGCGGACTCTCAAAGCAGGCGTCACCACCATGGTGGACAGCTACGGGGTACTGCCGCCGTCCATCGTAGTGCGCGATCGCATCAACCGCGGCGAGGCGGTCGGATCCCGGCTGCTGCTTGCCGGCAATATCCTGGGTTGGGGGGGGCCCTTCTCGATCACCTTTTCCCTCACGAAGGATGCGGATCTGTCCCTGTTCGAAGAGAAATGGGATGACCTACTTGCCCAGGGCATGGGCGAGGAGATCATGGATATGACGCCGGAAGAATTGCGGGTGGCCATGGACGGCTATCTCGACAAGGGCGTGGATGTCATCAAGTACGGCGGGACCAGCCACTTCATGCGGCCGTCACTCATTGGTTTCTCGCCGCGGCAGCAGGCGGTCATCGTCGGGGAGGCCCATAAACGCGGCAAGCCCGTGCAGACGCACGCCACCAGTTCCGAAGGACTGCGCCTTGCTGTGGAAGCAGGACTCGACTTGATTCAGCATCCGGAGATGATGAGCCGGGATCTGCCGGACGATCTCATTCAACTCATCGTGTCGAAGGGCATCTATTGCGGGATGCGCGCAAACCTGATCACCGGCGATGTCCGCAGACATCATCTGACCGATCGCGCTGAAGCCGAGGCGAGAATTGCAAAAATGCCGCCGCCGCAAACCACTGCGGAAGAATGGCGCAGGAAGGACATGCTGCAGGAGACCCAGGATATCCAGTACCGTAACGCCCGCCGGCTGATTGCGGCGGGGTGCAAGGCAACCCCGGCGACCGACAGTTACCTGGGTGATGCACCGGAGTTTAGGCGCGCGCCGAAGGGCGAAGAACTAGAGCCCGGCAGCGGCACCATACGCGCCATCGAGGGCTTCGTCGAATTGGGTATGACGCCCATGCAGGCCATTGTATCGGCTACCGCGAACGGGGCTGCCGCCTCTTTCCGTTCCAAGGATCTCGGTACCATCGAGAAAGGCAAGATCGCGGATCTGGTTCTGCTTGACGCGGATCCTATCGCCGACATCCACAACATCGAAAAGGTGGACGCGGTATTTGCCCAGGGTCGAAAGGTCGACCTGGCGGCGCTGCCGGAGCATCCGCTCTTCTACAAGAAACCCTGACGTATCCGGGGTTCCGATCGCCCGCGCCCTACTTCAGGTACATGTGCACGATGTCGATCAGCTCTTCGGCCGCTCGCGCGCGGCCGTCCGCAGGAGTCGCCTTGGGGTCGACCATGTGCTCGCGTATGTGATCTTCGATCACTTCCGCGATAAAACCGTCCAGGGCGCCCCGGCAGGCGGTCGCCTGCTGCAGTACCGCCGCGCACTCCTCGTCGGCTTCCAACGAGCGTTCGATCGCCTGCAACTGACCGCGCATCCGTTTCAGCCGATTTTGTAGTTTCGATCTCTCATTGCTGATGTGATTCATCTTGCATACTATACCGGGGTATAGTATTCTTCGCCACCTGAACACTGGATCGACTCCGGGCCTTGGCGCCAGGGCCTGGTGAATGGAGGGGGATGATGGCGTTGGCAACGAATCTCGTCGGGCCGGTCAATCCGCACTCGAGCGATCCAGGTAAACCTCGCATCGGCGAGCAGAGCGGCTCTTTCTCTTACGTCAGCGACTTTGCCTGGCGTTTGACGCATGCCATCGGTGAAATGCTGGCGCTTCTCTGGGGCGTCGGTGCACTCGGTGCCGTCGGCCTGTTGGTCGCAGGGATCTTCGGCTGATCTGCCGCGCGCCCTCCTCGAGGACGGCAATATCTTCGCGTCCGGAGGATCGCTCCGTGACAGTCTAGGAGAGCCTAGTGCCGGGGCGCAGCCTCGGGACGTATCTCCACCACCGTAAGGCCTTTGTTCTGTCCCGGCAGCTCGAAGCTCAAGGTGCAGGTCTCGGCATCGAATACCGCATTCACGCGCCCGTGGGCGACCTCGACGCGGGCTTGGCCTTCGCGATAACCGTGAATCACCACGTGCAGGGAAGACCACCACGGTGAGAACGTGCCATCCGCGCGCTCAAGCGTCAGTCGAGCGCTCCCCCGCCCTGCTTCGTAGCGCACGGCTTGCCGGAAATAGGCACCGTGCTGGTAAGCAAGGCTCACGCCATCGTCGGCATACAGGGAACCGCTGGCATCAGGGCCCGGATATATGGACAGTTGCAAGGGACCCTGGGGAAGCTCCGCCGTGCTTTGTACCAGAGGCTGTTGGGGCAAGATGGAACCGGGCTTCACGAACACCGGCAGCCGATCGAGCACCGGAGTCTCCTTGACTCGATTGCCTTGCAAGCGCTCTCCGCTCCAGAAATCGAACCAGCCCGCCCGAGGCAGGACGACTTCATAAGGCGCGGGCGACTCCCAGACCGGCGGCGGGGCCACCATGAGCGCATCGCCAAACATGAACTGCCCGTCTCGCCCGTCGAATTTGTGATGCGACTTCAAGAGTTCCGGGAAATCCAGGAACACCGAGCGCAGCATGGGAACCCCCGTGCGGCTGCAGGTCTCGGCGGCTTGATAGATGTAAGGCAAGAGACGGTAACGGGTTTCGATGTAACGCCGGCGGATCGACTCTTGTTCCGCACCGTCGACCCAGGGCTCCTGCGGCGCTTTGGACTTGTCGGAGTGATCCCGAAAAATGGGATTGAAGGCCCCGACCTCTATCCAGCGCGTCAACAACTCTGCCGAAGGATTTGGGCCGGTGAATCCGCCTATGTCATCTCCGACATAACAAAACCCGCTTGCGCCCAAGTTCGCGAGCATTTGGCTCGCCAACTGAAGATGCTGATAGCTCGAAGTATTGTCGCCTGTCCAAGTGGCGGCATAGCGCTGTCCCCCCGCATAGGTGGCGCGGGTCAGCACGAAAGGCCGCCGATCGGGTACGAGCTTTGACAGACCCTCGAACGTCGCGCGTGAATTGAGCATCCCGTACACGTTGTGCATTTCGGCATGGGTGGCGTTGCGGCTTGAAAATCCAGGCTCCTCGATCCGGTGCTGGGTGTCGAGCGGCATGGTCAAGGAGGGAGTGTCGAATATCGAGGGCTCGTTCATGTCGTTCCAAAAGCCGCCGACCCCGAGGGCAGCGAACTGGGCATATTGCCTGCCCCACCAATCACGCACCGTGGAACGGCTGAAATCCGGAAACACCGACTTGCCGGGCCACACGTTGCCGATGTAGTCGCTGCCGTCCGGATTCTTCAGAAACACATCGGCGGCCTTGCCGCTGTCATAAGGCGCATAGTTTTCGGAAGGAGCGTACGCGATATGGAGGTCGGTGATCAGCACGAGCTCAAAATGTCGTTGCTTCAGGTCAGCCACCAACTGCTTAAGGTCCGGAAAGGCCCGCGTATCGACCGTGAAGGGCCGGTTGCGATCCTGATAATCGATGTCGAGATACAACACGTCGGCGGGAAGCGAATCGGCCCGCAGATGATCTGCAATGGCGAGCGCGGCCTGCGCGGTCGGGTAGCTGTAGTGGGACTGTTGAAATCCCAAGGACCACAACGGCGCAAGCGGCGCGGTGCCGGTGAGCCACGTGTAGGCGGAAACGACGCTCTTCGGATCCTTGCCGGCGAAGAGGTAATAGTCGGGCGATCCGCCGTCGGCTGAGATATCAAGCCTGTCCGGATTGCGTTTGCCAAAATCGAAATGGCTTCGGAAGGTGTTGTCCAGAAACAGGCCGCAGTGGCCGCCCGATTCGGTGCTTAAAATGAAAAAAGGGATCGACTTGTAGATAGGATCGGTCGCTTCATCGAACCCGTAGGCATCTGTGTTCCACAGGGTGTAAAACTGGCCCCGCCGGTCCATCGACCCTGTCTTGTCGCCAAGTCCGAATATATGCGCATCGGGCGCGAGATCCTTCGTGAGCTCAAAGGCGCGCTCGGAGAATCTGACCGCGTTCGCGGAATCCTTGAGCAACAACTGTCCGGCCTTGTCGTAGAAACTTACTCCCAGGGTCGAACGATCAATTTGCAGCATCGCCCCCGGAATCTCTACGCGCACCATGGTCTCCGTGCGGGAAACTTTCAGGGCAAGCCGAGAGGCTCGGGTCTCGGTGCGTACCGCCCAGGACGCATCCTCCGGAATCCGACCCCGGCTCAAGCGAACGCGAAAGATGTCATCGCGTGGGGCGCTGACTTCGATCGACGTTCCGTTACTCTCGAGAACCAGCCGGTCGCTTGCCGGCTCGGCGCGTATGCCCTGGGCCGCTGCCACAAGCGCCGCGCAGGCAGCGAGGGCCGCTCGCCAGCCCGCAGAGGCTCGTGCGCCACCCTGCCTCGGGCAAACCGTTGATCTTTTCATGCGCCTGCTTTCCCCTCAAAGATTCTTGAAGGCCGAGTTTACTTATCACCGGCACACGCCCGGCAGCGTGGGCAAAATGACCCGCCCTGCGTACGACACGTGAGGGTGGAAAATCCCCCAGTCGACTTCAAGAAGTTGCCGCGCCGGGTGGTCTCGGCTAGCTTACCGTGAACGGATAATACGGCCATGCCGACGACTACCGAACCTCGCACCGACGTCTTCTCGAAGCTCTTCGCCGAGAGCCGCCAGGCGCTGCATCGATATATCCGGCGTTTCGTCGGATCGAACGAAACGGCCAAGGAAATCGTCCAAGAAGCCTTTCTGCGCACCTACCGGGAGCGGGAGACGGTCACCACCTTGCGTGCGTTCCTGTTCTCGACGGCGCGCAATCTCGCTGCCAACGAATATCGGCATCGACGTACCGTCGAGAAGGAACGAATGGGGGAAATGGCGGATTCGCGGGTCAAATCTGAGCGGGAGTCATTGGAGAGTGAATTGCTCAGAGACGAACGCAATCGCCTCATCCAGGAGGCGATCGATCGGCTGCCGCCGCAGTGTCGGGCGGCATTTACGCTGCGGGTCTTTCACGAGTGTTCCTATAAGGAAGTTGCGGACCGTCTGGGCATATCGACCAAGACGGTGGAGAAGCACATCGCACGGGGGCTGCATGAGACGCATATCTACTTGAAGCGGCGCTATAGCGCCACGAGGCTGGACCATGGGTGAAATCCACATATTGCCGAGTGCCGATCAGGCCGAGCGCGAGGCAAGTGCTTGGCTTGCCCGGTTGTACGCCGACGATGTCAGCGCCGACGATCGCGCGCGCTTCGAGTCCTGGCGCCGCGCTCATGCCGGCAACGCCCGCGCGTTCGACGAAGTCGCCGCCACCTGGCATGAGCTTGTCGAGTCCGGCCCATTGGTCCGCGCCGTGAACTTCGGCCAGATCATGAACGCCGCGGCCTCGCCGCCGGCTTCGCGGCGCCGCTGGGTGGGTTATGCCGTGGCCGCTAGCCTGACCGGGCTTCTGGTGGCCGGGGCTTGGAACTTGTATCGGCAACGAGAAGGCACGGGCTTTCAGACCGCCGTCGGCGAGCAGGCCGCAATTGCGCTGCCGGACGGTTCTTCGTTCGATTTGAACACCAACAGCCGTGTACGCGTCGACTACAGCAAACGCACTCGCGTGGTTCTTCTGGAGCGCGGCGAGGCCTATTTCAAGGTTGCGCACGATACGCAGCGGCCCTTCTGGGTTCATGCCGGGAACTCCTGGGTGCGTGCGGTGGGCACCGCTTTTAACGTGTATCTGCGGCCCTCGGGTGCCGAGGTGACGGTGAGCGAAGGCACTGTGAAGGTGGTGAGTGCAGCCTCGGACGAGGGGCCGCCGAATCTGACGGCGGAGGCGAAGACGGCGGCGTCGGCGACGGCCGGGCAGCAGGTCGATGTTCGCGGTCGCGCTGAAGTCATTCACGAGCTGGATCCATCGCAGATCAGCCGCCTGCTGGCCTGGCGCAAGAGCAGCCTGTATTTCCAGGACCAGCCATTGGGCGATGTAGTCAACGAACTGATGCGCTACACCACGCTCAAGATCGAGATCAGCGACGAATCGCTGCGTAACCTGCCCGTCGGCGGCACCTTCCAGACCAGTCCTGAGGGAGCCGAGACCCTGCTTGCGCTGCTTCACGATGGTTTCGGCGCCACCATTCGGCGTGATGATCACGGGCATGTCTACATCGAAGGCCCCCCGAAGTAGAGCCTCGTCCGGCGCAGGTGCCAACGGCCAAGCGGACGACAAGTAGCCGCAGCATTGGAAGATTAAAGGGGATGATGAAGGCGGATTATCGGGTTCGGTTGGCTGTTTTGCAGGCGCTCGCCTGCACGTCGGCGCTTATCCTGGCATCACCGTGCACGGTAAGAGCAGATCCAGCTAAATTTGATATTTCCGCGCAGCCTCTGCCGAACGCCCTTAAAGTCTTCGCGGTACAAGCAAAGATGCAGCTTCTATACCGCGCCGATGTGGTGAGCCGTGCGATCGCCTCGCCGGTCATCGGTCAGTTGGAAAAGCACGCCGCGCTCGACAGGCTCCTCGAGGGGACCGGACTTGAAGCCGTGTATAGCAGCGAAAATACGGCGACGATCCGGCTGATCTTAAGCGATGAAAGGGGCGCCGGCTCGAAAGCCACCCCGGGCGCAAAGAGCAATTCCATGCAGGCACCGCCGACCACATCGCTCGATGGTGTCGGCCGACCACGCTACCTGCGACTGGCTCAGGCCGCAGAGCTTCCGCAGGCTGCGACCAATGCGAGCGTGGCGAGCCCGTCCGATCAGGGCCCCATGCAGGAGGTCGTGGTCGTCGGCGTGAAACAGGCGCTTGCGAGCTCCCAGGAGCTCAAGAAAGACGCAGCCACTTTCCTCGATTCCATCTCAGCAACCGATATCGGCGCGTTTCCCGACAAGTCCGCTTCCGATGCGTTGCAGCGCCTGCCTGGCATCAACGTCAATCGCCTGCAGTCGAATGACGACAGTACTCATCCGTCCGGTGAGCCGACCAATATCTTGATCCGCGGCTTGACCCAGGTGCGCACCGAGTTCAACGGCCGCGATACCTTTTCGGCCGATTCCGGTCGCGGTCTCAATTTCAACGACATCTCGCCGGAACTCTTGGGACGTGCCGACGCGTATAAAAATCAAACGGCGGAGATGATCGAAGGCGGGATTGCCGGCACGGTGGATCTTCGCACTCGTTTGCCCTTCGACCAGGATGGGCTCGTAGCGGTCGCCAGCGGCCAAGCGGACTACGGCGATCGCTCTAAGAAAACGGAGCCCACCGTCTCGCTGCTGGCAAGCGACAGCCTTCGGACGGATATCGGGCGCTTCGGTCTGCTGGCCGATTTTGCGCATTCACACGTGGTCACACAGACAGACAGTGTGATCATGGACAAGATAGACACCTATTGTTCCGCGGGGTACGGGACTGCGGCCCACGCGATCGTGAATCCCGACGGCAGTGTTCCATGCACGTCCAATCCATTCGGCGGGTCCGGCTGGGCGTTCGTTCCCGACGGCATCCGCTATTCACAGGTGAACTACGACCGCACCCGCTCCGGTACCACGGTGGTCGGCCAGTACCAGAACAACGACCAGAGCTTGCTCCTCACCGTCAACTACACCGACGCCGAATATCACAATGCATGGCTCGAAAATGCCAGCCACGCCATGCTCGAGGGAAGCTACTTCGGGACCCCAGCCTTTGATCCGCGGGGCACGACCATATTGGGTCCCGCGACAGGCACGGGGGGCTTGGTGTTCGGTGCCAATGGCATGCTGCAGTCGGGAACCCTGACGCAGCGGCACGGCAGCTGGCTGGGTAGCGACTCCCCGAATCTCCAGGATGCCATCAACACCGGGTCGGCCGTCCCCGGCGTTCCCTTCGTGAATGACTGCGGTCCGGGGTTCAGTTGCTCGACGCTGCAGGACGGCCTGTACTTTCAGGACGAGGCCCGCGATTTCGATCATCGTGAGGACACCAGGGATCTTTCGGCCAACATTCACTGGGACATCACCCCGCGGTTGCACAGCGATTTCGACGCCCAGTACATCGATGCGACGGTTCGCAACAACGATATTCTGGTCGCCACCGGATCGATGGCGAACTACTCCTACAGCTTGAATGGGGACGGCACCCCTCAGGTGGCGTTTCAACCGGGCTCCAACGTCAATTACGCGCCCGGCGGTCTCGCGAACCCGCACAATTACTGGATCCCATTTATTCAAGGCCATGTCGAGGACAATTCCGGACGCGAATCGGCGTTTCGTGTCGATGCGAAGTACGACATCGACAAGGGCGGCTGGCTCGATTCGCTGAAGGTGGGCGTACGTTACGCGGACCGCGATCAAACGGTGCGCTATTCCACTTTCAACTGGACCGCGATCGCCGCCAATTGGAATTGCAACGGACCGGGCTTTAACGCCGATAACACCACGCCGGCACGCTATCCTTCCTGCGCGCCGGGTCATGCCGAATTCCAGGGTTATGGCACCGGCATCTGGGGCACAACCGACTTCAACTCGTTCTACAACGGCAGTGTCTACCCCAATGGGCCGTTGGTCTTTTTGAACAACGCCACCATTACCAACTACCCGAGGCTCGTGCAGGCCTTGAGCGGCGCGAGCACCAACTCTCCTATCGGCGCAGGTTACGTGCCGATCTGCGATCGTACCGGTAATGTCGGAGGGTGCTTTCAGCCCTCGGAGATCATGGGGGTCGACGAGCGCACCCAGGCCGTTTACGGCATGTTCAATTTTGGCGGCCCCGACGCGAGCCCGTTCGGAATAAACGTGGTCGGCAACACCGGCGTCCGCGTGGTTCGCACCGAGGAGGAAAGCGTCGGCGCCGCCGAGTTTCCCAACGCATCCAATCTCGCCACCCTGCCTCCCTGCAGCACGCCCTTGGGACCCAATTCCGTGGTGAATCCGAGCTGTTATCTCACGCCGGCCGTAGTCGCCTTTGCAAACGGGGGCGGCGAGTCCAACAGATACACCGGCTCGCATATCAATGTGTTACCGAGCTTCAACGTGCGCTTCGGTTTGGGCCCGAAGGACTATATCCGCTTCGCATATTCGCGCGCGCTGTCGCGGCCCGATATCGGGCTGCTGCGAAACTACGTGCAGATCAATCAGCCGCTGATCGACACCTCGCCTGACTCGCCCTACATCGTCTACAGAACTCCGACCGCGGCGCATACGGCCGCCAACGTCGTCGGGTACAACTTCCTGTTCAACGCCAACGCAGGCAATGCAGGACTACTACCCACCAGCGCCGATCAGCTGGATCTGTCCTACGAGCGCTACATCAGCAGGAGCAGCTCCCTCGGTGTGGGCCTGTTCTACAAGGCGCTGCACGACACCCTGGGCTACTCCAAATTTGATCGCAGCTTCACGAACAACGGCGCCACCGAAACCGCCGAGATCACCGGCCCGATCAACGAGAAAGATGGCGGTGTACTGAGAGGTGCCGAGCTCAGCTACCAGACCTTCTTTGATTTCCTGCCCTGGATCTGGAATGGCATGGGCGTGCAGGCCAACTACACCTATGTCAACCAGTCCGGCATTCACAATTCGAACCTGATCGACGCGACTTCGGGCGGCGGGGTCGGCGCCGTGGGCGCCGGCGTGCCCGCGGTTACCGGCATCGTTATTGATTCCCACCAGCTGGCAGGCGTATCCACCCACACGTTCAATCTCGTCGGCCTGTACGAAAAGGGACCCGTTGGGGTTCGCCTCGCCTATAACTGGCGCTCACGTTATCTGACCGACAACCTCGACTGCTGCATCGGATTGCCGGTTTTCCAGAAGGCGGCTGGATTCCTCGACGGATCGCTGCGGTATTCGATCGGCCGGCACGTCGAAATGTCGTTCGACGCCACTAATTTGCTCGATACGAAGTTGGTTTATCAGCAGCAAATCTTCGGCGATTCGACCGCCACGCCGGGCGCGGCTCCCGTTTACCGCGACTCGGGTTGGTCCGTGTTTGATCGTCGCTACCAACTCGGCATTCGCACCAAGTTCTAATGAAGTCAGCGCACATGGCAAAGTCTGATTGGGACGCCGAAGATGCGGTCGGGGGGAGCGGCCAATGAATGAGGGCGTGCAACCTGCGCCACGGATAATGCGCATCGTAATATTGGGCGGCGGAACCGCCGGCTGGATGACCGCCGCGGGCCTGCGCCGGCAGCTTAAGCCCGAACACTATTCCATCACCTTGATCGAGTCAGACGAGATCGGCACCGTCGGGGTCGGCGAAGCAACACTGCCGCACATCAAACTCTTCAACGACGCGCTCGGCCTCAACGAGGCCGAATTCATGCGCGCGACACATGCCACCTTCAAGCTCGGAATCCAGTTTCGCGACTGGGGTCAGCCGGGGGAAAGCTACATGCATCCTTTCGGTGCCTTCGGCGAACCCTGGCGCGGTGTCGAATTCCAGCATCAATGGCTGAAGGCCGGCTTGATGGGCGCTGACCCGGGCCCCCTTCAGGACTATTCCTATGCGATCGCTGCCGCGCGCGGCAATGCCTTCGAATTCCCCAATGGCGACCCTAAATCCATCCGCTCCACGTATGCCTATGCCTATCACTTCGACGCCGGGCTGTATGCCTCGCATTTGCGCGCTTGGGCGCTGCCACGCGGTGTCGCCCGGATAGAGGGTCAGGTGCTCCAGGTTAAGCGGCATCCGCAAGGCGGCGAGATCAACGCGCTGTTGCTCAAATCCGGCGAATTGGTCACCGGCGATCTTTTCGTCGATTGCTCAGGTTTCAGATCATTGCTTCTTGGCCAGACATTGGGTGTCGGCTGGGAAGACTGGAACCAGTGGCTGTCCTGCGACCGGGCGCTCGCGGTGCCCAGCCGCCGCGTCGAACCGATGACGCCCTATACGCGGGCAACGGCGTGCGAGGCGGGCTGGTGCTGGCGAATTCCTTTGCAGCACCGTACCGGCAACGGCTACGTATTTTCGAGTCGCTTTACGGATGAAGAGACTGCCCGCCGTACCGTGCTTGCAGGACTTGACGCCGAGCCGCTCGCTGAACCGCGCCTCTTGAAGTTTCTTCCCGGCCGACGCCGGATTGCTTGGAGTCAGAACTGCGTGGCCATCGGCCTTGCTAGCGGATTCTTGGAGCCGCTGGAATCGACCAGCATTTTCTTGGTGCAGGCCGCGGTGGCCGATCTCATAAGGCTCCTGCCGGACCCGGGGTGTCCTGCCACCGATTCGCGGTTGGCCAAGGAGTTCAATCGTCTCAACGAACTCCAATACGAGCGCGTTCGGGACTTCCTGGTGCTGCATTATTTTGCCAATGCCCGCCACGGACAACCGCTCTGGGACTATGCGCGCGCCATGCAAATCCCGGACAGCCTGCAGCACAAGCTCGATTTGTTTCGTTCGCGTGCGGCGCTCCCGAGCTACCAGTACGGATTGTTTTCGCGCGATTCCTGGCTCTCGGTGTTGATGGGCCAGGGTGTAAAGCCACGCGCGTACGAGCGCCTGGCCGACACGCTCACCGAATCGGCGCTGACAGAGCGGCTGCAAAGCCTGCGGCAGCGCATTGCCGCGAATGCCGCCCGCATGAGTCCGCACAGCGACTTCGTCGCCGGTTACTGCGAGTCTCGCCATCTAGCGCAGGAATCGGCCACGTGAGCCGGGAGGCGTTGCGCGTCGCCGTCGTCGGCCGTGACGCTGACCTTTGGCTCACCGCGAGCGTTCTGGGACGCGCCCTGGGCAGCACCGGTGTCCGGGTGATTGCCATCGAGATGCCAAGCCGAGTGCCGGCCGGCCATGTCACGGCCACCTTGCCGCCGATCGAGGCATTGCATGAAAAGCTCAAGATCGAGGAAGCCTCGCTCCTGCGCACGACGCGCGGCAGCTTTTCCTTCGGTCAAAATGTGGTCGCGCCTGGGCGGCAGGCATTTTTCCATGCATGGGGCGCGTACGGGGCATCCATCGATGGCAACCCGTTCTTTCAGTGTTGGCTCCGGGCCGTGCGCTCGGGCCTCAGTGTTCCCCTGCAGGGCTTTTGTCCGTCGGCCATTGCCGCCACCAACGGGCGAATGCTCCTGCCGGATGACGCCACGGTTGCGTTTGGGCGCACCGACTATGGCTATCATTTGAACACGCTTGCCTATCTGGCACTCCTGAAGAGTCTCTCTGCAGCGGCAGGCGTCGTCCTGCATCGAACTTCGCGCATCACGGTGCAACGAGGTGCCGACGGCGACATCGCGGCACTCCTCTTGGATGACTCCACCGCAATCAAGGCAGACCTCTTCGTGGATGCGACCCGGGAGTCTTCGCTGCTCGCGAGCGAAGCACTCGAGGTGCCGCGCACCTCGTGGCAGGCTCATTTTCCGGCCGATCGAGCGCTTTCGTCCGCCGCCCCGGCCTTCACCGCCATTCCGCCATTTGCCGAGATCCGCATCACTCCGTTGGGCCTCGCAGTCCTGCATCCCACGCAGAGCGCGACAGGGGTGGTCTTCGCCTTTTCCTCCCGGCAGATGAGCGATGAGGTCGCTGCCGAGCAGGCAAGCCGTTCAAGCGGTGCGGCGTTGCGCGATGTCGCTTTCAGCTCGCTCAAGCCTGGCGTACTGACGCGATGCTGGGAACGCAATTGCATCGCCGTGGGCGCGGCGGCCTGTTCAGTCGATCCCGTTCACGATGTCGAGATGCACGTACTGCAACTGGGGATTGTGCATTTGTTGTCCCTGTTCCCAGTCTCGGGCCATTTCGATGCCGAACGCCTTGAGTACAACCGGCTGATGCGTTCCCACTATGACCGCCTTCGCGATTTTCAGATTGCCTTCTACCACTGCGCGCCGTTTTCGGGAGATTTTTGGGCGCAGCACCCCACCCTCGATGCGTCCGAGGCACTTGCCGATCGCATCGCGATTTACAAGGCGCGCGCGCTGATCGCTCCCATGGAGAACGAGAGTTTCTCCTCGGAGAGTTGGGAAGCGGTGCTGTTGGGCCTCGGCGTCGTTCCCGAAGGCTGGAGCCCGGCAATCAACGCCATTTCGTGGCAGCGGCTGAACGATGAGTTCGGCCGGATGCTGCAGTTCGTAAGGGCCAAGGTGCTCGAACAGCCCATGCACGGCGCCTATCTCGACAGTCTCTGTGCGAGCGGCGCATGAGCTGGGCCGCGCGTGCCGAACGCCTCGGCATGGCCCATCTTCTCGATGCGCTGCCGTCGGTGCGCATCGTTGCTGCGGTGGCGATCTCGGAGCGGAGCCGGCTGACGGATTTCTTAGACTCCAGTGAACCGGTCATCGTAAAAGGCCTCATCGAACACTGGCCGGCGCTCGCGGCCGGGCGCCAATCTTTTGCCTCTCTGTGCGACTACCTGCAACCTCTCGATCGCGGCATTCCCGCGGCCGTCATGGAGACTCCCGCAGGTGCGCAAGGGCGCTTCGGCTATCAGGAGGATCTGCGGGAATATACTTTCTCGGTGCGCAACGTTCCCGTGCGCGACTCGCTGCAGCGTATGCGTTCAAGCCTGGCGAGGGACTCGGGTTCCGTCATCGCCGTTCAAATGTTGCCGCTGGCAACTCACATGCCGGAATTCTCGAGACAGAACCCCATGCCACTGTTGCCTCAAGTCGAGCCGCGGCTTTGGATTGGAGGCAGGGTTCGCACTCAAATTCATCACGATCGCGATCATAACCTCGCCTGCGTCATTGCCGGCCGCCGGCGCTTCGTACTGTTTCCCCCCGAACAGCTCCAGAATCTGTATGTCGGGCCCATCGACAATCCCCCGCCCTTGTCGGTGGTCGATCTCGATGCGCCGGACTTCGAACGCTTTCCGCGCTTCGAAACGGCGCTTTCGAGTGCTTCGATCGCGCGCCTGGATAGCGGTGACGCACTGCTGATGCCGCGTCATTGGTGGCATCACGTCACCTCGCTCGATCCGATGAACGCGATGATCAACTATTGGTGGGGAGAGCAGAAAGAAGGCCTGGGTGCGCCGTATGAGTGCTTCCTCGCAGCGCTTTTGGCATTCAAGGAGCTGCCGGAAGCGGAGCGTCGCTACTGGCGGGTGATGTTCGATTCCCATGTGTTTGGCAGCCCCGGCGAGGTGATGGCGCATATTCCGGCCGAGCTTCGAGGCGTGCTCGGAAAATTGGACGCGACGATGCGCGCCAACCTCGCGCGAAAGCTCAAGGCGGGGCTCCTCAGGATGATGTGAGATGTTGTCGGAGCGCAGTCGCCGGGTTGTCGCAGCGCAGGCTTGCGCTTTTGATGCGCACGGTATAGATCAGCTGAGCCGGTCTCGGTTGCCAAACCTTGGGAATTCATTTGACCGTTCCGCAGCGGCTTTCGCGTCGCAGATTCTTGGAGGCGGGCGCCTTCTCGATCGCATTTGCCTCCTCAGTGGGCGCAAATGAACTGGCTCCCTGCGGGCGCAAGGATTGCGCCGATTCTCCTGCACCGGTGCCGCCGGCAACGCCGATTGCGACGAAGACGGATGCCGCCAACTATTTGACCGTTGCGGCGCGTGTCAATGGCAAGGGACCCTATCGCTTCATCATCGACACGGGCGCAGATCGTACGATCTTAGCCACCGAAGTCGCCGTCGAGCTTGGGCTGGTTCGCGGCGAGAGGGTCATCTTGGACGGGGTGGTGCAAACCATCCTTGCCGATACGGTATCGCTTCGTGAGCTGACCTTGGGGTCCATCACCCGCAAGGATATGAAGGTGCCCACGCTGCCGCGGGCTCTTTTGGACGCCGACGGCTATCTGGGTCTCGATTATCTGGATGGTCACCGAGTGACGTTTGACTTCAAAAACCACCTCTTGAAGGTGAGCGATCCGCGGCCGAGGTTCAGCGTGGATTGGATGCGAGACAATGAGGCACGCATCAACACCTTCGGTCCGGCGGGGCACTTGCGATCGCTGGACTGCAGGGTCGACGGGGTATCCGCCGCCGCTTTCATCGATTCGGGCGCCGAGGTATCGGCGGCCAACGCCCCCCTGCTCGCGGCACTGGCGAAACGCAACCCCGCCTTCGGAGAGATCGGGAATATCTCGCTGGTCGACATCACCGGCGGGGAGATCGCGGGCAAGGTGGTGGTAGCCGATCGCATCCAGTTGCCCGGGCTGGCATTTGAGCAGTGCCCTCTGGTGGTGGCAAATTTTCAGGTGTTCAAGGTCTGGGGATTGACCCACTCTCCGGCGCTCTTGATTGGCATGAATCTGCTTAGGCAATTTGCAAGGGTTTCGGTTGATTACGGCCTCAAGGAGCTTCGCTTCGATCTGGCCACCTCTCCCGTGCTTCCTCAATCTTTGCAAGGCGCGACGGCGAAGAATTTGACCTAAAGCTCGCACAGCGGCGCTGCACGCCGTTGCCGCAAGGGCTCCTCGGGATAGGCCCATAGCGGCTGCCGCCCGCGGATGCTCACAGGGATGAAGCGCGGACTCACTGCGCCTTGAATGGACGGATCCGAGCGCCTCCGCGCGTCTTGCTGCGTTCCGACCAAAGACCCTCTCTTGCCGCGCCGGATTTCTCAAAGAACGGGATGAACCGCCGCGCTCTGCCATCCGCGAACAACATCTAAAAATGAACTGGGGGAATTTCGCCCGTTGAGGGTCGTACGTACAGGTTGGCTCAAAACGATCAATCAAGGGGAGATCATGAATTCGAACAATAAGCTGGTTCGGCTGGCCGTATTGCAGGCGCTGGCATGCGCCTCTGGACTGGTTCTCGCGGCATCCGCCAGTGCGAGCCCCGACCCGGCGCGGTTCGACATCACGGCGCAACCGTTGCCGAGCGCGTTGAAGGATTTTGCGGCGCAGGCAAAGATGCAACTGCTGTATCGCTTCGATGCGGTGAGTCACGCGACGGCGAGCGCGGTGAGCGGACAATTGGAGAAACACGCTGCCCTGGATAGATTGCTGCAAGGAACCGGACTGCAAGCGGTTTACCAAGATGAAAATACCGCGGTTATTCGCCTCATCCCCGCCCTCGACAAACAGGCGACCCAGCGCGCCCGGCCGGCCATAGAGGTCGGCGATCAGTCCGGGGCGAGCGGCTCCCATCCGCAGACCCTCGCGGCGGATACGAATTCAGGATCCATACTCGTTGCGCAGGCCGCGACCACCCCGCCGCCCCAAGGCGCCTCCGCCCCGAGTTCCGCAGACCAGGGCGGTCTTTCGGAAATCATCGTGGTGGGTGTGAAACAGGCCATCGCAACGTCACAGAACATCAAGAAGGAGGCCGCGACGTTCGTCGATTCGATCACCGCCACCGATATCGGTGCCTTCCCCGACAAATCAGCTTCCGACGCGTTGCAACGCGTTCCCGGCATAACCGTCAATCGGCTGCAATCCAACGACGACAGCACCCATCCGTCGGGCGAACCCACGAACATTCTCATTCGCGGCCTGACGCAGGTGCGAACCGAATTCAACGGCCGGGACACCTTTACCGCCGACTCGGGACGCGGATTGAATTTCAACGACATTTCACCCGAATTGCTCAGTCGTGCAGACGCCTACAAGAACCAAACGGCCGACATGATCGAAGGCGGCATCGCCGGCACCGTGGATCTGCGAACACGGCTGCCGTTCGATCAGGAAGGTCATGTGCTGGTCGGATCGTTGCAAGGCGACTACGGCAGTCTATCCAACGCGCTGACCCCCGCGTATTCGGTGCTGGCCAGCGATTCGATCAGGACGGATGCGGGCCGCTTCGGGCTGCTCCTGGACTACTCGCGCTCGCATGTGATTACGCGCACGGAAAGCGTGATCGACGACAAGATCGACACCTACTGTTCGTCCGGATTCGGCACCGTGGCGAAGGCCATCGTCAATCCGGACGGCAGCATTCCCTGTACGTCCAACGTTTTCGGCGGCAGCGGATGGGCCTTTGCGCCCGACGGCATTCGATATTCTCAAGTCGATTACGACCGTGATCGCATCGGCAGCACCATCGCCGGACAGTACGAGAACAATTCGAAGTCGCTGCTCGCCACAATTCAGTACACGGACTCGAGCTATCACAACAGCTGGCTCGAGGATGCCAGTCACGCCATTCTCGATGGCACGTACTACGGTACGCCGGCCTTCGATCCGCGCGCGAGCTCGCTGCTGGCAGGCTCGTCGGGTCTGGTGTTCGGCTCGAACGGCATGCTGCAGTCGGGCCTCCTCACGCAACCCCACGGTTCATGGGCGGGAAGCTACTCGCCCAATTTACAAGATGCCATCAACACTGGTTCCGCCGTACCTGGCATGCCGTTCGTCAACGACTGCGGTCCCGGGTTTACCTGCGCAACCGACCGCGACGGCCTGTACTTCCAGAATGAAACCCGGGATTTCAACCACTCGGAAGACACGAAGGAGGTCTCCGCGAACGTCAAGTGGGACATCATGACGCGTCTGCATGTAAACCTCGATGCGCAGTACATCGATTCGAACGTGATGAACCACGACATGCTGGTGGCCACCGGTTCGATGGCAAACTATCAGTACAGCACCGGCGGCAGCGGCGTACCTCAGGTTCAATTCTTGCCTGGTTCCAACGTCAACTACGCCGCAGGCGACCTGTCGAATCCGCACAACTACTGGATTCCGTTTATCCAGGGCCACGAAGAGGACGACGGCGGCAGAGAGTCGGCCTTCGCATTGGATACGAAGTACGATCTTGGCACCGGATGGCTTGACTCGCTGAAGGTCGGCGTTCGCTATGCGGATCGAGACCAGACCACCCGGTATTCAACCTTCAATTGGACTCCGATCGCGGCAAACTGGAACTGCAACGGTCCCGGTTTCAATATCGACAACACCTCCCCGGCTCCCTACCCTGCCTGCGCCGCCGGACACCCGGAATTCCAAGGCTATGGCGCGGGAATCTGGGGCACCACCAATTTCAATAATTTCTACGGCAGCGGTGTCTATCCCAACGGCAACCTGGTGTTCATGAACCGGGGAACCATCAGCAACATAGGAGCGGTGCTGCAAGCCCTGGGCGGTGCCAACACCAACTCACCGATTGCACCAGGATACGTCTCGATCTGCGACCGGAGTGGACTCATCCCGGGGAGTTGCTTCCTGCCTTCCGAAGTGGAGAAGCTCGAGGAGCAGACCAAGGCGGCTTACCTGATGTTGAACTTCGGCGGGCCGAACGCGGAACTCTTCGGGATCAATGTCGTCGGCAACGCCGGCGTGCGCGTCGTACAGACCAAGGAAATAAGTTCGGGCAGCGTGTCCTATCCGGATGCGACGAACCTGGCGGCCCTCGCTCCCTGCGGCACACCGCTCGGGGCAGGAAACGTCGTCAATCCGGCGTGCTATCTCACCCCCTCAATCGTTGCCTTCTCCGATGGCGGAGGCACGCCGAACTCCTATTCCGGTACGCACACCGACGCGCTGCCAAGCCTGAACCTGCGATTTGGCCTGGATGCCAAGGATTTCATCCGCTTTGCCTACTCGAAGGCCATTTCGCGCCCCGATGTCGGTCTGCTGCGCAACTTCGTGCAGATCAATTCGCCCTTCATCAACACGGGACCGGACTCGCCCTATGTGGTCTACAGTTCGCCCACCGCGGCGCACGTTGCGGCAAATGTCGTCGGGTATAACTTCGTGTTCAACTCGACGGCCGGAAACGCGGGCCTGCTGCCCGAGTCCGCGGACCAGTTGGACCTGTCGTACGAGCGCTACTTTAATCCGACCAGTTCGCTGACTTTGGGGCTGTTCTACAAGAAGCTGCACAATTCCCTCTCGGAGGCCAACTTCACCCGTCAGTTCACCAACAATGGCGTCACGGAGACCGCGCAAATCCTCGGTCCGATCAATACGAAGAATGGCGGGAAGATCGAGGGCGCTGAGTTCGCCTATCAAACCTTCTTCGACTTCCTACCCGGCCTTTGGAACGGCCTGGGCATGCAAGTGAACTATACGTATGTCAACCAAATCGATATACACAACTCCAACCTGATCGATGCCGGCGCGTTGACCGCGGGCGGCGTGGGTTCCTTCGGGGCGGGAGACGAGGCGGTCGGCGGCGTCGTCATCGATTCGCACAAGCTCGCGGGAGTGTCCACCAACACGGTCAATCTGGTGGGACTCTATGAAAAGGGGCCCGTCGGGCTTCGGTTGGCCTATAACTGGCGCTCCCAGTACCTCACCGACAATCTGGATTGCTGCATCGGTTTACCGGTGTTTCAGAAAGCGGCCGGCTTCCTCGACGGTTCGGTGCGTTACTCGATTGGTTCCCATATCGAAACTTCCTTCGATGTGACCAACTTGCTCGATACCAAGACGCAATACATGCAGCAGATATTCGGCGACTCGTCGGCTACGCCGGGAGCCAAACCGGTGTACATGGACTCGGGTTGGTCCCGGGTGGACCGGCGCTACCAATTCGGCGTGCGAGTAAAGTACTGAGCCGTTCCGATGTCGTATAGGGGCAGCCTCCTTCCGGGTGGCTGCCCCGCTCTATGCCGAGACCTTCCAGAGAGCTTCACCCGGAAACCTCACGCGGATTGCGATTCCTCGGCATGCTGGCGCTTGAGGCGGCGAGTGTGCGAGGCTTGCCCTGTAACTTTTGCAGGGGGCATCATGGAAGGCAGTTTCAGTGAAGACTATTCCGAAGCGCGCCGAAAATTTCTTGCCGCTGCGAGCGAGGCCGGCGCCGTCACGGTCCCCTACCGGCTCGAGCGCCGCGGCCCCGCCGGCGAGGATCTGACGACCGATATAGCGTGGCTCGGCCTGCCGGAAGCGCGCAGTGTCCTGGTCACCATCTCCGGCACGCATGGTGTTGAGGGATTTTTCGGGTCGGCGACGCAGATCGAATCGCTCAAACGGAGCAAGGGCACCGTACTACCCAGAGAGGTGGCGCTGATGCACGTCCACGCCATCAATCCATTCGGTTTTGCATGGCTGCGGCGAACCAACGAAGACAACATCGATATCAACCGCAACTGGATCGACTTCGCCCTGCCCTTGCCTGAAAGTCCCGCCTACCAGGAGCTGCAGGACGATCTTTGCCCGTCGGACTGGAGCAGTGCGGCGCAGGCCGAAACCGGCATGCGCCTGAACGCCTGGATCCAGCGCCACGGCATGGCGGCATTTCAGAAGGCGGTTTCCGGCGGTCAGTGGCATCACCCCAAAGGCCTTTTTTATGGCGGAAATGCCCCGAGCTGGTCACGCCGCACCTTGAGCGAGCTGTTTACCAGTCGACTCGCCGCCGCGAGTCGCGTGATCGTGCTCGATTTTCATACCGGGTTGGGCCCTTATGGTTATGCCGAACCCATCGTCGGCGTACCAAAGCTCGATCCTGCCTTCGCGCGCACCCGGATGTGGATCGGTGCGGCGGCGAAGTCGCTCTACGGAGACGGCTCGATCTCCGCCGAAATCAAGGGGGACAGTCTCTCCGTGCTGCCCCGGCTACTGCCGCATGCGGCGGTCGACTGCGTGGGTCTCGAATGCGGCATTCGGCCTGTTGCCGAAGTGGCGAACGCGCTTCGCGCAGATGCGTGGCTGCACGCTCACGGTGATCTTCGCTCGGTTGAAAGTAAGCGCATCAAAGCGCAGCTGCGAAGCGCCTTTCATTCCGACGATGCTCTCTGGCAAGGCATGGCCCTGGGCCAAGGCCTCGCCGCTTGCCAGGCGGCGATGAGCGGGCTCTCGACCTAAGAATGCTGCATCACGGCATCGCGATCCGCGGAACCGCAGAATTGAACAGCCCGTAGACATTTGGCTTAACCCGGCGCTCTGCCTGCCATGTGCAGTCCCTCTCGGAACCCGAGGGAACCTTCCCCGTAATCTCAAGATATCGCAGCGCAGGCCGACTTAAATGTGTTGGCCGCTGTCCGGCCGGGAGTGAATTGTTTTGGTGGCGTCGCAGCGGCTGCATCATTGGCGCAACTGGCTGATCATCACAGTGCTTGCCGCCGTCACCTCGTTGGCTTGCGTGTTCGGTTGGCGCGTGGCCATGCGAGCCTCGAGCCAAACTTCCGCCTCGTTGAATGTCGCCGAACTTTCGCAGCTGCCCGAAGGCAGTCACGTGGATTTCGCTGCGGTGGTTACCTTCGTCGATTCCGAGGCGCATCGCGTCTTCCTCGAGGACAGCACCGGAGCTGTGCAGCTGCAACTCGATCCGAGCGCCCTGCCCCCCATCGCGGGTGATCGGGTTCGAGTACGTGCCCGCACGGTGCGTGCTGGGGCGGTCGATGCCGAGATGCACGACGTCGCACTTGCGAACGCTTCGTTCGAACTCGAAGGACATCCGGGTCTGCCGCGGGCCGAGTCGGCTCCGCTGGACGACTTTTTCAACGCCTCGAACAGCTACAGCGATCACCTGATTGAGACCAGTGCGGTGGTCCGTGGCGCAGTCCGCCGCGGCAACGGCCTAATGCTCGAATTGAGCGCAACGCAGGCGGTCCCGGTCACCTTGGTCGACGCCGGATCCTTGGATGCTTCCAAGTTGATCGATGCCAAGGTCGCACTGCAAGGGGTTTTAAGCTATCGCTACGAGGCGGGCGAGTACACCTTCAGGCCACGCATCTCGGTCTCTTCCTGGCGGCAGATCCAGCTTTTGGAAGCGCCCCCCAAATCCATTCCACGAGTCACTTCGCTCCGTGCGCTGGTCCTCGATCCCGAGTGGGTGAGCCGGGCCCGGCGCATCAGCGTGCAAGCGCGGGTAGCCGACATCGATTCCAATGGCGTGCTCATTGCCGAACGCGACGGCATGGCGATGGCCATCTACGCCGACCACGATGCATCGTTCTCCGCGGGCGATTACATCGAAGCCACCGGCTGGCCGGTGCGAAGGCTGGGTACCACCGCCCTGCATCGCGCGACCGTCAAGAGGATCGAAGCGCTCACCCAGACCGGTCCCGATTCCGCTCCCCTGCCCCTGCTTACCTCCATCCAAGCGGTTCACGAACTTCGCAATCTCGACGCGGATCGCGGCTACCCCGTCGACATAATGGCCACCGTGGCCTATCTCGAACCCGGGCGCGAAGGCTTCTTCGTGGTTTCCGGCAAGGATGGCATCTATGTGGACTACGGCGGCCGACCGACCGATCAAATCTCCAACCGGCAGCAGGTGCGCATTGTCGGCATGACACGTAGCGGCGGATTCGCGCCGGTGATCGCGCAAACGCAGGTGACCCCGCTCGGCATGAGCGAATGGCCGGTTGCGCAAAAGGTGGACCACGAGATCGCGCCGACCGGCGCATATGACTGCGCCTGGGTGGAACTCGAAGGACGGGTCCGTCCGGTGCATGCGGAGAGCGGCTCGAGTGCATTGATATTCGATCTGATGACCCCGCTCGGCACCGTGACAGCCAAACTTCAGCGCAGCGCGGACAAGGCGGGGCTGGAATCGCTGTTGGATGCCAAGGTGCGCGTGCGCGGGGTATTTGCCAGCATTTTTACCAACAAGCAGGAACTCATCGGCTACCGCATCCTCCTGAACAACCTGGATCAGGTCGAGGTGCTGCAGCCGGCGAACGCCGCGCAGCGCGACACGCCGATTCGCCCCATCGCACGTTTGATGCAGTACTCGGGGGAGCTGTCGACCAGTCCGAGGGTGCACATCCGCGGGCGCGTGACCGCCAAGGCGCAGGGCTTTCTTTTCGTGGAGGACGACTCGGGCGCCGTGCGCGTCAGCGCGTCCGCCTCGCCGGTGCCGCTCGGCGCGGTGATCGAGGTGACCGGCTATCCCGTGTTGACGGGCAACGGGCCCATGCTCAGCAACACCGCGGTGAGCGACACTGGCCTGCGCGAACCGCTGGCTCCGAAGCTCGCGCACCCGGCGCAGTTACTCGACGGCGAGTTCGACAATCAACTGGTCGAGCTGCAGGCGCGCGTGCTGACCGCCACCTCGGGCCCGACGCAGCAGTTGCTGACCCTACAGGCGGGCCAGTCCTCCTTCGATGCGCAGCTCGACGGCTCGACACCGATGGAAAACGTTCGCGAAGGCAGCATTGTGCGAGTGCGCGGCATCGCCCTCGTTGCGAGGGAGCTCAGCCTGTATCGCGACAATTTGTCGGTGCCGGCTTCCTTTCGCATCCAATTGCGCTCGGGCAGCGATGTCAGCGTGGTGAGCAATCCTCCTTGGTGGAGTTCCGGTCACGTCACGCCCATTCTGGCCTTCCTGCTGGTCTCCATATGTCTCATAGCGCTCTGGGTGGCGGTGCTGCGCCGTCGCGTCAAGGCACAGACGCAAGAACTCGAGAGTGCGCGCCACGTGGCCGAGTCGGCCAATCGCGCCAAGAGCGAGTTTCTCGCCAACATGAGCCATGAGATTCGCACGCCGCTCAACGGTATCATCGGTATGAGCGAGTTGTGCCTGGACACGGATTTGAACCGGGACCAGCGCGAATATCTCGAGACCGTCAAGCTCTCGGCTGACGGATTGCTTACCGTGATCAACGACATCCTGGACTTTTCCAAGATCGAGGCCGGCAAGCTCGAACTCGATCCGGTCGCCTTTGACCTGCGCGAATGCCTCGATGGGGCCGTCAAGACCCTCGCGCTGCGTGCTCATCAGAAGGGTCTCGAATTGCTGTGCGAGGTGGACGCGGCGATCCCCGACGTGATCAGGGGGGATCCGAACCGACTGCGTCAGGTCATCCTCAATCTCACCGGCAACGCGGTCAAGTTCACTGCGCAGGGCGAAGTCGCCATCCGCGTCGCTCCCATCATCGCAACCGAGGGGCGTTGCGATCTGAGGTTCACGGTTGCCGACACCGGCATCGGCATTCCGAAGCACCAGCAGGATGCGATCTTCACTCCGTTCACCCAGGCCGATGCGTCCACCACTCGAAAGTTCGGCGGCACGGGGCTCGGCCTCACCATCTCGCGCCGCTTGGTGGCAATGATGGGCGGCAAGATCTGGCTCGACAGCGAACCGGAGAAGGGTAGCGAGTTTCACTTCACGGCGACGTTTGAGTGCGCGGAACAGCCCCACGCACAGCTGCGCTCGTGCTTTGCGCCTCCAGCGCTTCGCAACCTGCGAGTCCTGGTGGTGGACGACAATGCCACCAATCGCCGTGTGCTTGATTGCGCGCTGCGCGGCTGGGACATGCAGGTAACGCTCGCGACGCATGCCCTCGAGGCCATGAGCATGATCGAGAGGACCGCAGTGGCACGCAGCGCTTATGATGTGCTTCTGGTGGATCGAAACATGCCTGGCCTGGACGGGCTTGCCCTGATAGAGCGGCTCCGCGCACGCGCCGAGCTGGCGCCGCCGGTGATCATGATGCTCACTTCGCAATCGCAGCGCGAAGATGCGCAGCGTTGCAGAAGCCTCGGCGTCGACAGTTATCTGCTCAAACCCATCCGCTTGAACGAACTACGCGATGCCATCTTGCGGCTCCTCGGGGCCACTATGCGAACAGAGAACGCGCAAAAGCCGCTCGCCGCGGCAAGCATCGTCCATGGCTCCCTGAACATCCTGGTGGCCGAGGACAACGCGGTCAATCAACTGCTGATGAAGCGGCTGCTGCACAAGCGCGGCCACCAGGTAACCATCGTTGGCGACGGGCGGGGCGCCGTGAACGCTGCCGCGCAGAAGCAGTTCGATCTCGTGCTGATGGACGTGCAGATGCCGGAACTCGACGGCCTGCAGGCGACGCGCGAAATTAGGCGGCGGGAGGCCTTCAGCGGGCGGCATTTGCCGATCATCGCCCTTACTGCCCATGCCATGCAGAGCGACCAGGAGCGCTGTCTCGCATCCGGCATGGACGGCTATCTCACCAAACCCATCAATGCGGGCGAGTTGGACGCGCTACTGCAGAGCTACGCCAGGCGGAGTGAGGCCGGCCTCGCGGGTGGCGCCTGAAGGGCTCAAAAAGGCGCCGATCATCGGGTTGAGCCACTCGGAGCGATGCGAGAAGGTGGCATGATCGGTTCCCGGCAGCACGCAGAGCTGCGCATTCGGCAGCGCGTGGAAAATCGTCAGCGTATGTTCCAACGTGATGGCGTCGCGATCGCCGGAAATGACCAGCACCGGCTGGCTGATTTTGGTGAGCAACTGCAGACTCAGCTCCGAGTCGTTCGGCGAGGTGAGCCATAGCTGCGAGAGCTTTTCGTCGATGGTGCGCGGCTTCGGAATCTGATTAGCGCGCAGGTCTTCCAGATCCTCCGGGTTCAAGCCCTCCGGTGCGATATTGACGCCCGAAACGATGAGACGCCGCACCAGTTCAGGATGGCGGATGGCAAGCATCAAACCCAAAATGCCGCCATCGCTGAAGCCCACCAGATCGACGTGCGAGAGCTTGAGTTCCTTCAGGAGCTCAGCCGTGTCCTCCATCATGGCCGTATAGCTCAGCGGTCCCGGGACGTCGGGCGTTCGCCCCTGGCCCACCTGGTCAGGGGCGACGATGCGGTGTCCCTCGGAAAGAAAATCGAGCTGACGCTCGAAGGAGTGTTCGCCAGAGTCACCCCCGCCATGCAAAAGCACCAGCGTCGGTCCGTTGCCATGGACGGCATAGTAAATACGGTGTCCGTGAATCTGCGCGTGGTGCCAATCGCTGGCGGGAATGGCGGCGCCGGCGGCCCCTGAGAGACCCAGGCTGAGCGCCAGCAGCGGAAAGAGCTTCATCGGTGACTCGATTTACCTGCCGCGCAAGGCGCTGCAGGGGCCAAAACACCAATTATGCTCCCGATGTGGATCGCAGCGATATGGAGTCTTTCGTTTCAGCCGCAATCTTCGCGCGGTACCGCCCGCTACTGTGCCGGGTGTAAGCTTCCCTCATGAGCAAGCACCATACGGTTCGATGGGCCCGTTATGGCTTGCTGCCCTTTCTGGCAGGAAGCCTGTTCGGTTCTTCTACGCTGTCCGCAGCGGATTCGACCGCCTACGGCGGCTATCAGATATTCGCCCAATTCAATGTTGCGCCCGAAGGCACGGTGATCCGCCTGCCGAGCGACACGGCGCCGGGCGACCTCATTTGGATCCGGCCTCTACGGCTAAATCCCGACGAGTACCTAGTACTGCAGAAATGCGCTGCGACTGACTGCAGCACCGGCGAAGTAGTTCGTGCCTGGAACACCGCAGGACCCATGGGACCCTTGGGCGAAATCAACAACAAGCTCCCCATCAAGGCCGGCATGCGCTATATGATTTTTATGCAGCGGATCCCGGTGCGCGGAGGCGGCGTATTCCCGCAGTACAAGCTCGACAGCCCCCCGTTGGTGTTCTCGCCCGCGGGCCCCGCCCGCTTGTTCCAGGCTTCCGACGTGAAGGCATCGCGGGAAAAGGGACTGCAACGCGTTACGCACACGGAGATTCGAGGATCTGAATTCGTGGCAACCTTCGACGGCGGATCTGTCGTTCGTCTGAAAGTGCTAAGAACTCCCACCTGAGCGCGGGCCGTGCCCTTGCGCGCATAACAGATCCGCCGTTCGAGGACTCCACACATCAGCTGGCGTCATGGTCTTTTCAGGACCGGCGGCCGCCGGTATTCAAATCACGCGATGCCAGTAGGCACGAAGCGTGGTCGGCACCTCTTGGATTTTGCGTGTGATGAGCGCGAGCTGCCCCTCGGGCACCCCACACACATCCACTTGAATGTGCAGCACGTCGTTCGAGCCGAATTCGGCGCTCAAGCGGCGCGGCACGATGTTGAGATTCTGGAAGCGCTGGATCACCTGGGATAGCGCGTTAGGATCAGATTCTGTCGAGACTCGCAGCCGCAACAGCGACACTTCGGAAGTCATAGGTAAGCACCCTCTCACTCTCAATTGGCACAATCACCCGAATGCCCCGGCTTTCCGCGAAAGCCGGGCGGGTAATGAGTGCAATGGAGCGGATCAGGCGCATCGCTCGATTATGCCAGATCTTCCTTGCGGAAGCTTAAGGGGCGGCGCCCCCCTACTGTTGCAGGCGAGTGTTGAATAGATAGGGGCTGTCGAATTCCGTCATGTCGCCCGCTTTCTTGCCCTTGACTGGCAGCAGACGCGCCGACAAGGGCTTGTTCCATTTGAACGCCAGCGTCGCGACATCGCCCAGGATACGCGCCAACTGCGACTCGCTGATGTCTCCGGGATACGGCACGGCATCAAGCCCCGTGCCGCACACGGCCGAGTAGGCGAGCAGCGCATCGGTCCTGATGGTTCCCTCGCTCCAACGCTTGGCCAGCACTTTGTCCTCCAAGATGGGAACCATGAGCCCCGAATAACCGATTTGCTTCACCGGCACCGCTTTGACCGCCGAGGTGATGACGTAGGCGGCCGAGAGCGTTCCGCTCTCGCCGAACTTGGCGCCGCTGTAAGTTTCCATGGCGGCACCGATGGAGACATCCCCCATGGGCGCGGGGGTCGGGTCCACGCCCACGAAGGTCCACCCGTGCGCCGAGGCGACCTCCTGGCCCACCGCCTCACCCACTCTGGCGTGCACGGTGAGGGCCTGTGTAAGTTCCTTTACAGAGCGGTCGAAGTCACCGTGCGTGCGCGCAAACACGTCCTGCACGATGCCCGCGCCCTCGAACCCCAACGACAGCTGCTTTCCGGGACCCAGATGATAAGTTCCGGGAAAAAACGGACCAAGGGGTTTAAGCATGGCAGTGGCGGTAAACAGGAAATTGCCCTGACTGTGCGGGCTGTGGTCCGCCACATAGCGGATCATCGCCGCAGTCTGCTTGATGGTTCGCCAGTGAATCCCGCTCTCATCGGCGATGATGGCACTGGCATTTATGTGCGGCAGGGTCGAAAGTACTTTTTCCAGCAGCTGCAGGGTCTTCGGATCGTCGGAATCGTGCAGCATGGCTGGGCCGACATTCGGCATGACGTTCTTTTGCGCAGACAGGTCGTCAATCGCTTTTAAAAACCGAAGTGCATCGGCCTCGGATTGGCCGGCGATCAACTCGGCGAGCGGTTGCGTCACGACCCGTCGGGTCTGAACCTCATAGCCCTGCGCCTTGAACCTGTCCTCAGCGTCCTTGAGCACCTGGAGAGCCTCATCGAACTGGGCCTCGTAGTGGGCGGGTTCCAAGCGAACGAACGCCGTGATAGCCCGGACTTTCGGCTTTGGCGCATCGGCCGCATGTCCCATGGCGCCGAGAAGAAGAAGTATCGCTGCGAAGCTCATCCGTACGACCGCGTTCATCGGGTTCTCCTGTTCTAGAAAGGCCCATTCAAACATAGAAGCTCGGATAGTGATGGCCGGAAATCGGGACGGCCCCGTTCGCACCGACAAGCCCCATCGAATCAGTTCTCCCCCGGGAAGCGATTGTGCAAGCTCGGCCCGAAGCGCCCGCGACGCTACGCGACGACGCTGTTTCCCAAGGTGAAGAAAAAGGTCGCTCCCTGACCGAGCGCCGCTTCTGCCCAAATGTGGCCGCCATGCTTGGTGATGATACGGTGCACGGTCGCCAGACCGACTCCGGTGCCGGGGAAGTCTTGATCGCTGTGCAAGCGGTGAAAAGCCTGGAACAGCTTGTTCGCAGCGTGCTCCATGTCAAAGCCGGCACCATTGTCGCGCACGAACCAGACCAGTTCGCCTGATTGACCCAGCTTGCGTCCGAATTCAATCGCCGCCTGGGATGTCTTCGAGGTGTACTTCCACGCGTTGCCGAGCAGGTTCTCCAAGACGATGCGAAGATATTTCGGATCCGCCTGGGCGAGAAGAAGCGCCTCACCCGTGAACGATACGTTGTCCCGCGGCTGCTCGACTTTCAGGGTGTCGATGACATCCTGGGCCATGCGCGATAGGTCAACTTCGCTGCGCGTCATGGTACTTCGTGTTACCCGAGAAAGTTCCAACATGCTGTCGATGAGAATGCTCATCCGGCCGCTGGCGTCGCTGATGCGTTCGATATAACGCGCGCCATCGGGCGTCATGGTTCCGCTCATTTCCTCCTTCAGCATTTCCGCAAATCCTCCGATGGCACGCAGCGGCGCTCGCATATCATGCGCAACGGAGTAGCTGAACGAAGCCAGTTCTTGATTCGCCAGCTCCAATTCCCGGGTCCGCTCCGTCACACTGTGCTCGAGCGTGGCGTTCAGGTGGCGCGCCTGCTGTTCGGCACGCAGTCGCTCCAGCGATTCGCGGCGCAGTTCCTCGTTGAGTCGTTCGAGTTGGGTGGTGCGCTCTTGAATGCGGCGCTCCAGCGTGCGATTGAAGTTTTGCAGCTGTTGCTCCAGCTCGTCGCGCGTGGTCATGGCCTGGTGCAGGCGGGCATTGGTTTGCTCCAACTCGGCCCGGCTCGGAATACTCAGCAGCAGCGGCATTTTCGTATAAAGGAAAATGGCGGTGAGAATGGACGCGGCGCCGGTGAGGGCCTTGATGGAGGCGTCGAGCCGGTAGAGCGGGTTCCAGATGTCGATTACGCCCATCAGATGGGTCGTGCCGCACGCAAATATGAACACGGCGAAAAGGCTGGCCAGCCAGGAGAACGGCACCGGGATATCGGCGCGCTTCCTGAGGAAGTACCAGAGCGAAAGCGGAATGGAGTAATAGGCGCAGGCGATAATGGTGTCCGACACCACGTAGGTCCACAGTACGCCGGGAGTCCACAGAAAGCAGTGTCCGTGCGGCATGAATCCCACGCCGGAAAACAACTTCATCAGCACATCCCACATGGTCGGGCTCCAGTAATTCTTCCGTGACGGGAAGCAATTACACTGAAACCCTGCTGCTAGGGAAGAGGACCCCTTGGGACTCGCTCGCTTTGGCGCTGCACCATTTTCTAGGCCAGCTCTTTCGACAGCCCTGCCCGACGCCGCGCCATGCGGGCGGCAATCGACCAGTCCTTGTCGCCAAGTCCTTGGGCAACCGCCTCGAGCATGTTGTCCCGGACGATCTCGAGCGAAGGGAGGTTGCGCTTGCGGGCGATGGCGGCATCGCGGGCAAGATTCACGTCTTTGAGCCCCAAGGTGAGTTTGAAGCCGGCTTCATAGCTGCCGGCGGCTATGAAGCCGCCATAACGCTTGTAACTCGGGCTGGCAAACAGCGTGTTGGTCATGATTTCAAGAAACTCCTTCGCGCTCACCCCGTAGCTTTCGCTGAGCGCACTCGCCTCCCCCATGGCTTCGATCGCCAGCGTGATCATCATATTGCCGGCAATCTTTGCGACGTTGGCGCGCTTCGGATCTTCTCCCAGCCGCCAGGTTTTTTGGCCCATGACATCGAAAAGTGGCTGCACGTGCTCGATGTGCTTCGCGGCGCCCGCCACGACGATGTTGAGCTGCGCCTGGGCGGCCGCCGCGGGTACGCCGAACACCGGCGCCGCCACGTAGCCAACCTCAGCGTCTCGATGACAAGACACCAGCTCATCGACGAATGCCGGGGAGATCGTGGCCATCATGATGTGAATGCAGGATTTGGTCGCGTGCTTCAGAGCCCCAGAATCAAGAATCACGCCGCGCACCGCCGCATCGTCCGAAAGCATGGTAATTACCACCTCGTTTTCGAACGCGGCCATAGGACTCTTTAGAGGTATCGCCCCCGCGATGTGCTCGGCAGCCTTTGCAGAACGGTTCCACACGCTCACCGCGTGACCAGCCTTGATGAGATTTGGCACCATAGCGGCGCCCATACTGCCGACTCCGATAAATCCTATGTTCATAGCGCAAATTTCCTTCGATAAGTTACAGTAAGTAAAGAATGTATCTATATAATTTCAATGATAAAGTAATTCACGACAAGCGCCTGCGGAACATGCGCCGAAAGGCTACCGCCATGCCCACCCATGAGCGATAAGGTATTAGTCACCGGCGGCAGCGGCTTTGTTGCCAGCCATTTGATCGCTCAACTGCTTGCCGCAGGATGGGTTGTCAATACCACGGTCCGCAGCCTCGCGCGGGCGGGGAAAGTAGCCCCTCTGACGCAAATGGAGCGCCAGTTTCCCGGAAAGCTGCGTCTATTCGAAGCCGATCTGTTAAAGCCGGCAAGCTTCGATGAGGCAATGCGCGATTGCGTGGTGGTCTTTCATGTCGCATCGCCTTTCATGCTGCCTGAGAAGATCAAGGACGGCCGCAGGCAGATGCTTGAGCCCGCGTTGCAGGGCACGCAGAATGTGCTCGCCAGCGTGAATGGCACCCGTAGTGTGCGGCGCGTGATATTCACCTCCACCGTGGGTGCGATCTTCGGCGACTATTCGGACGTTCTTGACATGAACGAGCACACTCTCTCCGAGTCGTACTTCAACAAGAGCAGCAGCCTTGATCACAATCCCTATCATTATTCCAAGGTGATGGCGGAGCTGGAGGCCTGGCGTATTCAACGGACGCAGGAGCGCTGGAGCCTCATCGCCATCAATCCCGGTTTGATTCTGGGGCCCTCCCTCACCCCCTCTTCCGAGTCCGGCAGCCTGTTTCTGCTGGATGAAATGTTCCGGGGGCATTTCTTCTACGGAATGCCGGATATGAGCGTCACCACGGTGGATGTGCGCGATGTGGCCCTGGCCCATATCCGGGCGGCGGAGAACCCTCACGCCAACGGCCGTTACATCCTCGCGCACACCGACATGATCAGCTTTTTAGAGATCGCGACATTGCTTCGCGCATTCCACCGTCGGCCCTTATTGCTGCCGCGCCACCAAATTCCAGGATGGCTGGTGAAGGGCATCGGACCGCTGTTTGGCCTCTCGCAGAGCTATTTGCGCAATCACATCGGCATCCGCTTCAAGGTCGACAATCACCGCAGCCGCGAGGAGCTCGGAATCGCTTACCGGCCGGTCGCGACCACGTTGCGCGACCACTACCAGAGTTGGCTGGCGCAGCGGCAGTGATTTGGGCGTTTCATAGCCAACGATCATGGTGCACGGTCACTACGGGCTTCTGGGCATACAGATACCCCATGCGATGCGTCGCCAGGCTCTGCCCCGATTCCACGATGGGCTTCATCATGTTTTCGAGAACCGCCGCCTCGTGCGCCGAAAATCGCTCTTTCAGGATGGTGCGCAGCGTGGGGGCAAAGGGGTGCGGCGCGCTGTCGAGAAACACCTCCCACCGCAGCGGTCTGGACGCACGCACCGCTACCTTGAGACAAAGGCGGACCGGGCGGAATCCAGCGTTTACGAAATAATTGAGCAGATCGCGTTCCGAAAAATTGACCACCGGGTTCTGGTCCAAATCCTCCGGCGTCTCCGGATACTGCGCCGCTTTCCAGCGGTGGATGAGCGCGAGCACTTCGCGCACGTGCTCGTCGAGTTCCTCAATGCGCCGCTTCATGGCCCGTACCAGGAAGGCTTCATCTTGGAGTATCGGTTCGGCCACCGAAACCGACCCGCCGCGTTTGAGCACGCGGGCAAATTCGCGCGCGGCTCGTGGCTTGTCCACCACGTAACTCAAGGAGGTGCGGCAAGCCACCGCATCGATGGAGGCATTTCGGACCTGGTTTAGCGCTTCCGCGGAGCATTCAAGGAACTGGCACTGCCCCGCAATGCCGAGCTCGCTGAATCTGGCCTCGGTATGTTCGAGCATCGTCTTGGACACGTCACTGACAATGACTCGCAGTTCCGGCCCGCACGCCCGTATGGCGCATAACGCAACGCTGCCATCGCCGCTTCCCACATCGAGCAGCGTCATTCCCGCCTTCAAGCGCAGCGGCCTCAACACCCGCTGCGCGATCCTCGCCATCTGGCGTGACAAGTAGCGCTGTTCGCGCGGGTCACCCGCATGTCGGGTATGCAGCAGCCAACGAGACCAGGGATCATCAGTCGGTTCGGACATGTTGTAAGGGGGCTTCGCTTTGGTTTATGTGTAGCGCCCCTATCCGTAGCGGCAGATTGTCTAAGAATACGCACTTTGTACGACAGAGTGCACCACGGTTTCTGCGCCACAGGCGGCGCGTCAAGAGACTTTATTCGACTGGGGGGCAGGTGTGCAGGGCCACTGAATCTCCCGTCGGGAATATCAAGATGGAGCGCCGCGAGTCCGGCGCTTCATCACATATATCAGGGACTTACAGGATTGATGTCATTCAGGCGTTGCGGCGATAAGGCAAGCGTTTCTCTGCCGTGTAAAGCCGGATTCGCCACTCGAGCGGTGCGCTCCTTGCGCGGTTTCGATGCGAGGTTATAAAACTGTACACATTGGCCACCGGACGCCGGCGCATACTTCGAGCGCCGCCGTCGGCGTCGTACCGAGTGCCAGTCCATGATGAAGACCCTGCTTTTTGTTTGTGCCCTCGCCGCCCCCCTCACCGGCATTGGAGCGACCAGCGAGTCGGCCCGCCTTAGCGTTGAAAAGCAGATCGCCCTTGGTGCGCCGGATCATTGGGACTACCTGAGCGTCGATGCGGCTGCCCAGCGCTTATACGTGTCCCATGGCACGTCCATCGAGGTCCTGGATGCGATCAGCGGCAAGAACTACGGCAAGGTTGAAGTGGCCGGTGCCAACGGTGTCGTCGCCCTGTCTGGCATCAACAAAGGCTACGCGGGCAGTCGCACCGGAAAAGAGGTCGTGATCTTCGACCTTAAATCCCTCAAGGCGATCAAGACCCTTCCCGCGGATGAGGACACCGACGCGGTCGTCTACGACCCGAAATCAGCGCGCGTTTTCGTGATGCAGGGCGATCCGCACAGCATCACGGTCGTCGAGACGCAGCGCGATACGGTGGCAGGCACGGTCAAGCTCGACGGCCAGCCGGAATTCGCCGCCGCCGACGGCGAGGGACATTTGTTCGTCAACATCGTCGACAAATCGGAGCTTCAGCGCATCAACACGGCTACGCTCGCCTCCGAGGCCATCTGGCCGATCTCAGGGTGTGAACGCCCGCATGGCGCCGCCCTGGATTCGAAGCTCAAGCGGATCTTCGTGGGCTGCGTCAATCAGATCTTGTATGTGGTGGATGCGGTAAACGGCAGCGTGGTGGCTCGGGTGCCCATCGGCAAGGGAAGCGACGCGATTGCATTCGATCCGGTACGCCAACTCGTGTTCAGTTCCAACGGCGAGGGAACCGTAACCGTCGTCAAGGAACGTAGTGCCAGCGACTACGTGGTGCTCGGCAATCCGGCGACCGCCGCGACGGCGAGGACCATGGCGGTGGAACCTGGCTCGGGACGACTTTACTTCACCGCGGCGAATCAAGCGCTCGCCGACCCGGTCGCCACCGATCCGCGCAAGAAGTTCAGAATCGAACCCGGCTCGGTCCGCGTGCTCTTCGCCACATTGCAGTTGAACCCCTGAGGATCCACCGATGCAAAGCCCTTTAGTCGCCTGGGATATAACACGGGCTGAGTCGGACGCGCCTTTCGTGGCAGGCCACGCGTTGAGCTACGCGCGACGCACGGGCATCGATCAATGGTCGCTGACCGCGCGTCAGTTGGGCCAATTGCTGATTTGGCTGAAGACGCGGGAGCAACGCTGGCTCGAAGTGTCCTGTGCCTCGCCCGATGACCCGTGGCTGCTGGCCATCAATCTGCTCACCGCCCGGCAACACGGCCGCGCCGTCACGGTCGTTCGCCTGGAAGACGGCAATCATTCGCTCAGAATGCGAGAGGATCTGACCTCACGGCTGGCCCGCGCCCGACGCTGCCGCTTCTACACGCAATCACTCACCGATCAAGGGCTCGTCAACCTACGCAAGATCGTCGGGGCCTGACGCTTTCGGCGGATTCGGCACATAGCGCTGGGCGAGCGCCGGTAATACGAAAAGATTGAGGAAGGTGGAACTCAACAACCCGCCGAGCACCGTGATCGCCATCGGGCCCTCTATTTCCTGTCCTGGCTGATGGCTCCCAAGGGCCAAGGGAGCCAACCCGAGTGCAGTTACCGCAGCCGTCATCAGAATGGGCACAAAGCGCTCGTTCGCCCCGCGCACCACCAAGTCGACCGACCATGCGCCGTTTTCGACCGCGACCAGGTGCTCGTAGTGCGCCAGCTGCAATATCGCATTGCGCGCGCTGATGCCGAACACGGTCACCAATCCCACCACCGAGCCCAAAGTGATGCCGATTCCCGTCAAGGCGATCGCGGCCACGCTTCCAATGAGGCTGAATGGAAGGTTGGCGAGCACCAGATAGCTGTTGACGCGCCATTGAAAGGCTATGAACAGGATCAAAATGATGAGACCGAGAGCAAGCCCGGAATAAAGCATGATTTCGTTGCGGGTCTGGCGCTCGGCTTCCGCCGCCCCGGTGAACTCGACGAACACGCCCGGCGGCAGGCTGACCGTACGATTGATGGCCGCCTGCGCTTGCTCGACGACCTGCCGCAGCGATCCCTGGCCGACGTTGAATGTGACGCTGATGCGTCGCTGGCCACCATCGTGTTCTATGCGGTAGCGGTCGGCATTGAGGTGGACGTGCGCAAGCTGCGAGAGCGGCACCGGGCCGGTCGGAGTCGCGATCATCAGACGCCCCAACTGGATCGGCTGGTGGCGCAGCTCATCCGGCAGTAGCACGACCACATCGATGGTGCGCGTCCCGACGTAGGTTTGGCCGGCGCTGGCGCCTGCATAAGCCGACTCTATCGTTTCCAAGACATCCTGCACCTTCAAGCCGGCGGCAGCGAGGGCTTGCGGCAACAGCTCGATGGCGATGGCGGGTGTTCCGCTCTGGCGCTTGAACTGCAGGTCAACGATCCCCGGAATCTTGCTCAACGCCGCCACCACTTTGTCACCTACCGCATCGAGAGCGTCCAGGTCATCGCCGATCACCTTGATCGCCACCTGCGCGCTTTCACCGCTCAGGCTCTCGCCGATGCGATCCGCTAGAAAGGTGACTACTTCACTCTGCTGGCCCGGGTAATTTTTGAGGATGCTGCGCAACCGCTCCTGCGCCTCGCTCTGATCGATCTTGGCATCGGGCTTCAGCTCGACATGAAACTCGCTCTGGTGCGGGCCCCAGGTATCTTCGCCGAGTTCTGCGCGCCCGATCTGCTGTTCGATGCTTTGCACATAGGGCAACGCAAGGACTTCGGCACTGATCCGCTCGCCCACATCGCGCATCGAATCCAGCGACGCGCCGGGTACGGCACTTTGCACCTGCATGACGAAGTGCCCCTCGCGAAAATCCGGCATAAAGGTGCCTCCCAGAAAGGGCAGCGCCGCAACGGAGGCAAGGACCAGAAGCGTCAGGACGGAGAGTGCGATCCTGAAATGCGCGCCGACCGCATGCACCGCGTTGCTCTGCCAACGTTTCAGACCACGAAGCCAGCCCGGTTCCGGCCGCGCATCGTGACGGCGCAAAAAAAGCGCGCACAACGCCGGTGTCGTGGTCATCGCCACCAGCAAAGAGGCGCACACTGCAAATATGAAGGCCAGCGCCAACGGGCCGACAAATTTCCCTTGCACGCTTGAAGTGAAAAGCTCAGGCAGGAACACTGCGACCACCACGGCGGTCGCATAGATGACCGGTCCGCGCACTTCGAGCGAGGCGTCCAGCACTATCCTGAGTCTGTTGAGCGGCGCTCCGCTCGCGTAGTTTTCACGCAGGCGTCTGAGGATGTTCTCGATGCCGATGATCGCATCATCCACGAGCACGCCGAGCGCGACCGCAAAGCCGCCGAGTGTCATGGTGTTGAGCGTCAGCCCCATCCGATCGAGCACTTCGACGGCGGCAAGCAATGATAACGGAATGGCCATGAAAGCGATGAGCGCGGCGCGTGCGTCTCGCAAGAACAGGTACAGGACCACAAGGATGAGCACCGCTGCGATCGCGAGAGAGTCCTTCAGATTGCCGAGCGCGCGCTCGATGAAGGTTGCTGGCCGATGCAAGCGCTCATAGAGCGTGACGTTCTGCTTTTTTAGGGCGGGTTCCAGCTCCCGCAACACTTTCTCGACGGCGAGCGTCGTGGACAGCGTGTTGGCGCCGTACTGGCTTGCCATGGAGATGAGAATCCCGGGTTTGCCCATGATCAGCGCATCGCCGGATTTGAGCGCCGGCGCCAACTTCACCTCCGCCACATCCCGAATCAGGATGGGCGTGTTGTTGCGCTCGATGATCACCGCCTGCCCGATGGCATCCATGTCAGGACGCGGCGTGGGTGATTTCAACAGGATCCGCTGGGTGTCCTGGTCTATGAACCCGGCGCCCCGCGTGGGCAGCGCGGCCTGGGCGGCGTTGGTGACATCGGCGATCGTGAGCCCAAAGCTTGCGAGCTTTTGCATGTCGGGCTGAATCTGGATCTGCCGAACATTGCCGCCGAAAACGATGGCGTGCGCAACGCCCGGCACGGCGAGCAGCCGCGGCCGGATGGTCCAATCCGCGATGTCACGCAATGCGTAGGGATCTACGGTGTCGGACACCAGGCCGATCTTGAGCAGATCCATGGTGCTCGAAACCAGCGGCGAGAGCTTCGGGGTACCGACTCCGGCCGGCAGAGAGCTGCCGAGCTCGGCGAGCCGCTCCGAGATGCCTTGGCGGGCGATGTGAACGTCGATCGTGTCGTTGAAGCCGATGTTCACCACGGACAAACCGGGGATGGACTCGGAACGCATGGTCGCGAGCCCGGAGGCTCCGTTGAGTATGTTTTCAACGCGTTTGGTGACCAGCTCCTCGACCTGCTGTGGCGCAAACCCCGGCGCCTCGGTTTGGACCTCCACCTGCGAGGGAACGAACTCGGGAAACACGTCGAGCGGAGCCTGTAAAGCGCCCAGGCAGCCGAGAATGAGCGCCAGCAGGCTGAGCGCGGTGACGGCGCCATAGTGGCGCACGCACAAGCGGACGAGGGCATGCATCATGGTCAGTCGTCGTCCGCGTCGCCCGTGTTCGATTCCTGGGCGAGCAACTGCTCGGCGCCGTGTACGACGATGTGATCGTCGGCCGTGATGCCGGCGGTCACGAAGTAGCCGTCTTCGAGCGGCATGCCCGTGTCGATGACGGTGCGCACGAAGGTCTTATCGTCCTTGGCGAGGTAGCACCAATATTTGTCGTCGGTGATGACCACCGCCGAGGTCGGCACGACGACACCGGGCCGCGCCTTGCCCACCGGGGTCCAGGCAATCACGCGCTCGCCTTCGGTGAATTCCGGGCCGCGGATGACGCCAAAGTAGCTGCGGCCGGGCACAGTACCGTCGGCGGGCGCCCGCCAGACCGGCGCCACCGTCCAGCGCTTCTCTGGCTGGCTACCCCCAAGATGGGAGACGCGCAGCTCCTTGGGCTCAGCTCCGAGCACTGTCCCCAACGGGAATGTCACTCTCACCAGTTTGTCGGTTCCCGCCGCGAGTGCTGTCGGGAGGGCGGCGTGGACATCCCCATGCCAAGGCGCATCCTGTCCGAGGCTCGCGGTCAATCGCTGTTTGGCAAGATCGAATGCCGCCCCGTCCACTGCGGCTTGTCTCAGGTTGCTCTCCTCCACATCGGAGGAAAGCGCGCCGGCTGTTCCTGCCAGTCGTCTGGTGCGCGCCAGTGCCGCCCTGCTCTGCTTGTCAGCGGCTTCCGCCGTCACGACCTCGGCAACCGCCTGTGCGATGCTTTCGTGGGGAACTATGTTGCCGTACCCGGGTGCCTCGTCCGCGTATTCGCCCTTCTTGGGCGTTGCAGTCTTGAGTCCTATTTTCTCCGCCTGACCGTCGCCAAGTTCAACTTTGCCGGTCTGCTCCTTGGTAGGCTCTTTGGAATCCTTCGACGCGACCTTCTCGGTGCCGGGAGATGCGCTGTCGCCTTTGCTTGCATCGCTCTTGCCGCAGCCCGAGATCACGGTCAAAACCAATAAAAGAAGAGCCAGCGAGGTCGAAGTACGCCGTTCGAGGGCGGTCTCGCTCATGGCAGTTCCTTGGCGGTGCGTTGCGGATCGGGCGCTTCCCAGCCGCCGCCAAGCGCTTTGCAGAGCGCGACCGACGCCTGCAGCCGATTGAGCTTGTACTGGCTGAACTGGTCGCGCGCCGCATAAAGTGTCCGCTGCGCCTCGAGCACGCTGAGGAAGTCTCCGGAACCCGCCTTGAAGCGCAGATTCGCCCCGTCGAAGGCTCGTTCGCTCTCGGCGAGATTGACCGCCTGCGGGGCCGAAGCTTCATCCAGATGCTGAACGGCGCCGAGCGCGATTTCCACGTCATTGAATGCGGCGAGGATGGCAGCCCGATAGGCCATCACCAGCTCTTCGTCACGCGCTTGAACCTCCGCACGCGCCGCTCGCAATTTGCCGCCGTCGAATATGGGTTGCAGCAGAGCAGCGCCGAGATTCAGCGTGGGACCCGTACCTGAGAGCGATAAAACCGCCGCGTTGAGCGCAGGATTCTGCAGGCCCCCGCTCGCAGTCAACGAGAGAGACGGCAGCAGAGCCGCGCGCGCAACGATGAGATCGGCGTGCGCTGCACGCATGTTCGCCTCGGCCTGGAATACGTCGGGCCGGCGTGTCACAAACTCGCTCGGCAACCCCGGTGACACCCGGGGCTCGCTGATCCCTTGCAGGGAGGTCGCTTCGACCGTGAACCCTTCCGGAAGATGTCCCAGCAGGATGGCAAGGCCCGCGAGGGTCTCTGTTTCCTGCTGGTTGAGTTCTGGAATGGCGAGAGTCGCGTTCGCGAGGACTGCCTTCTCGGTGGCAAGCTCTACCGGGTTGGCAAGACCGACATCGAAGCGTGCCTGCACCACCTCGAGCAGCTGGCCCGCCGCGTGCTTGTTGGCCGCGGCAACCTCCAAACGCTCACGTAGCGACAGAAGCCTGAAGTATTCGGTGGCGACATCGGCAAGGGTGGTGAGGGCAATCGTATCGCGGTCTGCACGCGCGGCGTTTGCGAGGTCACTAGCCGAACGCGCTGCCGCGCGATTCTTTCCCCAAAAATCGACCTCGTAGCTCGCATTTAAAAGCAGGCCCCAATCGGTCTCGTGGGCACTGCCCTGGCTTGAGTGTCCGGCAAGATAGTTGATGTTCCCGCCTATGTCCGCCGCGGGCAGAAGCGCGGCCCCTGCCTGTCTAGACCGCGCATCGGCTTGGACAACCCGGGCGCGCGACATCGCAAAATCGAGGTTGAGCCGCGTCGCCTCGTCGATGAAGCGGTTAAGCTCCTCGCTGCCGAATGCCCGGTACCAATCCGCGCTCGGCCATTGAGTCGCGCTCTGCGAAATGTGGCCGAAGGAGCTCGGCAAGGTCGGTGGCGGAGTGGGACTCTCCTTGAGCACGCAGGCGCTCGCCGAGAGCAACAAAGTGACGGCGACAGAGAGGCGAATGCCAACCATGAGCAATCAAAGCTAACATGGCGCCTTCATCGGGTGCTGTACAAATTCGTAACCACTGCAGCTGGCGGAGCGATGCTCGCGCAGGGTCGGTTCAGAGGGTTTGCAGCCATCGCAGCAGGGTGTTGCGCGCGTTGGGCCCGAGCGACATGAACCGAAATCGGGAGCGGCCCGCTTCGCCGTAATGCCAAAGAATTGCCTCCTCCACACTCCCGGCCCGGCCGTCGTGCATGAAGGTAGGGTTGCTTTCGTGCTGAAGCCGATAACCCAGGCCCCACAAAGGTGCCGTGCGCCAACGTGTGGCGACCCTTACGCCGCCCACGGTCTCATCGGCCATTTCCTGACCAAGATCGTGCAGTTGTAGGTCCGTGTAGGGAAAAATAATGACTCCATCGCTGGCAAGATGCGCCGTCAAGTGCGGCCTGTGACATCCGGAGCAGCCGAGGTCCTTGAAGGTCGAGGAGCCGGACGATCGATCTTGAGCCTTGCTTGGCGCCATCGGCACCGCCAGAGTTTCCAGGAACGCCAGGAGGTCGGCTACGAGATCATCGCCCACTTCCGGATCGGTATTCGATGACTGACAATCCATCTCCCGGGGGGTGCAGTCATCGTGGCGCCGATCGCTCGAGGTCACGCCCATTTCATCCGCAAATGCCCTAGTCGCCTGATCGCGGATCGACACGGTTGCGTTTTGCCAGCCCATGCGCCCTAACTGGGAGCGCCCTTGAAATTCATGATAAGAGATGGAGCCGGCGCGCTGAGCGTGCTGCGCATCGGGGAGCAGGTCTGCGTCGGAAACGGCTTCCAGAAGACCCAGGCCGTAAAGTGCGGGTGCCAGTCGAGGACTGATGACGGTCGTCTGCTCCAACGGTCCTCGCGTGAGTCCCACAATTCGATAGCGCGGGACTCGCATGCTCCATTGATCGCCGTACGGGTAGTAGTAGCCGGAGATCCGGCGGTATTCGATCTGCACCGAGCCTTCCGCAGCAACTCCTTCCACGGCGCGGGTATTGAGCACGGCACCATAGGTGGGATCACCGTGCGCGGAGTGGCCGGCGCCAGCCCCGAGCTGAATGACCAATGCCTGCGGTGCGATACCCGCGGCACGGGGACCTTCGCCGTGACCCGCCTCATTGTGGCATTCGTTGCAGGCGCTAGCGTTGTACAGAGGCCCGAGGCCGACGTGATGGCTCTCCCCTCCTCCTTGGCTAGCGACCCAAGAAGCCTTGAACAGCGCGTAGCCTCGAGCCACTTGTGCAGCTTCCTCCGAGCCGAGCGCACGATACGGCGGTGGTTGGTCGGCCCCGTAAGAACGCACGCCAAATGCGCTTTGCGAATGAACCGGAACCGCCAAGGCAATGAGCGGCAACATCCCGAATTTGATCAAAAAATTCACGAACTGAATTATGTGCCGTGCCGTGCTCACTCGGTGAGCGCCAGGTCGCAATTGTGCGCCTCGCAGAGATCGCTAGCCTATGTTGGCGGGATGACTCTCGGTGAGCCGCGCCACTGCGGCCGGAGGCAAGGGGCTTCCGCCCAGCTTGGCGGCGTAAAGTGCAGCGCCGGCAGCCGGCGCGAGACGCGGACTTAGAAAACGATAAGACTCGGGTCTTTCTTCGAGGGACTGCTTGAACGGTTCCAGCAGAAGTTCGGTCAATTTGAACAGACTGCCCGAACAGGAGACCGGCAGCGCGACCTCGCGCGGCACCCGCAGCGAGGCGCGGGTCGCGGCCACGATGGCAGCCAGTTCCCGCGCGCCGCGCTCAAAGAGGAGCCGCGCTTCGGAGTCGCCTTGCAGCGCGGCCTCGCTCACCAGCGGTGCGAGCTGTGCGATGTTGCTGCGAGTTCCCGGCGCCTGTCCGTAAACCGCGGCGCAAATATCCAGATCGTTCGACAGATTGAAGTGTTCACGCAGTAGCGTATGGAGCGCGCCTTTCGTCGCCCGCCCGTCGCTCATGCGCGAGAACAGCGCGAGGCCTTCGCGCGCAATCCAGTAGGCGGAACCCTCGTCGCTAAAAAGTTCCCCCCACCCGCCTCCACGCGCCTGGCGTCCGGCATATTCACCGTAGGCGATCGAACCGGTGCCGGCGACGATGTTGACGCCGTCGTCTCCCCCGAGCGCCCCTGCCCAAGCGCAAATCATATCGTTGCCGCAGCGATGCGGCGTTCCATCGAGAGCCGCGGCAGCGGTTGCCTCGAGCCGGCCCAGAAGAGCACTGTCCTCGCCATAGGCCGGCAATCCGACATACGCGAAGGCAGGAGCGTGCCTCTTGCCGCTGAGCAGTTCGCGCACCCCGTCGCGCAATAACGCCGAAAGACGCTCGAAGCCGATCTCCAGGTAATACGCGGATCCCGCTTGGTGGCGAGCCAGTACCTGCCCCGCCTCATCAATGAGTAGGAACTCGGTTTTGGTACCGCCCCCGTCTATGCCGAGAAAGCTGCTCAAACCGCTGGCGCCCCGAAGTTCGTTGAAACGCCGTCAATGGAGGCGGCACCTTGCGGATTGCAGGCCTCGGCATAGTGGCGCAGCACCTGCGCGACGCCGTCGAATAGCAGCGCCTGCACCTCGTTTTGGAGCGTGCCTGCCCGGACCATGGCGAACTGTTGCGGCAGGTACTGGCTCAACAGGCTGAAAGGCAGGGCTTTTCCGCCGAGTTGCTTCAGCAATTGCGCACAGGCCCGCCGCACAGGCTCCTCGGTCCAGTAATAGCGGATGCGATCGCTCAAGCTGAACTGAAGGTCGAATTGACGGCGACTGGCGTCGGTGTAATAGCTCTGCCAGTAGCGGGGATTGGCCTGCATGGTGTTGAGCACGACGCGCTTGAGCGGAACGGCCGCATCGCCGAGAAAGTCGCGTGCGAGATCCGCCAGGGCCCAGAGCGTCTCGCGCAGTGCGAAGGTCACGCCCGGACCCACCTTCAAGATGGCGAAATGATCGCGCACCAGTGCCGCAAGCGCCTGCGGCGCCTGGTAGTCGGTCGAATGCGCCTCGAAAACCAGCTGCGCGTTGCCTTCGATGTGCTTGGACAGATCGACTGCGGCCTGCGGGTCGTAGTCAATGACCTTGTCATGATCGAACTCCACGCCCGGTTGCACCACGAGCGCAATCACGCGAGACCAGGCCGCATCGAGACCGGCGGCCCTGAAGGCTTGACGGTGCGCTTCCAGGGTAATGTCCACCGCCTCGGGTGGGGTCGCCTGCAAGGTGGTGAGTTCCTCGTGAGCGCCGCCGGGTGTCGGCACTTCGGTGCCGATGACGTACAGCGGTGCCTCACCGCCGCTTTCCGACCAGGCGTTCTCGGCAATCGCCGCAAGCTTCGCCGCGCGGGAAGCCACCACATCATCGTTCAACGGACCGCGGTCATCGGCGCAGGCCATGGAGCAATCGAGGTGAATCTTGCGAAAACCCGCGCGCACGTAGCCCTCGACCATGTCGCCGGCATGTTTCATGGCTTCGATCGCCGGCGATTTCTGCCAGGCATTGGGCCCCAGATGGTCGCCGCCCAAGAGCACGCGCTCTTGCGCGAAACCCACACGCGAGGCGATGTCCATGACGAAGCGATGAAAGTTGGTCGGTTGCATGCCGGTGTAACCGCCAAATTGATTGACTTGATTGGAAGTCGCCTCGATCAGCAGGAATTCACCCCGCCTCCGTGCCTCGATGAGCGCCGCTTCAATCACCGCAGGATGGGCCGAGCATAGCGAGTAGATGCCGCGGCGCTGACCGGCCTTGTGCGCGTGGACGATGTCGAGAAGAGCCTTCATGAGTCCTTTAGGGCTGCGTCGAGAGAAGCACGGCGCCTGCCAGCGCAAGGATCACCGCCAGCAACTTCAAACCGCTTGGCAGGGTTCCGACCATGCCGAGCGCAATGACCGTGGTGAGCAGCGGGGCTCCGGCATTGACCAAGGGGGAGACCACGATGGCCTTGCCGTAGCGAAACGCGTACACCAGCAGCAATGCGCCCACCGCATTCAGAATCTGGATGCCCGCCGCGAGATAGGGACCCGAAAACCCCATATAGATCGGTTTGGAGAAGTCGGTCAGCAAGAGCGCGCCGGGGATCAGCACAATACCGCTCAAGGTCATGTAGACGAAGATGCTCTCGGCATCCATGGTCGCGTTCGCCACCTTGATGTAGTAGGCCTGCAGGCCCCAAGCCGCCATGATGAGGAGCGAAAGCACGAACCACAGGCCGAAATGCACCCCACTTTCCGGCGCGTAGTCGAACAGCGGCAGCGACGCCAGCGCGAGGGCAATCCCGGCCACGCCTAGCTTTCCAGTGCGCTCCCCGAGGAAGGCCAGCGACAGGAGAATCGTCACGGCCGGGGACAACGAGACGATCGGGAAGATCAGATACGTCGGCCCGATGGTCACCGCATGAAACAACAAAATCTGTCCGCCCGCCCCCAGCAAACCGATGGCCGCACCGAGCGCGATCGAACGGGGGTCGTGTCGTACGACTCCGCCGATTTTCCGATACGCCCAGAGCGCCGGCAGGATCATGGTGAGTGCCCACACCACGTAAGTCAGCGTGTCGGGAAATCCATGTTCGCTCGGCAACGAAGTGAACGCACCCCAGAAACCCCACGCGACGGTGGTAAGGAGTGCATACCAAAGCCAGTAGCGATTAGGTCCAGGCGAAGTCATCGAGAGCAATAACTCGCGAGCGTGCCAGGGCGGCGGCGCCCGAACCCGATGCGTGGGCTGACTCTTGAGAGGATCACCTCGTGGACGGCAAAATTAGCCGCCGCCACCTCACGCGCGTGAAGATCTGTCCCACCGCTTGAGACGCCTTGCTGCTCAACGCCAAATGTTTTCGCCCCCGGCCGGCCGTTGAGCCTCGGCGGTCGAACAAACCCATTGATCGCCTTGGTGCGCATCTCCCAATTCCTCCCAACTTGATCCGCGTTCTGCAGCCCTACGGACTTCTTATGTAAGAAATCCGACCCTGAATCTTTTGCGTAGTATTTCGATTATTGCTGTTTGGTGTTTCGAATTCTTTCGTAGTATTATTTTTTAGTTTCGTAAAAGTCAAGCGACCACGGCTGCTGGGGTCGCGCAAGATAATCACCGGGGGAGCGAGTATGGAACGCACTTTGAGTTCTCGGCGGCGGTTCTTGCAATGGGCTTCCGGACTCGCCGTCGGCTCAAGCTTCACCTTGCGTGCGCTCGCACGCCAGAAAGGCGCTGATGATCCCACCATCAGTTTCGGCGACAAGTCGGTGCGTCTTCGCGTCGATTCCGAACTCAGATCCTCGCTCGAAGCGCTCGAGGGCGATACGGCCATCCCGCTAACCTACCAAAGCGCCGCCGAGTACGTCGAACTCGGCGACGGCAGGCGCATCGATCGCTTCGCTCGGCGCGATGCGCATGTTGAGCACGTGGAAGATCCTGTACATGGCGCAGGCTCCGAACTGCTGCTGGTCGGCCGGGCGGCCGTGGGACTGGAAAAAACCGTTCACATACGGTTATACGATCGCTATCCGGGTTTCCTGATCTACCGGGTCAGTTACCGCAATACCGGCTCCAACACCCTGGAAGTAACGGGGTGGTGCAACGGCGCGTGCCGGCTTATCGGTCAAGGCGAACTGCCGCGATTTTGGTCTTATTCCGGCGCCACTCACGAGGACCGGCGGGACTGGGTCCTGCCGGTACGCCCCGGTTTTTCGCAGCAGAACTTCCTCGGCATGAACGCCTCCGATTACGGCGGCGGGATGCCGATAGCCGCTGTCTGGCGCCGCGATGCCGGCATCGGCGTCGGACACCTCGCGCGTACACCGCAACTGGTGTCATTGCCGGTCGCGGAAGATGCGGGCAATGCGCATCTTAGGCTGCGTGCCCAGACAAAGCGCGCACTCGCCCCCGGCGAATCGTTCGAAACACTGGAGAGCTTCGTCTCGGTGCAGCGGGGCGATCATTTCCGCACGCTCGATGCGTTCCGTCGCCTGATGCAGGAGCGCGGACTACGGGCGGCGCCGCCGCAGGAGTCGTCGTACGAACCGATTTGGTGTGCATGGGGCTACGAGCGGGACTGCACTCTGGCCCTCATCGAGGGGACGCTGCCGAAGGTCAAGGAACTGGGCTTGGCTTGGGCGGTGATCGACGACGGCTGGCAGAACAATGTCGGGGATTGGAATCTCAACAAGGCTAAATATCCGGATGGCGCCGCCGACATGAAGGCGCTGGTGAGCAAAATCCGCAGTTTCGATCTCAAGCCGCGCCTGTGGATCGCGCCGCTGGCCGCGGCGCCGGGCAGCGATGTCTTGCATGATGAGACCGACATGTTGCTGCTCGACAAGGAAGGCGCGCCGCAGGCGGTGAGCTGGTGGAACAGCTTCTACTTATGTCCTGCGTACGGCAAAACCGTCGACTTCACCGTCGGCATCGTGCGGCGAATAATTGGCGAGTGGGGTTTTGAGGGCCTTAAGATCGATGGTCAGCACTTGAACGGTGTCGCGCCCTGCTACAACCCGGCGCATCACCATGCCAGCCCCAACGAGTCGGTGGAAAAGCTGCCGGCTTTCTTCGCGGCCGTGTATGAGGCCGCCCTTAAACTCAATCCGCGCGCGCTGATCGAGCTATGCCCCTGCGGTACCACCTACTCGTTTTACGATTTCCCTTACGTCAATCAAGTGCCGGCGTCGGATCCGGAGTCCTCCTGGCAGGTGCGCCTCAAGGGCAAAACGCTAAAAGGCCTCCTGGGACCTGAAGCACCGTTCGCCGGCGATCACGTGGAGCTTTCCGATCATGGCGATGACTTCGCCTCCACCGTCGGTGTCGGCGCGGTCGTGTCGACCAAATTCACCTGGCCTGTAGACCCCAAGCCCAAGGACTCCTTCTTGTTGACGCCGGCGCGCGAGGCCGAATGGCGCAAATGGATTAGCCTCTACAAGGAAAAAATGCTGCCCAAGGGTACATACCGGGGAGAGCTTTACGACATTGGATTCGACGAGCCCGAGGCTCATGCGATCGAGCGCTCCGGCCGCATGTACTATGCTTTTTATGCCGACCGCTGGCAGGGATCCATTGAACTGCGCGGTTTGGGCTCCGGGGCGTATCATGTGCGCGACTATGTGAACGATCGGGACCTGGGCAGCGTGTCAGCAGAGCGCAAGACCCTGCGGGTGGATTTCGAACACTTTTTGTTGCTGGAGGCGCGACCGGCTTGAGCGAACAGGATCACGACGAGGCGCACGCAGGCGCCCCGACCGACCCGAACGCGGTGGAGAGCGGATTGCTCATCGACGAGCGCCGCCGCCGCATTTGCGATTTGCTGCGGGCACAGGGACGCGTAACAGTCGAGGAATTGTCCAAGCGCTTCGATACATCCGTGGTCACCATCCGCCATGACTTGACGGCTTTGGAGAGCGCCGGCGCGCTGACGCGGTCGCGGGGCGGTGCGCTACTGCGACAGGAAAACGACGATCTGCCCATCGTCATCAAGGAAACTCTTCATCATCCGGAAAAGACGCGTATCGCGGAGGCCGCCGCCGGACTGATCCGCGACGGCGAGACCATAGTCATCGACTCGGGCACCACCACGGCCGAGATCGCCCGACAGATCAGAAAGCTCGGCTTGAAGTCGATCAACGTCATCACCAACGCCCTCAACATTGCGATGCTGCTGGCGGAGGTGCCCGGAGTGCGCCTGATCATGCTTGGCGGCGTGTTGCGGCCGGAGTCGAATTCGCTATCCGGTTACATGGCGGAGGCTGCCATCGCCAATTTACACGCGGACCGGTTATTTCTCGGCGCGGACGGCGTGGATCCGGAGATCGGCCTGATGACGCCGCATCTCGCCGAGGCGCAGTTGAACGCGAGGATGATTCAGATATCGCGCCAGGTGATTGCGGTTGCCGATTCCTCCAAGCTGTTGCGGCGCAATGTCTCGGTGATTGCCCGTGTCGAACAGCTGCACATGCTGATCACCGACAGCAACGCGCGACCCGATGTGGTCGGCGATCTGCGCGCCCGCGGCGTCGAGGTCAAGCTGGTCTGATGTTGCGGGCACTGCTCGCGACTGTTCTCGCCTGCCTGGCCTCGATTGCGGCGGCCGCCGCCAAACCGTATGCCGATGCAGATTTCGTCCGGCTCGACAAGATAGACGCCCATGTGCACCTGCACGGCCGTGCGGACGGTTTCGTGGCGGAGGCGACGCGAGAGGGTTTCCGGCTCCTCACCATCAACGTCGATTACCCGGACTTTGCCGACATCGATGCGCAGCAGCGGGACGCCGTCTCGCTGCGCGAGAGATATCCGGGCCGCGTGGCCTTTGCCGCGAGCTTCACCGTGAAGGGATTCGAGGCGCCCGATTGGGCGGCGACGCAAATCAAGCACCTCGATGCAGCGTTCGGGCAGGGCGCAGTGGGGGTCAAGGTCTGGAAGAATATCGGTCTCGAGCTCAAGGATTCGAGCGGCCGATATGTGATGCTCGATGACCCGCGCCTGAAGCCGATTTTCGATCACCTGGTGCAGCAGCACGTTGTGCTTCTCGGGCACCAGGCAGAGCCCTTGAACTGCTGGCTGCCTTACGACCAAATGACCGTGCGTTCGGATCGCGAATATTTCAAGGAGCACCCGCAGTACTACATGTACCGGCACCCTGAAGTCCCCGGTCACGATGCGCAGCTCGCGGCGCGCGATCGGATGCTCGCCGCGCATCCGGACTTGAAATTTGACTCGGTCCATCTGGCATCGCTCGAATGGGACGTGCAGAAGATCGCGCAGTTCCTGGACCGATTTCCAGAGGCCCAAGTGGATGTGGCGGCACGCATGAGCCATCTCGAATATCAGGCGACGAGCCATCCGGACAAGGTTCGGGCATTCTTCCTCAAATATCAGGATCGCATTCTGTATGGCACGGATGAAGCGCTGCGTCCCGGCGACAATGAAACCGAGGTCGTCGCGGATCTGAAGCGCACCTGGCTCGACGACTGGCACTTTCTCAGCGGCGCCGCGGTGATGCACTCCGACGAGTTCTCGGCTGGGTTTCGCGGCCTAGCGCTGCCGCGCGCAATCATCGACAAGGTATACGCCAAGAACGCACGACGCCTGTTCGTCTCTGCCTGGTCGGAGAATTGACCGCATGGATTTAAGCGCTGCATCCCGCCACCGCATTCATGTTGCCGACGGCATCGAGGTGTCGGGTCTGCTCCGCCGTGCCCCGCAGGAGCGCGCGTGCATCGTGCTCGGCCACGGAGCCGGTGCGGGAATGGAGCACCCATCCATGATCGCGCTCAGCGATGATCTGGCGACTCGCGGCCTGAGCTCGCTGCGCTATCAATTCCCCTACATGGAACTCGGCAGAAAGCGCACAGACCCTCCGGCGCTCTGCCATGCGACAGTCCGCGCCGCCGCGGCGGCCCTCGCAGCGCTAGCGCCCTCCGTTCCCCTGTTTGCGGGCGGTCGCTCCTTTGGCGGGCGCATGACTTCGCAGGCCCAAGCTCTTGCACCTCTTGCAGGCGTGCGCGGTTTGGTATTTTTCGCCTTTCCGCTGCACCCTGCGGAGAAGCCGGCAATCGATCGCGCACAGCACCTTGCCGCCATCGAAGTACCCATGCTGTTCCTTCAGGGCACCCGCGACGCGCTCGCCACCCTCTCGCTGCTGCAAGGCGTGGTTCAACGCCTGGGCGCAATGGCCACGCTTAAACTGCTGGAAGGGGCAGATCATTCCTTCCACGTGCCTGCGCGCGCGGCACGCGGCGCGAAGGAAATCAAAGCTGAAATGCTCGATGAACTCGAGGCGTGGATCGCACCGCTAAGCGGTTGACGCCTTTTTGCGCTTGGCGGGACCGGTGAGAATGCGGATGGCTGCCGCGAGCGAGCGAGCGGCGCGAGCGTAATCCTGCCAGGGCTTTTGCTTCTTAAGAACGGCGCCTGCAGTGTGCACGGTGTACTGCCTGGCATTGAGTCCCTTGCGCACCGCCTTCCAATCGATCGGCATCGACACCGTGGGGATTGGACGCGCGCGCGGCGAGAGCAGCGCAACGGCCGTCGACAGCCGGTCGTTTCGCAGGTAATCGAGGAATATCTTGCCCACCCGGCGGCTCTTGGACATGTTGTCGAGATATTTTTGCGGCGAATCAGCGGCCATCTGCGCGCAAATTATGTGCGCAAAGTTCTTCGCAATCGGCCATTCCACCGCACCCTTGGCGACAAGCGGCGTCACTACATGAAGGCCCTTGCCTCCCGTGGTCTTGCAGAACGACTCGAGGCCCACGGCTTGGAGACGCTCGCGTATTTCCAGCGCTGCCTCAACCACCGCCTCGAAGGCGAGGTCCTCGGCCGGATCCAGATCGAACACCAGGCGTCCTGCCACTTCGGGTTGCTCGGGCACGCAATTCCACGGGTGTACTTCCAGGGTGGCAATTTGCGCGGCAGCGACGAGCCCTTCGATACGGTCGATCTGTACGTACGGTGCCTTGTCGCCCCGAACGGTGACCTGCGAAATGTGTTCCGACATGCCGGCCGCTGCATGTCTTTGAAAAAACTGCTCGCCGCCCACTCCGTCCGGCATGCGCACCAGCGAGCACGGGCGACCGATGATGTATGGAAGAATCCAATCGCCCAACGCCTCGTAGTAGCGCGCCAAGTCGAGCTTTGTCACGGCGTGCTCCTTGTCCTCTCCAGGCCACAGCACCTTGGTTGGACTGGAGATGGTGACGCCCCGAATCTGGCTAGCCGAATTCTTGGCCGGCGGGGGCGGCGGCGAGCGCACCACCTCCCGCGCGCGCGGCCTGTCCGTTTCTCGCACCACTTCGGCTGCCGGCTTGTCTTCGCGCAGGCCCTTGTAGGCCGCCTCGCGGATCATGCCGGTGTCGGTCCATCCGGCGAATTCGATTTCCGCCACGAGCTTCGGCTCGAGCCATCGAACGGACGCTTCCTTCTTAGGCGCGTTTGCGCCCGCAAAGGGGCTTGTCGTTCGCGTCAAGGCCTCGAGTTTAGGCGACAGCACCCGGACAATTGATTGTCCGAATCCGGTGCCTACGCGCCCGACGTAGCGCAATCTGTCGTCCTCATAGACACCCACCAGCAGTGAGCGCACCGCGCCGCGCTCACTGGTCCAGCCGCCCACCACCACTTCTTCGCCGGGGCGGGTCTTGGCCTTCATCCAGCTCCCGCTCCGTCCGGAACGATACGGTGCGTCGAGCTTCTTCGACACGATGCCCTCCAAACGCATGCTTTTGGCGGAAGCAAATACCTCGTGACCGTTCGATTTCAGATGCGCGACATAGCGAATATGGGGGCGTTTGGCGTTCGACGCGAGCAGCGACTCCAGCCGCTCTTTGCGAAACTCAAGCGGGAGGTTGCGAAGATCTTCGCGTCCGAGGAACAGAAGATCGAACGCATAGAACACAAGTTCCGCGCTGTTGTCCGCTGCCAGCGCCGCCTGCAGCGCGGCGAAGCTCGGCAATCCCTCGGAATTGGAGGCGACGATTTCGCCGTCGATCAGGCAATCTTCCAGACTGCGGGCCTCCTTGGCTATAGTGCCAAATTTCCCGGTCCAATCGAGACCCGTGCGGGTGCGAATGCTCGGCTCTCCCGCCACCACTCGCAACTGTGCCCGGTAGCCGTCGAGCTTCACCTCGTGAACAAACCCCTGGGTCGCTGGCGGCATGTCCACCGCGCGGCAGAGCTGCGGCTCGACGAAGCTGGGGATCTGCGAAACGCGCGCGCCGCTCGCGCTCTTGGAATGCCACACGGCATCCGCACGTCCCCGCTTCCTGGTTGCGACAATGAAAGGTTTGGGCTCGCTGCCGCGGCCCTGGCGGATTTCCTCCAACGTTCGATCGGATGCCACCGAACGATCCTCGTGCAGCAGCGCGTCCCCCTCGCCCGGCATTGCATAAGCATCGCGGTGCTTGATCAGCAGCCATGGGGGTCGCTTCGCATCGCGGGCATTGCCGCGTATCCGCACCAGCACCCAACTGCCCTTCATGCGCTCGCCCTCGAGGGTGAACTTCAGGTCACCCTTGGCAAGGGCCCGCTCGGCGGACAAGGCGCCTTCGACCTGCCAGTAGCCGCGATCCCACAGCTGTACCGTGCCGCCGCCATACTCACCGGCGGGAATGGTGCCCTCGAAATCGCCATAGTCGATCGGATGGTCTTCCACTTCTACCGCCAGTCGTTTGTCCTTCGGATCGACCGACGGTCCCCGCGTCACCGCCCAGGACTTGAACACGCCGTCAAGTTCGAGCCTGAGGTCATAGTGCAGACGGCGCGCATCATGCTTTTGAACCACGAAACGCAACCTCGCCCCCGGCGCCACCGCTTGCTCACCGGACGGCTCTCGAGTCTTCGAGAAATCGCGCTTGGCGCGATAGGCCGACAGGGCCTTCTTGGCCAATGCTAGCTTCCTCCGCGGCCCGCCATGCGGCGGTAAGCCAGCAGGTGACGGAGCGAAGCCTTCGGATCGGTGCGCTCGAACAGGCGTGCGAGATTGAAATGCGCATCCGCCAGACTCGGGTCGAGGGCAAGTGCCTCGCGATAGGCGCCGATCGCGTCCGCATCGCGACCCAAGTCCTCCAGCAGCACGCCGAGGTTGAAGGACAAAAGCGGTTCCGAGGCCGCGCCTGATCGATACACCCGCTCTGCCTGGTTGAGCTTGCCGGCCAAGTGCAACAGCCGTCCGAGATTGACGCGTGCTTCGATATGCTTGGGATCGCGCGAAAGGCACTCCTCATACGCAATCTGCGCGGCCGCTGGATTGTCTTCCTCGAGGCCTGCGGCATTCTCGAACAGCTCCGTCGCCGAAATCGCGCCGTCCTCATCGAAGCTGGTGGCGGCATTGAGCACGTGCAGGCCGCCGCCCTGCTCGACGTCGATATCGAGCGCGAGCGCATATTGTCCCGTATCCGATTCCCATAACATCTTGCCTTCGCGTATCGCGATCCGATTTCCCAACGCGGTGAGGGACAGCTTGTTGAGGGCCGCACCTTCGGGCATGGCGGCGCGCAGCCGTTCGAGCGTCCGATTGATGCGTTTTGCTGGAATGTTGGCGGCGCGCAGCGCGCTCGCCGTGCGCAACACGATCAGATCCTGGAAGGAATAATGCAGCCGCCCGCTGCGCTTGACCGGATTCAGATAACCGGCTTTCTCCAGCGAACGAACCGCGGTCGCGGGCAAACCGAACAGACGCTTGAGATCTTTCGTATCGTAGGCATGCATTTCATCGTCGAGCGGACTTGCGCCCGGCGGCGCCGGAGCTGGCGGCGCGTTTCGGCGCCTTGCGCTCCTTGAGTTCGCTGCTCTTGCCCCCTTTCGCATCGATGCTCGCGCGCAGCGCCTCCATCAGGTCGATCACATTGCCGCTCTTGGCGGCGACAGGCCCCTCGGCAATGGACACTTCCTTGCCCTCGACCTTTTTCTGGATGGCGGCCTCTACGCGCGCCCTGTGTTCGTCGCTGAACTCGTTGGGATCGAACTTCTTGGCCGTCAGATGCTCGATCAATTGCTGTGCGAGTTTGAGCTCGGGCTCCGACACCGCCGCCGTGTCGATGCCAAGGTCCTTGATATCGCGCACCTCCGCCTTGAAGTGCAGCTGATGCATGGCCAGTCCGGTGTCCATGGCTCGCACCAGGATGATATGTTCCTTGCCGCGCGAGATCCATCGGCCCACGGCCGCCTGCTTAGTCTTGCGAAGCGCAGAGGCAAAGAGGTTGTAGGGCTTGGCGCCACCCTTATCGGGCGCCAGGTAATAGGTGCCGTCGAAATATACCGGGTCGATCGATTCGAGCGGCACGAACTGTCCGATGTCGATCGCATGCGTGGTGGCGTCCTCGAGCGCCTTGAGTTCCTCCGCGCTGAACATGACGTACTGGTCTTTGGCGAACTCGTAGCCTTTCACCATCTCCGAACGCTCGACCAGCTTGCCGTCGTTCACGGCAATGTATTGCTGCTTCACGCGTGAGCCGTCGCTTTGACGCAGAAGGTTGAAGGAAATGCGCTCGGAGGACACCGTAGCCGAGTACAACTTCACCGGAATGGCGACCAAGCCGAATGAAATGGTTAAAGAGGCGATCGATCGAGCTTGCGTAGCCATGGTGCAACCATCCCTAAAACAACTATGCGATCACTGCGTAACATGTAATAAAAGAGAGCAATTGCAACAAATTACCATCATTATTTAGGAAAGAACATGTACTCCGTCCCGCACTGCGCGAGTCAGCTTGATCCCACGATCTGTATATAAATACAGATCGCCACCAGTGCTGGTGGCCGCAATGAGCTCCAACCGCAATGCGTTGTGACTGCCAACGCCTCAATCGCGGTCCGCGGCGCGCGCTATTCTCGATGCCATGGTGCCAGGAAAGCACGGTCTGTCGCGACGCCGATTTTTCTCGGCCTTGGGTTCCTATGCTGTTGCCGCATTGGCCGCTCGGCGGTTGCCGGCGGCTGATGCGGATCTGCACCCGGTGGCGCACCAGCTTTTCGTTCGCGAGGGCCTCGATCAAGATGCCGACGCGTCGAACGATGACGCCATCGCAAATCTTTCATGCATCGTCGGCGAAGACGGCGTAGCAGTCATCGATCCCGGCGGCAGCCTCGCAGATGGGCTGCGATTCAAGGCCGCGATCCGACGCGTCACGCACCTGCCGATACGCTACGTGGTGTTCACGCACGCGCATCCCGATCACTTGTTCGGCGCGCAGGCGTTCGCGAATGAGGATGCACAATTCGTAGCACATGCCGCCTTCCCCGCGGCGCTCGCCAACCGAGGCGATTATTACCGGGACCAGTTAAGTCGGCTGCTCGGCCGCCCTCCCGGAGACATCGTCGTTCCCAAGCGACTGGTGAGCGATCGGGACCAGCTCGATCTTGGCCATCGGCGACTCACACTTCGCGCTTACCCGCCTGCCCACTCTAGCGGCGATCTCACGGTGTTCGACGTTCGCAGCAACACCCTGCTTGCGGGCGATCTTTTATTCGTCCGGCGCATCCCCTCGCTGGATGGCAGCCTGAAAGGCTGGCTTAGGGCCCTTGCAGAGCTCAAAGCCTTGCCGGCGCAGCGTGCGGTCCCGGGACACGGCCCTGCCGTGGTGCAATGGCCAAGCGGGGCCTTGGACCTCGAGCGCTATCTTCGTGTGCTGCAGAGCGATACGAGGCGCGCCATTGCCCAAGGCGTCGAAATCGACGTAGCGGTCAAGACCGTGGGACAATCCGAGCGCAGGCGCTGGGCGTTGTTCGATGCCTACAACGGCCACAATGCCACGCGTGCCTACAAGGAGATCGAGTGGGACTGAGAACTTTCCTCCTGATGATCGCGCTCGCAATCCTGGCGTCACCGCAGGCGCGCGCCGTGGAGGAAGAACAAGAGCAAGCCGCGCGCTGGGCCAGCATACAGCAGTCGGTTTTCGGCGCGCGCAAGGTCGAGGATGGCAGCGCCTGGCTTAGTTTGGAGGCTCCGCTACGTGCCCTCGATGCCGCGCTCGTGCCGATTTCGATCGAGAGCAAGAAAACAGCCGGCTTGAAGGGTCTGTATCTCATCATCGATGAGAACCCAGCGCCGTTAGCGGGGCATTTCAGCTTCGGCCCGGAAGCCGATCCATCGCTGCTGAAGTTGCGCGTGCGCGTTGATGCCTACACCTACATACACGCCGTGGCGGAGACCACCGACGGTCATTTGTATGCAGTGGAACGCTTCGTCAAGGCGGCCGGCGGTTGCTCAGCGCCTGCCGGTGCCGATGAGCAGCAGGCGCTTGCGGATCTGGGGCACATCAAACTGAGAGTCACGGACGGATTCTCCCCACACACGGCGCTGAAGGCGCAGCTCATGATCCGGCATCCGAACTTCAATGGCATGCAAATGAACCAGGTCACCCGCCTCTACACGCCGGCGCGCTTCATCAAGAGCATTGATGTGTCCTTCGACGACACGGCGGTGCTGCATGTCGATTCCGATATTTCCATGAGCACGGACCCTGTGCTCGACTTCGGATTCGTGCCGCCGCACAAGGGCGTGCTCAAAGTGGTGGTACGCGACACTAGCGAGGCCACCTTCACGCAAAGCATCGGAGTTCCGGCTGCGGGCTAAGCGGGCATTCTGGGTGCTGGTGCTCGGGCTCAGCTGGGCCCGCGCCGAGGTGCCCGAACCGCAGGATTACTGGACCGGCGACCCCAAAGGCGAAGTGCCTGCCAGCTTGGGCGGCGGCCGCGTGCTCGACCTTGCGGCGCTACGGGAAGAGCTTAAGGGAAACGCCATTCTTATCGATGTCTCCCGGGCCCAGCATCGGCCCGACACCTTGTCCAAGGGAACCTTATGGATGCCGACGCCGCACAAGGCCATTCCCGCCAGCCACTGGTGGCCAGGAGCCGGCGAAGGGCGGCTCAGTCCGGAACAGGAAAGCGCGTTCAGGCTCAAGCTCGAATCGCTCACGCACGCCGACAAGTCGACACCGGTGATTTTTTATTGCCACGAGCATTGCTGGCTCAGCTGGAATGCCGCGAAACGCACCATAGGGCACGGCTATTCGCACATCGACTGGTATCCCGACGGCATTGAAGGATGGACTCGCGCCAACCTTCCCACCGAAACGGTATCGGCAGAATCCTCCATCGCCGGCACGCCGTAGACAAGCGTGCAAGCAGCTGTCGGCGGGCACCTACGTCCCGTGCGCTTAGCGACCCTCGCGGTGTTGTCTGACAGCGGTTGCTCTGCCCCCGCGCCATTCTGCCCCTCATCCGGCAGCAACTACGAGGCATCGAAGATGAGCATAGTTAAGAAACTAACGTTGGGCGGCATGCTATTGGCATTTACCACTGCAATGTCAGGCTGCTTGGTGGAAACCCCGCGCGAAGGTTATTACGATCATCCCCACCACCGCTACTATCATGAGCACGCGTGGCACGAATGCGTGGAGCACGATCCTTTCTGTCGTTGATGGTTATCGAGTCGGGAGCGTAGCGTGAACTCGCCGCGCTCCTGACTTTTGGCCATACTCATCACCTTCTCGCCGAGGTGACGATATGGATAACTGGAAAGTGCTGGCGCTGGGCTCCGCCGTATTCGCGGCGCTCACGGCGATCCTCGCGAAAGTCGGGGTCGCCAATGTGTCCTCGGAATTCGCCACCTTCTTCCGCACCGCCATCGTGCTGGCGGTGAGCGCACTGTTCGTGACGGCGAGCGGGGCATGGCAACCGGTGAGCGAGCTGCCGGTCAAGTCCCTCGTATTTCTCACGCTGTCCGGAGTGGCGACGGGCCTCTCCTGGCTATGCTACTTCAAAGCGTTGCAGCTCGGCCCGGCTTCGGCAGTCGCCCCCATCGATAAGTTGAGCGTGGTGCTGGTGGTGCTGTTCGCAGCACTGTTTCTCGGCGAATCCTTGAGCTGGAAGGTGGCGGCCGGCGCCACCCTGGTGAGCGCCGGCGTCGCAATACTCGCGCTTTAAAAAAAAGGCCGGGCGAAGCCCGGCGCAAAGTGCAGAGGGAAAGGTTCCAGCTTAGTCGCGTGAGTAGGAAGCGCGCGGGGCGAAACTGATGCCGCGCAACGCCTCGCCAAAGCTGGCCGTACGCAGGGTTTGGAAGCGCCCCGCCTTGCTCGGATCGGTGTTCCACAGCGAATCGCGAACCGACACCAGACGATTCGGATCCGCGCCCGTGTCTCCGTTGCCGCTTATCGTCGAGGTGATGGCGTAGATCGTGACCGTGCCATCCGCTTCAACATGGCCGGTGATATTGCGCAACCCGTCGCTCGCTGGCGCCCACGGTAATCCCGTCGCCGTGTTGTCACCGCTGGGATAATGCGGCACCGAGTACGGCACGCCAAGATCGAGTCCAGCGCTCAAGGTGTAGGCAAGATGCCAGCTGTTGCTCGCCGCCTCTAACACCCATTTCTGCAGGCCGGCGCTCGTCTGGCCGGTCGCATGCGCATAAAGATCACTGCCGCCCGTATAGCCGTCGCCCTCGTCCGCCACATACAAGGTCTTGGCATCCGCAAACCAAAGACCGAACGGGAAAGCCGTGGTGGTTGCGCTCTTGTTCGGGGTCGTGGGAAAGCCCGCAAGTATGCACATATTGCTCGGCAACCCCTGCGTCTGCAGCAGCGTGGGATCGTAAGACAGCGGATTCAGCGGGAGCTTCGCGTGCGCGGCGGGAAGTCCGACGCCGTTCGGACATGCGCCGCCCGTGGTGTCGACGAAGTACACCGTGTTTACGCCGTTACTGCCGCTTCCCTTGGTGAGATAGACCACATCGTTGAAGATGGTCAGTCCGCGATAGTTGTCGTCCTTGCCGATCTTGTCGGCCTTTGCGCCGAGTTCCGTGACCGAGAAGCTCGCAAGCGGCGACGGCGTGCCGACCGCCTGCGCCGTTTCAGGCGCGAACGCCGGCTTCAAGAACTGCGTGCCTGCGCCCAGAATGATGCCGTCCGGCTGCGGGTTGGCGCCGTTGCCGGCGTTGCCCGCCGTGTAAATCACATCCTGGCCGTTGCTGTCGTCAAGAATCGCAGCGCGGCCGTTGTTACCGCTGTACGCGTTGCTGAGCGTGAAGTCGAAACGGCCGAACGCATCGAGGCGTGCCACTGCGCGATAAAATGCCTGGCCCACTGGATTGGTGGGATCATTCGCACCCGGTGTGTTGGAATTCGACACATCGATGGTATCCACTGGGGCTACATATCCCATGAATGTGATGAAGCGACCGTCCAGGGACCGATTGAGCGCCAGTTCGGACTTGGAGCTGAAGCTCGTCACCAGATGATCGCGATTTCCGTGCGGCCCTCCCGATGAGGGCACTTCCAGCGTATTGATGCGCTCGCCCGAGGTGGTGATTTCGTCCAGAAAGATCTTCGAGGTAATGCCGAAACTGGCATCGTAGATGTCGTTGTTCCAGACCGTTGGATAAGTGCCGTCGTACGGTGCACCGCTCGGCGCGCCGCAGCCTCCGGTGGTGGCCGCACAGTTGGGCGGCAGCACCGTGCCCACCCGCACGTTGGCGGCATTGTTGTCGTATACCGTGCGGCTCAAGATCAAATGTTCGGAGTGATCCCGTCCTTCGTCAGCGTTGGCGGTTGTGAGACAAAAAATCGCGGCGCCGGCAAGCGCCGGCGCAACGGTAAGGGTAAGTTTTTTCATGCTATTGCTCGTGTTCTGATGAAAAGATCAATCGTGGTGCTCATCCTGTCCCTTGAATAGGAATGGCAGCACCGGGATCTGCTCCTTGCGCACCGCTTCCAGATTGTTCGGATCGATGCCGAGCGCCCTCAACACCGAAGGGGCCACCTGCTGGTTGCTCACGGCGCTTTTGACCACCTGCTGATCGAGTTGCGGGAATGACACCAGCAACGCCGTGTGCACATCGTCCTCGTTGAAGCCACCATGCTCGGACAGCTTGGAACCTCCCGTGAAGATGACGCCGGTGTTCACCTTCAGCACAATGTCCGGGGTGCGCGGATCGGCGCCCGGATTGTTGAACTTGTTCTGCAACGACTGGCCGGCGAAGATTTCCTGAATGCCGAGCGCCTGCTGATTGGCCGGTTTGCTGAGGTTGGCCACCACACCCGGCATCAGCGATGGGTCGGTAAGCCATATGAGCGATCCATCGTCAGAGATGTCGAAGGCGTCCGCGGAACCGATGGTCGCCGTGGGCTGGCCGCCACCGATGCCGTGGCGCTTGGTACCGTCGATCGGCGACTGACCATGTTTGGCACTGACGATTACAAGGGTCGAGTCGTACAGGTGCTGGGCACGCAGTTCGCGCACGAACTTGCCGATGGATTGGTCGATGAAATCGAGTTCTCCGGCAAGCCCCTGGCCTGGGGTTCCCAAAACGTCGGTATATCCGCCGGTAAACCCGGTGACCGGATCCTTCGCAAGTTTCTCGCCCACGCTCACCGCCTGGAAGTTGGTGCCGAACAAAGTCGGCACGCCGACACGGCGCGTGCGGTCGTGGTTGTAGCCGTCAATCTGGTTTATGACCGCCGCCACATGCAGTTGGTCATAGCACTTGATGTCATCGAAGCTATTGGTCCAACCATCATCCGGCGTGGCGTCGGGAAACGGCACAGGCGTGCAGCCCGCGAACGGTAGGGCGACCGGAATGGAATTGATCTCCGGGCCGTAGAAATCGTCCACGCCCTTGCCCGAAGGGCCGTTGGTCCATTCATAGGAGGGATGCTTGTCCGTCCAGGCAGTCGTGCCGCCCGCCGCTCTCACTGCCTCGAAAATCGTGTTGACGCGCACGTACTCGTGAGGCATCAGCGTGCGGCAACCGCGATTCGGATCGCGCACCAGATACTTCGGATTGAGCCCGCCGCCGCCATCGAGGCGCGTCAGGTCGACGTCCACTGCCTCGTCCCAGGCGACGTTGGTGCCGATTTTTCCCGGGCAGCTGCCGCCGGGATTGCCGAGACCGTCCGTCATGGCCGGTGGCGAGAGGGCACGGTTGTATGTGTCGTCATACCAGAGGCCCGTGGTCGTGGGCGAGCCGCCAGTGACCAGGGAGGCAAGCCCCGGGAATGAGTCGGAGGGCGACGAGGTGGAATTGTTGGTGTAGGTGATTCCGTGTCGCGACAGTTCCGCGAGATTCGAATCCGGATGCGTGCCCACATAGTTCGACAGATCGAGCGCGTGTAGGCCATCGACGCTGATCAAAAGAACGTGCCGAACCTCGTGGGATCCGAGCGACTCGGCCGCGACGGCCGATCCGGCAACCGCGATGAGGCTCGCCGCGCCGACTACTAGCAACTTTCGAATCATAGTGCCCTCCGCTTATGTTTTGAGTAAGAGGGCGCGAAGTGTAACGAGTGATATATGACAGTATTTCGAGTGCGCGGCGTGCGCGTTAGCCGCACGCAGTGCTTCTAGATTATAAATTCGTACACTTTGCGGCGCCGAGCAAGCGGCGATTGAAAAATTTTCTAACGTTCGGCGTGCCGCTCGAAGGCAATCTCGACACGGAGCCCCGGCTTTGCATCGCCAAGACCGAGCCTCGCACCGTGCAGCTGCGAGGTGGCGGCCACCAGGGCAAGTCCAAGTCCATGTCCGGGTTCGCTGCGGCTGCGTGATAAGCGGTAGAACCGCCGCGTTACTTTGTCGATTTCCGCGGCTGGAATTCCCGGACCGTCATCCGCAATCGTGGCGGTGATAAAATCCTTGCGGGACCCAAGATCGATCCGGATGAGCGAGCCTCTGGGGGTGTGGCAGATGGCATTTTCGATGAGATTGCTGAACATCTGCAGCAGCAGTTCGGCGTCGCCCGATACCGTGAGCCCGTCCTGCAGAGAGGCGACGAGCTTCTGTCCGTTGTCCTCCGCCACGGGCCGGTAGAGTTCGTAAGCTTTGCGTAAGAGTTCTGTGATCTCAACCGTGGCGAAGCCCGCCAGTCGCGTGCCGGATTCGACCTGCGAGATCCTCAACAGCGCGCTGAACATCGCAAGCAGCTGGTCGGTGTCTTCGATGGCGCGCGAGACGGCGCTCGAATATTCGGCCGTTGTGACGCTGCGCGCCTTTGCCTCCTCCAGGCGGTTGCGCATGCGCGTCAGCGGCGTGCGCAGATCATGCGCCACGTCGCTCGACACCTGCTGCAGGTTCGCCAGCAAGGCCGAGATGCGGCCCAGCATTTCGTTGATGGCGAGCGACAGGCGATCCCACTCGTGCCCCCTCCCCTGCAGCGGGATGCGCGCATCGAACCGCCCCTCGACAATACCCTCGCAGGTGCGGGAAATCAGATCGACGCGCCGGGTGAGGCGTTGCGCGAGCAGCGTGCCGCCTACGCACGCCACCACGACGGCCCCAAAGAGTATCCACAGGAAGGCATCGACGATGCGATCCCTTGCCGCCGTCAGTTGGGCGGTGTCGCGGCCGACGAAGACGTAGTAGCGCTGGCCGAACACCACTCCTTTGCCGAGTACCAGTGCCCCGCCGGCCGCAGCGCCGCCCGACGGCACCGCCCGACCTTTCTCGTCCACGCGGACGGAAAACTCCCCGAGCCTGCGCTCGAGGTCCGGAAGATTGCCGACCAGATCCGCGCCCGCGGCATCCTTTATCTGCAGGTACGTGGTCGGCCGCACGCCCGCGCGACGCGGTTCGCCGAGGAGTTGTCGCACGACTTCGCCCGCCTCGTCGATACCCTCCTGCCGGTAGCCAACGATGATTGAGTCGATATCCTCGTCGTTGTCGTGGGTCAGTGCGGCGCGCTGCGCGTCGGTGACGATCCAAAGAATGACGGCGAGCAGCGCCGCAATGCCGACCGTGAACAGGCCGACAAACAGCATGGTCAGTCGGAACGACTCGGAGTTGACCAGCCTAGTTAGGCGCAACGAGTTTATATCCGACGCCGCGAACGGTTTCGATGGCGTCGCGCGCGAAGCCCTCGTTGAGGCGTGCTCGGAGACGACTGACATGGCTCTCCACCACATTGGTATTGGGTTCGAAATGGATGTCCCAGACCTTCTCTAGGAGCATCTTGCGGGTCACCGCGCGGTTGGCATTCTGCGCCAGGTACTCCAACAACTTGAACTCCTGAGGCACCAGATCAATGGCCAGACCTTCCCGGGTCACGGTGCGGTGGATGAGGTCCAACTCGATGGCCCCTACTGCAAGCTTGGTGGAAGTCTCGCTGCGCCGAGTCAAGGCGCGTACGCGGGCGAGCAGTTCCGCGAAGGCAAACGGCTTCACCAAGTAATCGTCGCCTCCCGCCTCCAGTCCCTGCACCCGGTCGTCGATTCCGCTCATGGTGGTCAAATAAATGACCGGGGTCGCCTTGGAACTGCGCAGCGTTTTGACCAGCGCGAGACCATCCATGCCGGGGAGCATCCTGTCCACGATCAGCGCCCGGAAGTCCTCGGCCAGCGCCAATTCGAGCCCCAGACTGCCATCAGCGGCGCGGGTAACAGTGTAGCCGTGGTCTCGGAACTGCTCGACCAGGGAGGCAGCGAGTTCGGCATCGTCTTCGATCAGCAACAGCCTCATCTTCAGCAGGTTAGCGCAATTTCCAGGGAGCGGCAGTGGCAAGGAAAGGCCGCAATTGTTACGAATTTGCATACCTGCGAAGGCCATCGGCTGGTAGTCTGGCGCTGGAACGCGCGAGAGCGAGATGCACCATCGGATATAACGATGGGCGGACGCGCGTCGGCATGCTCCAGAACAAGGGTTGAGTACCATGCAGGAATTAGACCGAGCGCTCAGCGATATTGCGAGAATGCGCGAGCAGATGGCGCACAGCAGCGAGTTTTGGGGATTTGGCCCCATCACATTGACACTGACCGGCGCATTGGCGATCGGCGTTGCGGCTACGCAAACCTGGTGGCTGAAGGATCCCCAACAACGCCCGCTGGCTTTCGTCGTGGAGTGGTTCTCCACGGCCGCCGTGGCGCTCCTTTTCATAGGCCTGGAATCCGCCGCGCGCTCCAAACGCGTCCACGGCAGTATGGCGTGGCCGCTGCTGCAATCAACCGTAGAACGATTCTGCCCGGCGATCGCCGCCGGCGCGCTGCTCACGGCTGCACTGCTGCGAGGTTCTCCGCAGAATGCCTGGATGTTGCCCGGGCTGTGGCAGATCATTTTCGGGCTGGGCGCGTTCGCGACGGCGCGCATGTTGCCGCGCCCCATGTTCATCGTGGGCGGCTGGTATATCGCCTGCGGACTTATTTATATCGCCATGGGGGACTTCCGGCCGCTGAGCGGCTGGTCCATGGGCGTGCCGTTCTGCGTCGGACAATTGCTGGTAGCGGCGATTCTGCACTGGCACCCGCACGATGCCGGCATCGAGGAGTGATGCACCCGCGGACTTGCGCGGCACCCTTCACATGTCATCCGCGGTCCAGCAAAGAGGCTGGTCCTGACTTTCCGAGTCGAACGCGCACGGCGTTTGGGGTACGAGACCTCTGCGACCGGAAGGCTCAGTGACCCATCCTCGAGCTACTCGGTCGATGCGCGCTTCAGTGCCAAATCCCTCGCGCAAGTTTGATTGACCTTGGCGCGGGCATTGCGCTGATATCTTCAATATCGCTCGTGATGCGCTAGCTTGACGACCCTCCTACTGCACGCCTGACGCTATTTGGGCGCTGGCACGACCCTGCCGCGAATGAACGCCGGCAATTGCTTGCCGGCATTATCCTTTGTCGTTGCCTGTCGGTCGAAAAATCCGGCGCTATGCGTTCTGAGCGGCCGCTACGGGCTCGTCTGCAGCCACCTTCTCGAGCATTCGTCGTCGCATCGGCGAGAGCGCGACTATCGCCAGTACCGCTGCAAAGATGGGCAGCGCGCCCGCGATCCACAGCACCGGCACCCAACTGCCAGCGGATGCCTTGAGCAGACTCGCCAGCGGAATGAGCAAGGACGAGGTGCCCTTGGCGGTGTAAAGGAACCCGTTATTCGCTGCGGCATATTTGGGGCCAAACGTGTCGCCGCTGACTGCCGGGAACAGCGAAAAGATCTCGCCGTAGCCGAGGAAAATTAGCGGCGCAAAGACGAGGAAGCCCGTCGTCGAATGACCGAATGACATCAGCCCCCAAATGGCGAGCCCTTCAACTGTAAAGACCAGCACCATCGTCTTCTCGCGGCCAAGATGGTCGGAGAGCCAACCGGTCAAGGGCCGCGTAAAGCCATTGACCAAGCTATCGATCGACAGCGCGAGGGTCAGCAGCGGCATCGTCGCCCAGAAAAAGTTGACCGGGGTCGTCGCGACACCGTAGTCCTTGGCGATGGGGGCAATCTCGGCAGCGGCCATCAATCCGCCCGACGCCACCAACACCATGCACAAATACAGCATCCAAAAGACAGGCGTTTTCAGCATTTCGCCGGGCGCGAAGTTGCGGCGCGTCAGCGGGTTAACCGCTCCCTTCAAGGCCGCGACGATCGCCGTGGTGGGCGGGCGGATGAGGAACAAAGCCACCACAAACACCACAATCCCTTGGATCAGCCCGAAGTTGAAGAATGCCTTGTCGTAGCCGCCCGATTTCACCATGTTCGCAATGGGAATTACGGTAAGCGCCGCTCCGGCACCGAAGCCCGCCGCAGTAAGACCCGCTGCGAGTCCACGCTTGTCGGGGAACCACTTGAGCGCGTTGCCCACGCAGGTGCCGTACACCGCGCCGGCACCGATGCCACCGACGACCGCGGAAAAGTACAGCGTGCCAAGGGAGGTCGCATAAGAGTTGATGATCCAGGAGATCCCCGCCAGGATGCCGCCCACCAGCACCACAGGACGCGGTCCGAACCGGTCCATCAACCAGCCTTCGACCGGCACCAGCCAAGTTTCACAAAGCACGAAAATCGAAAACGCGACTTGAATCGCGGCTTTCGACCAGTGAAATTTATCCGACATGGGATTTACGAACAGCGTCCAGCCGTACTGCAGGTTGGCGACCATCGCCATGCAGATAATTCCCATGACGAGTTGCGCCCAACGGTTCTTGAGCCCGGTGTTGTTCATCGGGTCGCTTGCGTCTATTTGTGTATTCACAGCAAATTTGCCTCTAATTATTTTGTGAACTCGCCCCTAGCTACCTTATATACTTTATATCAGGCAGCACAAGAGGCCCCGAGAGCTAAATATCGGCGGGAGTCTGGACTCTCAGCGAAAACGCCGGCAGGAGACTGGCTTTGCATCGCAAAGCAAGCGAGTAACGGCTGCAACGGGCTTTTTTTGGGCCACGGCGGCGATTACGGAAGACTGGAGCGCAACTCATTTTGCACGAGGAAACGGCGCCCGCGCCCTCCCGGTTGGAGCTGCAGTCTGCAGATGTCGCGCGAGGAAATGCTGTCGCGCGGGCGGTCCATCGCGATTTCCCGACTAGTCGCTCAAAGCAAACAAGAAAATTCGAGCCCTTATGCGCTCAATTGCGCAAATCCATCTCTACGACCACTCGAGAAGCTCCCATCGGTAGGCACTTTCATTGTACGGTTGAACTATGGTCGAATCTGCGACGTAATAGGTTCCGCGACTTTCCCGCGCGATCCACCTGCCCACCTCGGGCGCGAACCAAACTGTCTCGCGTCTCACGGAATCAGTCCGCGAGAAATCGCTGTGTGTGAACTTGATGAAGTTGGTGAATCGCAGCGCCTTGAACTGGCCGGCGGGCACGTTCACCGTCTCCCAAGCGATGGCTTTCATCGTCTGATCCCAAGGCAGCGGATCTTCGTCTGCGGGCGTCTTGTAGTTGGTGCTGAGATGAGTTTGCCAACCGGGTTGCAGCTGAGTAGGCCACAAAGGTATCGGGGCTTCATAGACTTGGACCTGGCTCCAATGCGGATCCACCGCCACCATTCCCCAGGGATCCTGAACCTCGCTCGGCAGCGACCCGGAAGGAATCTCTCGATGACCGGTGTACTTGTGAAGTAGGGAGGCGCCCCATCGCGGCTTTGCGGTCACATGGGGGGCCTGATAGCTGGAGTCTATTTCTACGGTGTGATCGATGGCGCCCACCCGATCTACCTGTTCATCGACGACTTTGCGCGTAAAGAGGTCGTTTTTTGCGTAGCGCCACGATTGGCCTTGCATCGGCTGGCGCACGTTTTGTGCGGATGTTGCAGTGGTGGTCTCATTTGCCAGAGCGCGAACTGCGCGGCCGACCGATAATGCAGCAGATGACAACAAGAAAAACCTGCGTGTCACTTGAGCCATAAGTTACTCCAGGGATGCGTTCGTCTTGCTCAAGGCTACTCGAATATTCGACCCCAAGGGCGATCGAAAATTCCGTCCGGCCGGCCGAATGAACCGCCGGGCGATTGAACAATAGCTCGCACCGCCGTACTTCAATCACTCAAGCGGCCAAAGCTGATGGTCTTCACAAGAAAGACCATCAGCCTCGTTGAGCCGCACTCAGAACTTGTAATTCACCCCCATTGAGACTGCCTTGGGCCGACAGCCACCCCAGGTCGTATTGCCTGCACTGGTGTAGTCGATGATGGGCGTGGTCGTGCCATCATGACAGTCAGTCTTTATGCCGTGGCTCCCCGCACCCAGATCGTAGTGCGCATTGCCACTGTTGATGGTTTCCGCGAGGTCGGCATACCAGTACAGCTGCTTATCAAAGTGATGCTTGTACGCCAGCGAGAACATATTTGCAGTGTTGTCCGTGTTGTTCGGATTGTAGTTATGCTGTCCGCCCGGGTCTCCCGGTGTTCTTCCGGCATGCGCCCAACCTAAGTTCAAGTTGTCTTTCGGCCCGAGAGTCTGTGTCAGCGCTAGCCAGGCGCCGTTCCGCTGCCGCTCGTTCTGAAATTCCAACGCCGCGGGGAGCTTACGCGTCATACGTTCGAAAATTGCGTCCACGGTTAGGCCAAAATCGAAGACGTACTGGCCGCCGACGTGGAAGGCCGCTTCGTCGCCGATGTCGCCCGTGAACTCCGGCGTTGCGTTGACGCAATAGTAGGTCGAGGCACTCGGCGCTGTGGTGCACGAACCCGTTGCGCCATACGCGGTCGCAACCTGGTCGAACAGACCCCAGTTCAGGTACTGCGTCAAGGCTCCGCCCCCACCCGCAGCGGGATCACCTTCATTCAGCATGGCCGCATATCCCGGCGAATTGGAACCGATGCCGTCGCTGTTGCGATTGACATGCTTGTGCAGTTCATAGGCCGCCATCAAGTACAGATGTTCGGTCTCGAACTTCAAGTCCATGCTGTAGGCATTGTCGAAGCCACCGTCGTCGCACGTCAGGAGCAGGTTGCCGCTGCCCGGCACGTTGCCACCGCTGCAATTGGATGACCCGCCCGCCAGATTCAAATCGGCATCCGCGGTCCGGTTTTGCCCCGGTGAGAAGAACAAATCGAAGCTCACCGGACCCAACTTCGGCGATTCGTACCAGATCGAGTGATCCATGGCCGTGTTGAATTCGACGCGGTTGTCGCCGCCGGTGTTGCTCATGATCGAGTACATGTCGCCGACCATGCCCGCGAACGGATCCAGACGCCTTTGTGAATTTCCGTACGGCGTCGAACCGTGGCCGAGCTTGAGCGCGCCCCAGGTCGGGCTGACGAATCCGACATAGGTCGTTCCCGAGCCGATCCCGCCTCTCACTCCGGCCGTCTGCGCCGTGTAGCTTGTGGTCACACCCGGCGAGTCGGTCAAACCCACATTCGCTTCGATCTGGATGACGAACCTAGTGTCTTCCAATCCTGGAATCGCATGACTGCCGCGCCAGCCGAGGGTGGCCGTATTGGTGGCTATCGAGGGCTGCCAACCGACCGGTCCGTATGGCGTGCCCTTCACCCCTGTTTGCGGATAGACGCCATTGACCGCATCACCATAGTGATATGCGACCATTCCATCCATGCCTTTGGTCGAGCCATCGACGGATGCGTCCAATGTGCCGTAGAAGCCTTTGATGAATTTGTCGAACATTGGCTCCGAGGAAGTTTCCTTCGTATTCTTTGCCACGGCCTGCGGCACGGGTGGTGGCGGTGGTGGTGCCACGGCCGCAGGAGGAGGCGCGGCCTGCTGCTGATGACTCAACGCTTCAACTTGCTTCTGCAAGGCGTCCATGCGCTGCATCATCTGCCGCATTTCTTCCTTGAGCTGCTTGTTCTCCTGTGCATCATCGGCCAAGGCGCTGCCTTGAAGGATGATATTAGCGGCGCATGCTGCCAGCGCGATCTGGATAGGCCTCGCCAGTCGTAGATTTAACATCTTGTGATCCTCATAAAGGTCGTTGTTCGAGTCGATGAACTAGGAAATTCACTCCCGCCTGATTTATGCGCGGAGGAGGTGAGTGAACGATCGAACATACAAAACGCGGTTGCGCTCTGACTGGCCCCATTCAGTACCCCCTGTTTCTTGCCAACCCAATCGGACGGAGTTCTACACCGCTTCAACTTTGTTTTCGTGGTATACCATATATGATTAGCTCGGTGAAACAAAGTCCTTTGTTTGCTATCAGAGCTTTAAGGTGGGAGCAGCCTCCCTCTGATATCCAAAAATGGACCCGAGGCCCCAGGTCCGCTCGGCATCTTCCGACCCGACAGTTGGGGCCCCCTTCTCCGCAATCCCAGCGCTTGGTTACGGTCCTAGGTGCCCGGGCGATCTTTGGCCGGCTTGGCGGCGGACGGACCCAAAGGCGGAGGGCTTTTCTCCCACGAACAATAGGTTCTGCCGCAACCGCGCACGGTCACGGCAAACCCGGCCCAACCAGCGCACGGACCATACACATAGTTAAGAGCGGAGGGTAAAAAAGCTCTTCCGGCAATGCGCGAACCGCAGGGGCGTGCTGAACATCGGCGAGAGTCGAGGCAGCAATTGCTGCGAGCGAGGCCCGCCACCGGGGTAATCAGCCTCCACATGATCCATCCTGACGTCAAAATTCATTTGCGCGATTCATACTTCGCGCGGCTTTGTACTCTCCTTTGTCGTTTGCTCATTGCGCTCTCCTTGTTATGATCGGGCTTCGACACAAGAGGCAGGCCACGCGATGTTCATGACGACAACAAAGGTAGGGGCCTGATGGCTCGCAAAAAGGCGCCCCCGGCATCACGCTTCGCCTATAACGGGCTCAATAGGGTCATTCACGAACGTGCGCGTTTGAGCGTGCTCACCTCGCTGATGACACACTCCGCAGGTCTGGCATTCGCGGAACTCCGGGAGCTGTGTTCCCTGACGGACGGCAACCTGAACCGCCACCTCGTGGTGCTCGAACAGGCCAAGTTGGTGAGTGTGACCAAGAAATTTGGCGGTACACGCCAAATTACCCGCTGCCGCATCACCGCGCTCGGCCGCCGGCGCTATCTGGATTATCTCGCCGTTCTCGAGCAGGTCATCCTCGACGGTGCCACCGCCGTGAAGGACGGCGCCGAGGCGGCCGCCGGCGCCTAGAACTTGCGATAAAATCCGACGCTCAGGCCGCGGGGCAACACCTGCACCGAAATCGGCGTCGCGCGGGTGCTCGTCCAGTAGCCGACCGCACTGCCGATGGCCCACCCGGCGAGCACGTCTGTTTGCCAGTGCGCCTGGCTCTTGAGGCGCGCCACCGCATCGTACGCCGGCAGCAATTCCAAGGCCCAGATCCAGGGGTCGTCCTTGGCGTAGCGCGCAATGAACGGCGTAACGAAACTCGCCTGTAAAGTGACCTCGCCGCTCGGAAAGCTCTCGCAGCAGCGACCCTGGAACCATTTGTTGGGATCGTTTCCCTGGCTTGGGCGGGCGCGACTGAAGCTGACCTTCAAGACCTCGGCCGTGACACCCGAGATCACGGACGAGTCGATGCTCTGCCAGAAGGTGTGTCCCACATCATTGTCATTGCCGAGCCACAGCGCACCGGCGATTTCAGTGGCGATGACGCCATATTCAAGCCCGGTCTGGTAGTCGCGACCCCATATACCGTGCTGATCGAGCGCCCATTCATGATCGATACCCGCCTGGACACTGGGGGCGCAGAGCATGGCAAACACGCCCAAGAGCAGTGCACCCCCAAATCGGGCGGCTCGCAGGCAGTCTCGTCGCGGCTCTTTGCGCATCAGGGAATCCATACTGTCGGGCTCGGGCGCACTTTGTAATACAAAGTATATGCGCAAAGCAAACCCCCGGGTTCTGCGACCCGAATCGTCGACATTTGAAGCCCCGCCTCAAGCCCTCCTGCGCCGCGAGGGGGCCATTTTTAGAAAATGCGGTATGCTCATGCGCAGATCCCCTGGAGTCAGCGCCCATGTGTCGCAACATCAAGACCTTGTTTAATTTCGAGCCGCCCGCGACCGAGGAGGAGATTCGCAACGCCTCCCTGCAGTTCGTGCGCAAACTGAGCGGTTTTACGCACCCTTCGAAGGCGAATCAACCGGCGTTCGACAAAGCGGTCGAGGACATTGCGGCCGCAGCCGGAGAGCTGGTCGCATCCCTGGTGACCGTGTCGCTGCCGCGCAATCGCGAGGAAGAAACCGCGAAGGCCAAGGCGCGTTCGCAGGCGAGGTTCGCCTCCTAAGAACTTTACGCGCCGGTATCGGCGCTCATGCCTGCCGCCTGAATCCCGGCGACCGCGCACGCTTCGTCGTTCTCCGAGACATCCCCGCTGATGCCCACCGCGCCTAAAATGGATTGATTGGCCGCGCGGATCAACACGCCGCCCGGAACCGGCACGATGCGCCCCTCGGTCAAAGCTCCGATCGCATTGATGAAGGCCGGGTGAGTTTGAGCGCGGGCCGCAAGCGCCCGGGTGCCCGTTCCCATGCCGAGGGCGCCCCACGCTTTGGCGTTCGCCACCTGCGGGCGCAGGAAGCTCGCGCCGTCCTCCCGCTTGAGCGCCACCAAAGCGCCGCCCGCATCCAGCACCGCCACGCACAGCGGCTTCATGCCAGCCGCGCGCCCATGCGCCAGGGCCGCGTTAAGGATTTGATCTGCCGTTTTGAGATCCAACATCGCTATCACCCACTTTTGGTGGCCGAGTTAATCTTTACGAGAGTCCTTGATGCGACTCGCCTTGCCCGCGGAACGTGGCAGCGAGCCGGACGGCCGCACTCCGACGTTCACAGAAATGCCGATGAGCTGCTTGATGCGATCGGCGAGTGCCGCGCTTTCTTCCCGGCTTTCGGTCTCGCTCAGAGCCGCGCGCGCCTCCACCTCGAGGGCCACTTCATCCAGGCGCTGAGGCCGACTGACCTCGATCCGATAGTGCGGCGCCAGCTTGGGCATCGCACAGATCAATTCTTCGATCTGACTCGGAAAGACGTTCACACCGCGAATGATAAGCATATCGTCGCTGCGGCCGGTAATCTTGGCCATGCGACGCATCGCGGTGACGGTGCCGGGCAAGAGGCGTGTCAGATCGCGGGTTCGATAGCGAATGACCGGCATGGCCTGCTTGGTAAGCGAGGTGAAGACCAATTCGCCCTCCTCGCCCGCCTGCCGGACGGCGCCGCTGTCAGGATCGACTATTTCCGCGACGAAATGATCCTCCCAGATGGTGGGCCCTTCGGCTGTGCCGCCAAATTCCTGAGCGACTCCCGGACCCATGACCTCCGAGAGTCCATAGATATCGCAGGCGTGAATACCGAAGGCGGTCTGAATTTCCCGCCGCATGCCCTCACCCCAGGGCTCGGCGCCGAAGATTCCGATTTTCAAGGAGCTGTCCTTCGGATCAATGTTCCGCCGTCGAAACTCATCGAGCAGAGCCAACATGTAACTCGGCGTCACCATGATAATCTCGGGACGAAAATCCATGATGAGCTGCACCTGTTTCTCCGTCTGCCCGCCGGACATGGGAATGACGGTGCAACCTGCGGCCTCTGCACCGTAGTGAGCGCCCAATCCTCCGGTAAACAGACCATAGCCGTAGGCGATGTGCACCTTCATGCCGGCCCTGCCCCCGGCCGCGCGAATCGAGCGCTTCACGAGCCGGCTCCAATCGCGCAGGTCCTCCTGGGTGTAACCGACCACGGTGGGCTTGCCGGTGGTGCCGGAGGAAGCATGCACCCGCGCCACACGCTCCATCGGCACCGCGAAGAATCCGAACGGATAATCGGCGCGCAGGTGCGCCTTGGTGGTGAAGGGGAACTTGGCGAGGTCGGCAAGGCAGGTCAGATCTTGCGGCTTGATCTTGAGTGCGTCGAAGGCGCGCCGGTAATGCGGCGTATGCGCGTAGGCGTGCTCGAGCGTGCCCCTGAGACGATCGAGTTGCAGCGTCTCGAGTTCGGTGCGACTTGCCGACAAGATCGGCTCCTCGCGGGCCATTGCGGCAAGATCGAATACGCCCGAGCTCACGCTCCACCTTGCTGCAAGCCGGCCTGATCGGGGACCGCATGCACGCTGACCATGGTAAGAACCGTATAGGATGCGACCGTTTCGCCTTGCTGGTTGGTGATCTCCGTATCCCAGCCCACCTCGCCCCAGCCTTTGTCGGCCCGCAGGCTCTTTTCGGCGCAGGTCAGTCGAACCTGAATGGCATCGCCGGGCTTGACCGGCTTCACGAAGCGCAGCGCGTTCAATCCGTAGTTGCCGAGCACCGGACCGTAGTCCGGATCGACAAAGAGGCCGGCCGCCGCAGAAATCAAAAAATACCCGTGCGCCACGCGGCCGCCGAACAGCGGATTGCGCTCAGCTTCGGCCTGGATCATATGCGCGTAGAAATGATCACCCGAAAGCTCGGCGAATGCCTCGATGTCCTTGAGGCTCACCACTCGCGTTCTCGATTTGAAGGTGTCGCCAATGGCGAGCTCATGAAAGGGTATGCGAAACGGATGTACTTTGGGTGTCTTAAGGCGTGCGCCGCGGATGAAACGGCCGCCGATCGCCGTCAGCGTTTCCGGCGAACCCTGCAGGGCACAACGGCGCATGTAGTGCAGCACGCCGCGCATGCCGCCCATTTCCTCTCCGCCCCCCGCCCTTCCCGGACCGCCGTGGATCAGCGGCGCGAGCGGCGAACCATGGCCTGTTGATTCGGGGGCGCATTCCTTGTTGATAGCGAGCACCCGACCGTGAAACGGGGCAAGGCCCAGTACCAGCCGGCGCGCCACCGCATCGTCGCCGGAAAAAACGGAAGCCGCGAGACTCCCGCCGCCGCGATTTGCGAGCGTCACAGCATCGTCAATGCCCGAATACGGCATCAAGCTCGCCACCGGGCCGAAGGCTTCCACCGTGTGCACGGCGCGGGCGCTGTGGCTGTCGCGGACGAGAATCAGCGTCGGGGCGACAAACGCGCCGCGCCGGGCGTCTGCGCCCTGCACGGCGTTCGGTTCCTGTCCGCCGGCGATGACCTCGCCATCTTCGCGCAGGCGCGCCATCTGCTGCAGCACTTCCTCGCGTTGCTCGAGATTCGCCAGCGGTCCCATGCGCACCCCCTCCGCGCGCGGATCGCCGACCACCACTCGCGCGAGCGCTGCCTGCAGTGCTTCGGTGACGGGGGCGAGCAATTGTTGCGGGACGAGGGCTTTGCGGATGGCGGTGCACTTCTGGCCCGCTTTGGCGGTCATCTCGCGCGTGACCTCCTTGACGAACAAATCGAATTCCGCGCTGCCTGGCACAGCATCGGGACCCAAAATGCTGGAATTGAGCGAATCGGTTTCCGCGATGAAGGGGACGGCATATTGCACGATGTTCGCGTGAGTCTTCAGTTTTGCGGCGGTGCCGGCGGAGCCGGTAAACGACACGATGTCCTGGCAATCCAGCAGATCAAAGAGATTCCCCAGGGAGCCGCACACCAATTGAATGGCGCCGGGCGGCAACAGATCGGCCTCCACGATTCTGCGCACCACCAGTTCCGTAAGGTACGACGTCGAGGTGGCCGGCTTCACGATCACGGGCACGCCGGCGATGATTGCGGGCGCCATTTTCTCCAGCATGCCCCAGACCGGAAAATTGAAGGCGTTGATGTGAACGGCGGCTCCCTCCCGCGGCACATAGATGTGCTGACCGACGAAGGTTCCGCGCTTGGACAATCCCTCGACCGCCCCGTCTAGATAAAGATCAGCGTTCGGCAGTTCACGCCCGGCCTTGCTGGCGAAGGCTGCCATCGTGCCGATGCCGCCTTCGATGTCGATCCAGGAGTCCGCGCGCGTGGCGCCGGTGGCGAACGACAGCTGATAAAACTCCTCTTTCAATTCCGTTAGACGTTTGGCAAGGGATCTGAGCATGGCCGCGCGCTGATGAAACGTCAGCGCGCGCAGCGCCCGGCCGCCGATGCTGCGCGCATGATTGAGGACGGACCCGAAATCGATCCCCATCGAGGAGGCATGGGCAATCACCTCGCCGGTGGTGGCATCGCGAAGTGCCGTGCCCTGCGCCTCGCCGCTGCGCCACGCCCCGTACACGTAACTTTGTAACTGCGCCATGAAATGTTCCCCTAGGCTTGACCGGGCGCGGCGCGCAGCCTGGCGCAACGGCCTCGAAATTCCGCAATGCGCGTGCCCGAGCTGCTCTCCACCGTCACATCGTAGATGCCGAGTCGCTCGGTCTTGAATTGCTCGCGAGCCGAGGCGATGAGCGTGTCGCCGAGCCTCGCGGGCGCCAGATACTCAATTTGCGCTCCCGCGGCCACCATCTTGATGCCGTGGGAGTTGCAGGCGAACGCAAAGGCACTGTCGGCGAGAGAGAAAATCATTCCGCCGTGGCAGATGCCGTGGCCGTTGGCCATATCCGCGCGCACCTGCATGGATATGCGCACCTGACCAGCACGCAGCATCAGCACCTCGATGCCCAGTGCCTTGCTCATGGTGTCCCCCGCCAAGAGCGCTTCCACTGCCTGCCGGGCGCGCTGGTCGCTGTCCTCCACGACTAGCAGCCGCGAAAATTCGGGGCGCGCTTCTGCGTGAAGGCAGCCACACCCTCGGCGTAATCGGCGCTGCGGCCGAGTTCCCGCTGCAAGTCGCGCTCGGCGTCAAGCTGCGCGGCCAACGTGCGCTGCGAGCCGTCGAGGATGGCGCGTTTGGTGGCCGCGAGCCCCCGCGTGGGCGCGCCGGCGAAATGTTGCGCCAGCTTGTCGACGGTGACCGCAAGCTCGGCATCCTCGACGCATTGCCAGATCATGCCCCAGGCGGCTGCCTGCTCTGCGGGCAGCTTGTCCCCGAGCAGCGCAAGACCCATGGCGCGCGCATTGCCGACAAGGCGCGGCAAAAACCAGGTGCCGCCGGAGTCCGGTATCAGTCCAAGTTTGCAGAAGGCCTGAACAAAGCTTGCCGATCGGGCCGCAACTACCAGATCGCAGGCCAAGGCGATGTTGGCGCCGGCTCCCGCGGCCACACCGTTGATCGCCGCGATCACCGGCATCGGCAGCCGTTGCAGCGCCAGCACGAGCGGCGCGTAATACTTTTCGATGGACTCGCCAAGATCCACCGCGGCCCCGCCGGGCGCCACTGCGCGATCGCTCAAGTCCTGGCCCGCGCAGAAGCCGCGTCCGGCACCTGTCAACACCAGCACTCGCGCGCCCGAGGTCGGCAGGCTGTCGAGTGCCTGACGCACCTCTTGATGCATGGCGACGTTAAAGCTGTTGAGTTTGTCTGGTCGATTGAGTGTGAGACGGGCGATGCGGTCTTCGACGCTGAACAAAATGTTTTGGAATGACACGGTTATTTCTCGTCGTAGCTGAGTTCAATTGTGTCCGTATCGGGCCGTGCCTGGCAGCATAGGATGAAACCGGCCTCGATTTCCCACGGTTCCAGGGCGATGTTGTGCATCATATGCGCCTTGCCTGCGGTGATTTTGACCCGGCACGTGGCGCAAATGCCTGCGCGGCACGAATAAGGGAGGCTAAGCCCCGCCCGCTCGGCCGCCTCGAGCATCGATCCGTCGCTCTCCGTCATGTCGAAACTGCGTCGTCGGCCATCGCTCGTCACGCCGATGTGCGCGAGCACGGGTTGCGCGGGCTTCTCTTTGGTCTCTATCCGCGCCAGGGGCGTGGTGCCGGTGACAAACCGCTCGACGCGCACGACGGCGCCCGCGTTCAACGCTTTCAGCGCCTGGCTGAGCTCGTCGACCATGGCGCCCGGGCCGCAGATCAGATACTCATCGGCGAGCCTCACATCTTCGATTTGCCGAGCGAGGCTCTCGAGCTTGGCGGCATCGATCCTGCCATTGAACAACTCGGCGTCCTGCCGCTCGCGGCTCATCACGAAGTGCACGGCAAAACGCTCAAGATTGCGATCCTTGAGGGCGAGAATCTCATCGACCAGCATGCTGTGCGACATGCTGCGATTGCCATATACCAGCGTGAACCGGCTGCGCGGTTCGTGCGTCAGGATGTCGGTGGCGATGGAAAGAATCGGGGTGATGCCGCTGCCGGCGGCGAAGGCCACATAACTGCGCTGTCGGGCGGCATCGCGCGGTGTACAGAATCGACCCAAGGGTTTCGACACTTCAAGCACATCGCCGCGCTTTAGGAGCCGATTGAGATCGTGGGACATCCGGCCCTGCCCGCGCACCCCCAGCTTGAGCACATTGGCGCCCGGCGGTGAGGCAATCGAATAGGTGCGGCTTTCCTCCTTGCCTTCCAGAGTGCGACGCACCGACACATATTGGCCGGCCTTGAAGGCGAACGATTCGCGCAGCGCCTCCGGCACTTCCAAGGTGATCACGGCCGCGTCCGCGGCCGTCGGTCGCACCGAGGATACCGTCAGCGGATGAAACTTCACGACGCCCTCAGATGCACTTGAAGTAATCGAACGGTTCCCGGCAGCTCAAGCACCGGTACAGCGCCTTGCAGGGGGTCGAGCCGAACTCGCTCACCCGCTCGCTGTTAAGTGAGGCGCACCGCGGACAGGCGACCGGCCGGGGCGCGTGCAGCAGCTGGCGCGGGTTCGGCACGGTATTTTCCGGAGGCGCAATTCCGTAGGCTCGAAGCTTCTCGCGGCCCTGCACGCTTATCCAGTCGCTGCTCCAGGCGGGCGACAGCACGGTGTGAATTCTAAAAGGCGCGAGATTTGCAATTCCCAAGGAGCGCTCCACCGCGGTACGGATGACCTCGGTGGCCGGGCACCCTGAGTAGGTCGTCGACAGAGATACAACCAGGCAGCCGGCAGCATCCTCTGTCACATCACGGATGATCCCCAAGTCCACCACGCTCAAAACCGGGATCTCCGGATCCGCCACGCGCTCTAGGCAGCGCCAGGCAAGTGCAACGCGCTCATTGTCGCAAAGAACGGCGCTCACCATTTCGCTCCCGGATAGGTGCGCTGCATGTATTGCATCTCGGATAGAAGGTATCCGAGATGCTCGCTGTGCTGCCCCTGCTTGCCGAACCAGGAAAAATGTGTCTCCGCGGGCCGCGAAAGGGTCGCCTCCGCGAGCAGCGAATCGATCCTCGCATTCCAGGCCTGCGCGAGCGTCGCCAGGTCGGGGGCGATGCCCGCTGCCGTCATCGCCGCGTCGATTTCGTCCGCTACGAATAGTTCGCGCGTATACGGCCAGAGGCGCTCGAGTGCGTTTTGAACTCGCTCATGGCTCTCGGTGGTGCCGTCGCCCAAGCGCACCAGCCACGCCGCGCTGTAGCGCCAGTGATAGCGGATTTCCTTCAGCGACTTCGAGGCAATGGCCGCGAGCTGACTGTCAGGGGCGCGTTCCAGATGCTCGAACAGCTCGAGCTGGTATGCATCGATCAGCGCCTGCCGCACGATGGTATGGGCGAAATCGCCGTTCGGCTGCTCGACCAGCGTGGGGTTCAGGAATTCGCGATGCTCGCGCAGGAAGGCCAGCGCATCCTCGTCACGACCGCAGCCCTCGATTTCCCCGGCGTAGGTCAGCAACAGGCGTGCCTGCCCGATCAGATCCAGACCGATGTTCGCGAGCCCTAAATCCTCTTCAAGCGCTGGCGCATGACCGATCCACTCCCCGAGCCGCTGCCCCAGGATGAGGCTCAAATCGGCAAGCCGCAGCACATAGGCAAGCAGGTGTTGCGACGGGACTTCGCGCGACTCGCTCATAAGGTTTTAACCTCATCCGGGATCTCGTAGAAGGTCGGGTGGCGGTAAATCTTGTCGCGCGCGGGCTCGAACATGAATTCCGCATCCTCGGGGTCGGACGCCGCGATGTCGCTGGAGCGCACCACCCAGATGCTCACGCCCTCCATGCGGCGCGTATACAGGTCGCGGGCATGTTCGATTGCCATCGCCGCATCCACGGCATGAAGACTGCCCACGTGTTTGTGGTCGAGGCCGCCGCGCGCGCGGATGAAAACTTCGTACAACGGCCACTCTTTGCGTTCGCTCATCAGGCGGCCTCCGTCGCGGTCCGCTTACGCTGTTTCTCGGCGTAGGCAAGGGCGGCCGCACGCACCCACTCGCCGTCGGCATGCGCTTTGCGCCGCGCCGCCAGCCGCTCGTGATTGCAAGGTCCGTTGCCTTTCAAGACCTGGTTGAACTCGTTCCAGTCGATAACACCGAACTCGTAGTGCTTGCTGTCCGGATTGAATCGCAGCTTCGGATCAGGCACGCGCAATCCGAGGAAATCGGCTTGCGGCACCGTGAAATCGACGAATTTCTGCCGCAATTCGTCATTGCTGAATCGTTTGATCTTCCAGCGCTGCGACTCGGCGCTGTGCTTGGATTCCACGTCCGAAGGGCCAAACATCATCAATGCAGGCCACCACCATCGATTGAGCGCATCCTGCGCCATCGTCTTTTGCTCGGCCGTGCCGCGCACCAGCTGCAGCAGCAGGTCGAAACCCTGGCGTTGATGAAAACTCTCCTCGCGGCAGACCCGCACCATAGCGCGCGCATAGGGACCATACGAGCATCGGCATAACGGGATCTGGTTCATGATCGCCGCGCCATCGACCAGCCATCCGATGGCGCCGACGTCGGCCCAAGTCGGGGTGGGATAGTTGAAGATGCTTGAGTATTTGGCGGCGCCCGACAGCAGTTGATCAACCAACTCGTCGCGAGAAACGCCTAGGGTCTCCGCCGCGCAATACAGATACGCGCCGTGTCCGCCTTCGTCCTGCACCTTTGCCATGAGGATGGCTTTGCGTTTGAGCGAGGGCGCCCGGCTGATCCAATTGCCTTCGGGCAACATGCCCACGATCTCCGAGTGGGCGTGTTGGGAAATTTGCCGGATCAAAGTGGCGCGATAGCGAGGCGGCATCCAGTCCTTGGGCTCAATTTTTTGTTCGGCATCGACGCGCGCCTGGAAGCGCCGCTGCAAAGCCTCCTCGTCTTGTGCACCGGCGGTTTCCGAACTCGCCTGATCCAACCCCTGCGTATACATCGCTGCACTCCGGTAGTGGGCTTTCACCTATTCTGACACAGAAATACGTCTTGTAAATGGAGTTATGTATCATATAATGTGCTCATGGAATGCTGTGTAAGCCCATGAAATCACGACTGATGCAGGCGGCCCAGCCGTTGCTCGAACGATTCCGACAGCAAACACCTCTGCGCGCGGGCTCCTTACTCGTCACCCTGTTCGGCGACAGCATCCTGCCCCGCGGCGGCCAGATCGCCCTCGGGAGCCTGATCAGATTGGCCTCCCTGTTCGGCCTCAACGAACGGCTGGTTCGCACCGCGGCCGCACGGCTGGTGCATGAAGGCTGGCTCGAAACACGGAGGATGGGAAAACTCAGTGAGTACCACCTGTCTGACGACGGCCGGGAGCGATTTATGGAGGCAACCGGCCGCATCTATGCCGCGCCGGATGCGCCGTGGCCAGGCGGTTGGACACTGGTGGTCTTGCCGGCACTGCCCGCGGCCCTTCGCAAACGGCTCCGACAGGAACTTATCTGGCTGGGCTTCGGCGAGTTCGCCCCTGGCGTGTTCGCTCATCCCGAACTGACTGCAGCCACGCTAAAGCAGCTGCGTGGAACGCCGCACGGGGCGAAGTTGTTCGTATTCGATGCAAGCCTCAAGACTGACGACGCGCCGGCCCGTCTCGCAATGTTGGGCTGGGACCTGTCCGAATTGGACGATCGCTATCGGCGTTTCGTGCAGCGTTTCTTGCCCGTGCAGCGCGCGCTTGCGAGCGATGAGCGGGCCGACTGCGAAGCGGCCTTCGTGATCAGAACGCTGCTGATTCACGAGTACCGAAAACTGCACCTGCGAGACCCCCTCCTCCCCAGCCGGCTGCTGCCGGACAATTGGGCCGGAAGAGCGGCGGCGGACCAGTGTCGCGCCATCTATGCCGGACTATTTGAACAATCGGAGTCCTACCTCACCGACACCGCAATGACCTTGGACGGCGGCGTTCCGGCCCCGAGCGCGGAAGTCTATGCGCGCTTCGGCGGTCTTGGGCTCAATGGAACCTAGTCCTCTGGCCAGTTCTCCAAGACCTCGACCACCGTGCTCAAGAAGGCATTGGCCTGGAACGCATCGACGGCACGATGATCGATCGTGAGGGTTAGATACGCCATGCTGCGGATCGCGATTGCCTCGGAACCCTGCTGTTCAATTACGCAGACGCGCCGCTGCGCCTTGCCCACGCCGAGAATGGCGACCTGCGGCTGATTGATGATGATGGGCGCGGCCAACAGGCTCCCGCCCACTCCGTGGTTCGATATCGTGAAGGTGCCGCCGCGTACGTCGGTCGCCTTCAACGCATTGTTGCGCGCCGCGTTGACCAAGACTCCCAGACGCTCCGCGATAGTGCCGAGATTCATGTGCTGCGTGCCTTTGATGACCGGCACAATGAGTCCCTGATCACCGAGGGCGGTGCCGACGCCGATGTTGATGTCACCGTGCAACTCCAGGGCATCCTCATGGAAGGTCGCGTTTAGTTGCGGATGTCGCCGCAGCGCCTCACTGGAGGCTTGAACGAAATATGCACTCAGCGTGAGATTGACGCTGCGACGCCTGAAAGCATCGGCGTGTTTGGCCCGATGGGCCATGATCCGCGTTAGGTCAGCCTCGAAGAGCGTGGTCACATGCGGCGCAACCGCGAGGCTCCGCGCCATGTGCTCGGCGATGCGCTTGCGCATCGCCGAGTGCGGGATGCGGGTGCTGTTTGCTGCTTCGCCGGCTCCTGCGAATGAGGCCTCGGGCCTTTCATCTAACTGCGGGTGACCCAGGTGGCGGGTGACATCCTGCGCGGTGATCCGGCCGTTTCGACCGGTGCCTTCGATGGCATCAGCGTTCAGACGATGATTGGCCAACAGACGACGCACCGCCGGACTCAGCAGTTCGCGCGAGCGCTCATCATTGACTTTCAACGGCGGCCCGGCGGCAGGGGTTACAGGGGCAGCCTTGCTCGCACCTGCCGGTTCGTCCGCCGCTGAGGCGCGCACCCGCCCCAAGACTTCACCCGGCGCGACTTCCTGATCGGGGTTCTTCAGAATTTCAAGCAATTCGCCGCTTGCCGGCGAGGAGACTTCGACCACTACCTTGTCGGTCTCCAGTTCCAGCAGCGGCTCGTCCCTCTCAACCATGTCCCCCGCACGTTTGCTCCAGCGCAGCACGGTGGCGCGGGTGCCTTCCTGATTGGCCGGGACAACAATGTCCTCGATGTCGGCCGCCATGTTAGATTGCCACCAAGTCTTTGATGCATGTGGCGATCTGATCGACGCCGGGCAGCACAGCCTCCAGCAGCACCGGGCTATGGGGACTGGGTACATCGGGTACCGCCAGCCGTTCGATCGGCGCATCAAGGTCGAAGAACGCTTCCTTGGCGAGCACCGCTGCAATCTCGGCGCCGAATCCGGCGGTGATATTGTCTTCGTGCACGATGAGGCAGCGTCGCGTCTTGCGCACCGAGGTTAAGGTCGCATCGCGGTCCCACGGAGAAAGCGTGCGAAGATCCAAAAGGTCGGCGGACACTGCACTTTGCTTGAGCGCGGCCTCGCAGCGTTCCACCATGGCACCCCAGGTGACAACGGTGAGCTGGTCTCCCTGGCTCAGAAGCGATGCCTCCCCAAAGGGAACGACGAATTCGTCTCCTGGATAGGCGCGCCTCGCCCAGCTGCCATCGAGCAGGGAGCGGTGCTCGAAAAAAATAGTGGGATCATTGCCTCGCAACGCCGACCGCAAAAGACCCACGGCGTCCTGCGCATTGGAGGGCATCGCCAGGCGCCAGCCCAAACCATGCAACCACTGCACTTCGTTCGACTGACTGTGCCACGGATCGCCGCATTTGAAGAAACCGCCGGGAATACGTACCACCATTGGCGCCGCGAATCGGTTGGCGGTACGCCAGCGCATGGTGCCGCAGTCATTCAACTGTTCTGCCGCGGGGTCGGCGTACTTGCGGAACTGTATTTCCGGTACAGGCATGAGTCCGGCGGCGGCCATTCCCACCGCCCGCCCGATGATGCCTTCCTCCGAAAGACTGGTGTCGAACACGCGCGCAGACCCGAATTTCTCCTGCAGTCCCATGGTCGCGGCATGCACTCCGCCCTTGCGCCCGACATCTTCACCGAACACCACTAATCGCGCATTGACGGCAAGTTCGTGATCCAAGGTGCGCCTCACGGCGGTCACCAAGTTGATGCGCGGGCCGGTGGGCGTGGCTTGGCGTACTCCCTCGGGTGGCGTTATCCCGGCGGCCTTGAGTCCGCCCTGTCGCTGCACCTCGGGCGCACCATTCGCATCGAACTCGGTAAATAGAAAACGTCGCACGGCTTTCGCATCGGGAGGCGGCCGTCGCTCCACGACAGCGAGCGCCGCGGCAACCTCGGATTGAGCCGCGCTCACTGCGCCTTGCCACTCGGTCTCGCTAAGATGCCTCGGAACCATCTGGCGCTCAAGACTTCTGAAAGGATCACGAGCCCGTTCCTGCGCGATTAGCTCGGCGCTCTTGTAGGTCTGGGTATCCTGGCCGGAATGTCCGGAGAGCCGCGGCACGGCGAGTTGCAGGAACACCGGTCCCGATCCGCCACGCACCAGGCGCACCGATTCCTCAATGAGCTTGGCGGCGGCGATGGGATCGCTGCCATTGCCCTCGAATACCTGCAGGCCATGGAAGGCGCGCAGATTGCGCGCCACATTGCCGCCGGGTGTCTGAAAATCGCTCGGTACGGAAATGCCGTAGCCGTTGTCTTCGATAAAAAAGAGCAGCGGCAGGCGCTGCGTGGTGGCCACATTGAGAGCGGCCCAGAAGCCGTTGGTTGCCGTCGACGCGTCGCCGCCGTGAGCCACTGCGATGCTGCCCGAATACCGCTGATCGCCGAGCGATTCCTGGTGATAGCGGATTGCCTGGGCCCAGCCAAGTGCGGGCGTGTACTGGGTCCCGACCCCGCCGCATACCGGCAAAACACAGGCGCCTTCTTGTCTTGGCAGATTAAACACGACGCCAATGTCTCGACCCTCGCTCATGCTACCCGCGCGCATCATGGTCGAGGCCAAGGCATCTTCGGCACCAAGTCCTAAGCAAAGTAATAGCGGGCGTGATCGGTAGTAGGCGCCGACGCCGTCATGGGAGTGGTTCAGAAACTGGCCGAGAAGCACCTGGGTGACATCGTGGCCGCGGGCGGAGAACTGATACAGAACCTTGCGTTCCGGCAGCAGCTTCGCCTCCTCGAGGTCATCTAGGGCCCGGGAGGTTGCCACGGTCTTGACCACTCTTCGCCAATCGATCGAGGAAGAGATCGAACCTGCTGCAACGCGCTCGGGTCTGGCTGCCATGGAGGCCTCTTGATTATTGTGACCAGACTAGACCTAGAGTCGTGATGGATCTCGCTAATTTTAACTAGTATCGGTGGTATAATTAGAGATAATCGCTAATTACTTGCCTATTTTTAGTGTAATCATGACACTCGATCGCTACGACGCTCGGATTCTTGCTGCCCTGCAGAGGGACGGGCGAATGCCCGTCGTCGAACTCGCGGACGCCATAGGGCTATCACCCACCCCGTGCGCGCGACGGGTCAAAGCCTTGGAGGCCGCGGGACTCATCGAGGGCTACGCCGCCGTGCTGAACCCAGCCCGGGCGGGACTCGAGGTGCTCGCCATCGTGCAAGTGAAGCTCACCGAACACACTGATGAAACGGTCGCGCGCTTCGAGCACGAGATCTCACTGCTCGAGGACGTCACCTCCTGCTACGCGATGACAGGAGCGTATGACTTCATTCTGCAGGTGTACGCCAAGGACTTGGAGTCCTTGAGCAATGTTGTGCTCAAGAGCCTGTTAAGGATCCCTAACCTCCGCGATCTGCAATCGAGCGTGGTGCTCTCCACCATCAAGCACACTGCACGCATTCCGCTCACACACCTGCCGGCCTGATCGGCGCGAAGTCAAGCGAACCGGCCCGCTTCCTCGAAACTCAAGCGCGCGTTGCGAGGGTGCACGGAAGCCGGATCGCCAACGCCCAGGCTGCAAATGAAGTTCGACTTGATGCGAGTGCCCGCAAAAAATTCTCGATCCACCGCTTCGTTGTCGAATCCGGACATGGGCCCGCAGTCCAGTCCGAGCGCGCGCGCCGCCACGATGAGGTAGGCCCCCTGCAGCGAACTGTTGCGCATGGCGGTAACCTCTACGAGCGCAGGTTGCTGCTGCAAATTCGCCTTCATCGCCTCGCCTTTGGATGGGAACAACCGCGGAAGAACAGCCGGATAGTCGAGGTCATAACCAATGATCACAGTCACAGGAGCCTGCAGAATCTTGGCTTTGTTTCCCGCCGAACTCAGCGCCGATAGCTTCGCCTTGCCCTCCTCACTTCGCACCCAGACGTAACGTCCCGGGCTCGCATTCGCCGACGTGGGACCCCATTTGAACAATTCATATATCCTGCGCAGCAGCGCTTCATCGACCGTGCGCTCTAGCCAGCGATTGTGGGTATGGGCGTCCAGGAACAACTGGTTCAGGGCGGCGTCGGATAATGGATGATTCACGGGACGATTCTCACCTCGGTAAAGTCAACTGCGGATTCAAACGGCATTGAGCTTCTGCCGCAAACGGGCCATGCCGGCTATCCAGCGGTCGTAGTCTTGGGTCTTGCCTCGCATGTACTCGAGCACCGCCGGATGCGGCAAGATGAGAAACCGCTCGCTCTTTAGCCCTTCGAGCACGCACTCCGCCAATTCTTCCGGAGTGATTATGCCATCCACGGCCGCCGAGCCCTTCTCGGGCTCTGCGCCGATCATGCGCGTGCGCACGGCCTGAGGGCAAAGCACCAACACCTTGATACCTTGGTCCTTGTGGGTAATCGCCAGATGTTCGGCAAAGCCGATCGCGGCGTGCTTGGTGGCCGAATAGGTTGCCGATCCTATCTGACTCAAGAGACCGGCTGCGGATACCGTATTGAGCAGGTATCCCTGGCGCCGGGCCACCATGGAAGGAAGCAGTGCCCGCGCAGCATACACATGCGCCATGACATGAACTTGCCAGCAGCGTTCGAAGTCCTCATTGGGAGAAGAGGCTGCATTGTTGCGGTCCGGATCGCCGAGCGCAATGCCGGCGTTGGAACAAAAGAGATCAATCGGCCCGGACTGCTCCTGGGCACAGTCAATCAGCTGGCGCACCTCGGGTTCCGCCGCCACATCGCATCGCACCGCGGTCCCGCCGACCTCCGCTGCAGCAATCCGGAGCTGCACCTCGTCGAGGTCCGCCAGGATAAGGGCGCGCGCGCCCGCACGTCTGAAGCGGCGTGCGAGCGCGAGTCCAATGCCCTGGGCCGCGCCGGTAATGACGACATGTTTGCCGCTGATATCCACGTTTTCCCCTAGGGCGCCGCCTGTTGTTGGACCCGGTGCACCTTGCCGGACGAATCCCGATCAATACGGATATCGAGGGTCTGATTGCGCACGTGCACCCGGCGCAACGTGAGGGCACGAATACTTGGCGGAAGACTCGCTTCGTAGCGCGGTTCCAGACCCGTCGCACCCAAGCGCAGGCCGCTCAGGCCGAAAATGAATGCCTGCAGAAATCCGCCGGAACTTGCCAGGAGATAGGTGGAATCGTTCTGCGGCGTCTCGCTGCGCACATGGAATGGCGGCTTCAAGAAAGGATCCGTTTTGCCAGCGCCGCCGATTACATCCTCGAAGTACTCAGATTTGCCCAGGTCCGCCGCCTGCAAGGCGAGCATCACCAAAATCATCTGATTGGCGTGGCTGCGGACCCGGCTCACCGCCTTCACGGAGTGTTCGAATAGCCCCTCCAGCACCGCGCGCGGCGCCTGAAAGTCGAGAGCCGGGATGGACAACATGGGCACCGACGTCGCCATCCACGACGAAGTCTTGTCGTGAGGCGTCGAGGGATCGAAATCGTGGTACACGCCACCCTCGCCCGCGGTCGGAAGATACAGATTGTCCGCCACTTGGGCCCAGCGCGGGTTGGCAGGTCGACCCAAGAGCTTGGCCGCCGCTCCGGCGCCGCGCAGACTGGCCTCCGCCACGAGGTTGGTATAGATCTCATTGTCGACGTGCACGTAGTCCTCTTCCGGCGAAGTGACATCGTCGAGCTCAAATCGCTTCCTGGCCTCCGCCCAAGCGGCCCGACTCGCCCAGAAGTCCGCCACCGCGCTCATCACCGGAAACGCATGCTTGGCCAACCAACCCCGATCACCGCTGGCCAGATAATATTGCCACTGCGCGAGCGCCACGGCGCCATTGACGTGAACCTCGCGATCCGCATTTTCACTGGCAAAACCGGGAGTAACGTCGCGTCCGGTGGCCGGGTCTGCCTCCCAGGGATACATCGCACCCTTGAACTCATGGGCCCTGGCGCGCTCCCGCGCCTGTTGCAGGTAACGGCCGCGGAATTCGATCAAACCTCGCGCGCGCTCAGGATGCAGCAGCAACAAGGCGGGATAGACCCAGAAATCATTGTCCCAGAAGACATGTCCGAAATAGTTGGGGCTGAATCCGCACGCCGCCACCGGCCACGGCTCATCCGGGGTGGTGTTCTCGAGCAGGTAGAAAAGATCCGAATGAATGGTGCGTTGGAGTTCATCGTTCGCCTCTACTTGAACATCGCTGCGCCACAGTTCCCGCCACGCCGCCTGATGGCGCGCGACAAATCGTTCAAGCCCATTGCGGCGCGCTGCCATGGCCGATGATTGAGTGGAGACTTCGTGACCCTGCCAGCCTTGGGCTGCCCCAGCGACATATTTCGTGAACCGGTAGAGTCGACCTGCCTTCACCTGTCCTTCGTATTCCAGCCCGAAGGATTCCGATGCTGCATCGTCGATCGCCTGTACCGTCTTAAATTCTGGCGGTGCCGCGATGGCCGAGGCCAGTTCGAAGCGCCTGCCATCGAATGCGCGACCCCGCAGCCATAATAGTCCTCTGGCGGCGTCGCTGCCGTGCGCCTCGATGTTGATCTCGCCCGGATACCAGATTGCATTTCGCTTACCGCCGGCCGCAGCATCGGTCGCGTTGGCCTTCGCGACGGCTGCCGAAAATTGCTCTGCATTCATTTGGGCCAGCGCAAAACGCCCGGGTGTCTCGGCGGCGTCGAAGGTGAAGCGCAGTCGGGCCAACCCGGCGAAATGCGGCCGGACGGTGAGACTGACCGCAGCCAGATTTGCATCTTTCTCGCTGATGCGTGATGTGACCTCGATGTCCGTTTCATCACCGTCGCGAGTCCATGTGTAGCTTGTCGTCAAGCTCGCGTGCTTGAGATCCAAAGTCTGCCGGTAGTGGGCGTGTGTCTTTGCGCTGGGTGCGGACCGATTGAGCCAATGCGAGCCGTCGAAGTAGTCAATCGTGTTCCAGCTGGGCACCGCCGCAGGACGCGCAACATCTTGCGGCGATTCATCCATCAGCCCGGCCATCAATGACAGCGCAGGATCGGTTCCCAACGGCGTACTTGCCAGCGAGAAGTAACCATTCGCCAGATAGGTGGGATAGTAGCCGGCCAGTTCCTCAATGCCTGCGTTCAAGCTGAATGTGTCGGCGGCATTCGCCGCGGCGGCCATCGCTCCGAGCACGAGCAGACACCACCGACATAAAAGATGACCTCCACGCCGCAACTTCGGCATCTTCGCTACAGGACCTCGAACCGTCCCGCACCTCCCATGCCACCGATGCACATGGTCACACCGCGTATCTAACGCCACGGCGCTTCGCCTCTAGAGGGTGGCATGCTATGCGAATCTCTGCCCGGACGTGTCGCTGAACGCGCCGCGGTTCGCAAAGCCGATGGGCGGCCTCGCCGGTGAAAAAATTACTGCCTCGCTCATGAGAAACTCGCGCACTGAAAATCAAGGTCTACGATCATGCATGAGCCCACACACCTTGTACACGCAGAGCCCCGGCAGGCTGTTGGCGAGCCGCGAGCGAATACGAAGCGCCCGCCGTCGTGGTGGTTTCTTCCTGTTGTCTCGAGGAAGATCTCAATCCCACGCAATTTGCAAGTGCAAATTCGACGCAGCGAGTCGTCGGGAGCTAACTCCTTGAATCGTGAACTCGAGAGCGCGCGAATAAGAGGCATTCGCGACTGACGGAATTTGCGCCGACTGCGCGATGCTATAATCCCTAACGTCAGTAGATGTTCAATGCTCGCTGACGACGGTATGAACGCCTAATCAAAAAAAGAGCTTAGGACTTCCCGAAAAACTGGGGGCCTGCCATACCGTTTCAGCAGTTCAAGATGAGTTGCGTTCGGCAGGCACCCGCGAAGGTAGAAGGTGCATCATGGACGTAATCCTCAATCATAAATATCTGGTAGTTGCTGTGGTGGCCGGGCTCGTATTGCTCGCCTGTTACAGAGTTCTCTTGTGGCTCATGGGTGTGGTGGTCGTGCCGGACGACTCGGTCGGCGTGGTCACCAAGAAATTTGTACTGTTCGGCCGCAACCGCTCTTTGCCGGGTGGACGGATCGTGGCGCTGAACGGCGAGGCCGGCTTTCAGGCCGATACGCTTTCGCCTGGCATGCACGCCGGACTCTGGCCCTGGCAGTACATGGTCGAGAAGGTCAAATTTCTCACCATCCCGCAGGGCAAAGTCGGTTGCGTCGAGGCTTGCGACGGCAAACCACTCGCCAGCGGTCGCATCGTGGCACGCGAAGTGGCCTGCGATTCTTTTCAGGATGCGCGCGCGTTTCTCGCCAACGGCGGCGAGCGCGGCCCGCAGATGTCCCTCATTCCACCTGGCACCTACCGGGTCAACACGTTGCTGTTCAAACTAAGCGTGGTCGACGCCATCGTGGTGCCGCCCGGCAAGATCGGCGTGGTGGAAGCGCGCGACGGCAGACCCCTGCCCAGCGGCAGGGTCATCGCCCGGCACGTCGCCTGCGATTCGTTCCAGAACGGACAGGGCTTCATCGACGAAAAGGGCGAACGCGGACCCCAGGTGGCAGTGATGACTCCCGGCACCTATCGCATCAACCCGTTCCTTTTCTCGGTGTCCCTGGCGGACGCCATCGACGTCCCGGACGACAAGATCGGGATCGTGATGACGCGCGAAGGCAATCCGCTGCCGGGGGGCGAAATTGCCGGACCCACCGTCGAGGGACACGACATGTTTCAAAACCCGCAAGCGTTCATCGACGCCAAAGGTTGCAAAGGACTGCAGGAACAGGTGCTGCTCGCCGGCCGCTATTTCATCAATCCGCGTTTCGCCACGGTGGAATTGGTCAACATGGTCGAAGTGCCCATCGCTCATGTGGGGGTCGTGATTGCCTTCGTCGGCAAGGAAGGCACCGATGTCACCGGCGACTCCTTCCGCCACGGCAATTTGGTGAGCAAAGGCGAGAAGGGAGTGTGGGTGACGCCGTTGGATCCCGGCAAGTACCCGATCAATCCCTACACTCATCAGGTCAGCAACGTGCCTACCGCCAACGTCGTGCTCAACTGGGCGACGGGAAAGACCGAAGCTCACAAGCTGGATGCGAACTTGTCGACGATCACGGTGCGCTCCGCTGACGGCTTCAAGTTCAACCTCGATGTGTCTCAGATCATCCATATCCCGCGCAACGATGCCCCCAAGGTGATCGCGCGCTTTGGCGATATGTCGGCCCTCGTCACGCAGGTGCTTGAGCCGACCATCGGCAACTACTTCCGCAATGCTGCGCAGGGATCGGACATCATCGATTTCCTGAATAACCGCTCAGTGCGGCAGAACGAGGCCCGCGAGGCCATCTCACAGGCGCTTGCCGAGTACAACGTCGGCGCCGTGGACACGCTCATCGGGGACATCGTGCCACCCGATCAGCTCATGAAAACTCTGACCGACCGCAAGCTCGCGGAGCAGGAGCGAGTGACGTTCGAAACCCAGCGGCAAGCGCAGGCCGTGCGCCAGGAACTCGAGCAGGCCACCGCGCTCGCTGCAACCCAGGCCAAGGTCGTGGACGCCGAACGTCAAGTGGCAATCGCCGAGTTCAACGCCCGTGCCACGGTGAAATCGGCTGAGGGCACGGGGCAGGCGAAAAAAATCAATGCGGAAGCCGATGCCAACGTGCTGCGCACGGTCGGCGATGCGGAAGCAGCCAAGACCAAGGCCGTGGGCGCAGCCGACGCCGAGGTGATTCGCCTCAAGATCAACTCCATGGAGGCGGGAAATTATGCGGTCGTGCAAGTGGCCGAGGCGCTCGCCAAGTCCGGCAACAAACTCGTTCCGGACGTGGTGGCCGGCGGCAGCAATGGTGGCAACGGCACGCTGGTCGACGTGCTGCTCGCGGGCATGATTCGCGAAAGCCTCGAGAAGAAAACTGCCTGAGCAGATCAGGGCGGGTGCCCCATCCGGGCACCCGCCTTACGCACCTGTTGCGAGCATCGCCTGAGTACAATGGCGCAGATGAGACGCCGCTCTGACTTTGGCTATGCTTTTCTAGGCTTGTGCATTCTCCTGCTCCTACTGCTGCCGGCCTTCTCGGGATTCGGCGGTGTGCTGTGGGAATCGGGTGAAGTCGCCGGCTTGATCGCTTTGCTTGCCTGTCTCCTTCTACTCGGCGCGCCGATCAGGGCCCGCTCCGCACGCCCCGCCACCCTGCTGGCACTTCGCCCGCACACGTTCATCGGCTGGATCGCCCTGGCCGCGGTCTCATTGCATGTCGTGTGCCTGCTGCTGGCTGACCGTACGGTGCTTGAATACCTCAAGCCGACCATGCCGATCTATCAGTGGTGCGGACTGATCGCCGCCCTGCTTCTGTTGCTTTCGTGCCTGAGCGCGGTCGCCGGTCTGCGGCGCCGCCTGTTCGCCAGCCACCGTGGATTTCAAGCCACGCATGTGATCGCGAGCGTCATGCTGTTGCTACTGGCGGCGATCCATGTGCTCGGCACGTCTCGCTACGTAGGCAGCATCGTGAGTCGTGCCCTGTTGGCCGGCGCTTGCGTGGCGGCGCTCGCCATCCTGCTTCGCGCGCGGCGCGGTGTTTCCTCGGCGCCGCTCTTTCGCGGCTGGCGGCAGGGAGTCTTCGGCCGGCACGCCCTTGCGGTGGGGAGTGCGGTGGTGGTCACCGCCGTATTGCTGGTTGCGTTGAGCGCAGCCGGCGCCAGCACCAAGCTGCGCGAACCCCTGCTGGTACGCAGCAGCGGGCTGCCGCTCGATTTTCCGCATACCAAACACACCGCCGTGCCTTGCGCGAGCTGTCATCACAACTTCGTCGATGAAACCGGGTTGGAAAACTGCATTGCGTGCCACCAAAGCGCACGCGCCGACCTCAAGGTGGGTGTCGAAGCGCGATTCCACAGCTTCTGCTTTCAGTGTCACCGCCATCCGGACTCAAGCCTCGTGCGCCACGGACCCGTCGATGGCTGCGAAATCTGTCACCACAAGCCCTAAGGGTTGGAACTGGTCACCGCGGACGGATTTTGCCATCCGCCGCCCAAGGCTTTGAACACTGCTATCTGGTCCTGGATGAGCCCCGCCTCCGAGGTCGCCACGGCCGCATCAATGCCGACCAGCGTCTGTTCCGTGGTCAGCAAGTCCAGGTTGCTGACTGCCCCGGCTAGAAACTGATTGTGAGCCATGCCGAAGGCTGCGTGAATGCGCTCCTGGGCGCCAAGAAGTTCCTGATGGCTGCTCAACCCCGAGTGATATCGCGTCAGTGCCTGCTCGGTTTCCTTCAGGGCCGATAACACCGCTTCGTCGAAGTTGGCGAGCGCAGCGGCTTGGAAAGCCTTGGCCTGCCGGATACGCGCACGGGGTCCTGCCTGGTTGGGAAAATTCCAGCTGAGCGCCGGACCGATGCCCCAGGTCAGGCCACGATCCGCCGTGAGGTCGGAGAGTTGCGATCCGACGCTGCCGATGAGCCCGCCGATGCGGATGGAGGGGTATAGATCCGCCGTCGCCACCCCAATCTGCGCGGTGGCAGCGGCCAGACGCCGCTCTGCTTGGCGAACATCGGGGCGCCGCCGCAGCAACCGGGCACCATCGCCCACCGGAATCAACGCCGACAGACGTGGAGTCTTGACGCACGAGGTGACCTCTTGCGGCGCCTCCGACGGAGTCCGGCCGAGAAGCGCCGCAAGCTCGAACAGCGCCGCGCGGCGCTGGCCCTCGAGCGGTGCGATGCCGGCACGCACCTGAAAGACGAGGGCCTGCGCCCGCGCCACGTCGAAATCGGAATTCGCTCCAGCCTCGTGGCGGTTGGAGGTGATCTGCGCTTCGTGGGACACGACCTCGAGCGAATGATGTGCCACCGCGAGTTGTTCACCGAGCGCGCAGATTTGCGCATAGGCGCGTGCGGTTTCTGCCGCCGTCACGATCTTTACTGCATCGCGGGCTGCAGCGGCTGCGGCGGCATTCGCGTCAGCCGCTTCGATGGAGCGGTGCACCCGCCCGAACAGATCTACTTCGTAACCGACCTCCAAGACATCTTCCAACAGCCACAGGGTCGCGGGCTGATGGCCACCGAGTTCCAGGATTTCTTCCGTGGTCGCGTCGCGGCCGTAAATACCCCCCACCACCGCTTGCGTCGACGGATAGCGTCCTACCTTGGCCGCGGCGACGACCGCGCGGGCCGCCGAGAAATTTGCCTCCGCCGCTGCGAGGTTTTGATTTGCACGCAGCGCCTCCTGAACGAGTCCGTTCAGGCCGGCATCGTCGTACAACTGCCACCACGAGTCCGGCGCGTCCGCGGTGCTCTCCAATGAATCGTCACGACTGACGAGCGCTTCTTCCGCATGGACCGGCGGCGCCGGCGCCTTGTAGTTTGGGCCCACGTGGCAGGCCCCCAGCATGAAGGTACAAAGGCCGTAGTAACACCATCGTGCCAGGCTCACGGGGATGACACCCGCTTGGAGAACAGGGGAACCGCGGATGCGGGTCCCAGCGGCGCCGGCTCGTGCAGCACCAGCAAAATGACAGCAACAGCACCGAAAAATCCAATGGCCACGAAGCTGTCAATCACCGCCTGCGTGGTCGCCATGCTGCGCACCACGTTCCCAAGAACCGCGGCACCGCGAGCGGCGGCCCCGGACGGATCGAATACCCGGCTGGTGGCGGCACCATACGCGCGCAGGCGCTCCAAGGTGCTGCCGTCGCCGATACGAACGTGTTGACCGATGACGTTCGAGGCCACTTGTCCGCGAATGCGTGTAAGGGTGGTCACGAATGCCTGGCCGATCTCCCCGCCCATCAGTCGCGCCGTTTGAATCGCTGCGCCGAAGGTGAGGGCATCCTGAGGCCGCAGGTGCAGTACCGCGAAAAACACGATGCCCGACAATGCAAAGCTCTGGCCCACGCCCTGCAGCAGCTGCGATGGCAGGAATTGATAGGAACCCCAAATGGGCGTGAGGCTGTATCCGACCATCAGACAGGCGAGACTGACCAGCACCAGGCCCATCGAAGCCACCAGCCGCGGATCGGTACGTCGCAACATCAACGCGGCCAGCAAGCAGACGATCAGCTGTGGCGCAGCGATCCAGATGAGCGTATCACCGACCTCGAGGGCGCGAAACGCGCGCACTCCGCCCAAATACTGCGGAATCAGATAAGCGGTCGCGAGGATGGTCAGCCGCAAGAACGCCACCAGGAGCAGCAAGGTTGGCATGGGAGGCGCAAAAGCGACCTTCAGATTGATGAGCGCCCGCGGCGAACGCCATTCGTGGATCAAAAACCCGGCGAACAGCAGCAGACCACCGGTCAGCAAACCCCAGACCAGTCCGGAGTTTAACCAATCGAGCCGATTGCCCTGATCGAGGCCCGCGTAAATGAGCGCAAGGCCCGAACCGCCGCAGATCAATCCAAACCAATCGGGGTGCGGCCGGGCCGTGGGCAGCGGCGTGTTCTTAAGACCCATCCGCAGGCACAACGACATAATGAGTGCCAGCGGCACGTTCTGCCAAAAAATCCAGCGCCAGCTGTGATGTTCGACGTAATAGCCTTCGAGCGAGGCTGAGATGTTGAGCGAGAGTTCCAAATTGAGCGCATAAACTGCGATTCCGAAAGCCCAGTATTTCGGCGGCGTGTTGAGCAGCACGAAACCCAAGGTGAGCGGAATGAAGAAGCCCGACGCAACCCCGCCGAGGACCTGCATGGTGAGCAGCATGGGCAAGGTGGTGCAGAACGGCGTCAGCAATGAGATTGTCGCGAAGGCGACCGAGGCGCCGATCAGCACTCGCCTCGGGCCGAACACGCTCCCGAGCCAGATGGCGGCGATCGCGATGAACATCTGAGCGACGGTCTGCGCCGTGGTTATCCAGGCGCCCTCGTCAAAGCCCGCTCCCACCGCGCCGCGAATGTCCGCCAGTCCGAAGGTCGAGAGCCGGCCGTTGAGCGTCGAGATGAAAGTACCCATGAGAACCGCCACCAACCCCAGCCAGGGAATCTTGGTGGGGGCCGCAATGACCGGCGCCGTTGCAGCCGCGCCGCTCATCAGTGTTTGCTATCGCGAGCGTCGATCTTGGCCTCGACCGACATGCCCGGGATCAATCGATCGGCCAGCCCGTCCGCATCGTCGATGAATATCTTCACCGCTACACGCTGCACCACCTTGGTGAAGTTCCCCGTGGCATTGTCCGGCGGCAGCAAGGCAAATTGCGCGCCCGAGGCGGGTGCGAAAGCCGCCAGATGCCCGCGCAATGTGTGGTTCGGAAAGGTGTCGACATGAATCTCGGCCTTCTGCCCGATCGCCATGTGCGTGAGCTGGGTCTCTTTGTAGTTGGCGATCACCCAGACGTTGGGCAACGGCGCAAGCGTTGTGATCTGGCTGCCGACCCCGACGTACTGGCCGGGCTTGATCTGTCGCTGACTGATGACGCCGTCTTGCGGCGCCACGATGGTGGTATACCGGAGATTCAGCTTGCCAATTTCGAGATTGGCGCGCTGCCCCGCAATGCTCGCTTCGCTCTGGGCCAGCTGGGCCTTGAGCACGTTCGACTGCCGTTCGGCGGAGGAGAGCTGTGCCCTGTTTTGCAGCAGCTGGGCATTTAGCTGCACGCCGACGGTTTCGAGCTTCTCGGACGCTTCGGTCGAGGAGGAGCCGGTTTCCAACAGCCGCCGCTGGCGCGCCAGGTCACGGGCGTTTTGCTCCTTGAGGGCAGCTGTGGACTGCAAGACGGCCCGGGCTGCCTCGATGTTGGCCTGCTGAAGCTCTTGTTGCGCCTTTAAGGCATCGCGCTGCGCTTGAGCCGCTGCAAGGGCGGCGGCAACTTGATCCACCGCGGCCCTGTAGTCGTCGTCGACCAGTTGCGCGACGACTTGCCCGGCGTGCACGCGCTCGAAGTCCTGAACCGGCACTTCGCGCACGTACCCGGCAACCTTTGCCGCGATCGGCGTGAGATCCGCTTGCAAATATGCATCATTGGTCACCTGCCAACCAGGGCGGCCTTCCCAACGCGTAAACCGCGTGGCCACGACGTAAACGATGCCGACCGCAACAATCAGAATGAGCGTGCGCCAGGTGTATTCAAACGCCTTGTTCCAATCAATTTTCACGGCGCCACCGCTTGCAGTTCGCTCGATCCATCCCACGGGCAGATTAGCATCGCGCGCGGCGGGTTAGCCAGACCGGCGCCAGGTGCGTGCCCCGGGATCTAGACTTTTCGATTCTCGATGCTTCGGGCCAGCGCGTCGAGATCGACCTCCTCGATCTCAATGGGTATCTCATCGCCGCTGACCGGACTCTTCGGTGCTTCGCGGCGTTGCAAAGGCGCTCGCTGCGAGATCGTTGGATCGGGAGGCAGCGGTTCGTTGGCGGTGGGCAGCACCCAGTCCTTTTTCTGGGCTATCCATCGCTGATAACGCTCGATGTTCCACATGCCCGCCTCGCCGCCGGTCTGCAACACATTGGCGATCTGGCTGAACTGTCCGACTCGGATGGTGCCCTTGGCTGCGGCATTGGGCAGCAGCACCTCGCACACCGGCACGCGCAGCTTCTGCTCGCTGATGAACTCCAACCGCTGGCAGACGATGCCCACCAGGCAATCCGCGAGTTGGGCGCGGATGCTCGCCTGGATATCCGCGGGGAAAGACATGCAGATTCGGCTGAGCGCCTCGCCGCAGGTCGCCGAGTGCATGGTGGCGATCACCAAATGTCCGGTCTCCGCCGCGTTCAGCGTGAGCCGCATGACCTCCGGAGTGCGCATCTCGCCGACCATCAGCACGTCCGGGTTTTCCCGCAGCGAATCTATCAGCGCCTGCTCGAAGCTCGGCGAATGGGTGGGTATTTCCCGTTGCCTAATGAAGGAGCGCCGATTGGTGAAGATGTATTCGATCGGGCTCTCAAGCGTGATGATGTTGCGGGCGCTGACCGCATTGATCTCCTCGATCAGCGCCGCGAGCGTGGTCGATTTGCCGCTTCCCGTCGCGCCCGATATCACGATCAGTCCCGTGGTGGCCTCGGTGAGGCGCCGCAAGTCCGGATGCAAGTTGCAGGCCCGCAGATTGCTCTGGAAGGAACTCAACAGACGCACCGCCAATGCCACGCCGCGCAGGGTCTGAAACACGTTGATCCGGCAGCGGACCCCGGACAGGTTCCTCGACAAGTCGGCCGAACCGCGTTCCATGAACTCGTTCCAACCGCTCGACCCGAGGAGCTCGCGCACCGCCTGTTGCAACTCGGCGCCGGAAATCACGGGACTCGCGTTCACCAGATCGCCGCGCACCCGTGCGATCAGCCCCGTGTCCGCTTCGAAGTGCAGATCGCTGGCGCCGAGTTCTCGGCCTCTTCGTATCCAATCTTTGAGTGCCATCGACCGCTAGAATAACGGATCCCCGTCTCTCCCGGATTACTGGCCCAGGCCGGGTTGTGTCAAAGGCTGCTGCAGCCCCCGGTTTCAGGCCGCGCGCGCGTGCAGGGCCATTGCAATCAGCGCGGCTCCGCCTGCAATCAGATTGATCCCGAGCAGCACGCCGATTGCCCAGGCTGCGGTGCTTGGAAGGCCCTCGAAAATGAATCCGGCGAGCACGATGTCTATGAGGCCGGTGGCGAACAGCATGGCCCAGCGGCCCGCAAGATGGCGGCGATGTTCGAGCGCGTAAAAGATCGAGACCACGCCTTCCACGCCCAGAAATGCCCCCAGGATCACCGTGAGGGTCAACACTCCGCTCTGCGGCCAGATCAGCAGCAAAACGCCCGCAACCGCAGCGGCGAGCGCTGATGCCAGCGACCAGAAGAATCCCGCCCCGTGGCGCGTGCCGATGGTGCTTGCCAAGCCCACGATCCCGCTCATGATGAGCAGCCAGCCCACCAGGATCTCGATTGCGAAGGAAGCCACCTGCGGCAGCACCATGGCCGCAAACCCCAGGACAAGCAGAATCAGGCCCTCCCAGAGGAAAAATCGCCAATGATTTTTGAGCGTCTTCACGGCGGATGCCTGATTAAACTTGCCAGGATCGTTGGCCACGCGCGTTCTCCCGACTAACTGGTATGGTAAGCGCCCCTGTTCGTTGCACTCGGTGCCATCGCATCGAGAGCGCCCCCGAGTCGCAAGTGTAGATGATGACACCGCTTCTTACCCTGGAGACCTGCCGAGAGCTCACCGACGCACGAATACGAGGCGTCGCTCAACTGGAGGTCAGTCTGGACTTGAGCCGCAGCCGCACCACTGTTGCCATCGAAGCGAGCCGCTGGTCGCACCAGGGGTTTTCGTATCCTTACCCGGCAAACTGCAAAGCTCGTGCGATCTATCACTGGCAGGATGGAGAATTCCAGGTTGTGTCTCGATATCAAGGTGCACTGGTCAAGCTGGTTCCCACCCCCTGGGGACCGCCCACTTTCGAGATCGACGGCATCAAGATGTTGCCGAGCGAGGCTGCATCGCCCTACCTCGATGCGAAGCGCAAGGTGCAGCTGATTCGGCCGGGGGGCAAGATCGTCCTCGATTGCTGCGCCGGCTTAGGCTACTTCGCCGCCTGGTGCCTGGCCGAAGGCGCGGCCCGGGTACTGTCCTTTGAAAAGAATTCCGAGGTCTTATGGCTGCGGAGCAAAAATCCCTGGTCTCCCGCCCACGACCATCGGCTCGAGCTCTCGCAGGCGGACATCTCACAGGCCGTTGAGGGCATCCCCACCGGCTCGGTGGACGCCGTGCTCCACGATCCGCCACGATTTTCGATCGCCGGCGAACTTTATGCGGAAGCTTTCTACCGCCAGCTGGCGCGGGTTTTGAGGCCCAAAGGGCTTCTTTTCCATTACACGGGAGCGCCGCAAGCGGTCTCGCGACGGCGCGACTTGGCCGGCGAGGTGTCGATCCGGCTCGAGGCCTGCGGATTTCGTATCGAGCGTGCGCTCGACGGAGTGCTCGGCCGTCGAAACGGAGATTAGTCCTGCGCTCTTCCTAGAGCGCGGAGATGCGATGATCCGAGGACACGTTGCTCCTGTTGGCGATTTGGGCGTGAATGCGCATGAACTGATGGCCGCGTGGGCCGTCCGGATCGAATGCGTGCCTAATTAGCTCTGGGCACGTAAATCGCGACACCCTGGCCGGTCTTCTTGAAAATGCCGACGCCGCCGCCCACTCCGACCCCAACCGAAGCGTTGTGAGTGTAGGTTTGGCTGCCTACCCCCGTGCCGATGGACGCGGATTGCCGATCCGAGAAGTCTTGGAGGATCAGCCCATTGGCTCCGAGCTTTGCCGCCTGGTCCTTGAGTTTTTCGACCACCTTGTCTATCGATTTCTGACCGCCGGGCGTAAATGCCGATTTACTGCTGGCGGTGAGAATGGCGATCTTTTCGTAGTTGGCCGGAGGCGCCGGATAAATTACGACCTGCTCCGGCGCGATTGGCGCGCGGGCAGCGCCCATCATCTGTGGCGCGCCCGAGGCGCATGCGACGAGCGCCGCGCATGCGGTCAGGGCAACGGCGCGCTGAATCAGCCAAACTGCTCTATACACGTTTCTAATCTCCTTTGGGTGGTGGCAGCGCAGCATCAGAAGCCATGTCGGTCGAGACGGTTCGCTGAATCGCCACCCTCGCCTGGCCTTCACGAGCGTATCACTGTAAGTACCACTTAAGGCGATGCGAACCGGTTCGCTGCCCTTATCGAAGGGCGATAAATATACCGACCCTGTGGTGCTCTGAGAATTCCCAGAACGCAGAAGATTGACGTTCCGGTGCCGGCATGCACCGTCATGCATATTCTGGCGCCACTGTCATCGCCGAACGCCGGATGATTCCGACCGCGGTCCAGCGGAGCGTGAAAAAGCATCGCAAATTCATGGTCATCCCAAATACTCGATATCGCCTACCAGGCACGCAGAAGGCGCGAAGGCCATAAACGAGGGCCGCACTGGCCGAATACGAGGCGCGGCGCTACAGTCTCGCCCGGGATGCAGCACTGTCCATAGGGGATGCGAGTGACGGTCGATCAAGAATTAAAGACGGACAAATCTTCGCTCCTCAATCAATTGCGTATCGATCGCAGCGAGCCGCCCCGCCGAGGGAACCCGCTGATCTGGTGGATCATCGGTGCGGTGATCGTTTTGGCTGCACTGGTCCTCTGGTATATGTCGCGGCCGGGCGCACCCTTGGTGCGCACGGCGGTTGCACAATCGGTGCAAGGCTCATCCGCCGCCAGCGGCGCTTCGCTGCTGGATGCGTCGGGATACGTGGTAGCTCGTCGCCGCGCGACTGTCGCGGCCAAGGTGACCGGAAAGGTTGTCGAGGTAATGCTGGAGGAAGGTCAAAAGGTGAGCGCCGGGCAAGTCATCGCGCGCCTCGACGATTCCAACGCCCGCGCGGCTCTCGCCGAAACGACGGCACAGCTGCAGCAGGCCCAAGCAAATCTCACGGCCGCGCAGACCGCCTACGATGATGCCAAACCAATATATGAGCGCAACGAGAAGCAGAAAAACGCGGCGGTGATTTCAGCGCAAGACTTCGATCAGGCGCGCGCTCAATTCAACGCCTCACACAACAATCTATTGGTGGCTCAGACTGCGGTTGATGCCGCGCGCGCCGAGGTCGGCGTCGCCCAGCGAAATATCGATGACACGGTAATCAGGGCGCCGTTCGACGGCGTGGTGACGGAAAAGGCGGCCCAGCCGGGGGAGATGGTGTCCCCCATCTCCGCGGGCGGCGGGTTTACTCGAACTGGGATCGGAACCATCGTGGACATGGATTCGCTCGAAGTGGAAGTGGATGTAAGCGAAAATTTCATCAATCGAGTGACCCCCGCACAGCCCGTCACGATCAAACTCAACGCTTATCCCGATTGGCAGATTCCGGGCGCCGTGATCGCCGCCATTCCCACGGCGGACCGATCGAAGGCGACCGTTAAGGTACGTATAGCCATTAAAGAGAAGGACCCCCGCATTATTCCGGAAATGGGTGCAAGGGTTTCTTTCCTGAGTGAGACGCCCGCCCAAAGCGGCGTGTCCCCGGCCAAAGGCGTCATCGTCCCGCCCGAGGCAATCGCAACGTCCGGGGAGGCTTCGATCAGCTATGTCGTCCATGGCACCACCGTGGAACGGCGAGCCGTGCGACTGGGCGGAAAATCCGAAGCCGGCCAGCTGGTCGTCGCGGGTCTCGATGCGGGTGCGATCGTAGTGGTCGGTGACCTGTCGAAATTGCATGACGGCACCACCGTGAGGGTCAGTTCTAACTGAGGGAACAACATGAGTAATTTGGTTACCTTGAAAGATGTGGTCAAGCGCTATCAACGCGGCAAACAAGCGGTCGAAGTGCTGCATGGGGTCAATCTGCAGATTGAACAGGGCGAGTTTTTGGCACTCATGGGACCATCCGGGTCGGGCAAGACTACGCTGCTGAATCTGATCGCCGGACTCGACCATCCTACGGAAGGCGAAGTAACGGTGGCCGGTGAGAGGATCGACACGCTTTCCGGCGGACAGCTGGCCAAATGGCGCGCGCGACACATCGGCTTCGTGTTTCAGTTCTACAACCTTCTTCCGGTGTTGAGCGCGGCGAGAAATGTGGAAGTGCCGCTGCTCCTCACCAAGCTCTCCTCCGGCCAGCGTAAGCAGAACGTCAAGGCTGCGCTCGAGCTCGTCGGTCTGGCGGACCGCGCCACCCACAAGCCGAATGAGCTTTCGGGCGGTCAACAGCAGCGCGTTTCGATCGCGCGCGCACTGGTCGCCGATCCGACCTTGCTGGTCTGCGACGAGCCTACAGGCGATCTTGATCGAGAGAATGCCGAGGAAATCCTGAAATTACTGCAGGCGTTGAATTCGCAGCACGGCAAAACCGTCATCATGGTGACGCATGACCCGCTCGCAGCCGACCATGCCTCGAGAATCCTGCACGTCGACAAGGGAAGACTCACCGACTCGCCGACGCGGACCGCTGCGTGAAATACGCGACCCTGATCTGGGCGGGATTGTGGCGCAAGAAGGCACGCACCATTCTGACGATGCTTTCGATCTTGATCGCATTCTTGTTGTTCGGCTTGTTGCAGGGGATCAACCAGGGCATCAAGAGCGGCCTCAGCGACACTCGCAACAACCGTCTCTGGAGCGTGAATCACATGAGCGCGGTGAGCTCAATGGCTGTCAGCGACATGACCCGGATGCAGACCGTCAAGGGTGTCCGCAAGGTTGCTCACATGAGTTTCTTTGGCGGCTACTTTCAAGATGCCAAGAACGCCATTCCCGCTTTTGCGACCAATATCGACAATTTTGCGGCGGTCTACCCCGAACTGCGCATTACGCCGGCGCAACTGGCCGCCATGGACACCACCCGCGATGGCGCCCTGATCGGTCGGCCGCTCGCTGAGAAGTACGCCTGGAAGGTCGGCGACAAGATCCCTTTGGGCACGAGCATCTGGACCAAAAAGGAAGGCGGCAACAGTTGGGAATTTAACATCGTCGGCATTTACGATGCGACACCTGATTTTTCCCGGGGTCCCCTCGGCAGCGGGTTTTGGATCAATTACGATTATTGGGACGAAGCACGCCTCTATGATCCGCACCGCGTGCATCAGTTCATCATCCAGATCGATGACCCCAGCAAAGCAGCCGCGATCTCGGCAGCGATCGACAAGTTGTTCGAAAATTCCACCGAGGAGACCAAGACGCAACCGGAGAATGCGGCGCTGCAGGCGCGCCTCAAACAGCTCGCGGACATCAACTTCATCGCCAATTCGATCGTTGGCGCCGTGATGTTCACGCTCTTGTTTCTCACCGCCAACACCATGATGCAATCGGTTCGCGAACGCATACCCGAACTCGCGGTCCTCAAGACATTGGGATTCAGCGGCCGGCGCGTGTCGGCTCTGGTGATCGCCGAGTCTTTGCTTCTGTGCCTGTTTGCGGCTCTAGCGGGCCTGGTCCTGTCCATGGGCGCAATCAAGGTGATTGGGTCGGTCTTCGGGCCGGGAAGGCTGCCCGAGGCGGTGTTCGTCGAGGGCCTGCTGATTGCAGTGGCCCTGGCGATCGTCAGCGGCTTGCCTCCGGCGCTCCGTGCGCAGCGACTGAACATCGTCGATGCGCTCGCGGAACGGTGAGTTTATGAGCGCCGCGACGCAAATCTTGGCCGTGACTGCCATGAACATCCGCAGCCTCCCACGGCGCTTGGGGAGTTCCTCAGTCGTCATTATCGGTATTGCCGGAGTCGTCGCCGTATTGGTGTCGGTGCTGGCCATGTCGACCGGCTTCATCAAGACGTTGTCGCAGGGGCGCGATGACCGTGCCATCGTCGTGCGCACGGGATCCAGCGCGGAGCTGGTCAGTGTTCTCACTAACGATGCAGTCCTCGCGATTGCCGATGCCGCCGGTATCAAAAAGGACCCAAACGGAAGCGCCCTCGCCTCGCCCGAGGCCCTGATGATCGTAAATCTGGTGCGTAAGGACGGCACCGAATCCAGTGGTGCATTCCGCGGATTGACAGCGGAGGGATTTGCCGTTCATCCCGAAATTCGCTTGTTGCAAGGCCGAATGTTCACGCCCGGGTTGGCGGAACTCATCGTCGGCAAGTCAGCGCAGCGCATGTACCGCAACACCGAGATCGGCTCGCAGCTTCGATTGAGCGGCACCAATTGGACGATTGTGGGCGTGTTCGAGAGCGGCGGCTCCGCCCGCGAATCAGAGCTGCTTGCTGACGCGCCGACACTGCGATCGGCATACCGACGCGGCAGCAGCGCGCAGAGCGTCCTGGTTATGCTGCAATCGCCCGCCGCGTTCCAGACCTTCAAAGATGCGATAACCAGCAACCCCCAGCTGCAGGTTGACGTCGCCAAGGAGTCTGACTTTGGCGCGCAGCAATCCGATCAGATCAGCAAGATCTTGAAAACGGTCGCTTATGTGGTGGGGGGCATCATGGCCGTCGGGGCAATTTTCGGCGCCCTCAACACTATGTATTCGGCAGTCAGCGCGCGCGCCCGCGAAATTGCCACCTTGCGCGCCATCGGCTTCGGAGCGGTTCCGATCGTCGTCTCGGTATTCGTGGAGGCATTGCTCCTGGCCCTCATCGGCGGCGCCATGGGCGCGGCGCTCGCTTGGCTGTTGTTCAACGGGCATTCGGTGGACACCAACGGCGGCGGTTTTCAGGGGCAGCTGATGTTTGATCTTGCGGTGACGCCCGCCCTCGTCGCTCTTGGGATAATCTGGGCCTGCGCGATCGGCATCGTGGGTGGGCTGTTCCCGGCCATTCGGGCCGCTCGACTACCGGTGGCGACCGCGCTGCGTGCCCTGTAGCGTCCGGCTTATACTCAAGGCCCGCTACGCTTAACGGAGAACACCCATGCTGAAGTCCGTACCCACCCTGGGCGATGCATCAACACGCTTCTCCCCGGAAGAATGGGCGGTGCGCGTCGATCTGGCGGCTGCGTACCGCCTGGTCGCGCATTTTCACTGGGATGACCTGGTTTTCACTCATATCACGGCACGCGTTCCCGGCCCGGAGCATCACTTCCTTATCAATCCGTACGGCATGTTGTTCGACGAGATCACCGCCTCGAGCCTGGTGAAGATCGACATGCAGGGAAATAAAATCGGCGAGAACCCTTGGCCCGTCAATCCCGCGGGCTTCACCATTCACAGTGCGATTCATGCGGCACGCCATGATGTGCAGTGCGTCCTGCATACCCACACCTTGAATGGCATTGCGGTATCCGCGCAGCAAGGCGGTGTGCTGCCATTGTCGCAACAATCAATCTTCGTGCTGCAGAATCTTGCCTACCATGACTACGAGGGGGTCGCTCTGCGCGAGGATGAGAAGCCGCGGTTGGTGGCCGACATGGGCAAGAAAAGCTACCTGATGCTGCGCAATCACGGGCTGCTGACCGTCGGACGCACCGTCGCCGAAGCGTTTCAGGCCATGTATATTTTTGAGGCTACCTGTGCGATTCAGCTTCGCGCGCAGTCCGGGGGCGGTGCGCTGATCAGCGTTCGCCCAGAGATCATCGATACGGCCATGGAACAGGCTCGCGAAGTTTCCAACGGAATGGGACCCCATCAGCTGATTTGGCCGGGGCTGCTGCGCCGTCTTGATCGCATCGATGACAGCTACCGAACCTAAGGATGGATTGCCTTCGAAGCCCGACCTGAACCTCCTTGACGCCAACTTCGGACCGGCCTGTCGTTCGGGAGGCACCCGAACGGCAGGCAAATGAATCAGTGCGCCTTGGAGCTGTCGATCTGCGCTTCGGAAGGTTGGTGCGACTTCTGCAGTTCCAGAGCCACCTTTTCGGTTTGTGTCATAACCCGAAGCACGTTCTCTCCGGCGACCTTGGCGACGTCGGCGTCGCTCCATCCGCGGCGCATTAGTTCAGCGAGCAAGGCAGGATAGCGACTCACGTTCTCCAGACCCACCGGCGCCTCCGGGATGCCGTCGAAATCCGAACCTATTCCAACATGATCTACACCGGCCACCTTGGCAATGTGCTCGATATGATCGGCTACTTGCGAAAGCGTTACTTGCGGCGCCGGATGCGATGCGTGCCAGGCATCCATCGCAGCTTTGGCACGATCGGGCTGCCCGATATACAGTCCGGCGAACGGCGGGCTGTTGAATCGAGTCGCCTCGGCGGCCTCGTCCGCCTCCCAACGATTATGAGCTTCGGACACGTAGCTCAATGCAAAATTCACCATCACCACCCCGCCGTTGGTCGCCACCGTCCGCAGCACGTCGTCGGGCACATCCCTGGGATGGTCCACCAAGGCCCGCGCCGAGGAATGCGAAAAGATGACCGGCGCCGAAGTGGCCGCAAGCGCGGCCCGCATCGTATCCGGAGAAACGTGACTCAGATCGACCAGCATGCCCAGGCGGTTCATTTCATGCACCACCTCGACGCCGAAAGGTGTCAGGCCGTGATGCACAGGGGTATCGGTCGCAGAATCTGCCCAATCGGTGTTGGAACTGTGGGTCAATGTCATATACCGCGCGCCTGCATCGTACATTTGCCGCAGCATCGCCAGTGAATTGTTGATTTGATGGCCGCCCTCGATCCCGATTAGAGAGGCGATCTTGTGCGCCTTGTGGATGCGCCTCACATCCGCCGCGGTATAGGCCATCGCCAAATCTTGCGAGTAGGCGGAAGCCATGCGCTTCACCAGATCAATCTGCTCGAGGGTCATCTGCACCGCGTCCGGACCCTTTTCCGTTACTGGTATCCAGACTGACCAGAACTGGCCGCCCATGTGGCCGGCGCGCATCTTGGGGATGTCCGTCATCAGGGCCGCTTGGCCCGGGGCCAGCTTCAAATTGCTGGTGTCGCTGCGGAGGTCCACGCCATCGACCCGGCTATGAAAGCGGTCGCGGATCTCCCAAGGCAGGTCATTGTGGCCGTCGATCAAAGGAGTTGCTTCGAGCACATGCTCCACGCGTTGCTCGTAGTTGTCTGCACCGCTCGCGAGCATCGGGATCAGCAGTGCTATGCCTATAAAGCAAGTCTTCATGTGAAACTCACCTCGAGCGGATCGGCACCGGCGAGTTCGCCGCGTAATTTGTCGCCGCGCGCAATCGGGCCCACACCAGATGGCGTACCCGTAAATATCAAATCCCCCGCGCCGAGCGATATGAAGCCCGACAAAATCGCAATAATTTCTGCAACTCCCCAAATCATTTGTGTCAGATCTCCCGATTGTTTGATATGCCCGTTCACGTAGAGGCCGATTGCGCCATCCGAAGGAGGTTTGCCGCGCGTGATTGAACCGACGGGCGCAGAATGGTCAAAGCCCTTCCCCAGATCCCACGGCCGACCGAGCTTCTTCGCTTCTGCCTGTAAGTCGCGTCGCGTCAGATCGATCCCCACTGCGTAACCATACACGAGATCGATCGCCGCCTCGGGCTTCACCTCGGCGCCTCCCGCGCCAAGCGCGACCACCATCTCCACCTCATGATGAAAATCCTGCGTCTTGGCCGGGTAAGGCAGCCGCGCACCGCTCGCGACCACCGCATCGGAGGGTTTACCGAAGAAGAACGGCGGATGACGATCAGGATCTTTACCCATCTCGCGCGCGTGATCGGCGTAATTCAGGCCCACGCAGTAGATCCGGCGCACGGGGAATCTCTCGGAGGTGCCGCGTATCGCGACCGTGGGAACATTGATCTTTGGAATTTGCATCAACGCTACTATGCCATGCAACAAGGGCTGTCGCACATGAGGACTTAGCGACAGGCGTATGATTTCATTGTTTTTCTGCCTGATCGGGGCGTACAATATGTCAGCGACATAGTTGACAACTTGGACCCTAATTGTCTAGCATGACTTGTGAACATAACCTCTGCCGATCCCGCCGACGCCCGTCTGCGGCCTTTGCTGGAGGCCGCCATCGGCGTGTTTCGTCGTTATGGCTATCGCAAGGCTTCCATGGACGATGTTGCCCGCGCGGCCGGCGTGTCTCGCCAAGGCCTTTATTTGATGTTTTCCAACAAAGAAGAATTGTTCCGCAAAGCGCTCGAACATGCGCTCACCGGTCAACTAAGCGCTGCGCTCGACGTTCTATCCGATGCCAGCCGTAACCTGGATGACAGACTCATCGCCGCTTGCGACGAGTGGGCTGGCCGGTTTGTCGGCTCGTTGGGCGTCGATGCAACCGATCTCATGTGCGCTGGCATGGCGCTCGCGGGCGACACACTCGCTGCGTATGGCGCTCGATTTGAGCAGGGGCTGGCGGCAGCAATTGCCGAATCATCGCTTACCAAGCGCTGTCGGCATGTCGGCGTGGAGCCCGGCGAACTTGCAAAGTCGCTGCACGCCACCACACGGGGCCTTAAGCAAACCAGTGCCAGCAGGGAAGAATTTTCGAAGGGTATTTCGGCGAGCGTGCGCATGATGTGTGCGTCGCTGAAATGATTGGGAATGTAGGGGAATTATAATGTCGACGTCCATGACCTTTGGAGCACGCTCCACCGCCGATCAGGTGCTCGCGGGCATTGATTTGAACGGCAAACGCATAATCGTCACCGGTTGCGACTCCGGAATTGGCATCGAGATCATGAGCGCGCTGGCCGCCAATGGCGCGCACGTCATCGGCTTGGGGCGGACCATGGCTGTCGCCCGCGACGCATGCCGTGCGGTTGCTTTCAACACTGAGCCGCTGGAATGCGACCTTGGCGATCTTGATTCGGTGACACGTGCCGTGGCCGCACTGCGCCATTTCGGTCAAATCGATGCGATCGTGGCCAATGCTGCTGTGGCATATCTTCCCACGCTGCACACCCGCTATGGCGTGGAACAACAGTTTCTCGTCAATCACGTGGGCCACTTCTCCCTCATCAACGGAATTTCCGATCAGATACGCGATGGGAGCGGCCGCGTGGTGATTGTGACCGCGAGCGCTTCCCGCCAGGCAAGCGCGAACGGCATCATGTTCGACAACTTGGCGGGCCAGCGTTTCTACGAGCCAGCTGCCTTTTACGCGCAGTCGAAGCTCGCCAACGCTCTATACGCGATGGAACTTTCACGGCGACTGAGGTCGCGTGGCATCGCAGTGAATGCGGTGGAACCAGGCGCCGTGCGCGGTACCCGCATCCACAGGCACATACCCGCACTGGGCCGCCTGCTCCGTAACCTCGTAGCACCTTTTATCCGATCCGCCGCCCAAGGCGCCGCCACCATCGCCTATCTCATCGGCAATCCCGCCACCGTGGGGGTCACCGGCGAGTACTGGCGCGAGTGCCGCAGGCACGAGGCCAATCCGCTTCTGGCGGATCTCGATCTTGCGGGGCGATTGTGGCAGCGTTCCCAAGAGATACTCGTGCAGGACGCAGTGCAGCCTGCCGATCGAGCGAAGGAACTCCCCGTCAAGCATCGGGCCGCCTGAAGATGCTAAAATAGGGGCATATGCCCCAACATCCGGGTAAAAACTACAAAGCGGACATCCCCAGCTCTTCCTGCACCTGCGGGAGCCTGCGAAGGGCTTCGCGCCGCGTTTCTCAGTTTTACGACATGGCGCTGGCGCCAACAGGCATCAAGTCGACTCAATATTCGATCCTGTCCGAACTCGATCGTGAGCATGCGCGCAGGGGCATTACCATGCGCGAGTTGGCTACTGCCATGGTCATGGATCGCTCTACGCTCGGCCACAATCTGCGCCCATTGGAGCGCGACGATCTATTGGCCCTTCGCCTGTCTGCTGAGGACCGGCGCCGTCGCTATGTGGAACTGACCCGCAAGGGGAAATCCACTCTGCGGCGCGCACGCCGGCTATGGCGCGCTGCCGAGGGTCGCTTCGAAGATATTTTTGGCAAGCAGCACGCAGCCGACCTGCGTGCGGTGCTGCACCGCATAGCCATCAACGAGGAAATGAATTCTCTACCGCTCGACTGACAACGGCAGATAGCATGAAAGTCATTTTGCTTTGCGATTCTGGGAAACGGTATAGTGATACATCTACGGGCATATGCCCCCATCCTCGATCATTTCCGCAATGACGATCGCGGGCAGCCCTTGCCCGACCTTCTGCTCATGCTTCCGCCCGACTAGCTCCGGAGTTCTCGATGTGGATCGTTAGAGTCGCGCTTCAGCGGCCTTACACATTCATCATGTTGGCTGTGCTCATCATTCTGCTGGGCACCTATTCCATCATGCGCACGGCGACCGACATTTTTCCGAACATCAAGATCCCGATCGCCGCGGTGATCTGGCGCTATACCGGCATCCTGCCGGAGGAAATTGCCAATCGGATCGTATTGTTTTCCGAGCGGGTGGCGCAAACAACCGTCAACGACGTGGAACACACCGAGTCGACATCCGTAAACGGCGAGGCTGTAGTCAAGTACTTCTTCCAGCCCACGGCGGACAACGATCTTTCGATGTCGCAGATCACTTCGGTTTCGCAAACCCAATTGGCATTTTCGCCGCCCGGAACTCAGCCGCCGTTCATCCTCAACTACAACGCTTCGACCGTTCCGATTTTGCAGCTGGCGCTGACGAGTTCTACCCTGCCTGAGTCGCAGATTTATGACCTTGCCAATACCATTGTTCGTACGCAGCTCGCCACGGTCCAAGGCGCTTCGATGCCCTTCCCCTACGGCGGCAAGCAACGGCAGGTCCAGGTCGACCTCGATCCGCAGGCGCTTACCGCGAACGGGCTGTCGGGAAGCGACGTGGTATCGGCCTTGGCGGCGCAAAACCTAATTCTTCCCGCCGGAACCGAGAAAATCGGACCGCTGGAATACTACATCAAGCTAAATGCCAGTCCCTTGAAGGTCGAGGAGCTGAACGATCTGCCGATTCGTGCCCGCAACGGCACGGTGACCTACGTTCGGGACGTCGCACATGTGCGCGACGGCTACTCGCCGCAGACCAACATCGTCAGGCTCGGTGGGAGACGGGCGGTGCTCATGAACGTGCTGAAGGTCGGCAACGCCTCGACCATCGACATCATCAATGGAATCAACGAACGCCTGCCACAACTGCGCGCTGCACTGCCGCCGGAACTCAAAATAGAGGCGCTCAGCGACCAGTCGGTATTCGTGCGCGCTGCCATATCAGGGGTGGTACGCGAGGCGGTCATCGCAGGCGCGCTGACGGGTCTCCTAATTCTTCTTTTCTTGGGCAGTTGGCGAAGCACTCTAATCATCACGATTTCCATTCCACTGTCGATCCTCGCCTCCATTTGCTGCCTGACGGCGCTCGGCGAAACCATCAACATCATGACCTTGGGCGGCTTGGCCCTCGCGGTCGGCATCCTGGTCGATGATGCAACGGTGACCATCGAGAACATCAACTATCATCTGGAGCAAGGCAAGGACGTCGAGACCGCTATCTTGGACGGCGCTCATCAGATCGCATTGCCCGCGCTGGTGTCGACATTATCGATCTGCATAGTATTCGTACCCATGTTCCTTCTGGCGGGCATTGCGAAATTCTTGTTTATCCCATTGGCCGAGGCAGTGGTATTTGCAATGCTCGCTTCGTACCTCCTGTCCAGAACCCTGGTGCCGACGCTGGCGCGCTTTTGGCTAAAGGCACACGATGCCGCGCATAAGCGTAAATCGGGGAACGCCTTGGTGCGCTTTCAGGAGCGCTTCGAACATCATTTCGAGCGGCTTCGCGAGTACTACAAGCAGTTGCTGGGCGCCGCGCTGGTCGCCGGACCTCGCTTCGCCGCGCTGTTTCTCGGGGCGATGGCCGTCACAGCCGTGCTGGCGTTTCCGATCGGACCGCTGCCCGGACTGGGACAGGACTTCTTTCCCAGCGTGGACGGCGGCCAAATAAAGCTGCACGTGCGGGCCCGCACGGGTACGCGAATTGAAGAGACCGCGGCGTTGTGCGATCAAATAGAAGCCGCGATCCGGCAGGTAGTCCCGGCGCATCAAATCGCAAGCATCGTCGACAATCTGGGCTTGCCGTACAGCGGCATCAACCTGGCTTACAGCACCTCTGCACCCGTCGGACCCGGCGACGCCGACATCTACGTCAACTTGACAGAAAAACATGACCCAACGGCAAAATTCGTCAGGCAACTTCGCAAGCGGTTGACCGAATCATTTCCGTCGACCAGTTTCGCCTTTCTGCCCGCCGACATGATCGCGCAGATCCTGAATTTCGGCCTGCCGTCCCCCATCGACGTGCAGATCGTGGGGACCAACATGGAGGCGAATCGGGAGTTCGCCAACAACCTTCTGCCGAAACTGCAGCGCATTCCGGGCGCCGTCGACCTGCATGTGCACCAGGCGAACGACTACCCGCAATTCAACGTCGATATAGATCGCACCAAGGCGCAGCTCGTCGGCCTTACTGAGCAACAGGTTGCAAACAACATGCTTGTCTCATTGTCTGGCAGCTTTCAGACTGCGCCGAATTTCTGGGTCGACCCGAAGAGCGGTACCCAATACCAGATCGCGTCGCAAACGCCGCAATATCGTCTGGAGTCCCTCAACGACTTGGGCAACACACCCTTAAGCGGCGGGGTCAACGGCTCGTCGCAGATTCTGTCCAATCTTGCCAGCATTCATCGAAGTGTCGCTCCTGCCGTTGTCACCCACTACAACGCGACACCTTCCATCGATATCTATGGCTCGGTGGACCGTGTCGACCTGGGTTTTGTCTCTGACCAGATCAACAAGATCGTAGCCGAGGCGCAGAAGGATCTGCCAAAAGGCTCTCACGTCACGGTGCGCGGTCAGGTGCAGACGATGAAGGCTTCGTTCAACGGATTGTTGCTCGGCCTTGTTGGCGCGATCATCCTGGTGTACATGCTGATCGTGGTGAATTTCCAGTCTCTGCTCGATCCGTTCATCATCATCACCGCCCTGCCCGCCGCCCTTGCCGGCATTGTCTGGATGCTCTTTTTGACCCATACCACCGTCAGTGTCCCGGCGCTCACCGGTGCAATCATGTGCATGGGTGTCGCCACCGCCAACAGTGTGCTAGTCATCAGTTTTGCGCGCGAACGGATGAATGCCGGTGATACGGCGTTCGAGGCGGCGCTGCAGGCTGGATTCACCCGACTGCGACCCGTGATCATGACGGCTCTGGCGATGATCATCGGCATGATTCCCATGGCGCTTGGGCTCGGAGACGGCGGCGAGCAGAATGCGCCCCTGGGCCGGGCGGTAATCGGTGGCTTGATCTTTGCCACCGTGGCAACGCTCTTCTTCGTTCCAACCGTATTTTCGATGATTCACGGACGCAATGCCCATCCGCTCGAGTCCGGGGAGGTGGCCCATGCCTGATCAAACCCACGCAGATCCGCGCCTAATGCGAAATTTCAAACGTTTTATATGGGTGCTGGTGGTGATCGCGGTAGTCCTCGGAATCTGGGGCGAAGTAAGCCGCGTCCTCGCGCGCAATTCGCTCGAGAAGGACACGGCCTCCGACTCCATTCCGACAGTCGTGACGGTTACGGCAAAACCGAGCGATTCGGGTGAGGAATTGGTGCTGCCGGGAGCGGTGCAGGCGTTCATCGAGGCGCCGATTTATGCACGCACCAACGGTTATCTCAAGGCTTGGTATACCGACATTGGCAGCTTGGTGGTAAAGGGACAACTGCTCGGAGAAATCGAAACGCCCGAGGTCGATCAGCAGCTAAAGCAGGCTCAAGCGGATCTGGCGACCGCGCGGGCCAATGAGGCCCTTTCCAACAGCACCAATGAACGTTGGAAGGGGCTGCTGAAAACCGAGTCGGTGTCGAAGCAAGATGCCGATGAAAAGGCGGGGGACGCTGCGGCCAAGCATGCGAGCTCGGAATCAGCGGCGGCAAATGTCGCCCGATTGGCTGAATTGGAGTCGTTCAAGCGCGTCGTCGCGCCCTTCACCGGCGTCATCACTGCGCGCAACACCGATATTGGTGCGCTGATAAACGCCGGACAAGCAGCGGGGACCGAGTTGTTCCGTATCGCTGATACACACAAGCTTCGCATTTATGTGCGGGTACCGGAGACCTACGCATCGGTCACCCGTCCCGGATTGGACGCGGAGCTGCGCTTTGCAGAGTTTCCCGGCCGAGAATTCCCCGCCAAGACCGTACGCACGTCCAACGCCCTTGATTCAACGCTGCGGACCTTGCAAGTGGAACTGGAACTCGACAATGCCAAAGGCGAAGTGTATCCCGGCGCGTTCGCAGAGGTTCACTTCAAGCTCGCCGCGAATTCTCAGACCCTGCGTCTGCCCGCCAATACCGTCATCTTCCGTGCGGCCGGCCTTCAGGTGGCGACGCTCGATAAAGATCACCGCGTCAAGCTCAAGAACATCGTGCAAGGCCGCGACTTTGGCAACACCATCGAGGTGCTGTCCGGTCTCGACCCCTCTGATACCGTGATCGTGAACCCGCCCGATTCCATCACGGACGGCCTCACGGTGCGGATCGCGCCGAGCAAGTCCGGATGAAGGGTCGATCTTTTATCGGGCTGGCCGGTGCGCTCGCGAGTGCCTGCTCACTGGCGCCTCGCTACCACCCGCCCTCCACGCCCGCGCCCGCCGCCACCTACCAGGAGGCAGCGGAGTGGAAGACGGCGCAGCCTATGGATGATGTCAGCCGCGGCGAATGGTGGCATGCATTCAACGATCCGGCCCTCGATGCCGTGGAGGCGAAGGTCGCCGACGCCAACCAGGACATCAAGGCGGCCTTTGCGCGGCTCATGCAAGCGCGTGCGGCGACGCGCATTGCACGCTCCTCGCTTCTGCCCACCCTCTCGGCGCAAGCCGCGGCATCGCGCGCCCGGACTTCGGTCAACGCACCGCACTTTCCGCCCGGCACCGAACCCACGGTGAACAACTTCGATGTCGAGGCGGACCTCTCTTACGAGATCGATTTGTGGGGTCGGGTGCGCAACAATGTCGCATCCGCCAAGGCGTCGCAACAAGCGAGCGCCGCCGATCTAGGGGCCTTGTCGCTCGCGATCAGGGCCGAGGCAGCCACTGATTACTTCAGCTTGTGCGCAGAAGACGCCGAGCAGGAACTGCTGGATCGGACAGTCGAGGACTATCGCAAGTCAGCGGAATTGACACAGAACCTGTTCCACGGCGGCGGTGCCGCCCTCAGCGATGTTGCCCAGGCACAGGCGCAACTGGAATCTGCCCGGACGCAGGCTGCAGACATACGCTTGCAGCGGGCGCAAACCGAGCATGCGCTCGCCGTGCTCGAGGGCGAGAATCCAACCGGATTCCGCTTGCCCGTCAAGCCGCTCCCTCCGGGAATAGGGCCACCCTCAGTAGGCGTTGGTCTTCCCTCCGACCTGCTTGAACGCCGCCCCGACGTATCCGCGGCCGAACGTCGCGCCGCCGCGGCCAATGCGCAGATTGGTGTGGCAAGAGCCGCTTATTTTCCGGTCTTCAGTCTGGCCGCAGCCACCGGATTTGACAGCACCACGACTTCCAATTGGATCACTGCACCGAGCCGAATGTGGTCCGCCGGCCCAACTGGCATGCTCACCATCTTTGATTTCGGCCGACATCGCGCGCAAAGCGCTCAAGCCCATGCAGCCTATGACGAACAGGCAGCCAACTATCGAAACACGGTGCTTACCGCCTATCAGGAGGTGGAAGACAATCTTGCTGCCCTTCGGCAGCTGGAGCAGGAGAGCGTGAGCGAATCGGCTGCGGTTGCTGCAACTGGACAGGCTCTGCAGCAAGCCCAATATCGCTACCGAGCCGGATTGGTTACCTTCTTGGAGGTGGCGACGACGGAGAACACCGCGCTACAGGCCCAACTGTCCAGCGTCAATATCCAACTCCGTCGACTGACAGCAAGCGTCTTGCTCATCAAGGCCCTGGGCGGCGGCTGGGGTGTCGATCAGGCGCATCAAGCAAACGCAAATTAAACCGCGAGGCGGGCGGCCCGGGCCGCCGCCCGCCCCCATCGGTCATTTCGCGTTGAGATTCTCCAGCGCGAATTCCCAGTTGATGAGACGGTCCAAAACCGCATTGACGTGATCGGCACGCCGATTCTGATAATCCAGGTAGTAGGCATGCTCCCAAACATCGATGGTGAGTAGAGGCTTCTGACCTTGGGCAATCGGGGTGTGGGCATTGGCCGTCTTGATGACCTTCAGCTTCCCGGCATCCTGAATGAGCCATGCCCAACCACTGCCAAATTGTCCGATGGCATTCGTGGAGAGTTCCTTCTTGCATTGCTCGACGCCGCCGAACGAATCCTCGATGAGCTTCTTGAGGGCAGCCGGCGGTTCGCCGCCACCCTTGGGCCGCAGGCAGCGCCAATAGAACGCGTGATTCCATGCTTGCGCGGCGTTGTTGAAGATTGCCGTGTGCTCAGCCTGCCCGGAACTCGATTTGACGATCTTCTCGAGCGGCATATCCGCGAATTCGGTGCCGACAATCAATTTGTTCAGTGTGTCCACATAGGTCTTGTGATGCTTACCATAGTGGAATGAAAGCGTATTGGCCGAGATCACCGGATCGAGCGCATTTTGCTCGTAGGGAAGCGGCGGTTGCGCAATAGGATGGGATAGGACGGCTGCTGTATTCATAGGCTCCTCAGGAACTGCGTCTTTTGATGGTACCTGAGCGGGAAGACTCGCTCGGCGAAAAAAATTAATGCCGCCTTCGATGGATGAGCGCGGCACACTGTCGGGTTTCTCGCCGGTGATCTCACTCCTGGCGAAGTTCGATGCATCGGCGCGTTGCCTTGGACAGCATGGAGAAGTTAGCCGCCATCGACCGGTCGGCGATGCCGGTCACACTCGGAACGCTACGTAGTCCTTGACTGACGAGCTGTAGCGCCTTTCAAGAAACGGTCATGATTGTGTGCAGACCCGCACGTCGCCGCTGTGAGTGAGCACGTGGACGCGCGCGCTGCTGTCACCGTTCTTGAATACCAGTTTGGAACCCGGTCCGTAGCGTGGCTCTACGGGCTTCGGCCCGAAGCAATTGCTGATGGAGCCACTATGGGTCTCCACGTCGTAGTCCGCGGAGGCATTTCCGGAGATTTTAAGCGTGATGTCGCCGCTCACCGCCTCGCCCTCGAGCTGCGCATCGTTTGCCAATCCCAGCGAGGCGGTAATATCGCCGGACACGCTCTTCAGATGCACGTGATTTTGAGTGCCGAGCTTCACTTTCAACGTGCCGCTGATAGTGGTGACATCGGCCTCGCCGCTTCCGCCGCTGATTTCGATGTCACCGCTGACGCTGCGAGCCGCCAGCGATTTGGCCTCTTTGGCGTTAATCTCGACATTGCCGCTCACTGTATTGACGCGCAAATTACCGCCGGTCTCGCCTCGGACGTCACCGCTCACGGTATGCAGGTCCAGATCACCGTTCAAACCGCTCACTTTGAAATCCGCGCTGACCAGCGTGGTGGATACCGCCGCGCCGCTCGGCACGTGAACGGTCAGATGCGCCGTGGAGTCGGAATTCCACATGCGCGAAGAACGGGACACGACTTGCACCGAAATGTGGCCGTTGTCGCCGGTTACATCGACCCGTTCTATATCGTTGCCAACGGTGCCGGTGACCTCGACTGCCGGCTTGTCCCATCCGATCACATTCATGGTGCCCGATACGCTGTTGATGTCCACGCTGGCACGTGCGTCGGCGGGATGCTGCTCGTCGATGTCACGGGCAGCATGCGCGGCGGTCGCCGCCATGATGAGCAAGCCTGTCAATGTGGTTTTGAGTACTGCGTTGGTCATGTTTTTAGGACCTCGTCGTTGAGGGATCGGTGGTCTGGACCACCCGGTCATATAAGTCGATTTCGTCTTGCGACGTGCTCTGCCAGAGATCCTCGAGCAGGGAACTCGCTGGATCCGCCTGCAGCGCCTTGCGAATGTCTTCGCGCGCTTTGCGGATGGTTTGCAGACTCGCTTCGATCTTCACCCGTGTGCTCGGATCAAGCAGCGCCAAGCGCTCGTTGAAAGTCTTCTCCAGATCCGCCCGTGCCTTCAAATACTTCGGGTCCGTGGGATCATTGAACACCGGAGCATTCTGCTGAGCCACCAGCGACAGACCGCTCGGTTCCGCGGCCTTGCGCAGCACCGCCCAGGTGAACACGCTCGCCAGGCACGCTGCCAGCGCAGCCACGCAGGCGGCCATCAGGATCGGGCGAGGCCTGCGACGTGCCTCGATGCGAGCAGCGATCTGCGGCCAAAGATTTCGCGGTGGATTGATCTCGCGCGAAAGTCCGGCCAATGCCTTGTCCAGGTCATTTTCCGGGGTGTTGTTCATGATGCCTCCTGACCCAGGGCGCTCGCCAACAGATGGCGGGCACGGTGCAACTGCGCCTTGCAGGTGCCCTCTGCCACCCGCAGCATGTCGGCCGCCTCCTGGTGGGTGAACCCGTAGATCCCGACCAGCACCAGCACGTGCCGCGCTGCCTCCGGGAGGCGCGCGATGGCGCGCTCCAAATCGAGCGGTGGCGAGCCATCCGCATCCGCCAACTGCGGCATGCCGCCTTCCGGCTCGGGGACTTCGAATTTGGCACGCAACCCGCGGCGTTTGGACAGTACGGCGCGCACCGCGATACTGTGGAGCCACGTGCCGAAATCGCTGCGCCTTTCAAATCGTGCCAAGGCGCGCCAAGCCTCCACGAAGCATTCCTGAGTGCAATCCTCAGCGGACTCGCGCTGGCCCGTGAGCCGCAGACACAATCCGTATATGCGGGGCGAATAGCGGCGATACAGGCGCTCGAAGGCAGCCATGTTGCCGTTGACAGCGGCACCCACCAGATCCTCCGGCTCGGCGTCCGCGCGGGCCCCCATGCCGGTGTTCAAGTTCAACATGTAGTAGCTGGCCATGTGGAACGTTGGAGGCGAGGGCCGTCAAAAGGGTTTGAATGGCAAATGAAGGAAGGGGTGCGCGCGCATCCATGCGCGCGACTTTTTCGCGAATCGACACCCTGACGAACGCATCCGTGCTGCCGGGTGTCGGGCGCCATTATCTGGATCGGGGGAAATTTACGGAGTGCCAGGCTAAGCAAACCGCCTCACATTATGTTCAAACGAGCGTACGGAAAACCCTGAAAATTAAGGGTTTATTTCATAATTCAACGGGATCCGGGGATATTGTCCAAGGCTGCATCGCCAGTCAATTTACCCACGAGGCGCAGCTGCGGCCATGGCCGTGGGCGCCGAAGCAGCAGCGTTCCGCGCGCTCGCCGCCGGCTCTTTCGCCTCCACGGCCTCAATCGTATTGTCATCGGCGATCCGATCGATCAATTCGTTGAAAGGATCGATGCCGGCGTAGGTGGGCTCGCCATCCACCACGTAGGTGAATTTCGTGAGCTCGTCCGTGATTTTCTCTCGGCTCAGGTGCAGCACCTTCTCCTCGTCCTTTTCGCCCGCAAAGACGCCGATATCGATGTAGTCGGCCAGCGGCAGCGGCTTTTCGACGCCGTTGCCGTCCGCCTGCATCTTGCGCGCCTGAACCTCTAGGGTGACATCGTACTTTCCGTCCGGCCGGCGATGATACTCGGCGGAAATTGCCTTGTTGTCGTACAACACAATGCGGTTGAACCCATCATCGATGAGATATTGGTATTTAGCCGGTGTCTGCTCCCGCAGGGCCTCGACCAACAGCCGGGTGTCGGGGTAAGGCTGCTCCTCCACGCTGGACCCCGTCTTATGATCGACGGCATCTAATTGATTGGTCGCATTGGCGAATCGGTACTGCATCAGGAAGTTGTGCAGGGCCAAGTCGACCTTGTCCTCGCCGATGTAGTCCGCCAGCGCGTACATGATCTGACCGCCCTTCTGATACCAGACGTAGGGTTCATTCTGAACCAGCGCCAATGGCCGCTCGCGGCGCACTTCCCCAGCCCTGCCGCGCAGATAACTGTCCAGGAAGTGTCGCATCACGCGGTGCATATACTTCGGCCCATATTTCGCCTTCATCACCATGTATGCGGAATATTGCGCCAGGGTCTCGGACATCATGTTCGAGCCCTCGACCCGGCCCCCGATCAATTGATGCCCCCACCATTGGTGGCCGAGCTCATGAGCCGTGACGAAATAGGTCAGATCCACGTCCTTCTTGGGATTTTCCACTCGGGTGATGAACCCGATGCCCTCCGAGAAAGGCACCGTGTTCGAGAAGGACTGCGCAAAGGTTCGATAGCGTGGAAACTCCATGATGCGAAATTGCGTGAATTGATAGGGGCTGTAGTGTTGTTCGTAATACTTGAGCCCTTCACGGCTGCATTCGAGCATTTCGCCGATGTCGAACTGATTCGCCGGATCGTAGTAGACCTCGAGATTTATCGGGCCGGATACGCCCTGATAGACCTCCTTCCGGACCTGATAGCGTCCCGATAGGTACGCAAAGAAGTCCAGGATATGGGTGCTACCCATGGTGTAGTCGAAGTAGTTTCGCCCGCCTTCGCTCCAGCGCCTGGTGAGGTAACCTGGAGCAATCGCGATTTGACCTGCGGATGTGCTGACAACGGTGTGATAGGTAATCCAATCCGACGTTGTGGTGAAGAGATTGAGACGCTCACCCACCGGATCCCCGCGTGCTGGCAGCTCCGTTTGCTCGCCCAAGCGCTGTTCGCGGCGACGGCGCGGATCATCGAGTTCCACGCCGGCGTCGTAGCCGATCTCCGGCAGGAACTCCATGTCGAAGAATGTGCCGTTGAAGGCAAATTCCGGCTGCTCATTGCCGTCTTTGAAGCCGCGCGCTTGATAGCCTGCTTTGAAATCGAGATTGACCACCTCCCCAGGCGGCAGCGGCTGCTCGAGCGCATAGATGCTGAATACATCGTGAGAACCCTTGCTCACCAGGTGAAACGGCCGGTCGAATTTGACATCCTGAACCGTCTCATGGCGGTCGGTGATTTGAATTTCACGGATCGGGACGCCGGACTTGTTCTGCAGCGTATAGCGCCCGCTGCTTTCAAACGAACGCCGCTCCGGGTAAATGTCCACCTTGGTATCGACCGCGGTGACTTTGGGTTGCGGCAAATTCTCATACTTCTTGAAGTCGCGCTCGTAGTCGGCGGCGCGCTTGCGCCGATCATCCGCCGTCAAAAAATCGTTCAACACGTGCGCGTTGTAGTAATACCAGCCTCCCGACGCGCAGGCGATCAGGAAAAATGCGGTGCCGGCCAACGCCAAACGGGGCGCGCGGGCAGCCGCCAATCGCGACCGCGAACGCCAGGACTCGGTGATGCCGCGCCTCGCGAAGGCAATGGATATGATTCCAAGGAACGCAAAAACGGCGGTCCAATACACCAACGCCCACAATATGGCCGCTACGAAGTGCCCATAGCCGTTCATGTCGGAATAGGGATGGGCGGGCACATTGCCAGGAAGATACAGGGTGTTTTCCCAGCCGAAGGCCTGCAGTATCGGTTGCAGAACCACCGTGCCGATGACGATCGCATGCCCTACAAACTTGTTCGACACCATGGTCTGCACGAACAGCGCGAACATCGCGAACCCCACGGCCTGGGGGAATACGACCAGATAGAGCTCTTTGAAATACAGACCGAGTTCAAAGTCATAGTAACCGGCGACGCTTTGCATCATGATGCCGACCAGCATCGCCACCACCAGCAGCACCGCTTCTACGAAGCAAATTGCGGTCAAGCGCGATAGCCAGTCACTGAACTCGGGCAGAGGCAACGCATCTTGGATGCCGTCGAAGCGATTGTCCCGTTCGCGCCACAGCAGCTCAGCCGCATAGAGCCCCGCGACGATAAAGAGGAACAGTTGGGCCGCTCCTTCGACGGATTCCAACATCAGATAGGTTACGGGCCAGACGTTCACGCCGCCCACCCGGCCCGCGAAGGCGCCATTGTTTAAACCAAAGGCGATCATCAAGGCGACGATTGCCCAGAACGGGATGTCGCGGACCACCGCACGCAGCCTAAGCCGAGTGAGGGACTTGTACTGCAGCCAAGTCGTTCGCCAATTGAAAATCGGCCTGACCTGCGGCAGCTGCGCCACCACCAAGGAGCGCGGCGCCCGCTCCACATCTTCGTCCTGCTGGCGCGCTTTGGCCGCCCTCCGCCCCTGGGCGCGCGCGGTCAGCGCCTCGGCCGACATGGGAAAGAGTTTCCAGGTCAAGGCGAGACTCGCAAGGCCCACTGCCACCCAAAGCAGGCGGCTATACAGAAACACCCCCGGCGAATAACCACTGAAATCCCACGGCATCAGCAAAGTATTTTTTTCCGCCACGGTCCAGTATTTGGATACGTCGCGGAATAGGACAAATCCTACCGGATCGAGGACACCGGACCAGAAGTGCTCGAGCGAGCGTGTGCGAATGAAAACCGTAAGCCCGATGACATACACCATGAACAGGGCAACACCCTGCAGGTACACGATGAAGATCTTTCGCGTAAGGGCCGCAACCATAAAAAACAACGACCCACAAAAGAAAATCTGCACCACGACGATGGATAGGAACGGCTGCAAGTACCACCAAAGATGATTCGGGCCGATGCGGGACTGGTCGGCCCACGGCGCGAAGGTACCAAAGAAGGCCCCCAGCATCATGCCGCTGCAAATCAACACCATCACCACGAACGACCCGCTCCACCGGCCGCCGAGATAGGCTAATTTGGATATTGGCTTCGTGAAGAGAATCTGGAAGGTGTCCCGCTGAAAATCTCGCAATATCGAGGTACCGAAAATCGCGGCGAACACGATGATGCCGAACAGACACATGCCAATGTCGTTGAGGGTGTTGGCCCAAGGCCCGTTCAACAGCACCTTGCCGTTGTAGTCGCTTACCGGCCCAAAACTTTCCGAAGCCACGGAAAGGAATGAGTATGCGAGCCAAATCAGAAAATAAACGTAGGTTGATAGACTCTTCAGCCGGAACTTGACTTCGAAAGTGAAGAATTCCCAGAACATTCCCATGACAAGTCCTTTTTGGCCGACTAGTGCTTGGAATGAGAGGGAAGGTTGAGGAAATACACATCCTCGAGGCCGGCGGGAACGTTGCTGAAACCTGCGCCCGGAGAATTGGCGCTGAATACGCGCACCTCATGCTGGCCAGCCACCAAATGGGTGCTGACTACTTTCAGCGCGCCCTCCAGCGCTCGAAGCTCATCATCGCTCGCGACCACGCGCGACCAGATCTGCCCCTCCAGCGCGCGCAAGGTATCGCTCGGCGAGCCCTCCAGAAGCACTTCGCCGGTGGCGATGATGGCCATTCTCGGACACAGCTCGCGCACATCATCGACGATGTGGGTGGAGAGAATGACGGTCACGTCGCGGCCGATGGATGAAAGCAGATTGAGAAAGCGATTGCGTTCGGCAGGATCGAGCCCCGCGGTCGGTTCATCGACGATGATGAGGCGAGGATTGGCGAGCAGCGCCTGCGCGATGCCGAATCGTTGCTTCATCCCGCCGGAATAGGTCGACAACGCCTTCTTGCGAGCCTCCCACAGGTTGGTCTGCTGTAGAAGCGCCTCCACCATGGCCTTGCGTTCGCCTGGTGCAACCACCCCCTTGAGAATGGCCAGATGCTCGAGCATCTCCAGCGCGGACATCTTGGGATACACCCCGAATTCCTGCGGCAAATAGCCGAGGATCTTACGGACATGATTTTTCTGCTTGAGCACGTCAATGCCATCGAGATCGATGCTTCCCGAGTCGGGGTCTTGCAGGGTCGCTATGGTGCGCATCAGCGAACTCTTACCGGCGCCGTTTGGACCGAGCAGCCCGAACATGTTGTTGCCGACCGTGAGCGAGAGATCCTTCAGTGCCCTAACCCCGTTGGGATAGGTCTTATTGAGCCCGGATATCCTAAGTGCCATGAGCTACGTCCTGTGTTGAAAACAATTCCGCGATGGTATTGACGGCGCGCTCCGCCTCAATGCGGTCGGGATCCACGGCCGGGTCGTTGAACCCGTAATAGTCGTTGTCGCCCACCGCCTGAAACACCATGCCGTCGCGGCGCGGTACGAACGAGACCCGCTTGTAGAACAGTCCGTAATTGACATCCGGCTGCGGTATCAGCCTCGCGAGCTGCCCGCGAACGGGAATAACGGATTCGTCGCCAAAAAGAGCGCGGGCTCCATATCCCGTAGCATTCACCAGTGTTTTCTCCGTGAGGCGCGACAATTCCCCGGGCGCGTGGAATTCGGCTATTTCGATGCGACCGCCGCGGGAAAAGAACTCATCGAGCAATGTTTTGGTGTAGGCGCTGAGATTAAACATCATCTGCGTGTTGCGTCGAAGGTAGCGTGGGCCGAACGCGTGAGTTCCTGGGACGAAATCGATGCTCCTGGGGATGAGATCGCCCAGTAGCTCACGCTGTAGCTCCGCGAAGGCCGGTCGCGACTCGGCCGCGGGATCGTTGCGGCGGCCTACAGGGTCGTCCGAGACAAAGTAGCTGTCGATGAATTCCACAGGAGTTCCCGGCAGCCCCAAAAAGCTCTGGTAGATCTGGAAGGAGTAACGCGCCATTTGCTCCCAGAGCCGCCTAAATTCCGGCGTCGCACGCTCTTCAAAACAGATGCGCGAATCCGGGGTCCACAGCCCGGATGCCAACGACGAGCGCACGTTGGGGGGCAATTCCTTCGCATAAATCTTCACCGCCGCGCCGGAACGCTGCAGTTGCAAGGCGGTGGTGAGGCCGAGCGCGCCGCAACCTATCACGGCCACCTCGCGCTCTCCCGTTGCCAGCGTTTTTGCGGTCACGATGGCCGCGGATCCCCAGGACAGCGACCAGCCGCTTCCGCCGTGTCCATAGTTGTGGATCACGGTCTTTGCGCCAATTTTCTCGACATCGAAGCGCGGGCCTGCGGCGCGGAACGGGCGGGTGCACACGGAGATGCGGGTGATGCGATCAGTGCTCGCGCGGATATCGGGCAAAACCAGCATGGGGACTGCGGGAGGGGATTTGCTGGGCATCTGGCAGCCCTGCAATGCGCCCAGAAACAACGCGGCGCCGGTTCCCTTCAGAAACCGCCGTCGTTCAAAGCCTATCGGCATGGATTCCCTTGATTTTTAATGCAGGAACGATTGTAAACAGGAGCCTTTCTGCATGGTAACGTGTGCCCATGAAAACAAAAATCTTGCTCCTCCTAGCTACCGTACTTGCCACTGGCATTGCCGGGGCCGCCGCGCACCGTGACACAAAGCTGTTTTCCGCCGTCGAGGCCAATCGTGGCGCCGCGCTCGAGTTGCTTAAAAGTATCGTCAACATAGACTCTGGCACCGGCGACGTCGAGGGAGGCAGGAAAGTCGATGAGCTGCTGTCGGCACGCCTCAAGGCGATTGGCGCCGAGGTGCGCATCGCGCCCGCCGAGGCGAATGATCTTCCGGATAACCTGCTCGCCACATGGCATGGCACCGGCATGGGCCGGATACTGCTGATCGCGCATATCGACACGGTTTTTGGCCCGGGGACGGCGGCGAATCGACCTTTTAGCTTGGACGATAAGCGTGCTTACGGCCCTGGAGTTGGAGACGAAAAGGCCGGTGTCGTGAATGCGATCATGGCGATGAGCATTCTCAATCAATTGCATTTCAGCAATTTCAAAACCATCACGCTGCTGCTAGACGACAGCGAAGAACGCGGCTCTCCGGGATCGACGCGCCTGATTCGCACTCTTTCGCGCGAGCATGACGTGGTGCTCAACATGGAACCGGGCGATCCGCCCGACGACATCACCGTCTGGCGCAAGGGATCGGCCGCCATCCGCATCGATGTCGCAGGCAGAGCGGCGCACGCCGGCATGGCGCCACAGAATGGACGCAACGCCGCGACGGAATTGCTACATCAGCTGAGCGCACTCGAGGGAAAATTTCCGAATTCGGGCGACGGCATCACGGTCAACCTGACGGTGCTGCGCGCGGGCGAGCGAAGCAACATCATCCCCGACAAGGCCGAAGGCGTGCTGAATGTTCGATTTCGTCAGCAGGATCAGTTCGAGCAGGTGCTGGCCGCCGTCGAGCAGCAGTCTCACGACACGCAGGTTCCAGACACCAAGGTGTCCGTGTCGCATGATCCTTCCTTCCCACCCCTGACGGAGAATCCCCAAATCGACGCGCTCGCCGCGCGGGCCAAAGCGATTTACGCGGAATTGGGTCGAACCGTCGGAACATCGGGTAACGGCGGCGCGTCGGAGTCGGCGCTCGCTATGTCAGAGGGTACCCCCGCGCTGGACGGATTGGGCTTCGTGGGCGGAGATTTTCACACCGATCACGAATGGATCGATCTGGCGAGCGTAACCCCCCGGATGTACCTGCTCACCCGTCTGCTGATGGAATTGGGACCGCTCGGACACTGAAAGTGCGGGCTTTTCGCCACGTAGCGGCCTGTCTTACACGCTACGTAGGTCTTATCCGACTGCAGGCGGACCACGGGCCATGTAGGTTGGCCCGCATCGAGACAAGAAAAGCGGACTTCAATGAGTACCACAGCCGCGGCGCTTTCCCCGGCCTTCCCCGCTGACAAGGCGACCGAAGATCGCTTCACTGAGCTGTTCTTTGCGGTGGAAGATTTGTTACGGCGCATCGCAGACACGGATGATCCTGATATCCGTCGCAAGCGGGCGAAGCTTCGGGAAGAGCTGATCGCGCTGCAAGACGATTTGCCGAAACTCGCGCCCTACCTTCACCCGGTCGCCCTCGAAGCGGTCCAGAGCGACCTCGAAGAGATCGACTGGAGTCAGCCGGCCATTGCAGCCCTGACCGGCGTTGCCCTGGCATTGACCGTATTGCACCGCCATTAGCCGATGCGTCCAGTGATAAGCGCTTGAGAAGCGCCCGTTCGCGTTTTACGAAAAGTCCGTGCCGCGGGTATCACAAGGCGATTCCAGAGTCCCGACAAAACATTAGGGTTTCGCTGACCGCAAAGGTAACCTTTGCCTGACGCTGTACGCCTTTGCCTACGCAGCGACTGCGGCCCCACTGCTTCGCCTCTGCCCAATAGCGCGTTCAAATGACCGTGTGAAAACATCCACAGGAGAACGTAATGGGACGGTATTTCTTGGCGTGGCTGCTCGGCGTTCCGGCGTCGGTTCTGGTCATAGTCTATTTGATCATGCATCACTGATTCGGTAGGCCGCGCATCCTGCGCGGCCGCTGAACCCAAACCCATGGGCTTCGATCTCGATCGTGACGATTCCCGCTCAGCCGGTGGTGTACGGCGTGAGGAGGGTTCGATCGCCGAACGTCTGGCGCCCATCAGATTATTCGGCGAGGCGCTGACCACGCATCTGCTGGCGCACCGGTACGCGCTCGAACGCTACCGGGGTCTGAGAAAGGAGTGCGCCGAGGACCCGCGACTTCGGCCCTTATTGGCGATGGCAATCGATCTGGAAGAACAACATGGACGACTGCTCCACGCCATCCTGAGCAAGCTGGGGCAAGCCGGAGGCGAGGAGATTCAAAAGGAGTTCGAACCGCGATGAAATACGCGCTCTTGCTACTCCTCGCAGTCGTGGCTTCGGGCTGCGAACGCAGCAAATCGCCTCAAACCCATAGGCCGATTGCGGCCAGTGGTGCATTCGCTGTACTGACTGAGCCGGCCGACTCACGCTCGATAAGCCAGCCTCTTGGTTCGCGGGAGTAAATGAAGATGGGTTCGACCTGCTGTCAAACCGATGGAACTTCACGCCGGCCCCCGTATCGGGTGCTGGTGGTTGAGGACGACGATTTGGTGGCATTCGTTGCGCTGGACATGCTAGAAGAACTCGGCTTCGAGGCACGACGCGTGGCCACAGCGGATGCCGCACTCGAGGCTCTAAACGAGGGCCAGGCGGTAGACCTCGTGTTCTCGGACATTATGATGCCGGGAAACCTCGACGGATTGGGACTTGCCAAGGAGATCCGCCGAAAGCGCCCGGGACTGCCGGTAGTGCTCACCAGCGGCCAGGCAGAAATGGCCAGTAGGCAAGCGGCCGCACAACAACTTAAAATCATACCCAAGCCCTATCGAATGGAACAATTGCGCGACGTGCTGCATGCGGCATCTCGCACCCGAGACAACTGACCAGCAAGCTATGTCGGTAATCGTTTGCCCCGCCTGCGATCTGGTTCATCGCGGTGATACGGTGCCCCTGCGTGTTCGAACCCGATGCTCACGGTGTCGCGCACCGCTGCACAGACCGCAATCTGCGCGACTGGACAGCGCGTTGGCCTTGACGTTTTCGGCACTGGTGTTCTTTTGCATCGGCAATGCTTACCCCCTGGTCCAAATGCACATGAACGGGGTACGCCGCGAGGCCACCTTGGTGGATGCCGCGTTCGGGCTGTTCCAGCAGGGATTCGGCATCCTGGCAGCTCTGGTGCTCTTCACCACCGTAATTGCGCCTCTGACTCAAATTCTCAGTCTGCTGTACCTGTTGCTGCCGCTGCGCCGTCGACACCGGGCCCGCTATCAGCGCCCGGTGATCCGACTGCTGACCTTCATACGGGATTGGACTTTCGTCGAAGTGTTCATGCTCGGCGCAGTCGTCGCACTGGTGCGGTTATCCGCATTCGCCACCGTGGTGCCCGGCGTGGCTCTGTTATGCTGCGGCCTGCTCATGATGACCCTGGCAGCTCTCACCAACATGACCTCGCCCCAGCAGTACTGGTTTTGGGTCGAACGGAGCTACCGATGAGCGCAACCCTCACCGGGCGCCATCTCGGCTTGCTGCTGTGCCTGGAGTGCCACAGTACGGTTCGTGCGCTTAAGGTCAAGCGACCGCGCTGCCCGCGCTGCCATGCCGACTTGCATGAGCGCAAACCTCACAGTCTCGCCCTCTCCGCCACGCTCCTGATTCTTGCGGCGGTACTCTATATCCCCGCGAATCTCCTCCCGGTGATGTACACCCATTCGCTGCTGGACGACGAAAGCGACACCATCATGAGTGGCGTTTTGGTCTTGTTGCACTCCGGCTCATGGCCGATCGCGATTCTGGTGTTCATCGCCAGTATCGTGGTTCCGCTGTTGAAGATTCTCGCTTTGGCGGTCGTCTGGTACGCGGCTTGGCGCAAGACTGCAGGCCACCGCAAGCAACGTAGCGAGCTTTTCCGGCTGGTGGATTTCATCGGCCGCTGGTCGATGCTCGATGTGTACGCCATATCGTTGCTCGTGACACTGGTGCAGGTTCAATCCTATGCGACGATCGGCGTTGGTTGGGGCGCACTGGCCTTCGGTACCGTGGTGGTGCTCACGCTGGTCGCGGCCCGCAGTTTCGATGAGCGCCTTCTTTGGGATGAGGCCGAATGAGCGAGGCCAATCGCCCGGGTGTCGATGAACTGCCCGCAGCCGTACCCTCGAAGTCGCGGTTCGCGGGCATCCCGCTGGTCTGGATACTTCCGATTGTCGTGGTTTTCGCAGCCGGCTTCGTCGTGGTTCATGAAAAACTGGCGCAGGGCGTCAGCATTGAAATCACTTTTCAGAACGCCGAGGGGTTGGAGGCGAACAAGACCCAGATTCGCTACAAGGAGGTAATCATCGGGGAAGTTCGCGACATCAGCGTTTCCAAGGATCGCAAACACGTCATCGTTAAGGCGCAGATCAATCGGGCGTCCAAGGACTACATGGTAGTCGATACCCGCTTCTGGGTGGTTCGACCGCGCGTCTCCGCGGCCGGCGTCACGGGCCTGGGCACCCTGGTTTCCGGCGAGTACATCAGTGCCGATGTGGGCAATTCCACGGTACAAACCGATCATTTCGTCGGATTGGAAACGCCTCCGGTGCTCACCTCGGACCTTCCCGGACACGGTTATGTGCTGCACGCAGAGGATCTCGGCTCCCTTTCCATTGGCTCCCAGGTTTTCTATCGGCACCTGGAGGCTGGACAGGTGGTGGGCTATAGCCTCGATCCCGGCGGCGCCGGCGTGACCATCAAAGTGTTCATCAATTCGCCTTTCGATGGATATATCAACGGCGCGACCCGTTTCTGGCAGGCAAGCGGCGTCGACATGTCGGTGACCTCGGATGGGGTCAAGCTGCATACCGAATCCCTGACTTCGATCCTTGAGGGCGGCATTGCATTCCAGTCACTGCCGGGCTTGGCCACAACCCCTGTGCCCGCAAACACCGCCTTCAGTCTCTACCCCGACGAAGACCGGGCCATGCGGCCAACCGAAACGGAGATCCGTTCCTTCGTTATGTACTTTGGCGGCTCTCTGCGCGGACTCTCGAGCGGCGCCCCCGTCGAACTCCACGGCATCAACATCGGCGAAGTCAAATCGGTCGACGTGGAATACGACTCCAGTTCCGGCACCTTGCGGTTTCCGGTGGTGGTGGAGCTCTATCCGCAACGCATTCGCGGCAAAGCCGGACGCGACAACAAGCCGAAGGTTCGCACCAGCGAAACGGAAAGCCGACGGCTGCTCGATACCCTCGTGACGCACGGTCTTCGGGCCGAATTGAAGACTGGCAATCTGCTCACGGGGCAAAAACTCGTGGTACTCGACATGCATCCGGGGGCACTCGCTGACAGCGTCGACTGGGACGAGAATCCCGCCATATTTCCGACGATCGCCGGCGGGCTGGATGAGATCCAAGACTCTGTCGGCAATATCGCGAAGAGCCTGAGCAAGGTGCGGTTCGACCAGCTTTCCTTCCGGCTGGAAAATGCGCTCGCGACTCTGGATACAACCCTTAAAAACGCCAATCAGCTGTTGCAGAACGTAAACCAGGATCTGGCTCCGCAGGTCAAGGCCACCTTCGACGAGGCGCGCGAAGCGATGAAGAATGCCAAGGATCTTCTGTCCCAGGATGCGCCGCTGCAGAGCGACTTAGGCTCGACGCTACTGCAAGTATCCCGCGCGGCAAAGTCGATCAGCGCATTGGTCGACTACCTGCAGCGCCATCCGGAATCGCTGTTGCGCGGCAAGCCAGGGGATCCCCCATGAGATGCATCGTTGTCGTACTGCTCGCCGGAGCCGCCGCGGGCTGCGTCTCGCAGCATGCCGATCACTTCTACGCGCTAGGCCCGGTGCCGAATCAGCCCCGCGAGTCGCGCAGCGCTTTCGCGACGCAGGTACGCCTCACGCTCACGATTCCCTCGCTCGTGGATCGCAATGAGTTGGTGGTGAAATCCTCGGCGGGCGTCGTCGTGCTCGAACACGAACGCTGGGCCTCACCATTGGCGGATCAGATGATCACCGTCCTAGGTCAGGATATAGAGCAGCGGCGACCCGACAGCTTGGTGGTCACGCGGTCATTGCTACGGCAAAACTCGCCCACGGTCACGGTAGCCGTGCAGGTGGTCTCACTCAACATCGACAAAAACGCGCACGTGGCGATTGAAACGCGTTGGCGCGTTCAACGGGATGGAGCGGACGCCACTCAAGGTCGCGACAGCTTCGAGGTCCCCGTCGCAGGCAACGAATATGACGCGGTGTCCCGCGCCCTGAGCGGGTGCCTGGCCGGGCTGGCCGATCGCTTGGTGCGCGAATGGCCCTCGTCCGGATGAGACTTCAGTCGAACGGCCGTACGAACCGCAGGCTCAATTCGTAGTCCACTTCCGCCTCAGCGGCGAGCCAGTCGTCGAGTTCCTTGCCAAGGGCGAAACCACGCTGCTGGGCGCGACGAAACGCTGCTTGAGCAATCATCTCGCGACGCTCGAGCTGAGTCGGACTTGGGGATCGGCTGAATCTGAATGGATCGAAACGCGGAGTCAGCATAACTGTCTCTGTGGGATCACGCGGGAATCGAACCTTACTCGAAATTCATGACGTTCCCAGTCTTGCTGTACGCAAGTTGACTCGGGGATCTTCCATTTTAAGCGTCGGATAATTCCTACCTCTGTAGGAGCGCGCTTCCCGATTTCCTACATGGGGTTTTAAGCCTTGCCGATAGTTGCATTGCAATGCCCCGGGAGAGCATCGGTCCATGACGGACACGTTTTCAAACCGGGCCGGAGATGGTCCGCGGGCTCTAAAAGTCCTAAATCGCAGTGCGGAATCCAACGCCCCCCGGCTGCACGAAGCCTGGGATCTGCCGGTGCCCGGATCCGGCGCGACCGCCGCCAGGCACATGATCCTCGCTGCAATAGCCCGCGAGGATTTGGGCACCGCACGAGTGGCGGAGGCGCATGCCGCGGCGCTCGCCATCTTGGCGGAGGCCGGGCGCGCCCCGCGGTCGCAAGCGTTGTACGGAATTTGGACTGCTGACGGTCCTCAGACCCCGCTGCGCGCGGAGCGCATCGCGGATCTAGGGTGGCGCATCCACGGCCTGAAAGATTACTGCGGGGGCGCGACGTTGGTCGACGCTTGCCTGGTCACGGCAACCAGCCCGGATGGATTACTCCTGTTTGATGTCGAGGTGGGGGATCGCGTTCAGCCTCAACCGTCCCGCTGGAAGACCCACGCCCTCGAGGACGCCGCGGTACGGCCTGTAAGCTTCGATCTAGTGCTCGACTCCGATAGTCTGATCGGGCCGCCCGACTGGTTTTTGCGACGCCCGGGATTTTGGCATGGTGCGGTGGGCGCGGCCGCCTGCTGGGCGGGAGGCGCGATGTGTCTGATCGACGCAGTCCGCAAGCTGCAGCGCGCCGAGCCGCATGCTCGCGCTCATCTCGGCGCCCTTGAGGCAATTGACTGGAATCTGCGGTTAATTTTGCAGGAATGCGGCCGGGAAATTGACCAAGACCCAAAGGACGCCGCGGGACGCGCTCGCGTCCGAGCGCTCATGGCCCGACATCTGGTGCAACGCGCCTGCAGCGAAACGATCGACCGGCTAGGAAGTGCCACCGGCACGCAGTTGCTCGCCTTCGATGCGCAAGTTGCCAAGCAACATGCAGCGCTGGCGCTTTGGATTCGGGAATGTCACGCCGAGCGGGATTTGGAGAGCATCCCGGCCGTGCACTGAGCCGCGCGGGCGGCCGATAATAAAGCGGGCGCCTCTCAACAGGCGCCCGCTGCGTGCAACAAAGACTTAGGCTACGGTTCGACCGCGATGTTGTTGTGTACCGAGTTCACGCCCTCGGTATTCTTCGCAATCATTGCCGCCAGATCGCTGGCATCTTGAGTCGGCGCACGGCCGCTCAACCACACCACCCCGTTCTCATCGGTATCCACCTTTATGCGCGTCAGCGTGGACAAATGTTTTGCCGCCAATTTAGCTTTCACCTTCGTCGTGATTGCTGAATCCTTGACGAAATGATGGGATGTGCTGTCAGTGGCTTCGTCGGCCATTACGATCGGTGCGCATGCAACTCCCACCGCCAACAGGCTACCCAAAATGACGTGCTTCATCGTTTTCCTCCTGGTTAGTCAGGCTTTGTTCTCGGGAGGATATGGTGCTCAAGCCAACGCGCCATATCTGTAGGCTGGGAAAGCGTCCCGCTGACGGCCGTATCCCACAGCATTACTGACAAATGCTTAATGAAATATCAGACTGTGGCGGCAGGTCGTTCGCCGCGTGCCACGGCGCTCTGTGCTTCATGCGTCGGCATGGAGAGCAGCCGCGCGGTGTTCACCAGCGCCATGTGCGAGAGCGCTTGCGGAAAATTGCCGAGCATCCGTTTGCCGCGGGGATCGTATTCCTCCGCGAGCAGACCGACGTCGTTGCACAACCCGAGCAGACGCTCGAACAGCGCCTCGGCGTCTTCGCGGCGCCCGATGAGTATCAACGCATCGGCCAGCCAGAAGGAGCACGGTAGAAACGCACCTTCGCCCGCCGGTAACGCATCCACGTTCGTTTCGGTGGAGTACCGCATCACAAACCCGTCAACCAGCAGATGACGCTCGATGGCTTCAACCGTGCCGATGACCCGTGGATCATCGGCCGGCAGGAAACCCACCTGCGGAATCAGCAGCAGGCTCGCGTCCAAGTCGGACGATTCGAACGATTGAACGAAGCTCCCTCGGCGATCATCGAAGCCCCGGGCGCAGACTTCGCCGTGGATTTGCTCGCGGATCCGCCGCCATTCATCCAGCGGACCGTTAAGATCGTAATCCTCCGCATCTTTGATCGCCCGGTCGAAGGCAACCCATGCCATTACCTTGGAGTGCGTGAAGTGACGCGCCGGTCCGCGTACTTCCCAAATACCCTCATCCGGTTCCTGCCAGCGTGCGGCCAGCAATTTGAGCATCGCCACCTGCACATTCCAATCGTCCGGGTGCGGCTTCATGTCGGCGGCGCGCGCAAGATGCAGCGTATCCATGATCTCGCCGTAGACATCCAACTGGAACTGCCGGCACGCGGCATTTCCGACGCGCACGGGGGAGGATTTCTCGTAGCCCAGAAGCCATGGCAGTTCGATCTCATCCAGGCGCCGCACCCCGGTGACCCCGTACAGAATCTGAAGATCCTCCGCAGAGCCGGCGATGGCCCTCAATAGCCACGCCTGCCACGCGTTGGCCTCATCTTGATAGCCGGCGAGCAGTAGTGCGTTCAGCATGAAGGTCGCATCGCGCAGCCAGCAAAAGCGGTAGTCCCAGTTGCGCACGCCACCCAATTTTTCGGGAAGAGATGTCGTCGGCGCTGCGACCATGCCGCCCGAGGGCTTGTATGTGAGCCCCTTGAGGGTCGTCAGCGAGCGCGCAACCTCCTTGCGCCAGCGGCCCTGGTAGGTGCACTTGCCCGACCACTCGGCCCAGAACTTTTCGGTGTCGCGCAATGCTTGTATCGCATCGAGGGGCTCCAGGGATTTAAGATGCGACGGCCGATAGTTCAACACGAAACTCTCGCGCCGGCCGGCTTCGATGTCGAACTCAGCCACCGTGTGCATGTTCTCGCCGCGCACCGGCACGCTCGCCACGAACTCCAATGTATCCGGCCCTGCCGTTATCAGCAGCGCATCGCCGCTGCGTCTCACCCACGGCAGGATCGAGCCGTAGTCGAACCGTACGATCAATTCCATCTGCATGGACACCCTGCCGCGCACTCCTTCGACGATTCGGACCATGTCCCAGCGGTGATCGGACAAAGGCATGAAATCGATGAGGCGCACTTCCCCGTCGTCGCCCGCAAAGACGGTCTCCAGCACCAAGGAACCGTCACGGTAGCAACGCGAGATCGATCGGATCGGTACGCTCGGTGCGATCAGCCATCGCCCATGGCTGGGCTCGCCGAGCAGTGCCGCGAAGCAGGCTCCCGAGTCGAAGCGCGGAAAGCAAAGCCAGTCGACCGAGCCGTCGCGGCCTATCAAGGCGGCGGTATGGAGGTCACCGACGAGTGCATAGTCTTCGATGGGTTGCGTCATGAAGGCATTTTAGCGCCGTCCCGCGGTCATTCTTGTGTACCGCGGCTCATCGTGCGAGAGCGGGATGTCATCGCCCGTCGCCGACGCGGGAAGCGTCTCGATGCGGCGTACATTGAACCTTGCGCGGCGGTTCTTCCCACCCGATTCGACCATGCATTAGTATTATCAAAGCAAAACGATGGCGGCGCAATTGCGCCAATGATGCTGGTAAGAAATGCAATTCGACTCTGCGACGAGCGCTTCCGCACCCCGATATAGGCGCGTGTGGGTTGTGCTTTTGCTGTCCATCGTGCTGATCGTGGTGATGAGTTCCTTCTTGTTTCAGAGCCTGACCACGCTCAACCAAGGATCGGCATGGGTTTCGCACACCGAACGGGTGCGATTTCAGTTGGCGCGTATACAGCAGTCGCTCAGCGATTTGGGCAACGGTGTCGCCGGCTATGAGGTAACTCACGACGCCAGGCTGTTCGATGCCGCCGAGGCGGCCGCGCGAGCCATCGATAGCGAACTCGGCGAGCTGACCGCGCTAGTTGCGGGCGATCCTGCGCAGCAGGCGCTACTCAAACGCCTGACAGAACTTGCGAAGTTGCGGCAACAAGACACCTTCGCGCAGCGCGAGCGTGTCGTGCAGGGCGATGTGGCCGGCGTGCAGGCCGAGATCGCCAGCGGCGAGGCGAAACGGGTCATGGACGCTGTGCGCGCGGTCATCGCGCAGATGCAAAACGAAGAGGCGCGACAGCTCGACTTTCATCGCCAAGCGACGCATGGCGCCTACGATACCGTTGCGGTCGCTATCTGGGTGGCCGCTGGGATTGCAGTCTTCCTGCTGGTCGCCCTGACAACCGTGACGGTGCGGGACTCGGAGCGGTTGCGTCGCGTCCAGGAGGAGCTGGCCACGACCTTGCGCAGCGTCGGCGATGCGGTTATCGCGACCGACGGGGAAGGCAGAGTGCGCTTCATCAACACCGTGGCTGAACAGCTCACCGGCTGGAGCAGTCGCGACGCGCGCGGTCGGCCCTTGTCCGAGGTCTTCAAAATTCTTAACGAAGAAACCCAGGAGGCGATGGAAAGCCCTGTGGACCGGGTTCTCAGGGAAAACACCATCGTTGGACTGGCCAATCACACGGTACTCCGGGCACGCGACGGCGTGGAACGTCCCATCGAGGACTCCGGCGCGCCGATTCGAGCCGAAGACGGCAGTATCAGTGGCGTCGTACTCGTGTTCCGCGACGCGACCAAGGAGCGTGCTGCACGTCAGGCGCTAATCGACAGCCGCGATGCATTGCGCGAGGCGGATCGTCGCAAAGATGTGTTTCTCGCGACCTTGTCGCACGAACTGAGGAACCCTCTGGCGCCCATCCGAACCGCCACTCGCGTACTGGAGTCGCCGCATCTGACGCAGCATGATCTGGAGCGCAGCCGCGCGATCATTTCACGCCAAGTCCGTCATATGGCTTCTCTGTTGGACGACCTGCTGGACATCTCCCGCATCACGCGCGGCGCCCTCACTCTCAGGAAGGATTCGATAGATCTTCACGGGCTGTTGGAAGCGGCGATCGAAACTGCGCAACCTGCGATCAACGCAAAACAACACGTGCTCACTATCGAATGGCCGCCCTCGCTGATCAAACTGCATGCGGACCCCGTGCGCCTCACCCAGGTAATCGCAAATCTCTTGACCAATGCGGCCAAGTACACCAATCCCGGCGGCCGGATCACGTTGGGCGCCCGACGCGAGGCCGCCCACGTCGTCATCTATGTGCGCGACAACGGCATCGGCATCGCGCCCGAAGCGCAGCCCAAGGTGTTCGAGATGTTCTCGCAAATTGACGCCGGACGAGCGCATGCGGAGGGCGGCGTCGGCATAGGCTTGGCACTGGTCAAGGGATTCGTGGAACTTCACGGCGGCATGGTCGTGGCGCGTAGCGAAGGGCTCGATAAGGGCAGCGAATTCCTCGTTACGCTGCCCGCACCCGCGGCCTCGGGCGATTCGCCGGCGCCCGGCGCGTCGGATGTCGCCGCCCCCCCTCCACCGCCGCGCAAAGTGCTCATCGCCGACGACAATCGCGATGCTGCGGAAATTCTCGCCATGCTGCTCGACCAAAGCGGCTATGCAGTTCAGCTGGCCTTTACCGGGCCCGACGCCTATGCGCGCGCCGCAGAACACCGTCCGCAGGCTGCCATTTTGGATATCGGCATGCCCGGCTTGTCCGGATACGAGGTCGCGCAACGGATCCGCGCGCAGAGCTGGGGCGCGAGCATGCTGTTGATCGCTCTGACCGGCTGGGGTCAGGACGACGACAAGCGCAAGGCCGTGGCGGCCGGCTTCAATCATCACCTCACCAAACCCGTCGACCCCGACGCATTGGAAGCGCTCATTGCCACAGCTCCCGCGGACTGACCGATGCCGGACTTTGACACGATCGTTGTAGGCGCCGGCATGGCCGGTCTTAGCGCCGCCCGTCTGCTCGCCGAAGCGGGACGAAGGGTAGCACTGGTGGAGGCGCGAGCGCGCATTGGCGGCCGTATTCTTACCGAGCGCGTGCCCAGCGCCGCAGGTCGCCTCCTTCCGCTCGAACTCGGAGCGGAATTCATTCACGGGCTCCCCATGGACTCTTGGAACCTGATTCATGAGGCAAACCTCGCCACCGAGGAGCGCGGAGGCTCGCAGTTTTGCTGGGAACAGGAAAAATTGGGTCCCTGCGGAGGCCCGTTTAAGTCCAGCTTCAAGATCCTGGAATCGCTCCCGGCATGGCTGGGCGCGCAACCTGCCGGCACCGATATGCCCTTCTCGGACTATTTGACCCTCGCAGGCGTGTCCGCGGACGAAGCTCACAGCGCCATTGCCTACGTTGAGGGATTTAACGCCGCGGATAGCCGCAAGATTGGCGTTGCGGCGCTTGCGCGCCAGCAATCGGCGGAAGACGCAATCGACTCGGAACGGATCTTCCATCTCAAGCAGGGCTACGACGGGCTGCCGCGCTTTCTGCTCGAGAAATTCCAACGATCGGGCGGTTCTCTTTTTTTGGATCACCCCGTCAGCAAGCTGGAATGGCAGCGCGGCTCGGTGCGGATATGGGCGCATGAGGGCAAGACCACCCTTTCGCTGACCGCCGAGCAGGCCATCGTCACGATACCTTTGGGTGTGCTACAGAGCGGCGCCGTCGAGTTCCTGCCGGCTATCAGGCAGTTGGACGACAACGCGGGGCGTCTTGCGATGGGCTCCGCCCTGCGCATGAGTTTGCTGTTCGACCGCAAATTCTGGGAAGAACGCGCGCCCGGCATGAGCTTCCTGCATTCGCTCGGCCTCCTGGTTCCGACATGGTGGAGCCCTGAACCCGATCCTGCGCCCGTTTTGACCGCGTGGATCGCAGGTGCCGCGGCCATCGGGCGCTTCGCCCCCCTAGTCCGGCAAGGCCACCGGCAAGCGTGCTCGGCCGTTCTTGACACCCTGGCGCAAGTTTTTGCCCTCCCTGCCGCCAGCCTGCAGCAGTGGCTGGTCAGTTCACACCTGCACGACTGGCAGAGCGATGCATACTCACGCGGCAGTTATAGTTACGCGCCCGCGGGCGCGCTGGATGCGTCCCGAGCACTTGCCCAGCCGGTTGAACATACCATCTACTTTGCCGGCGAACACACCGACGATCAGGGACATTGGGGAACCGTGCACGCCGCCATCGCGAGCGGCGTGCGCGCAGCGGAACAGCTCGTTACGGCGTGAGCTTGCGGCGTTGCCTTTCGCGCGCTTCGTTCGGATTGGTCGGGTCGTCAGGCTGATTCTGGAAGCCACCAGGCTTCGAGAACGTGGGTTCCTCGCTCTCCTCCTCCGCCTTGTGCTCGTCCTTTGACTTGCTGCGGTCCAGGGATGGGGCGTTAGGACCCCGGGGAGGACGCTCTGAGGTTCCCGCCAACAGGGCGTTGAGCAGCTGGAGCTCTTCGCCGTTTCTCGGACGTGTACCACGGCGTTGTAATCCCGCGCCGTTCAAAAAGGCCATGGATGCGTGCATGATGCCGTCTCCTTCATGGTATTCCTGCGCTCCTAGATTGCGCGATTCAATAGGAAAGTAAAACGCCTGCATCCTATTTGCATGCCGGAGAATTCCGACCCCGCGGCAAGCCCCGACCGAGTTGCGGTCATTGGTGCAACCAACTACCTTCCCTGCATGGCCGATAAACAGCCTGACGAGCAAGATATCTCATCGGATCACGAGGAACGGATCGACGATTTTCTCGGGCGTCACGGTGGTCGCGGCAAACCGCGGCGGAGCCAGCAGAGCTCGGGCGGCGATGCGGGGTGGTTCGAGGTTTACGCTGCTGACGGCTACCGGTTGCGGTGTGAATGGTCGCGGATCGGTTCGCGCGAGGAAATGACGTTTACGGAGGCGCCGCCTTGAATCGAACCGGCTCCAGTTCGCCCGGTGAATTCGCGCAGTTATGCGACATTGTGCGCACTGTGGAGGTCGCGCTCCTGACGACTTATCAGCGGCGCGGCGGTCCGCATACACGGCCGATCCAAACACTTGCGGTCGACGAGGCGGAACGGGTGCTGTGGTTCTTCACTGACCGCAACAGCCCTAAGGCTTGTGAGGTGAGCATCGACCGTCACGTGACTCTCGGCTATTCGAAGCCTTCCAAAGGCCTGTTCGCGGTCGTTTATGGCGTAGCGCGGATGCTTCACGACCCGGCGCAGGCAAGACGGCTGTGGCGCCTCGAACAGCGAGCCTATTATCCGAATGGGCCCGCCGATTCTCACCTCGGCCTGCTACGCGTGCATATCGAGCACGCCGAGTACTGGATCACGCCGGGCCGGCTTTCGCACTGGGTGGCGGCAGCGCGCGCCGCCGTTACCGGAAATCCTGCGCGCATCATCGGTCAAAATTGCAAAGTGGACCACGGCGAACCACGGCGCACGGAGAGCCTTTCATGATTCGCAAACTATCGAGCGGCGAATATCGACTGTATTCGCGCAAGACCGATCCCAAGACAGGGCGACGGCGCAACCTCGGTACGTTCCGCTCGCTGGCGGCAGCGAAGAGGCACGAACGGGAGGTTCAATATTTCAAACGCCACTGATCGACCGCGGGAGCGTTAGATAAAGCTGCGATGTGCCAAGGAATCACCCTTGGCCAGCCATGTCCGTGCTAGATTTCCGACCAACTTCGATGGTATCGACCGGCACGAACGAAGCTCGCTCCGTCAGTGCTCTTGTGCACTCCGCTTTAAATCATTTCTTTTAGGCTCAATTTATCGGGGGTCGTTTGAAATATCGTCGATTGGGTAGCAGCGAGCTCATCGTTTCAGAGATTGCTTTCGGCTCTTGGCTCAATTTCAACGAGGGGTCGGAGAAAAAAACTGCCATCATTTGTGTGCGGCGTGCGCTCGACAGTGGCATTACGCTCATCGATACAGCCAATGTCTACGGACTCGGCGCCGCGGAACGCGTTTTGGGGGAGGCATTACGCGGGGTCAAGCGCGATTCTTACGTGCTGGCGACCAAACTCTTCTTCCCCATGAGCCGTACGGATAAAGGTCTATCGCGCGCTCAGATCCTAAAGCAAATCGATGCTTCGCTCACGCGTCTAAAACTCGAATACGTCGATCTGTATCAGTGCCACCGTTATGACGCCGAGACGCCGCTCGAAGAGACTATGCGAGCGTTGAGCGAGGTGGTACAGGCTGGGAAGGCCAGGTACGTTGGCTTTTCGGAATGGCCCGTGGATCGCATCGAGGCCGCCGTTAACATGGGCGGCGTCGAGAAGTTCGTCTCGAGCCAGCCTCAATATTCGCTCTTGCATCGCTCTCCGGAAGCCGCCTTGTTGCCGCTTTGCGCGGCCAACGGCATTTCGCAAATTGTCTGGTCGCCCCTCGCTCAAGGCATTCTTACGGGAAAGTACCTACCGGCCGGCAAGATACCCTCCAGCAGCCGAGCAGCAAACGATTCCATCAACGGATTCCTTAACAGCGCTTGGCTTCAACCGCCGCTGCTCAGCGCCGTGCAAGCTCTGAAGCCCCTGGCGCAGCGCGTCGGCTTGACGCTGAGTCAATTTGCCCTGGCATGGGTATTACGCCAGCCTAATGTGGCGGCCGCCATCGTGGGCGCTTCGCGGCCTGAGCAGGTTGAAGAGAACGCGGGGGCCGCCGGCCGGGAAGTGCCATCCGAGATCTTCGGCGAAGCCGAGGCAATCATCGCAGCAGCCCTGTAACTTACACGAGGAAATCATTCATGAAGTTGAGCGCTCGCAATGTCCTTCCCGCCACGGTGAAGTCGGTCACTCCCGGTGCCGTGGACAGCGAAGTTGTCATGGAGCTCGCTCCGGGCCTCGAAGTCGCGGCCATCATCACCAAGGTGTCCGCCGGAAAATTGGGGCTGAAAAGCGGCGCTAAGGTTTACGCCATTATCAAGGCATCGAACGTCATCATCGGAGTGGACTAAGAGCCTCGCCGCGTGAGCGGCGAGGCTGCTGTCGAATCAGCGATGCTGTTGCTGCTTGCTGGCTTCGCGATCAGCCTTTTCCGCCTCCTTGTTGGCGTCGTGAACGTCGGATTTGACGTCGCCATAGGTTGCTTGGGCTTTCCCGGTCGCTTCCTTGATGCCGCCTTGCACCTGCTGCTTGGTGCTGCCCGTCATTTTGCCAGCCTGTTCCTGCACCTTGCCGGCGGCTTCCTTAACACGTCCTTCCACTTGATCTTTGTTAATGCTCATGTCTGCTCCGCAGATTGCGCCGGCGAACGGCCGACTCGTCACCCATGACATCCTACGGATGACGGCGAGCGTGCCTGTAGGAAGCATCCCGAAGCTGCTGTGGGAGAACTACGTCAATGCCGCGGCGGACTCCAGCCACAGGCTACGCGCCCAGTCTGCCACCTGCAGCGCTTCGGACCAGCGGTCGGACATTTCCCGGCCCTCCTCGTCGGTCAACGCATAGTCGGGAGGACCCAGTTCGCACAGGAATACCAGAGTCTCACTGGCTGAATGGCGCGCGCGCCACGATACGAATCCCTCTCGCCACCAGGCTTTGAAAAGAGCGACCCACTTCTGGCTCTGTGGGAAGTGCAGCGGCAATTGGATCTGGCCCCGCGCCGCAACGCGGCCTTGAAACGAGTCAGAGCGCTGCAACACCTTGCTCACCAACCGGGACAGCCCCTGCGTCGGCGGACAGGGCATCTCCCGGTCCACCACGTAATGCGACAAATCGGCGGCGAGGCGCAATTCCGGAATCGCATCCAGCAGTTGCGTGGTGGTATAAAGGTCGTTCGTGATGCAGTTTCGATGCGTTTCAAATTGCAGGGGCAACCCGTCGAGCGATGCGAGGTTCAGCCATCGCTCGATGACCGTTATCATCTCCTCGAGTTTGACGGGCATGTCCTGACCGATCACGACCAGAAACGGGGCGCCTATTCGCTTGGCAAGAGCAATGCATCGCCGCAGGTCGGCATCACTGGTCGGAAAGGCGGTCAAGCCAGCGGCGAGCCCGGTGCGGGAGAAGTGCGGCACCGTCTCCTCCGCCTGCTCGAAGCTCAAGGCCCCCAGGTCGATGGCCATACCTTGAAAGCCAGCCGCCTTGACCCGGTCGAATTTCGCCGCGAGCGTCTGGGCGGGCTCCAGGCGCTCCATGGCCCAAAGCGCCTGATACACCGCAAGATCAGCCACGCGCTTTTAGACCGTCGGAAATCCAGGTTGCATCGTCGGGATAGTCCGCTTCGCCACGTCCTGCCTTGAAGGCCCTCAGCACCGCGAGTTGAAATCCCAAATAAGTCATCGAGGGCGGCTGCATGCCGCGGGAGGCGAATATCAGATGATCGAGACGCCGCAAACGATGGAACGGGACGCCAGGGAAGGCATGATGAGCGGTGTGGTACTGCATCTGCCACGCGAGCCATCGCATAACTGGATTGGTGCGGGTGCTGCGGGTGTTGCGCAGTACGTTGTCCTCGTGCGTCAATCCCAAATGTTCTATGGTGTTCTGCAACTGGTGCACGAACTTCATCACCAGCATGGGAGCGAGCCAACAGTAGAGCGCCACGGCACTTCCGGTCAGCAGCGAACCCACCAGAATCAGCATGTAACCCGCCAAGTGCCAGCGCGCTTCGCGAATGAGTTCGCCGTGGCGGCCGGCCTGCAAATAGGGCTCGTTCACGCGTCCGAACGAGAACCGCAAAATCCGGCGCCATCGGGTGTACCAGTAACTGATGCCCGACATCCACAAGAGATACGAGCCCAAGCGGTAGCGCTCACGCGCCAGTTCACCATCGCGCCGCCAATCCTGCGTGAAACGATGATGGGCGATGTGTTGCAGTTGGTCGAAGGTGCGGGGATAAAACAGCACGAAGCCGAACAAGCGGCCGACCCACTCATTCAGCCAGGAGGTCTTGAAAACCGTCCAATGACTGAGTTCATGCTGCCCCGCATAGAGAAAATTGAGGAGCACGCCCTGGATCATGAAGAGCGGAATCGCCCATGGGGTCGCCCGGAATCGCCACAAGAACCAACCGACGAGAACCGCGGCGCCCACATGAGACAGGGTTTGCACAGCGCCTCGAAAATCCGACGGAGTGCAGAGGGCCCGCAGCGCTGCAGCGTCGATCACCTCACGTCGCACGAACACTTCGTCCAAGACTCTCTCCGTTATTGGCCGTGATCCGCCTCGACCCTGGCCACCGCCGGTCGCTTTTTCACGAGGGCGGCGAGTTTGCCAAGGGCCGGAATTTCTTTAAAAAGAGCCTCTATGTCGCCGCGATGCCAAGTCGCCAACATGTACAGGTATGCATCGGCAATCGAATATTCAGCCCCCAAGAGATATGGGTTCAATGCCTGGCTGACAAATTTAAGATGCGCGGTGAAGTCGTGAGTCGCTTGCGTTTGTACCGCTTCCGCATCCACCTCGCCGCGGCTCGAATAGCGTGCAGGATAGTACATCCGCAGGGCCGACTCGTAGACGTTGGCCGTTAGATACACCATCCACTGCAGAAAGGGGGCATAGCCGTTGCCTTGCGGCGCGGGGCCAACCTTTCCAGGAAATTGCTGGGCCAAGTAGATGAGCATCGCAGCCGATTCGATCATGACGCTGCCGTCCGGCAGCTTCAGCGCCGGCACCTTTCCGGTGATATTGACGCGCTTCAACCTCTCGACGTCCGCCGGCTCCTTGCTCACCCAAATGCGTTCGTATTGAACGCCCGCCTCTTCCAGCGCCACCTGAACTGCCAGCGAACCGGAAGCTTGTCGACCGTAAAGCGTGAATTGATGTGCCATGGGCGAATAGTACCTGCCGATGGCCGCAATTGTCTCGATTTGCAGTATCCTAGCGCGCAGCTTTCATTTGGGGATGTCCATGCTAACAAGACGAAATTTCGTGTTGGGCGCTGCAGTTGCCGCGAGCTTGCCCACCTTCCTGGAACGCGCCATCGCAGCACCGGCGGCCACAGGTGCCGCCAAGAAACCCAACGCCGCCGACGCCATGCCCATCAGTGTGGAGGAACGGCGCGCGCGGATCTCGAAGGTTCAAGATCTGATGGGCAAGCAGCGAATAGCGGCGCTTCTCATGGAATCGGGATCCACTATGGAGTATTTCACGGGCATTGAATGGCATCGCTCCGAACGCACGACCGCGGCCATCATTCCCTCGCAAGGCGAGGTCATGGTGGTCACCCCCCACTTCGAAGAACCCTCCGTCAGGGAAACACTTCAGGTCGGAGGCGAGGTACGGCCTTGGGATGAGCACGAGAGCCCGTTCGAATTGATCGTGAAGTGTCTGCGGGACGCCAAAATCGCCTCGGGCACGATCGCCGTGGAACCGACCACGCGATTTTTCATCATAAGCGGCGTCAAACAGGCCGGCGGGAACGGCTATGAAATCGTACCGGGCGATTCGTTGGTGCGTGCCTGCCGCCTAGTCAAGTCTCCTGCGGAACTTGCCTTGATGCAGGTCGCCAATAACATCACGCTCGAGGCGCTGCGAATCGCCCATGCGAAGACGGCCCTCGGCATGTCAGGACCGGAACTCGGCGCCATCGTCGAGAAGGCGAGCCGCGACATGGGCGGCAGCACCGACTTCTCGTTGGCCCTGCTCAATGAGGCTTCCGCCTATCCGCATGGCTCGGTGAAACGACAGACAGTGCACGAAGGCTCGGTGATCCTGATGGATTGCGGCTGTACCGTTCACGGTTACCAATCGGACATTTCGCGCACCTGGATCTACGGCGAACCCTCGGCCAAACAGCGTAAAGTGTGGCAAACCGTCAAACGCGGGCAGGAACTGGCGCTGGAGACCGCCAAACTCAACGTGCCCGTCGGCACCATCGACGATACCGTGCGCCATTACTACGAAACCGAAGGCTGGGGTCCCGGCTATCATTTGCCAGGCATGTCTCACCGCACGGGACACGGCATCGGGCTTGACGGGCACGAGCCGCCATTCCTCGTGCACGGCGATGCCACCCCGCTTGAGGCCGGCATGTGCTTCTCCGACGAACCGGGCATTTACATCCCGGGCGAATTCGGGATTCGGCTGGAGGATTGCTGGTACATGACGGCGCAGGGGCCGAAAACTTTCACCCCGCTCGCCCATTCGCTGGAGCAGCCGATCTAGTTCATGTTTCTGGCGTTGTTGGCGCTATGCATCTGGGTCTACTTGTTTGCGGCGCATGGCCGGTTCTGGGCATCGGATCCAGCTCTGCGGCCGGCCGTGCCTTCTTTGGCCGCGGACGTCGACATCATAGTGCCCGCCCGCGATGAGGCGGCCACCATTGCGTCTGTCGTGGCCTCCTTGTTGTCTCAGCAGTATGCGGGACGCTTCCGGATAACCCTGGTCGACGACAACTCGAGCGATGACACTGCGGCGCTGGCAGGACAGGCTGAGAATCTTGCCGTGCTTCGGCTCACGGAGAAGCCGGCGGGGTGGTCGGGCAAGCTGTATGCGCTGGCGCAGGGCGTCAAGGCCACGAATGCACCGCTCATCTTGTTCACCGATGCCGACATCGTCCACGATCCACGTCATCTCGCCTCCTTGGTGTCGAAATTGGAGAGCGGCGATCTGGGCATGATGAGCGAAATGGTGCGGCTCAACTGCAGGAGCTTCGCCGAGCGGGCGTTGATTCCTGCCTTCGTCTATTTTTTCCAGATGCTCTACCCTTTCAGGCTCGTCAACGACCCGCGCTCGCGCACGGCCGCCGCTGCCGGTGGCACCGTGCTGATTTCCCGCGGCGTCCTTGATCGCATCGGAGGCATCGAGAGCATCAAGGATGCCTTGATCGATGACGTAACGCTCGCGCAGGCCGTCAAGAAAACCGCACCCGTATATCTTGGGCACTCAGACCTTGCCAGATCAATTCGCCCCTACCCCCGCTTTCGAGACATTTGGAATATGATCGCGCGCACAGCCTTTACGCAGTTGCGCTATTCCTCGCTGTTGCTGATGGGGACCCTGCTCGGGCTACTGCTGGTTTGGTGGGTACCCGTCGGCGCTGCCCTGTTCGGGAATGATGTCGCACGCGGTTGCGGCCTCGCCGCCTGCGTACTGGCTTTTATCTCCTTCCTGCCCACCCTGCGGCGTTACCGTCTGAGTCCGACTTGGGGGCTTGCGCTGCCATTGATCGCCCTCTTCTACATGGCGGCCACACTCGCTTCCGCCGTCAATCACTGGCGCGGTAGCGGCGCTTCTTGGAAGCGCCGCTACTACGACAGCTAGCGCAGGTTATCGGCAGTCTTCGCGGTCGGTATGGCGACCAAGGCGCTCGCCTTCACCTGGAAGGAATTGATGGTGATCTCGTGGGGCACGCAATCGGTGTCGTAGCTGAGATCCTTCAACGAGAACGATTTCGAGAGCGTGTCCTTCATCTGCTGCACCAGTTCGCAATCGCCGTCGCCCATGAAGAACGGGCGGCGCGGATCGAGCGCGCGGCTGGCCCAGTAGGCCTTAACCGTGTTGCTGGCCGAGGGCTCGGCGGGCGCAAGCGTGTCGAACTCGGCATAGACAAATGCAGTGCGGCTCGGGACATCCGGGCCGCGTGGGCATCCCGAGGCGCGAACTTTGGCATCTTTGCGGGCGCCGAAATGCAGCAGGATGTCCTTGACGTGATCCTCGAGCCCGTAACACGAGTATAGCGAGGTGATGCCGAAATAATTGATGGTGACCTTGTGGTGTTGCCAGGTGCCATCCACTACGGCGGCATCGGGCGGCGGTTGATCGGCGGCGGTGGCGACCGTACCTAGTGCACAGGCCGCGATCACACAGAGAAGGCTTGGGATTTGGGCGCGCATGGTATTTCCTCGCAGCGATGAATTTCTACACTAATGCAACGAACTGGAGCGCACACCGGTTGACTTGATTGCATCCACGCTTCGGCTATCGCCACAAGCAACCGGGTAGGAGCCAGCTTACACCGGATACCGCGATGCGAATATTCGTCTTGGCGCCATCGGGTGAGACACTTCAAGCACCCTCTCAGCCGGAGTCCCGATGAACCACATGCCATTGTTTTCTATAGCTATTTTAGCGTCAATAATGACAACTCAGTGTTTCGCCGACGACGCGATGTCGCATGCGACGCCAAACAAGCATCAGCAGATGAAGGATTGCCGTTACAAACACCAAATGCAGGACGTCAATCTGTCGAAGTCTGAGCTTGACCGCGTTTGCAAGGACGAACTAAAGGCGCAGAAGCAAAGCGGCGCTACGCCGCCGCCGCCCAAGGATGCGCCCAAAGAACCGGCGCAATAATCGGTCAGCCGGACTTGCTGGCCTCGACCACCGTCACCGCCGTCATATTCACGATGCGCCGCACCGTCGCTGCGGGGGTAAGAATGTGCACCGGTGCGGCACACCCCAGCAGGATGGGACCGATTGCCACGTTGTGCCCCGCTGCGGATTTGAGCAAGTTGTAGGCGATGCTGCTGGCATCAAGATTCGGGCACACCAATAGGTTGGCGCTTCCCGACAACGCGTTGTCAGGCAGGATGGCCTTGCGCGCAATTTCGTCCAGCGCGCAATCACCATGCATTTCGCCCTCCACCTCCAACGAGGGACGCCGCTCGTGCAACAGCACCAGGGCATCGCGCATTTTGACCGCCGATGGGGCATTGCTCGAGCCAAAGTTCGAATGCGACAAGAGCGCCACTTTCGGTACCAATCCGAAGGACGCCAACTGGTCGGCCGCGAGTTCGGTGATCTCGGCTAGTTCTGCCGCGGTTGGATCGAGATTGACGTGCGTATCGACGATGAACACCTGCCGACCGGGCAGCACCAGGCCCGTCATCGCTCCATAGACTTTGACGCCCGGTCGCTTGCCGAGAACCTGGTCTATGTAGAAAAGGTGGCGCGCAGTCGTGCTGATGGTGCCGCAGATGAGTCCGTCCGCTTCGCCCTTCTTCAGGAGCATGGCCGCGATCAAGGTGGTGCGGCGTCGCATCTCCAGCTTTGCGTACTGCACCGTAACACCCTGACGCGAAGTCAGTTCGTGGTAGGCGCGCCAGTACTCGCGAAACCGTTCATCGAAATCCGGATTCACCACGGTGACGTCCTTGCCGATGCGAATCCGCAATCCATAACGCTTGATGGCCTCCTCGATCACTGCAGGTCTGCCCACGAGAATGGGCCTGGCCAGACCCTCGTCGATGGCAATCTGCGCGGCGCGAAGCACCCGCTCCCTCTCGCCTTCGGCATAAACGATGCGGCTGCGCTCCTGCGGCACTTGCCGGGCAGCGGCGAATATGGGCTGCATCAAGGTGCCCGAGTGATAGACAAATTGCTGGAGCCGCTGGCCGTAAGCATCTAGGTCCGCAATAGGCCGGGTTGCGACTTGGCTGTCCATGGCGGCACGCGCCACCGCCGGGGCGATTTTCACGATCAAACGCGGATCGAAAGGCTTTGGAATCAGGTATTCAGGCCCGAATGCCAGATCGCCGATTCCTCCATAGGCAGCGGCGACGATTTCGCTTTGTTCCTGACGGGCAAGATCCGCGAGGGCATGCACGGTCGCGACTTCCATCTCGCGCGTAATCGTGGTCGCGCCGACATCGAGCGCGCCGCGGAAGATGAACGGGAAGCAAAGCACGTTGTTGACCTGGTTGGGATAGTCGCTCCTTCCAGTGGCGATAACCGCATCATCGCGCACGGCGCGGACCTCTTCGGGGAGGATCTCCGGGGTGGGATTGGCCAGCGCCAAAATCAGCGGCCGTGCCGCCATCATGCGGACCATCTCTTGAGAGAGAACTCCCCCGGCGCTCAATCCCAAGAAGACATCGGCGCCCCCAATCACATCCTTTAGCTTTCGAGCGGTGGTCGCCTGCGCAAACCGGCTCTTCTGTGGATCCATCAGCTCCGTTCGGCCCTCGTAAACCACGCCCGCAAGATCGGTGACCCATACGTTCTCTCGCCTCAGGCCCAGATCGATGAGCAGTTCCACGCAGGCGAGCGCCGCGGCACCGGCGCCGCTCACCACGAGTTTGACTTGCTCGATGCGCTTGCCGATCACATGGAGGCCGTTGATGACCGCGGCACCCACGATAATGGCCGTGCCGTGCTGATCGTCGTGGAAGACAGGAATCTTCAGGCGCTTTCGCAGCTCGCGTTCCACTAGAAAGCATTCAGGCGCTTTAATGTCTTCGAGATTGATTGCGCCGAAGGTCGGCTCTAGCGCCGCGATCACCTCTATGAGCTTCTCCGGATCGCGCTGGTCGATTTCTATGTCAAACACGTCGATGCCGGCGAACTTCTTGAAGAGCACTGCCTTGCCTTCCATCACCGGCTTGGCCGCGAGCGGTCCGATCGCCCCAAGGCCGAGCACCGCAGTTCCGTTGCTGACCACGCCCACCAGATTTCCGCGCGCGGTGTAGCGATAGACGTTGAGCGGATCCTCGACGATCGCTTCGCAGGCTGAGGCAACTCCCGGAGAGTAGGCCAGCGCCAAGTCGCTCTGATTAAGCAGTTGCTTGGTCGCGGTGATGGAAAGCTTTCCGGGGGTGGGAAGTTCGTGGTAGTCCAAGGCGGCCTTGCGGCGGGCCTCTTTCAAGTCATCGTTGTTCATAGGCCCACTAAGATATCGGGTCGCGTCCTGCGCAGCAAAACGTGATGGGCTGCAGCATCCCCTGACACCAAATGGCGACACCTTCTGGCGGATGCCCGGGAAACCCTGCCCTTGGGTACGTCCAAGATTGCCAATTTGCGTCGTCACCCGCATTCTATGGCGAGGAGCATAGGGAGGGAGCGCAATGGCTTTCACAAGCATTGTTGCCAAGGGAAGCAAGCGACCGGGTTTCACGGGATGCCGCGCGCAAAGCCGGATTCAGCCGCGTTTTTTCTGCTCCACTTGCCTGCTTCACGCCGGTATCTGCTTCACCACCCGCGCGAGTGCACGGTTTTCGCGTTGTGATGCCGGTCATCTGCGTCTGATCGACTAGCCACCCAAATGTCGCAATTTGAAAAAATTCTGGCCGTGGACAATAACGCGGCGGCATTGCTCGCGACGACACAGATTTTGGGCGCCGCCGGTTATGAGGTGCTGCAGGCAACCACGGCTGCCGCAGCGCTTGCCCTGGCGGCGAGCGCCGAGCTCATCGTGCTCGATGTGAAGTTGCCCGACATGGACGGTTTCGAAGTTTGTCGGCGGCTGCGTGCGCGCGCCGACACAGCACGCATTCCCATATTGCATTTGTCGGCGACCTTCACTCAGGCGACCGACGTTGCCCTGGGGCTGGAAGCTGGCGCCGACAGTTACTTGACGCATCCGGTCGAAGCACCGGTGCTCCTTGCGACAGTCAAGACGCTGCTCTTCGCCCGGCGAGCCGAGCAACTGCGCCGCGGAACCCACGCGCGTCTTGCGGCCATGTTTGAATTGGCACCGGCAGCCGTAGCGGTCCTGGACACGGCTCTTCGACACGAGAGCGTCAATCCAGGCTACTGCGCGCTCACAGGATACCTGCCGGATGAACTCGTCGGCACTTCAGCGGCCATGCTCCTCAATCTTCCGGAAAAACCCAGCACCGCCTTAAGCGGTTTGACCACGCTGGAACGAAAAGATGGCAGCACCGCCCTGGTGGACTGGAAAATGGCCACCGAACCGATCTCAAGCTCGCACATCTTGGTTTTGACCGATGTGACGAACAAGGCACGCCTTGATGCGGAACGGGAATCGCTACTCGCGCGTGAACGCATCGCCCGCAGCGAGGCCGAGCGAAGCAATCGGCTCAAGGAGGAATTCCTTGCGACCTTGTCGCACGAGCTGCGCAATCCCTTGAATGCGATTCTCGGCTGGGCGACATTGCTGTCCAGGACCAAAGATCTGCCGGCCCCGGTGGTACGCGCGGTGGCCGCCATAGAGCGCAACTCGCGTCTGCAGGCTCAGATGATCGCCGACCTGCTCGATTACGCCGGTATTGCATTCGGCAAACTGCGCCTCAATTCGTCGACGCTCGATCCATACCCCGTGGTCCGAGCCGCGCTGGACGTGGTCCAAGCCTCGGCGACCGCGGCAGAGGTGACTGTGCACAGTTCTTTCGGCGAGGACGGCACTCTCGTGGAGGCCGATCCCGGACGCCTGCAGCAGATCGTGTGGAACCTGCTCAGCAACGCCATCAAGTTCTCGCGCAAGGGCGGCGAGGTACGAATCGATGCCCGCACCATCGGTGAGGAATTCCAGATCAGCGTGCGCGATCGCGGCGCGGGAATCACCAGCGAGTTCCTGCCGCGCATCTTCGAGAGATTCAGCCAAGAGGATGCCAGCAGCACACGCAGTCACGGCGGCCTGGGGCTAGGGCTGGCAATCGTAAAGCAGCTGGTGACCCTGCAAGGGGGGTCGATAACCGCCAGCAGCGAAGGACCGGGGCATGGCGCGACCTTCGTGGTCACCTTGCCGATCAGCACAAACGTGGAGCTTCCCACGCTGAGCGACAGCCAGATCCTGCGCTCCTCCGACTTGAGCGACGTAATCGCGCTGGTGGTCGAGGACGACGTCGACACTCGCGATCTCACCAAACGCATCCTCACCGATGCGGGGGCTCAAGTGGTGGAAGCGGCAAGCGCCGATGCCGCATTGAGCTGCATTCCGACCAGCCGTGCGAACATCTTGATCAGCGATATCGGCATGGCGGGTACCGACGGATACCAGCTGCTGCGCCGTCTGCGCGCTTCAGGTTATGGCCCCGACCGCCTGCCCGCCCTGGCGCTCACCGCCTTTGCGCGCATGCAAGACCGTAATGATTCCCTGGCCGCTGGCTTCCAGGACCATCTGGTGAAGCCCGTGGATGCGCAGATACTGATCGCGCGGGTCGGCAAACTGCGACGGCGCGCATTGGCGCGAGTCGCACCCAGCTCCTAGCTCTTTAGGTTGCGACGCGAACCGTGGGAGTATGCGAACACGTGGGTGAACTCGGCACCCAGCAAAAAAATCTGCGCCGAGTAGTAAATCCACACCAAGAGCACCATGATGGATCCTGCGGCGCCGTAGGCGGAACTTAACGAACTGCGCCCTATATACAGACCGATCAGCGCCTTGCCGATGGTGAACAGGCAAGCAGTAACAAACCCCCCGATCCAAACGTCCTGCCACCCGACCCTTTCCTTCGGCACGTATTTGTAGATCAGGGCGAACAGCAGCGTGGTCATGCTGAGACTGATGATCACGTCCATGGCGGGCAAAATGACGCTCGATTCCCCCATGAAGGAATTGAGCCACTCACCGAGCGCCGCGAGTGCCGCGCTGACGATGAGCGATACCATCAAAAGGAAGCCCACCCCCATGATGAGCCCGAATGAGAGCAAGCGTGCCCTGAGAATGCGCCACCACGGCACGGCAGGCTTCTTTCTTGCTGTTTGCCAAATGAGATCCAACGTGTTCTGCAGTTCACCAAACACGCTGGTGGCGCCGATTAACAAAGTCACGATCCCGAGTGCCGCTGCAATACCCTTTTTCTGACTGTGTTCAGCGCTTTCAAGCAGCCCCTGGACGGCGGTCGCACCCGCGTTGCCCAAAAGATCCTGGATCTGCGCAAGCAGATGGGTTTCGGCATATTGCGAGCCGAAGACATAACCCGCGATGGCGACCGCGATGACCAGGATGGGCGCGATCGAGAACAGAGTGTAATACGCGAGCGCGGCTCCGAGGCTCGATGCGTTGTGATCCATCCAGGCGAAGACCGAATCGCGGACGACCAGATAAATTTTGCGAACGGGAAACCTTCCCAAATGCGCCGGGGCGATCGCCATGCCGACACTTGAATACTTAAAGCCAAGCGCTGGCAGCGGCCGTCAGCGCACTTGCGTGTCGGCGCGGGACTACGCCCGCCAGCGGCTGGGCGCGCGTCCGAACGCGCGACGGAAACAGGCATTGAAGTGGGAGATATCGTTGAATCCCACCCGCAAGGCGATCTCCGCCACCGCCGAGTCGGGGTTCAAGAGTCCGTTCGCGGCCGCACGTAATCTCAAATACATGATGAATTGATTGGGACTCTGCCCGGTGACCGCTTTGAACGTGCGCAGGAAGTGGTAAGTGCTCATGTGCGCGAGTTTCGCAAGATCACTCAACGACCAGCGTTCGTTGTACGTCTCCTCCAGCTGATGCACGACTTCCAGAATGCGGCGCTGGTTGCGTATCGGAACTCGCGCAGGAAGGAGGGCGCTGCGATTCACTTGCAAGGCAAGCCCGGCGAGCTCATAGGCGGCCTCGTCACTGGAATTGTCGCGGGCAAGCCGACGCATGCATCCGAAGGCGCGCGCGGCGAGTTCGCCGGGTGGCACGGCCGCTGCGCGGAATTTCGCCGCGCTCAAGCCGACCGAACTCGCAATATCCTCCAGGATCGCCGCATCGAAGCGCACCACCTGGCGGCGGTTGCCGCTGCCCTGCCGATGTTCGCAGCGAAATGCCTCGTTCGCATTGCCCAGAAGCAGCGTGCCCGGCACCGCAGTCGTCGCGCCGCCGGCGGCGCGGTAATCGAAAATACCCGCCATCACCACCCCGACGACGGGGCCACGGTAGGCGAGATCGCGCACCGCGGACAAGGGGATCGGCGAGCACGCCTCCTCTGCAACGGTGTAGCGTGCGATCTGGCTCCTCAGCGGTTGTGTGAGCAATTTTCCCCAAGCTCTTCCGTGAAGTGAACGACAAGAATGGTACGTACATGGATCGCTCACGGCAATTTCACGTCGGCCAAATCGCTCTAAGCATCGGCTGCATCGGCCTTGGCGCTATCACGCTGGCCTATGGCGACTTTGCGCTTCAATGGCAACCCATTTCCGCATCGCTGCCAGGCTTTAAACCGGCCGTGTATTTATCCGCCGCGGCCCTGCTCGCAGCCGGGATCGGCATCCAGATTAAGCGAACCGCGCGCTCCGTTTCCTTCGGGCTCTGCGCCTACTTCGCCCTCTTTTGGGTATTGCCGCATCTAATCCGGCTGGCACCGCACCTCGCAAGCATCGCGGAATGGCTGGGGTTCTGCGAGGTGGTGGGCGCACTGAGCGGCCTTATTGCGCTCTATTGCCTGCTCTCGAATCCGCGTGGCATTGCCGAGTCGTGGTTGCTCGCCGTCGCGCAGCGCCTGTTTGGCTTCTGCTGCATTGTCTTCGGCATGTCGCATTTCGTGTACGCACGGTTCACGGCCGAAATGATCCCGGCTTGGTTTCCGGCCCGCATGGCACTGGCCTACATCACCGGCAGCGCCCATCTGCTCGCCGGTATCGCCATTCTCGTTGGGCTCCGGGCGTCGTTGGCAGCGCTACTGGAGGCGATCATGATGAGCCTGTTCGTCCTGCTGCTGCATTTACCGAGCCTGTGGGCGTCTCCGCCGCCCGCATGGGGACCCACGTGGCGTACCGTGATTACACCGTTTTTCTGGGCCACTTGCCTGGCGGGCTGTGCGTGGCTGATCGCGGCCTCGCTACGGGACCGCGCGGGATCGAACGCGACGCCTCCATAAAACCCCTGCGACCGCACCCAGCACCGCGGCTGCGCCCAGCACAGGGTACGGCGCCCGCCGCACCACGTCCCCCGCCACCCGCTTCGCAAGCGTGGCTGCCATAAAGGCGTTTGCGGAATCCTTAAGCAGTGTCGCTACGTTCATTGTGCGTTTCCTGGTTCTGCGTGACGACGGTGCATCTCGGCGAGCAGGGTGTCAGGCATGACATGCGCCATGGCCGCCTTGAGCTTGTTTGAAAGACCCGCCACAACGCTGGCATCGCCCCGCATCATGGCCTCGTATCCGACTTTGGCGACTTCTGCCGGATCGGCCTTGTTCTCATGCCCGAGCTTTGTGTCGAGCATGTTGGCACGCTCGAAGAAAGCAGTGTCCGTCGGCCCCGGCATCAGGCGGGTCACGCTGACGCCAGTGCCCTTGAGTTCGTTCGCGAACGCGACGGCGAACGAATCCAGGAATGCAGCGCTGGCGTTATAGACCGCTTGAAACGAGCCGGGCGTGAAACCCAATACCGAGCCGGTGATGAGAATTCGGCCGCGGCCCCGTTTGCGCATCACGCGTCCGATGGAGTGCAACAGGTACAAAGTCCCATCGATATTGGTATGTGCTACGCGTATCGCGCCCTGGATTTCTTGGTCAAGGAATGCCTGCCCAAGGCCGCGCCCGGCGTTTGCCATCAAATAGTCGATTGCATGCGCAGAGGCCAGGAGCTGGGTGAGCAATGTCTTGACGCCGTGCCTAGTCGCCAAGTCGCATTGCACCGGAATCACGTCCGTGCCGAAGCAAGCGAGGTCCGCGGCAGCATCGTTGATGTCAGCTTCATCGGCAGCGAGAATCAGATTGCAGCCGGAACGCGCGGCGAGCCGCGCCAATTCGAATCCGATGCCGCTCGAAGCGCCGGTGATTACGGCCAGTTCGCGATTCTCGGAGTTCATCGTGATTTCCTCCGTAACGATGGGAGGATAGAATAGGGACAATCGTCGCTGCTACGGCAGCAGTCGGTCACGCGCTCTTATGCAAGAGAACGCCGACCCACCGAGCGGATTTCCACCACGTTGTCGGACTTGCGCGCGCGAGGTGCCGGCCTGATGCCGGTTTCGTTCGCCGCTGCGCGGGAATCCGCGAGTTTCAAGTAGTACTGCAGCTGCGAATGCGTGCGTACGAAGAGGAACAAGCTAAATTTAGCCGATAATCGCGTCATTACACTCTAGGTATAACACGATGCGAGGCATAGTAGTGTCGTCCTGCCATGCCAAGTTTTGTAGGACACGCAGAAGTCAGTATATTGGCGGCCCAAATGCGGGTTTTGTTGGTGGAAGACGACAAAATGATCGCGCAGGGCCTCCTAACGGGTCTGCGCCAAAGCGGCTTGACCGCGGATTGGGCGCCGGACGGACGCGCCGCGGAGGCTTCCTTGCGCAGCGGCCGATTTGATTTGGTTCTGCTCGATCTGGGGCTACCGTATCGTGACGGGGTGACGGTGCTTCGCGACATGCGCACGCGGGGGGATGCCACACCCGTGATCATCCTCACGGCGCGCGACAACGTGTCGGACCGCATTGCGGGGTTGGATGCGGGCGCGGATGATTACATCGTCAAGCCGTTCGACCTTGACGAAGTGACGGCGCGGATGCGCTCGGTCCTGCGGCGCAGTGCCGGCCGCAGCGAGCCGGTGATTACACACGGCGAGCTTCAGTTGGATCCCGCGGCGCGTTCGGTCACCCTGGCAGGCAAACCGGTAAACCTTTCCGCCCACGAATTTTCGGTCTTGGAGGCATTGTTGCAGCGGCCGGGTGCCGTCTTATCGCGCGCGCAGCTCGAAGATCGCCTGTACGGCTTCAACGACGCCATCGCCAGCAATGCCATAGAAGTGTACGTGCACGGACTACGCCGCAAACTCGGCGTCGATGTGATTCGTACGCTTCGCGGCGTCGGTTACTTCGTTCCTAAGCCATGAAGTCCATCCGCGGCCGCCTGCTCATAGCCCTGATCGTGCTGGTGGCGGTGGTTTCGGCGCTCTCAGCCGCCGTCACCTATCAGCGTGTGTTAAGCGAAACTTCCGTGCTGTTCGATTACGAACTCCGGCAGACAGCCCTTTCCCTGCGCGGGCAGATTTCTCTGGCCAATCACATCGAACTTCCGGCCGACCAAGGCGATGCGGATTTCGTCGTGCAGATTTGGGACGTGTTCGGCGCCCGGGCCTATTCCTCTCGGCCAGGACTGCCGGTCAGTCAGCAGATCGCCTTGGGCTACGCGGACCTCAGTCTGCGTGGCGAGCCCTGGCGAGCTTTCGGACTGCAGACCGCCGACGGCGTCATTCAAGTCGCACAACCGGCCCGCGTCAGACGCGGGCTCGCACGGGCGGCGGCGCTGCGGGTCGTGCTACCCATTTTGGCGCTGTTGCCCATCCTGTTGTTATGCGTAGCCTGGGTGGTTCAGCGCAGTTTGACTCCACTTCGGAGCGTGACTGCACAAGTACAGGCGCGAGACGTGCGCAGCCTCTCGCCTTTGCAAGCGAGCGAACTGCCCCTTGAAATATCTCCGCTGGTCGCCGAACTCAACCGGCTGTTGGAGCGACTGAATCAAGCATTCGCCGCACAGCGCGACTTCGTCGCCGACGCCGCGCATGAACTGCGCTCACCCCTGACATCCTTGCGACTGCAGTTGCAGCTCCTGGAACGGGCAACGGGACCAGAAGCCGCTGGCGAGGCGCGCGGCATGCTGGAGCAAGGCGTGGAGCGGGCAATTCATCTTGTCGAGCAGCTCTTGACCTTGGCGCGCGCGGACCCTCAGGTCGGCAGCACTGAATTCTCACCGCTTGACCTGACTGCCTGCGCACGCGACGCGCTGGCCGACTGCCACGGGCTCGCACTCGAGCGGCACATCGACCTCGGATTGGATGCGCCGGCTCCGGTTACGGTAAAGGGCGATCGCGAAGCGCTGCGCGTACTGATCCGCAACCTCGTTGACAACGCCGTGCGCTACACGCCTGTGGGCGGCGCGGTGCATGTGAGCGTCCGCCCCGCCGGCGGCGGCGCGCTGCTGGAAGTGAGCGATACAGGTCCTGGCATCGCCGTCGCAGAGCGCGGCCGGGTTTTCGACCGCTTTTACAGGCTGCCCAGCGCCCAGGAACGCGGTACGGGCCTGGGTCTGGCCATCGTTCGCGCGATCGCCACGCGCCACGCTGCCGAGGTGTCTCTGGACGATGCGCCGTCGGGCGGACTTACGGCGCGCGTGCGATTTTCGGGCTCTTAAGGCTGCTTTAAGCTTCCGCTGCCACAGTTTGTCTCCAAGAACCAGGCTGACTCCAGCCTGCCTTTAGGAGACTTTCATGCATTTACGCGCATCAACTGTAACCTGGTCGGCCATAGGCCTCCTCGCGGCGGGCGCTGCAACCGGTCTTTCGGCGGCACCTGCCTTGCTTGCGAAGCCCAGCGCCGTCAGCTCACCCCAACTCGTTCCAGCCAGCAATGACTCGCCCATCCCGCCGGCTACGGCGCCCAACTACAAGGCCATCGTCGCTCGCAATCAGGCTGCGGTGGTAGGCATTACCACGGCCGGCGAAATGAAAGTGGCGCAACCGCAGATGTTCGGCTTCGGCTCGCCGAACGACGATGACCCATTCTCGCAATTCTTTCGACGCATGCCCTCCCCGCGCGGTCACGAAATGATGCACGCTCAGGGCTCAGGCTTCCTGATTTCCGCGGACGGTGTAATTCTCACCAACGCGCACGTGGTCGATGGCGCCAAGGAAGTCACCGTTAAGCTGTCCGACCATCGCGAGTACAAGGCCAAAGTCGTGGGCGCCGACAAGACCAGCGACATTGCGGTGCTCAAGATCGACGCGCACGACTTGCCGGCGGTGCATCTAGGCAATTCCGACAAGATTGGCGTCGGCGATTATGTGCTGGCCATCGGCGAGCCGTTCGGTCTCGAGGAAACGGCCACGGCGGGAATCGTCAGCGCCAAGGGACGCTCGCTGCCCGGTGACGGCTACGTACCGTTTATTCAAACCGACGCCGCGGTCAACCCGGGCAACTCCGGCGGCCCCTTGTTCGATTCGGAGGGCAACGTGGTCGGCATCAACGCCCAAATCTATACCAATTCGGGCGGTTATCAGGGGGTCTCGTTCGCGATTCCCATCAACGTCGCGGTGCAGATCAAGGATCAGATCCTGAAGAACGGCAAGGTGGTCCACGCACGCCTGGGCGTCGAGATTCAAACCCTCTCGCAGTCGCTCGCAGACTCGTTCCACCTGAAGGCGCCTGACGGAGCACTGGTGGCGAAGGTTGAACCCGACAGCGCGGCCTCGCGCGCCGGCATCAAGGCAGGCGATGTCATCCTCAAGTACAACGGCGAGACCGTGAGCGACGCCGGACAACTCTCCTCGCGTGTGGGCATGGCGGCCCCCGGCGACAAGGCCAACCTGGAATTGTGGCGGGATGGAAAGACAATGACCCTCACCGCAACCATCGGTTCGGCTGACAGCACGACTGTGGCGGACAATTCGGGATCCGCTTCCACCGGCAAAGGCAACCTGGGCCTTGCAGTGCGTCCCCTCACGCCCAATGAGCGAGCGCAGTCGGGCTTGAGCGGAGGTCTATTGGTGGAAGATGCCGAAGGACACGCGGCGGACGCTGGAATCCAGGCCGGCGATGTGGTGTTGTCGGTCGACGGCACGGCGGTAGAATCCGCCGCGCAGCTTCGCAAGCTGGTCGCGGAGCACGGCAAACAGGTCGCGCTCCTGATTCAGCGGGGCGACAGCCGGCTGTTCGTGCCGGTGGCGCTCGGCTAGAACCGCCCACGCCGCCTCGACAAAGCGCCCGCGCCTCGCCGCGCGGGCGTTTTTCTCTTCAGACCACATGGGTGGCGAGCGCCTGGCCGGTCGACGAGGAGACCGTGTGCGCCGTGGGCGCGCTCTCGAACATATATGCGACGCCTCCCATGATCAGACCGTTCACCATCAGGGCAACAACGACGGCGGCGAGCTTGAGAGAAATTTGGTTGTTCATTTGCTTGATCTCCAGTGTTGGTTGCGAAAAATCGTCACACTGAAGACGTAGCAAAGGCCGTGCCAACTGCGTAAATCCCGGCACGGGGCTCGCAGATCGAATTTGGCGTCGCGGGAAGCGTGCCCCGCTGTCCGCGGACAGTGTTCGCGGACAATGCGGTCGGACAGAGATCAGTGACTGCCGGTAAAGCGGGTTCTGGCTTCGCTCCGTAGGAACGAAAGCACCTGGGCCTCGGCTTTGCGCGGTGCACTGAGGGAAAGCTTTCGGTGCAACGAGGCCTGCAAGCGTCCCTGGCGCCAGGCGTCGAAAACCGCCGGATTGATGTACGACTTTCGGCACACTGCAGGCGTATTGCGAAGACGCGTCGCCACTTCCTTGATCACCTCATTGATCTCGTGCCGCAAGGCACGTTCGCTGGGCTTCTCCGGCAACGCTCGACGCGATAGCAGCGTGATCGCCATCAGTGTGGCGCCCCAGGTGCGAAAATCCTTGGCGCTGAAATCACCGCCGAGTCCATTGCGGAGATATTCGTTGACCATGCCCGAATCGATACGGCAGCGCCTGCGCTCCGCGGACATGTACTGAAACAGGTGCGGCCCGGGGAGCGCCATGCATTCACGGATGATTTCCACGATGCGCGGGTCCTTGATCGGCACCTCATGGTGAACGCCGCCCTTGCCTCGAAACTCCAACGCCGCCGTGCCGTCGGCGCCCATCACCACGTGACGCTTTCGTAACGTCGTAAGACCGAAACTCTTGTTGTCGCGCGCATACTCGGCGTTGCCGATGCGCACGCGCGTTGCGTCGAGCAAGCTCACCACCATCGCCAGAATCTTGTCTCGTGTAAGTCCCGGCGCGCACAGATCGCGCTTGAGCCGGCGCCGCAGCCTAGGCAGGGCCTCACCAAATGAGAGCATTCGATCGAACTTGACCGAATCGCGTACGGTGCGCCAGTGCGCGTGATATCGATACTGCTTGCGGCCGCGCGCATCGCGACCGGTGGCCTGCAGGTGACCGCGCGGCTGGGTGCTGATCCAAACATCTCGATAAGCGGGCGGTATTGCAAGGCTGGCAATGCGTTTGAGTTCGCGAGCAGCGGCGAGCGGTCGATTGGACGGGGTCAGATAACGAAAGCCGCGCCCGACGCGCATGCGACGGATGCCCGGCTCGGTGTCTGTTACGTATACCAACCCGGCTTGAACGGCGATCTGCTCCGCTTCCGCGGTGCTGCCGTTTAACACTTCGTTTTCGCCTTTCAGGCTCATGAGGCGGCTTGTAGCAGGTAGTTTGCAAGGCGCGCTATGGCCATTCGCTGACGACGTGTAGGAGTTCGCATTGGAAAGCGTCGATTTGCGACACGCATCTCCTTCGCCGCGCGTCGGCAGCTTGCAGATAATTTCCCTAGGGCAATTCCGACAGCGAAGTGTAAAGTTAACAATATCAGGCGTTTACGCGCGGCACGCGGATGTCTCAAGATGCCGTACGGTTGACGCTCGCTGCATCGGCGCGCAGTTTCAATTCATGGGAAAAAATACGCTCCAGACCTACCGTGACAAGAGAAATTTCGGCAAGACGCAAGAGCCGCGCGACGACAGCTCGGTGCCGGTCGCAAAACAATTGCGGTTCGTGGTGCAAAAACATGACGCTCGCCGCCTGCATTTCGACTTTCGCTTGGAGCTGGACGGCGTCTTCAAATCTTGGGCAGTAACCCGCGGACCTTCGGTCGATCCCAAGGACAAACGTTTGGCGGTCCGGGTGGAAGACCACCCGCTCGCCTACGGTGATTTCGAGGGCACCATTCCCCGGGGCCAATATGGGGGCGGCACGGTGCAGCTATGGGATCGCGGTTACTGGATTCCCGAACCTGGCGAAAAACCTGAGGCCGCACTCAAGGAGGGCGACCTCAAATTCTCTTTGCAAGGAGAGCGCCTGCATGGTCAATGGGTGCTGGCCCGCATGGCAAAAAGCTCGCAGAAGGGAAAGCGCGACAATTGGCTTCTGATCAAGCGGCGCGATGCCGACGCCCGAGTTGGCGCCGGCGATGAATTGAGCCAGGAAGACGCCTCGGTGGCCTCCGGTCGTTCGCTCGCCGAGATTGCTGCGGGGACCGGTGCGTCTCCGACGCCTTTCATGCGCGACGACGGCGGTGGCACGCGACAGCTCACCACTGCCACTCGAGCCACGCGGCCGCAGGCCCGCAGTCGCAAGAACGCGTCACAGCGGCGGCCCCCGGCGGCGAAGATTCCCGAGTTCATCGAGCCGCAGTTGGCCAAACTCGTTGATCGACCGCCCGCCGCGTCCGGCTGGGCACACGAAGTGAAGTTCGATGGCTATCGCGCACAGCTACGCGTCAGCGGAGCGACGGTAAGCTTGCGGACGCGCAAGGGTCTCGACTGGACCGAGCGGTTTCGCGCCGTGGCCGATGAAGCGCGCTCGTTGCCCGACTGCCTGGTGGACGGCGAAGTGGTGGCGCTCGACTCCCGGCGGATACCGAATTTCGCCGCTCTGCAGAGCGCCCTTTCCGAAGGAAAGTCCGAACGCTTGATTTTCTTCGCATTCGATCTGTTGTTCGAGGGCGGTCACGATTTACGCAAGCTGCCGCTCGAGGAGCGCAAGGCGCGGCTCGCGGCCCTCCTCAAAGGGCGCCTCGGAAAGCATATCCGGTTCGTCGAACACTTCGAATCGAGCGCCGATAGCGTGCTCAAATCCGCATGCAACATGGATCTGGAAGGAGTGGTCTCGAAACGGCTCGATGCGCCCTACATTTCCGGACGTTCCGGAACCTGGACCAAGGCGAAATGCCGTGCGGGTCACGAGGTGGTCGTCGGCGGGTATACAACCGATGCTGGAGCATTGCGTTCGCTGCTGGTGGGCGTTAACAAAAATGGCCACCTCATCTACGTTGGGAAGGTCGGCACAGGCTTCGGGCGCGAGACCGTGAAGGCGCTCGTCCCCAAGCTCGAGGCCCATGGCGCATCGAAGTCCCCGTTCGGCGGGAAGCTTGCACCTGCTCGCATGCGCGGCGTCAAATGGCTGAAACCGAAGCTCGTGGCTGAGATCGAGTTCGCCGGCTGGACCGACGCAGGTATGGTGCGGCAGGCGGCGTTCAAGGGACTCAGGTCCGACAAACCCGCCGCGGAAGTGGTGGCGGAAACCGTTACGCCTTTGGAAGGAGACCCGGAGACGGCACTGGCAGCGAAGGTGGGAAGGTCAGAACGTGCGGCGCCAGCGAAACGTACCCAAAAACGCGGCGCCAGCCGTTCGGGGGGGAAGGACCCAGGTTCGAGTGTGTCGATTTCCAATCCCGACAAGCCGCTGTGGCCTGATGCAGGCGATGCAACGCCGGTTACCAAGCTCGACCTTGCTCACTACTACGCGAGCATCGGCGAGTGGCTCATGCCACATCTCGAAGGGCGCCCGTGCTCCCTGGTCCGGGCTCCCGACGGCATCGGAAAGCAGCAGTTCTTTCAGCGTCACGCCATGAAAGGCACCTCCAGCCTACTCGATTTGGTCAAGGTGACGGGGGATCGCGAGCCGTATCTCGAGGTAAATCGGATCGAGGCTCTGCAGGCGCTCGCGCAGATTGCCGCCCTCGAATTGCACCCGTGGAACTGTGCACCGAATGCCGTTGAGACGCCCGGCCGTCTGGTCTTCGATCTCGATCCTGCGCCCGATGTCGCCTTTTCTGCCGTGATCACGGCGGCGCTCGAACTGCGAACGCGCCTCGAAGGATTGGGGCTTGCGGCATTCTGCAAAACTTCCGGCGGCAAAGGTCTGCACGTCGTGACGCCGCTCCTCACCGACGGCCGTTCGCGCCTCGACTGGGCCGCAGCGAAGAATTTCACGCGCCTGGTATGCCAGCGAATGGTCAGCGATTCGCCCACCCGCTATCTGGACAATGCCTCGAAGGCTAAGCGCACGGGGCGAATCTTTCTTGACTACCTGCGCAATGACAGAACCGCAACCGCGGTTGCCCCGCTGTCGCCGCGAGCGCGCAAGGGGGCCCCAGTTTCAATGCCGCTCGAATGGAGCGAGGTGAAATCCGGCCTCGACCCCCTCGCCTTCACTCTACGCACCGCGGCCGCGCGGCTCGCCGCACTCAAGCCTTGGGCCGATTACCGGAAGTCTGCGACCTCGCTGCGCAGCGCAGTCAAAGCCGCAACGCGCTAGGCGGATTGTCCTACCGACTTTTGCGGTCGATGGGTACAGATCGCCGGTCATCCCGCTCCTACTATTTGATTTTCGGGCAGTGCTTGCCCGTGCGGCTATATTTTTTTCAAAGGAGAGCAAGATGAAAGCGACTGTTCTACTGCTGGCCTTGGCGGCGCCGATGGCGGTGCTTGCCGATTCGCCGGACGCCTCGTTCTACAAGACCGCGGCGGAAGCAGGCATGTCGGAGGTCGACCTTGGCAACATGGCGCAGGACAAGGGTTCAAATCAGCAGGTCAAGGACTTCGGCGCAATGATGGTCAAGGATCACGGTGCGGCGAACGACAAGCTGAAATCACTGGCCGCAACAAAGAACATCACGTTGCCCTCCAGCAGCAGCGTGCGCGATACGGCAGTCAAGGCCAAGCTCGACGTGCTCTCGGGTGATACCTTCGACAAGTCCTACGTCAAGTCGCAGTTGCGCGCCCATCGTCAGGCAGTCGCGCTGTTCAAGAAGGAATCGGGTGCCGGTCAGGACCCAGACGCGAAGGCCTTCGCAGCGGCCACGTTGCCGACGCTGCGGGGCCACTTGAAGCAAATCACTTCGATCGCCACCGCTGAAGGCATCAACACCAAGTCGAAGTAAGGAAACGCGCGGCCCTGGACCCAAAATCCAGGGCCGGCATCGGCCCTGCTTATCCTCAGGCGTAATGCGCCACCGGCGCGGTCAAGCGCGGCAATTCCCGCCCGGCCTTTGCCTCGTCGAGAAATTGTGTCAGCTCCTCATTGACCTCGCGCATATGGGTAAACACGAGCCCGTGCGGAGCGTCCGGATAGATCTTCAGGCGCGACTTCGGAATCAAGGCAGCAGTACGTTCGCCGGTTAGGCTGAGCGGAGAAGACACGTCCGCCCCGCCATGCATGATCAGGCAGGGGACGGTCACGGCGGGCAGTTCTTGGCGCAAGTCGCTCCCCATCACGGTCTCGTTGCAGGCGAGCGCCACTGGGATTGACGCGCTGGCGACCAGTTGCGATGCCCACTTTGTCATACCCGGCGACGTAGCGGGGTTCAGAAACGGCGCAATGTTGTCATCCACCCATTGTGGAAAGTTCTCGCGCCAGCATCTTCGGACCTCCTCGGCGGCCGCGACAGGCACGCCGCCAAGATTGTCGGCGGCGTGCTGTAGGTACGGCGTCACCGTGCCAAGCAGCGCCATTCGGTCGATTCGCTCGCTTCCATGCCGCGTCAAATACCGAATCGCCTCCGCGCAGCCCATGGAATGGCCCACCAGCGCAAGATCGCGAAGCTCCAGTGCCTCAATGACAGCCGCGACGTCGTCGGCGAGAGTGTCGTAGTCATAGCCCTCCGGCGGTTGATCGGATCGACCGTGGCCGCGTCGGTCGAATGTTATGCAGCGAAACCCCTCCCGGGACAGGTGCGCCACCTGAAAATCCCAGAACCGACTGCTGACGAACGCGCTGTGCAGCAGGAGCACGGGCTTGCCTTTCCCAAATTCGCGGAACCACAACCCTACTCCGTCACGAGTCACAATGAATGGGCGTCTACGCATGATCAGCTCCCGAGTTTTGACAGGCCGTCATGGTGCACGGCCGGTACACTAGGGTCGATTACGCGACAGGTAATTGCGCCTGCAGGCGCTCGGCGAGCTCGCTGGTCTCGGCATTAGCCGGAAAGAAAAACTCCATCACCAATTCCGAGAGCGTCAGATCGCCCGCGGTGCCGAATACCATCGTGGTACTGAAAAAAGTCAGCAAATCGGTGCCGACGCGGATTTTCAGCAGCGCCAGCGGCGAGTTCGATTGGTCGGGGGCGGTGCGACCCCCAACCCCGGAGGATGTGAGTTCATCCCGCAAATCGATGAGCTTCGGGTCCGGGTTCAGTGAAATCTCACGCTGCAGTCGATGCAATAGATGCGCGCGCCACTCCTCGAGATTCTCGATCGAGGAGCTGAGTCCGCGCGGATGCAAGCTCAATTGAAGCGCGTTGACGGGACGCTTGAGCAAGGACGCATCCACGTTCTGATAGAGCTGCGGCAGCGCGGAGTTCGAGGCCACGATGTTCCAATAGCGATCGAGAGCAAAAGCGGGGAAAGGCAGATGTGCCATCAGCACCCGCTGCATCGCCTCGTTGGCCACAGCCAGCGCCGGGTCTTGTATCGGCCGATCCGGGAACATCGGCGCATAGCCGGCAGCCACGAGGAGCACGTTGCGCTCCCTGAGCGGCACCTGCAGCTGCTCGGCGAGCCGCACCACCATGTCCCGGCTCGGGCGCGCACGCCCCGTCTCCACGAAACTCAAATGCCGTGCCGATATTTGCGCGTCCCCTGCAAGCCCTAGCTGGCTCAAGCCGCGGCGACGGCGCCAATCGCGCAGGTGATCGCCGAAGCTTCGCGCTCCTCTTTGCATGTCCGGGCTTATACGCCGGTTTCGAGCTTGAACGCGCGACGCCCGAGCGGTGTGACGCTCAGGCGTCGCTCGTCACGATGAGGCAATACCCAGCGGCGCTTCAGAGCCAAGCTAAGCAGCTGCGCGCCGAGTGCACCGCCGATGTGGGGCCGGCGTTCGCTCCAGTCGACGCAGGCATATGCCAGGCGCCGGCGGGACTGTCGAAGCGCTGCAATATCGACGCCGAGGGATCCGAGCATGGCTTCGCCGCACAAAGTGACCTCGTAAGCATCCCCCGCGACCCGAGAGGACTCCAGCCAGCCAAGCTCATGCATCCGATCATGCAATGCCACCGCAGCCGCCCCGGCCATGTGGTCATAGCAGGTCCGCGCCTCGCGCAATTCCCTTGGGGTGTTGGGTTTGAATGGGTCCTGCCCACCGGCTACTACGCTGAGCGCCTCGAGCGCAGCGGCCACCTGTGCATCACCCAGCCGATAGTAGCGGTGCTTGCCCTGCGCCATGGCACGTACCAGCCCGCATTCCTTCAAACGGCCGAGGTGGACGCTCGCGGTCGAGGGGGTTACACCTCCAATCAGCGCCAGCTCCGTACTGGTGCGTGATCGCCCATCAAGGAGGCTATAGAGCATCCGCGCACGAGCGGGTTCGCCGATACAGGCGGCGATTTCGGCAACGACGGGCTCAACGATCCGTGCAGACACAGTTTGATGGTAGACGAAGCGTGTCAGTCGAACAAGCGCTAGTCTGTATGCTCAGTGGGGCGTCACAATCAACAGCGGCGATGGCCCAACAGTTGCCTCGCCCTCAGAAGCGCACGGAATGAAAACATGAAAATAACCTGCTTCATCTGCTATCAAATCGATCCCTTCCAACGCGACGCCTTCAGACAGTACGCGGAGAACTGGGGCCGCATCATCCCTCGTTGTGGAGGTGAGTTGGTGGGCTATTTTCTGCCCCATGAGGGCACCAACGATGTCGCGTGGGGACTGATATCGTTTCCGTCGCTTGCGGCCTACGAAGCCTACCGGGCGAGACTTCACACCGACCCCGAGGCGCGCGACAACTTTGCCATGGCGCAGGCCAAGCGGTTCATCCTGCGGGAGCAGCGCACCTTCCTCCAAGCAATGGAGTCGACGTTGAATCTCAAGGCGCAGGCTCCGCCGTAAGAGCCGCAGCGGCGCTGTCGGTGCAATCCCACGACACGGCGGGCATGGCCGGGCTAGGTTTTGCAAGTCGGCGGTCGTAGTGTTAGCGCCGTCCTCGGCCATACATAAAAGGTACAAACATGCTTCATTATGCGGTCGTGTTCTTGGTGGTCGCCTTGATTGCCGCCGTGCTGGGATTCGGCGGAATCGCCGCTGGCGCAGCCGGCATCGCCAAGATCTTGTTTGTGGTGTTTCTGATCGGCGCAATCGTGTCGTTCATCATGCACGGACGATCCCGCGTCTAGCGGATGCCGCGCGCGGTTAGTTTGCCGACCAGTCGGCAGCTAGGCGCGCGCGGCGGCGAATGACAGGACCTCGCCCGCCATAAGATCCAGCACCTGCCCGATGCGGGGTATCAACACGTGGCCTTGCGCATCGAAGGCATTCTCCGTCGAATTGATTGCCGCACCGAGTGGTGTCGGCCAACCACGCAATGCGTGGACGATGTCCCGCAAGGTGTTCAAGGTGTTGACCGCCGCCGGCCAGCCGCCCGCGGTGGCAATGCATCCGACGGCACGCCCGCTGAAATACGGACGTGTATCCCGCCGCAGATCTTCCGCGTAATCGAGCGCGTTTTTAACCAGCCCTGAAATGCTGCCGTGGTAGCCGGGCGAGCCGATGATGATGCCGTCCGCGCGTGACAGTTCGGCGACCAGGGAAATGGCCGCGGCGCTACGTTGGGGATTGTCGGGCTGATACATGGGCAAATCGAGTGCCGCACCGCAGATAAGATGCGTATGCGAACCTGCTGCCTCAGCGGCCTTGAGCACATGGCGCATGGCCATTTCGGTGGAGGAATTGGGGCGTAATGTGCCGCCGACGGCGACGATGTAGGGGGCGCTCACCGCCGCGATTTTACACGCTTGGCATCTTCTAGTGTCCGGCGGACGCGCGGGCGCCGAACGGCGGCTTGGAAAACCACACAAACGGTATGAGCAGCAGGAACATGAGCGCCAGCATGTTGAAGACATCGTTTACGGCGAGTGTCGAGGCCTGGCTGTCGATCACGAAATTCGCGTAGGCTGTGGCACCCACCCCTGTAATGCCGTGTTGACCAAGCTGCGATTGATACTGCAGCCAGGCGTCCGCCGAGTTCTTGATATGTTCGCTCAGCACCGCGTGATGATAGTCGGTGCGCCGATTCCACAGCCACACGGTTATGGCGGTTGAGAAGCTGCCCGCCATGGTGCGCATGAAATTGCTGAGGCCCGACGCCGAGGCAAGTTCATTCGGCTGCACGCCAGAGAGCAAAATCTGGTTGAGCGGCAGAAAGAAGAATGCGACGCCGAGGCCCTGCAATAAGCGTGGCACGGCGAACTGACCGAAGCTCGCGGTGTCGTTCAGGGTTGCAGTCCAGAAAATGGCGGCGCTGAAGACCACGAATGCAAAACTTGCGGCGAGGCGCAAGTTGAGCTTCTGCATGTTTCGGCCGACGAGCGGCGCCACCACCAGCGCCAACAGACCGACCGGCGCTATTGCAAGTCCAGCCCAGGTCGCCGTGTATCCCACAGTGGTCTGCAGCCACAGCGGATAGACGATATTGACGCCTGAGAAGGCGAAATAGGCGATCGCCACCGTGCCGGCGCCCACGCGAAAGTTCCGCTTGGTGAAAAGATGCAAATCGACCACCGGGTGCTTGTCGTTCCACTCCCACGGGAACAAGAAGGTCAACGCGACCAGCGCAGTTATGGCGAACGTGACTATGACGGGAGAATTGAACCAGTCCTTCTCGTTGCCGTTGTCGAGCACGAACTGCAGCGCGCCCACCCCGATGACCAAAAGGGCGAGACCGACCGCGTCGATGGGCGATTTCACGATCGTGGATTCCCGATGCCGCAAAATCGACCAGCACGCGATCGCGGAGAAGGCACCCACCGGCAGATTGATGTAGAAAAGCCAGGGCCACGAGAGGTTGTCGGTGATCCAACCGCCGATGATCGGTCCGCAAATCGGAGCGATCAGGATCACCATCGACCACAAGGCAATCGCCATGCCGCGTCGCTCCGCCGGGTAGTTGCGCAGCAGGATCGCCTGCGCCACGGACATCATGGGCCCCGACACGAGCCCTTGGATCAGCCGCGATGCGACCAGCATGGGCAGGCTCGTGGCTAGACCGCAGCACGCGGAGAACACCATGAACAGGCAGATCGAGGTTACGAATGTGCGCACCTCGCCGAAGCGTCGACCGATCCATCCGGTCAACGGCTGCATGATTGCGGCGGCCAGCAGGTAGGAGCTCACCGCCCAGGTGCCCTCGGACGTGCTTACCCCGAGGCTGCCGGAGATGGAAGGCACGGAGACGTTGACAATGGTCATGTCAAGAATCTCCATGAACGACGCGGTGGCGATCGCGGCGGTCAGAAACAGGAGTTGCCCACCGTGCAGCGGAGGATACTCGGCGGGCGCCGGCGGCCGGTCATTCGCAGCCATGATTCCTACTCGCTAGTGAGCCGGCAGATTGCGGCGGATGACGGCGTCTGCCTCGGCATTCGCTTTGTCGAGATCCTGTGCATACACCTGCGTATTCCCGACCGGCTGCTCGGACGCCTGCATGGCAAGCACCGCACCGGATCGGGAGGTCGTGTCCACGGTCACCGTGGCCGACAACCCAACGCGCAGCGGCGACTTCTTCAGATCCTGCGGATCGATCTGGATGCGCACCGGAACGCGCTGCACCACCTTGATCCAGTTGCCGGACGCATTCTGCGCGGGCAACAACGAGAAGGCCGCGCCGGTCCCGGCGGACATGCCTTGGACATGGCCGTGGAAAATGAAGTTGCCGCCGTACAGGTCGCTGCGCACTTGCGCGGGCTGTCCAATGCGAAGATTGCGCAGCTGCACCTCCTTGAAATTCGCATCGACCCAAAGCGAATTGAGCGGGATCACGGTCATCAGGGACTGCCCAGCCGTGATGTGCTGACCGAGCTGCACGCTGCGTTCGGCCACGTATCCGGTCACCGGAGCCACTACGGCGTTACGTTGCGCCGCAATCCAGGCATCCCGAAACTCCGCCTTGGCCTGTAACACCGAAGGGTTTTCCTCGACCGGCGTGCCGTCGACGAGAGCGTGCGCAGAACTCGCCTGGCGCTCCGCCTGCAACAGCGCCGCCCGGGCCATCTCGACGCTTTCGCGTGCATGGCGCACATCTTCTGCGGCGATGGCGCGCTGGGCGAGCAGCGGTTCGCGCTTGTTGAGGTCGGCTTGCGCGCGCGACAAGTCGAGCCGCCGCGACTCGATCACCGAATCGTATTGGTCAGCGGTGAGCTTCTCCTGGCGCACTTGGCGCACGGTCTGAGCCAGGGCGCTCGAGGTGCGGTTAAGACTGGTTTCAGCATCGGTCGGATCGAGTTTCACCAGGACTTGGCCGGCATTGACCAGCTGGGTGTCATCGGCGAGCACCGCAATCACAGTCCCCGAAACTTGCGCCGAGATGACCACCCGATTGCCGTTGACGTAGGCATCGTCCGTGCGCTCGCGCTTTTCGAGCACCAGAAAATAATAGACGGCCCACAGCACCCCGATGATGATGAAGATGAGCCCGATGATCAGCAGGATCCGGGTTCGCTTGCCGTTGCCGTTCTCTGCCACGGCTTCTTTGGTTGCATTCATGGTGTAGTCGCTGGTGTTGAGGCGGCGCCGCGCGCCGCAGTGTTCGTTGATTGTGGCGGACTGTAGCCGCCGCCCAGAGCTTGTTGCAGGGCGATGTCCGCGGAGAGCGCCGCCGCATCGAGCTGCAGCAATGCATCGCGCTGCGCGATCCATGCTTCGTCCGCGCTCAACTCCGTGCGCGCGTCGGTCAAGCCCTGTTCAACGCGCGCGCCCTCGGCGCTCCTAATATTGAGGGCCGCATCCACCTGGACTCGGCGCTGTACGCGTTCCGATTCGATCTGGGCGAGGGTCGTAATCTGCGTGCCGACTTCGCGGGTGGCGCTCACCACCGTATCTTGGTAAGTCGATACCGCGGAATCGATGGCCGCGCGCGCCGCGCCGTACTGCGCTTTCAGTCGTCCCTCGTCGAAAATCGGCAGATGGATCGCCGCGCCAATCTGCGGCACCCGGCTGCTGTATTGCAGGAGCTTGCCGACATCGACGCTCTGCACGCCGAGCAGCGCATTGATGCTAACGTCGGGATAGAACTCGGCCCGCGCCGAGGCGAGTGTCTTTTCGGCAGCCTCCACGCGCCAGCGGCTGGCGGTTATGTCGGCGCGCCGCGCGATGAGATCGAGTTTGACGCTATCGGGCAGCGCTCCGCTTACCGAGGGCAGCGCGTGCACGGTCAGGGTGGGCAGCTGGGAGATTGGTTTTCCGACCAGGGCGGCCAGCGCCACCACCCTCAGCTTCGCGGAACCTTCGAGCGCCGCGATCTGTTCGCGCGCCTGCGCCAGCCTCAGATTGCTGTGCTCGATGCTGTCGGCGGCCTCCAGATCGGCTTTCACGCGCGCACTGGTGATATCCGCCTCTTGCTCTATGGTCTGCTCGGTTTCCCGCGCCAGCGCCAGACGGTTCTGGTCGGCTTGCCAGCCAAAATAGGTATCGGAAATGGAGCTCGCAAGCAGCAGAAGCGCGGCACTTCGATCGGCTTGGGCCGCGTGCGCTTGATCCATTGCGGACTCGACCGCAAGTCGCTGCTTGCCCCACCAATCGAAGGTATAGCTACCCTGCAGACCCAGATCGGCGAGGTTGTACCAGGTAAATCCGAGCAAGCGCGGAGGAAAGAGACCGTTCTCACTCAGACGTTGCCGGGTCATGTCCGCGTTGGCATCTATATGCGCTCCGGCCGCCGCAGCCGCCAGGCGCACCGATTGCTCGGCGGACTCGAAACGCGCATGCGCCGTGGCCAGGCTGGGAGACTCCGCGGCTCCCAACGTAATCAGCGCGTCCAGGGTGGCGTCCGAATATTGCTTCCACCAATCGGGGGCCGGCCACTCGCCGCCGCCTTTGTACTCAAGTCCATCGAGCGGTGCTTCTTTGGGAAGGGACACCGGCGCCTGTTTGTGCGGCATACCGGCGCAACCGGCCAGGATGATCCCGCCGAATAACGACGCGAAAAAACCTATCCGCTTCATGCTTGCCGCTCCGCGGCCTTCTGCTCCGGCATCTGGTCCAGTGCACCAGCGACGCGCTTTAGCAAGCCCACCAGTGCTTGCTGGTCGGCTCCAGGAAAGTCTTTCATCATTTCTTTCAACGGCTTGAACAACCTCGGCAACAGTGCACGTACGACTTCCTCGCCCTGCTCCGTGATTCTCAAAACCATGCGGCGTCGATCCTGCGAGCTCATGACCCGGGTGATCAGATCGCGGCTCGCCAGCGCATCGGCGATGCGCGACATGTTCGCCGGACTCTGCATCGCCCGCGCACCGAGCTCGCTCGGATGCGCCACGCCACTGGGGTGCGAGTACAGCGTGGTCAGCACTCGGAATTCCGGCTCGGTGAGTCCCGACGGTCGAAGGTCCTTCTCGAATCGCAGGGACATTTCCCGCCCGAGGTGAAGAATCATGCGGCACAGCAAGATGCTGGACACCGGCACGTCGGGCATCCGTGCCCGCAGGCTGGTCAAGTTGCCCTCCAGCAACTCGAACAGTTCTGTATTATTCATTTGCATACTAACTATTCTATGCAATATATTTCTACTTGCAACTATTAGATGAGAAAATATACGTTGATCCGAAAAACGACACATGTCATTTTTTAGCCATGAACCCGGCCATTCAGAGCCCTAGCCAAGGAGACCGTAAGGTCGGTCGCCCGCGCCGCGGCACCGAGGCCGAGCGCACGGCCTCCCTCATCAATGCGGCGACTCGGGTTTTCCTGCGCGACGGCTATGGCCTCGCCAGCATGGACAAGGTCGCGCACGAGGCGGGCGTATCGACTCGGACGATCTACGAACGATACAAAAACAAGGCCGATTTACTCGCCGCGGTGATCGGCCGCCTGGTCGATCGGTTGGCCACCGTCGTCGCCACCGCGCAGCTCGATACGTTGGCGCCGCGCCAAGCCCTCACCTGGATCGGCGAGGCCATCACCGAGCGGGCGCGCGATCCTGATTCAGCCGCGCTCTTTCGCATCGTTGCGACCGAGGCCCACCGCTTCCCCGAGCTTGCGGCGCGCATGCGGGAGAACAACAAACGCTGCATCGAAAGCGAAGTGGCCAGCTACCTGCACTCCCAGATTGCGCGCGGCACCATGCATCTCTCCGATCCCGATCGCGCAGCTCGAATGTTTTTGCAGATGGTGTTCTCGGAACTGCAGGACCAGTGGCTGTTCGGCGGCGACGAGGCACTCGCGAAATTCGATCTGCGCGCCCACCTTAACTGCGTCATCGATCTGTTTTTAAATGGCGCCGCCGTGAACGAGAATTCCCCATGAGCACCTTGCCTCCGGCTCCCGCCCTCGCCCGCTTGACGCTCGCGTCCTGTTGCGCAGCCCTTGCCGCCTGTGCCGTTGGACCGAACTTCAGGACGCCGGCACCGCCAGTCACGCCGGGATACGCGCCCGCAGGCTCCCTTGCGAATGTCACGGCAAGCGCCGAGGTCTCCGGCGGCCAAGCACAGCGCTTTGTCGACGCACAGGACATCCCCGGGCAGTGGTGGACCTTGTTTCAATCGGAGCCTTTGAACGACTTAATCCAGCGAGGGCTCGCGCACAATCCCACCCTCAAGGCGGCGCAGGCCTCTTTGCGCCAGGCGAATGAGAACACCGCCGCCGCGCGCGGCAGCTTCTTTCCGAGCGTCAGCGGCACACTCTCGACCACGCGTCAGAAAGCCTCCGCGGCGGCCTTTGGTCTGCCCGCGGGCACCTCCTTGCTATATACCTTGGACAGCGGCAACGTGAATGTTGCCTACACGCTTGATGCCTTCGGTGGCATTCGGCGGCAAGTTGAATCGCTCGACGCGCAGGCCGAGTACGAACGCTTCCTGCTCGAGGCGGCATACTTGAGCTTGACGGCGAACATCGTGACCGCGGCCGTCACCGAGGCGTCGCTGCGTGCCCAGATCGCCGCCACCGACGACATTGCCGACTCTCAGCGCAAACAACTCGACATCACGCAGCGCCGGGTCAATGCCGGCGGCGCCTCGAGGGTCGAGGTGCTGCAGCAGCAGGCAACCTTGCAAGCCACGCTCGCCACCCTGCCTGGCCTTCGCAATCAGCTCGCCCAGGAGCGCAACCTGCTCGCCACCTACGTGGGAGAGCTGCCGGCTGATTTCCAGGGCCCCGAGTTCACCTTGGACTCCATGACGCTGCCCGCGGATCTGCCGCTGTCGCTGCCCTCCAAACTCGTGGAGCAGCGTCCGGACGTACGCGAATACAGCGCGTTGCTTCACGAAGCCACCGCACAGATCGGCGTTGCCACGGCAAACATGCTGCCGCAAATTACCCTGAGCGGCAGTATCGGCGCCGAATCGACCACTTTTTCCGACATGTTCAAGGCAGGCTCGGGCGTCTGGAGCATCGGCGCGTCGATCGCACAGCCGCTTTTCAAGGGAGGCCAACTCTTGCATCAGCGCCGGGCTGCCATCGCGGCTGCCGATGAGGCGGGTGCGAACTATCAAGCCACGGTCATCAACGCATTCCAAAATGTGTCGGACACATTGCATGCGCTGTCCGCCGATGCCGAGACCCTGCTCGCGCAGGACGCCGCGGCGAAGACCGCAGCCGAGAGCGTGAAGTTGGTGCAGGCACAATATACGAGCGGCGCGGCGAGTTATCTGCAGGTGCTCGCCGCCGAGCAAAGTTATCAAAACGCGGCGATCGCGTTGGTGCGGGCGCGTGCGCAGCGCTTCGCCGACACGGCAGCCCTCTTTCAGGCATTGGGCGGCGGATGGTGGAACCGCCCCGACATCGCGAGGCAAATGTGAGTACCGAAAATCCTCTCGCGGAGGGCTATCGAGCCGCTCCGGCACGCAAGATGATCCTGCCGATCATCATCGTGATTATCTTGCTGGTGCTGGTCGTCGGCGGCGTAATGGGCTTCAACTATTTCAAATATGTGACCAAAATCAAGCCGCAGATGGCCGCGCAGGCCTCCGCGCCGCAGACTGTGTCGACCATCGAGGCCGCGACGCAACCGTGGCAGGACTACGTGCAGTCCACCGGGACATTGCGCGCGGTGCGCGGCGCGGACCTCTCCGCCCAGGCTGCCGGCATCGTCGATGAACTCAGCTTCGATTCGGGCAACGACGTGCCCGCGGGGAAGGTGTTGCTGCGCCTGAAGCCGAATGACGACTACGCCAAATTGGAACAGCTCAAGGCGGCTGCGGAACTCGCGGCACAGACCCTGAAGCGCGACCAGGAGCAGTTGGCCGCCCAAGCGATCAGCCAGGCCGCCATAGACACCGACGTGTCGACGCTCAAGTCTGCACGCGCACAGGTGGACGCCCAGGACGCATTGATCGGGGAGAAGATAGTAAAGGCGCCGTTCGCCGGACGCCTGGGGATCCGGCAGGTGGATCTCGGCCAGTATCTGACGGCCGGCACCGCGGTGGTCACCTTGCAGGCGCTCGATCCGATCCTGATCGATTTTTACGTGCCCCAACAGGAACTCGCGAAGCTTAAGGTGGGACAGGCCGTCACGGCGACCGTTGATACCTATCCGGGCCAAACTTTTCCCGGCGCGCTTGAGTCGATCAACGCCAAGGTCGACACCGCCAGCCGCAACGTGCAGGTGCGCGCCTCGTTCAAAAATCCCGACAAGCGACTGTTTCCCGGCATGTTCGCCGCGGTGCGCATCGTCGAGGGCGGCCAGGCTGAGCGCATCACCCTGCCGCAGACGGCGATCACCTATAACCCCTATGGCGACGCCGTATTCATCGTGGAACAAGGCAAGGACAGCAACGGCAAGGCGCGACTCACCGTGCAGCAGCGATTTATCAAGCTCGGGCCCACCCGCGGAGATCAGATTGCGATCGACAGCGGCATCAAGCCGGGCGAGGTCGTGGTCACGGCGGGACAGATCAAGCTGCGCAATGGTACCGCCGTGGTGATCAACAATGCGGTCGAGCCCGCGAACCAGATCCATCCGCAGCCGCCGAACGAATAACCCAAGGTCCAATCGTGAAGTTCACCGACATTTTCGTCCGTCGTCCGGTGCTCGCCTCCGTGGTGAGCCTCGCCATCTTGGTCGTCGGATTGCGCTCGGGATCCTCACTGCAGGTCCTTGCCTACCCGAAGACCGAGAACGGGGTGGTCACCATATCGACCGCCTACCCCGGCGCCGACCCCGAATCCATTGCGGGGTTCATCACCTCGCCGATCGAGACCGCGGTGGCGCAGGCGAACGGCATCGATTACATGACCTCGACCAGTCAGAACAGCGTCAGCACAATTTCGGTGACGCTGCGCCAGAACTACGACACCTCCAAGGCGGCGAGCGAGATCAACATCAAGGTGAACTCGGTCCTCAATCAACTTCCGAGCGGCTCCCTGCCACCGACCATCACCGTGCAGGTCGGACAAACCCTGCCTGCCATGTTCATCGGCTTTCACAGCGACACCCTGGCGGCGAATCAGATCACCGATTACCTCAATCGCGTGGTGATCCCCAAACTGCAGTCAATCGACGGCGTGCAGCAGGGCCAGCTGATCGGCGGCCAGATATTTTCGCTGCGTGCGTGGCTTGATCCGCAGAAACTCGCCGCCTACGGCATGACCGCGGCTGACGTTTATACGGCGCTTGCCAACAACGACTACATCTCGGCGGTGGGCAGCACCAAAGGCTCGATGGTCCAGGTGACGCTCACCTCCACCAGCAATGTGCATTCGCTCAAGGAGTTCCGCGACCTCATCGTCAAGCAATCGGGCGGCAGCAACATCCGCCTGAGCGACATCGCGGAGGTAACACTCGGTGCCGACAGCTATGAATCTCAGGTTCGATTCGACGGCGCGAACGGCGTCTTCATCGGCGTGCAGGTCGCGCCAAGCGCAAATCTTCTCGGGGTGGTGAAAGGCGTTAAGGCCATGCTGCCTGACATCGCTTCGCAGCTGCCGCAGGGGCTCAAACTCAATATCGCCTATGACTCCACGGCTTTTGTGAATTCCTCGATCAACGAAGTGGCGACCACGTTGATCGAGGCGCTGATCATCGTGATGCTGGTCATCTTCGCGTTCTTGGGCTCGCCGCGTTCAGTACTGATCCCGGTGATCGCTATCCCGCTGTCGTTGGTCGGCACGCTCGCCATCATGCTGGCGCTGCATTTCTCCATCAACCTGCTGACGCTGCTCGCGCTGGTGCTCGCCATCGGCCTGGTGGTCGACGATGCCATCATCGTGGTGGAGAACGTCAATCGGCATCTGGAGGACGGCACGCCGCCGATCGCAGCAGCAATCCAGGCAGCCCGCGAACTCGGCAATCCAATCATCGCCATGACCGTGGTGTTGTTGGCGGTGTATATCCCTATCGGTTTCCAAGGCGGGCTCACCGGCGCTCTGTTCACCGAGTTTGCATTCACTCTAGCGGGCGCCGTCACGGTATCTGCGGTGATCGCGCTGACCCTTTCGCCCATGATGTGTTCGCGGCTGCTGCACGCTCATCTGGGCGACAAGCAGGATTGGGAGTCGCGCATCGTGAAATTCATCGATGTGCGTTTCGAGAAAATCCGCTCGGGATACCAGCGGCTTCTGGAGCGCACCTTAAGCTACACGCCGGTGACGGCGGTGTTCGTGGTGGCGATTCTCGCGTGCATTTTTGCCCTCTACAAGGGATCGCGTTCTGAGCTTGCGCCCCAGGAGGACCAGAGTTTCGTGCTGGCGCTGGCCACTTATTCGCCCGACGCGACCTTGCAGCGCAAGCTGCTCTATGGACGCCAGGCCTACCCATTGGCCAAGAGCGCCGACGGCGAACGACAGGTATTTCAAATCGATGCACCGGGCCAGTCGTTCACCGGTGTGGGCTTGGTGCCCCGCAGCGAACGCAAGTCGAGCGCAACCCAGATACAGATGGATCTGCAGAAGAAGTTCTCGACGCTTCCGGCACAACGCCTAGTGGTCTTCCAGCAGCCTTCACTTCCCGGCGCCTTTGGCCTGCCGGTGCAATTTGTCATCAAGACCACCGAATCGGCGGAGCGGCTCAATCAGGTGGCAACGCAATTTTTGGCGGAAGCCAACAAGAGCGGCATGTTCGCGTTCTTGGACAGCGACCTGAAAGTAGACTCTCCCGAGTCGGTCATCGATATTGATCGCGACAAGGCTGCACAGCTCGGCCTGACCATGAGCCAAATCGGCTCATCCTTAGGCACCCTGCTCGGTGGCGGCTACGTCAATTACTTCAGCATGCAGACCCGCTCGTACAAGGTGATTCCGCAGGTGGCGCGCACCTCGCGGCTGAATGTCGATCAGTTGCTCGACTACCCCATCGCCAATATCGGCGGCGTGCCGGTACCCCTCTCTACCGTGGCCAGCATCCACTCCCAGGCGGTGCCCGAATCCTTAAACCACTTCCAGCAGCTCACCTCGGCCACCCTGGGCGGCGTTGCAGTGGTGAGTCAGTCGGAAGCGCTGAAGTACCTGCAGGATTTGGCGCGCCGCACGTTGCCTGAAGGTTATACCGTCGACTACGGCGGCCAGATGCGCCAGTACATCCAGGAGTCGGGCGGCGTAATGGCGACCTTCGGCTTCGCGATCATCATCGTGTTCCTGGCGCTCGCCGCCTTGTTCGAGAGCTTCCGCGATCCCCTGGTTATCCTAATTTCAGTACCTCTGTCGATCGCCGGGGCCATGGTGTTCATTGCCCTTAACCTGAACGGCGCGACCTTGAACATCTATACCCAGGTGGGTCTTGTGACCTTGATCGGCCTGATCAGCAAGCACGGCATTCTCATCGTCGAGGTGGCGAACGAGGAGCAGCATGCCGGTAAGAGCAAGTTTGCCGCCATCGTCGCCGCGGCAAGCGTCAGGCTTCGACCCATTTTGATGACCACTGCGGCCATGGTCCTCGGCGTGATTCCATTGGTGTTCGCGAGCGGCGCCGGTGCCGCCTCGCGCTATGCCATTGGCTTGGTGATCTCGACGGGCCTGGCCATCGGGACCTTGTTCACACTGTTCGTAGTGCCCGGGGTCTACATGCTCATCGGCGCTGATCACTCCGCGCACTCAAATGCGGACGACATGGACTCGGCGGAGACCGGGCGGATTTAGGGTTTGGGTGCTGACGCTATTATTATCTATATTATTCATATAGATATTAAATTTATCTTGAGGGAATTCTAAGAAACACTAGAAACCGTCCCACGCGCCTCTGGCGTTAGGAATTTTTTCGCACTTGAAGGCAATTCGCGTTGCGTTCTGTCGATTGTCTTGTATATTCCCGTCGCAGAGTCTTGATTTAACAAGATTCCAGCAAAGGTATAATCCTCGAAACTACTTTAAGTTGTAGCCTTAGATCACTCAGGGGCGTACATGATCAGTGCTTGGGAATGTTTTCACTTCGCGACCTTAGAGCTGGTGCGCTCCACCCCCATAAAGCAACGACTGATCTGCGCCTACCGACGTCATCTGGCAGCCCTCCCCGAAGATTTGGTTCCGGACGAGGTGCGTGATTCCTTCCATCAAGTGATTCGCAGTCTCTCTGGCGTGCAACCGCAGCGGGGCGAGGACGCGGTAAGCGCCTCGGTGCGCAAGATGTCGAATCAGGATGCCGATGAGTGCGCGGCGCTCATCGTGGAGATCTTCGGCACCATGTCGCGCGCGCTCAATGAAGCGCCGCGCAACAGCGATGTGGTGCATCTTCAAAGCGTGGATCGCGGCCAGGACTATGACGTCCCGGCGCTCATCGCCAGCAACTAGTCGTCGTCCAGCTTAAATTCGATCGTATCCCAGCGGGTCGATTCCTGATGCCGCGCCTGGCGCTTGAGCGCATCGATCAGACTGCGCTCGTTCCAGGGGCTCACTTCGTCGGCCAGATCCTTGATGGCTTTGGGCAAGCTCTCGGTCGAGCCGAAGTTCTCCATGGCGACCACCGGCTTGTCGGCGGCCTTGGCAAAGTTCATTTGAAACACCACCAGCTCCGGGGCCAGCTTGTGAACCGCCGGCAGCACCACGACAACCTCGCACGGCGCAATCTGCCGTCGTAGGTCCTCGCGCTGCGATTCCTTGTCGATCGGCATCTTCGCCTCGGGTTGGCTAGTGTTCACGTAATAGAACTTTCCGGACGCCTCGAGGTATTCAAAGACACGAACGTAGTCATCGTTCTCAACCCACGCGTGCGTCACGAATATGCGAATTGGATCAACCGGCATGGGCCTAGTGTATCCCGACGATGGTCATGCGCGAAGCGCCGCACGCTTATACAATGGCTCAGTGCGACTGTTGATTTACAATATCCGGTACGCGACCGGTACCGGACCGGCTTTCCACCTGCCCGTTCCCGGCGCGGGTTACCTCAGATCAAGTCGCCAGGTGCTGTCGAGAATCACCGATTTCATCAAACGGCAGGATCCGGACGTGGTGGGACTCATCGAGGTCGACACCGGCTCGATCCGCACCGGCATGGTGAACCAGGCCGACTACATCGCCCGCTCGCTCGGCCACTACTCGACCTTCGAGTGCAAGTACGGCGTCACCTCGGTCAACCATCTGGTGCCGATCGTGCGCAAACAGGCGAATGCGTTCCTCGCCGCGCCGCGGGTGCGGGGCGAGCGGTTCCACTATTTCGACACCGGCATCAAGCGCCTGATCATCGAGCTCGAGCTCGACGATGTGGCGATTTTTTTGGTGCATCTGTCGCTCAAGTTCCGCCATCGCCAGTATCAGCTGCGCTATCTGTACGACTTGGTGCGCAAGGCAAGCAAGCCGGTGATCGTCGCCGGCGACTTCAACACCTATTGGGGCGATCATGAGATCTACCTGTTCACCCAGGCGGCGGGCCTCGCTAACGCCAACCGCCAGGGGCTGCCCTCTTATCCGAGCCGCAGCCCGCGCCGGGAGCTGGACTTCATCCTGCACAGCGCCGAAATCGTGATCAATCGCTTCGAGATTCCCGACGTGCAGTTCTCGGATCATTTGCCGCTGGTTTGCGACTTCACCATCAACGAAAGCGCGCGCCGCGCGGCCTGAAGTTCCTTCAATCGGGGGTAGCCATGAGTGAGGCCAACCACTGGTCGCTCAAATTCGACGTTGACAACATCGCCTGGCTCACTTGCGACATGGCCCAGGCCTCGACCAACGTGTTGTCGGCCGCCGTCATCGCAGACCTTGCGAAGAAGCTGCAAGAGATCCGCGCCCATGCGCCCAAGGGCCTGGTGGTGCAATCGGCCAAGACCAACGGCTTCATCGCCGGCGCCGACATAAAGGAATTCCAGTCCATCAAGACCCCCGAAGAGGGCTTTGCGCTGGTACGCCAGGGGCAGGCGGTCATTCAGCAGTTGGAGGATCTGCCCTGCCCGAGCGTCGCCATGCTGCATGGCTTTGCGCTGGGCGGTGGTCTCGAACTGGCGCTCGCCTGTACCTACCGCGTGGCTGCCGACGACACCAGCCTCTCGCTGGGGCTTCCCGAGGTGCAGCTCGGCATCCACCCGGGATTCGGGGGCACGGTGCGCTCGGTACGTACCATCGGCGTACGCAACGCGCTCGAGCTGATGCTCAAAGGCCGCCCATTCCGGGGCGCCCGAGCGCTGGACTGCGGCCTTATCGACGAGCTCGTTCCCAAGGAATCGCTCGGGGTGCGAGCCCTGGCCATGCTCCGTCGCCGCCCATCCAGGCGCCGAGCTCCCTTCGTCGACCGATTGTTCAATCTTCCGGTGCTGCGTCCCTACATCGCTCGGCGCACCGAGGCCACCTTGCGCGGCAGCGCGCAGCGCGAGCATTACCCCGCACCTTACGCCATCCTGACGCTGTGGGAGCGCTATGGCGCCCAAGGCGAAGCGGCCTACCAGGCTGAGGCCCGCTCCATCAGCGAGCTCATGTGCACGCCCACCTCGCGGAACCTGGTGCGGATATTCCTTCTGCAGGACCGTCTCAAGGCTCTTGGCAACGAAAGCTCGGCTCAATTCAACCGCTTGCATGTCATCGGCGCCGGCGTCATGGGCGGCGACATCGCTGCCTGGGCGGCGCTGCGCGGCCTCGAGGTCACCCTGCAGGATCGGAGCGAGGAACTGGTCGCGCCGGCACTGGAGCGTGCGCAGCAACTGTTCGAGAAGCGCATCAAGGATCCAGAGGGGCGCAGCGAGGCACGCGCAAGGCTCAAGGCCGATGTCGGCGGCGACGGGGTGGCCGCGGCTGATGTGGTGCTCGAGGCGATTTTCGAGAACGCGGATGCGAAACGCGCTCTGTACGCCTCGCTGGAGCCCCGGATGAGGCCCGGCGCCATTCTCGCCACCAACACCTCCAGCATCATGCTCGAGACCTTAAGCGAGGGATTGAAAGACCCCTCGCGCTTGGTCGGCGTGCATTTCTTCAACCCGGTCTCGCAGCTGCCGCTGGTCGAAATCGTCCAAGGCGCGCGTACGCGCCAGACCTTGATGGCCGATGCGCAGAAATTCGCGCGCCGCCTCGACAAGCTGCCTCTGCCCTGCCGCAGCGCGCCGGGGTTCGTGGTCAATCGCATTTTGACGCCCTACATCAACGAAGCGTTGTTCGCCCTGGAAAGCGGCCTCTCGCGCGAGCTCATCGACCGCGCGGCCGTGCGCTTCGGCATGCCCATGGGACCGATCGAACTCACCGATGTGGTCGGGCTGGACGTATCCCTCAATGTCGGACGGGTATTGGCCCAAGCCTTCCATCGACCCATACCGGCCGCACTGGTCCAGCGCGTCGATGCCAAGAAGCTTGGCCGCAAGAGCGGCGAGGGCTTTTATCGGTGGGTGGACGGTAAGGCGCAAAAGTCGCCGCCCCGCGACGAGGACATCCCCCAGGATCTCGAAGACCGTCTCATTTTGCCCATGCTGAATGAGGCCGTGGCGTGCCTGCGCGAGGGCACCATTCAGGACGCGGATCTGCTGGATGCCGGATGCGTGTTTGCCACGGGTTTTGCCCCGTTTCGAGGCGGGCCCCTTCGCTATGCCAAGGAGCGGGGAATCGAGAAGGTGACGGCCGCTCTCAGCGCCCTGGAACGCCACTACGGCGAGCGCTTTCGGCCCGATCCTGGGTGGCAGCAGCTCTCGCTATAGGCCAAATTTGATGTGACTTACTCGTGACTGCGCATGCAGCCGATATAGTATTATTTTTCGATGGATGAACGCCCCGCAGAATTAGCAGTTCTTAAGACCTTTTCGCCGCTCGACGGCCTGAAGGCGGAAAACCTCCATGCACTCGCCCGCAAGACGCAGGTCCGCGAAGTGCAGGCGGGCCGCGTGCTGTTCAAAGAGGGCGACACCGACAAGCGCACTTATTACCTGGTATCCGGCCAGATGGAGCTGCGGGCCGAGGATCGGTTGGTGGGCGTCATCAGGTCGGGCACCCCGGAGGCGCGTTCAGCACTCGCCCCGGGCCTGCCGCGCAAGTTCACCGCCCGGGCCGCCACCGACGTTGAGTACATCGTCATTGACAGCGACCTCCTCGACGTGCTCATCACCTGGGACCAGACCGGCCAGTACGAGGTGTCGGAACTCGGCAGCGGCGGCGAAAGCCTCGATGTCGGCGGCGATTGGATGACAACGCTGTTGCAGACCAAGGCATTTCATCGCATCCCGCCGGCGAACATCCAGGCCATCTTCATGCGCATGCAGCGCATCAACTATCGCACCGGCGACGTGGTCATCAAGCAGGGCACCGAAGGCGACTTCTTCTACGTGGTGGTGCAAGGCAAGTGCGTGGTGACGCGTGAAACCCCACTCAACAAGGAAGGCATCAAACTCGCCGAATTGGGTCCGGGCGACAGCTTCGGCGAAGAGGCGCTCATCGCGGAAGCGAAGCGCAATGCCACGGTGACCATGACCAGCGACGGCACGCTGATGCGCCTCGGCAAACAGGATTTCCAGACCCTGCTCAACGAACCCCTGCTGCAGTGGGTGAACCAGGAGCGGGCGCGCGAAATCGTCGCCAAAGGCGGCAAGTGGCTCGATGTGCGGCTGCCGTCAGAGTTTCAGAATTTCCGCATCGATGATGCGGTGAATATTCCGCTCTACTTCATCCGCCTGAAGTTGAACGCGCTCGATAAGAACATCCAATACGTGGTGTGCTGCGATACCGGCCGCCGCAGTTCCGCAGCGGCCTACATCTTAAGTGAGCGCGGTTTCGACGCCTACGTGCTGAAAGGCGGCCTTGCCGCCTCGGACGAAGCCCGCTCGCCCGCCCGCTGATCATGCGCCCGTTGAAGAAGACCCAGCCCTTTCGCATCGTGCTGAGCGCCGATCGCCCCCGCGGAATGCTGGGCGGCAGCTTGAGCGGTTACGTGCCGCCGGGCGCACAGTACGATTACAAACCGCCGTCGGTGTTTGCGCGCTACAAATGGCTCACCGCGGCCTTCGCGGCGATGATCTTGGGCTTGCTGGTTTACGTGCTGATGACGCCGCGACAGAGAGTCATTCCAACCCCGCGCGCCGAGCAGCTAGCCGCGCCAGCCCCCTCGGCCGAACCTGTTTACGTCGAACCGCTGGAGCCTGCGAAGCGCTAGCTGCCACTCTTATCGGCTTGGCCTTCAGAAGCCAACTATCACGCCGCGGGGCCCAGCCTCTCGCGGAAATTCGGCCCAGCGACGAGTTGTCGGGGGACGCCGAGCTTGAATCAAACTCAGCCGTATAAATGCCAAGTTACCCATAGGGAAGTGACTTCCGGCAGAGCGCCCAGATGCCGACGGAGTGCCTTTCGGCTCTCGGTGGCGTTGCTTTGTTCGATGACTGCCGGCGCGCGCATCAGCCTTCCAACGCCGACCGAGGTCCCCGTGAGCTCCCAGGTCTCAGATTTCGACCTCACCGTAAAGATGAGTCGAGGCACAGAGGTGCGCATGACCTTTCGATCGCTCACGATCGATACGATCCAGGTCCGCGTTAACGGCCGTGCGTATCTGTCTTCTTTGCGAAATTGCAAGCTGGAGCGTCCGATACACGTGGACGGTATGGAGTTTCTACGCGACGACCTGCGAAAGGACGAAGACAAAGACGATGCGGCGACTTTGTTTTTCGATGTGGGATCAGAGTCGGAGCGACAATTCGGCAAGCTGCCTCGCGTACAACTCAGCTGGAGAAATGGCCGGCTGATCATGGCGCTCATCTCGCGGCAGAATGGAAATAACAGTGGATTCTCTTATCCGCTCTGTAAGCCAGATGTCCGCTGACCTTACATCGGTATCGGGACGCTTCGCGCGCCTCACATCACAGGAGAGATGATCGCCCCGCGCCCGCCCCGGTCACATGGTGTGGGTGGGCTTGTCGCCACCCAGCGCACCGGCGAGATAGTTTTCGATTTTCTTCTGCGTGTTGCCGCGATCCTGATCGGAGAACTGCACGCCGATACCCGCGGTTCGCTTGCCCTGCGCGCCCTTCGGGGTCATCCAGATCACCCGGCCGGCCACGGGGAGCTTTTCTTCCTCGCCCATGAGGTTCAGCAGCATGAATACTTCATCGCCCAGCCGATAATTCGAGTTGGTGGGAATGAAAAGCCCGCCATTCTTCACGAACGGCATATAGGCAAGGTATAGCGCGCTCTTGTCCTTGATGGTGAGCGTCAGCAAACCTGGTTTGTTACTTGGACTGCGCAATCCGGCCATTTCCCGAAAATACCTTAAGATGCCAGTGCGGCTCGTCCCCCCACTAGCAAGGCCTCCAAAGCCAATTGTTGATTGAGACCCGTCGCCATCAGACGTCTGAACTCGCGCGCAGCGTCCAGCAGCTCGAATAAGGGCCTTATCTTGGGCTTAAGTAAAGAATCAGGCAAGCGTACGGGTTCCGCACTTTTGGTCGAAGGCGCCCCCGCAAGGGCCGCTTGTACGCGCTGTGTGATCCAGTTCTCAAGCCAAATGATGCGCAGTTCCGGATCCGAGCGCAGCCAGCGCTCGGCAAGCAGGCTGACATCGACGCGGCCCGCGGCCAATTGCTGGACGGAGGCGCTCATGTCGCGATCGAGTTCGCCCAAGTCAGTCTCCGCAAGCCGCTGGGCCATGAGCGGGGCGCCCGCGGCCAATCTCAAGGCCGCCTCGGAGCCGGGCTTGCCGCTCTGATCGGCGAGCCACGCGAGCCCTTCGGCGAGCGGCGGTGAGCGCAGCGAAATGCGCGTGCAACGGCTGGCGATGGTTGCCGGCAATCGGTGACTCGGCTTCGCGACCAGAATGAGGAGCGTTTGACCCGCCGGCTCCTCGAGCGTCTTCAAGAATGCATTCGCGCTGAAGGTGTTCAGGAGTTCGGCGTTCTCGATGATCCCGACCTTGTAGCCGCCCCGGTAGCTTTTGAGCGAGAGAACCTCGGTGACATCTCGCACCTGCTCGATCTTGATCTGCTGCGCTTTCTCCTCAAGGGCCATCACATGGACATCGGGATGGCTGTCCGCCTTCAGCAGCTGGCAGGCGGAGCACCGTCCGCAGGGCGCCTGCGCGTCCGACTGGCAAAGCACCAGGGCGGCAATCCAGCGGGCGAGCGCCTGTTCGCCCAACCCTTCGATCGAAACGATGAGCAGCGCATGGGGCATGCGGCCCGCGGCAAGCGCGGAGCGCAGCTTGTCGCGCGCCGGGACGAGCCAGGGAATGGACTCAGCGCTCAAGAAATCCATCGCCGCTCCTTGAGTGCCTCGAGCATGCGCATCGTTACCGCGTCCTTCGGAGCGCTTGCATCGATGAGGGCAAAGCGCGCGGGCTCGTCCTTGGCGCGCCGCAGATACATCTCGCGCACCCTCACGAAGAAATCCAGCTTCTCCCGCTCGAAACGATCCTCAACGCTCGCGCCGTTTCTGGCGCGGGCGCGTGCCAGTGCCTGCTCGACCGGCACGTCCAGCAACAGCGTCAGATCCGGACGCCGCGCCCCCTGCACCAGACTCTCGAGCTGCGCGATGCCACGTACATCCATGCCGCGTCCCCCGCCCTGGTATGCATAGGTCGCATCGGTGAAGCGATCGCACAGCACCCAGCGCCCGGCGGCGAGATCCGGTTCGATCTTGTTCTTGAGATGCACGGCGCGCGCCGCAAACATCAAGAGCAGTTCGGCGCTCGAAGGCATTGTCTCCTCGCGCGCGGTCAGCACGAGATCGCGGATCTTTTCGGCGAGCGGCGTGCCGCCGGGCTCGCGCGTGAGCGTATGCTCGATGCCGCGTTCGGAAAGCGAGCGCGACAGCGCAGCGATCTGGGTGCTCTTGCCCACCCCCTCGATGCCCTCGATGGTGAGGAACCGGGCGCTCAATGCCCTGCCCCGGCCGCTTTCTGTCGCTGATGTGCCACATACGCGGCCACGGCGACGTTGTGCTGTTCCAGAGTCGCCGAGAACACGTGGGTGCCGTCGCCCTTGGTCGAAGCGACGAAATACAAGGCGTCGGTCTTTTCCGGATGGGCGGTGGCTTCGATCACCGCGGCGCTCGCAAGCGCAATGGGCGTCGGCGGCAAACCGGCGTGCGTGTAGGTGTTGTACGGCGTGTCGCTCTGCAGATCCACCGTGTGAATGGTCCCATCGTAACGCTCGCCCAGTCCATAGATGACGGTAGGATCGGCCTGCAGGCGCATGCCGATCGCGAGCCGATGCCAGTACAACCCGGCAATTTTGGCAAGCTCCTGAGGAATACCGCTCTCCTTTTGAATGATGGAGGCCATGATCAGAAGCTCTTGCGGGTTCATCGCCGGCAGACCCGCCTCGCGCGACGCCCACGCATTGGCCAGCTCCCGCTGCAAGGCGGCGTGCGCTTGGCGCAGAATATCCAAGTCAGTGGTACCGGAGATGAACTTGTAGGTCTCCGGCAGAAACTGGCCTTCGGCGTCCACATCGCGTTCGCCCAATTTCTCCATGATGAGCGCGCTCAGTTTCGGACTTCCCGCCGGAGGCAGCGTATTGACGATATCCGGATGATGTCGCATCTGCTCGAGCACGTCTTGCACGCGCAGTCCGTCCACGATGGTGAAGCTGTGCAGCAGCACCTGTCCGCTCACCATCTTGTTGAGCAGCTCGCGCGGCGTGATTCCCGGTTGAATTTGATATTCGCCTGCCTTCACCGCCGAAGCGAGCCCCTTGAATCGCGCATACAACGTCCACGCGCGCGGCTCCCGGATCACGCCGCGTGCGGCAAGCTCGCTTGCCACGCGGGAGAAGCTCGACTTCGGCTGCACCAGGAAGATGAGCGGCGAGTCCAAGGTCACGGGTTGATCCAGACTCTGCAGGCCCCGGTTCACGACGAAGGCGCCGCCACCGAACGCGGCCAGCAACACCAGGAGCACAAGAATGCGAAGCGGTCTCATAAGAGTGCCAAGCGCTCGCGCAACCGACCTGCGGCATCGAAATCCGAGTAGCCGATCCGCCGGCCGCGGGCCCGCCATTCGATGGAGCCCACCGATTTCAAACCCACCACGGCATTGCTCACGAACACCTCGTCGGCGGCGCGCAAATCAAACCAGGTTACGGCGCGCTCGATGACCTGAAGATCGATGCGGGCGGCCTCTTGCATGATCCAACGGCGCATCACGCCCTTGACGCCGCAGCGTTCGAGCTTCGGGGTCACCAATCGCGCGCCTCGCCGCAGAAACAGGTTGGACATGGTACCGCAGACCAAGTTGTCCTTGCTGTCGCGCATCAAGCCATCGAAGATTCTCGCATCGCGCCACTCGCATCGTGCCAGCACCGAATCGAGGCGATTTAGGGATTTGATGCCGGCCAGCTGCGGTTGATCGGCGAGAATAAAAGCACAGATCCGAAGACGCGCGGGCTGCCCGGGGTCGGTCGCGCGCGGCGCCCGCGTGGCGATGAGAATTCGCCTCGTGCGCTCCAGGCCGCTCGGCCGATAGCCACGCGAGCCGCTGCCGCGTGTCACCAGCAGCTTGAGAATCCCGGAGTCAATCGCTCGCGCGCACCGGCGCATTTCCCGGTGCAAGGCCGCTTTCGGCGGCGCGGCGATGTGCAGGCGCTCGAGTCCCTCCGCGAGCCGCTCAAGGTGGTAACGCTCGAGGCGGATGCGCCCCTCGAGCACCCGCATGGTCTCGAATACGCCGTCGCCATAGTTCAAACCGCGGTCGCGCCAGTCGATGCACTCGCGCCTCGAACCGTTGATGAGCACGAAGCTCATGCCCCACCCAGTGCGCGCAGCATGCCTTCGGCCTTGGCGCGCGTCTCGGCGAGTTCCAGGACCGGATCGGAATCTGCAACGATGCCGGCTCCGGCGCGGAATTTGTACTGCCCGCCGCGCGCGGTGATGGTGCGGATCAAGATGTTGAAATCGCAGTCGCCGTTGCGGTTGATGTAGCCGAGCGAGCCGGTGTAGGCGCCGCGGCCCACGCCTTCGAGCTCACCGATGATCTGCATGCAGCGCACCTTGGGACATCCGGTGATGGTCCCGCCGGGAAAGAGCGCCCGGATCACATCCACGGGCGAGACATCGGCGTTCAGCCGCCCGGAAACATTGGAGACGATGTGATGCACATGGGCATAGGTCTCCACCGTCATGAATTCGTCCACCAGGACGCTGCCGCCCTCGCAAATCCTGCCCAGATCGTTGCGCTCCAGGTCGATCAACATGACGTGCTCGGCGCGCTCCTTTTCGTTGCCGAGCAGGCTCCGCACCAGCGCTTCATCCTCCAGCCGATTTGAACCGCGCGGCCGCGTGCCCGCAATGGGGCGAGTGGAGATATTTCCGGCCCGCACCTCCGCCAGGCGTTCCGGCGAGGAGGACATGATGGCAGTATCGCCGAAGGTGAGAAACGCGGCGAACGGACTCGGGTTGGCGCGCCGCAGGCGCCGATACACATCGCCCGCCCCGACCGGCGCTTGCCCCTGCCAAAGCCTGGAAAGATTGGTTTGATAAACATCGCCCGCAGCCGTGTAGGCAAGTGCGCCGCGCACCGCGGCCAAGAAATGCTCGGGATCTTCTTCGCGCATTTCGATCGGTGCGGCGCTCACCCCTGCAGCGGGCGGCAGCTTTTCAAGGTCGAGCGAGAATTGAGCCAGCAGACTCTCGGCGCCGGGCTCGGCCACGAGGTACTGCGCACCGCTGCTCAAGTTGCGCAGCCATGCGGCCGGCGTGCGCAGCGCCAGCGCGCCGAAGGCATCGGGGCTTCGGGGCAGTTTGAGGGTGGGCTCGATCTGCGCGGCGAGTTCGTACCCCAGATACACCAGCCAACCGCCGAGAAACGGCAACGCCGCGCGCTCGGTGGCGCGCGGCCATTCGAGCGCCTGCCACCAGCTCTGCAACGCGCCGAGAAAGCTGCCGCTTGCGGCATGCGGGCCTTCCACGCCCTCACCGCTCGCCACGAGGCGTTCTCCATTGGCGATCGGCAGGATGTCGAAGCGCGCCCCCGCCCCCGGGGCGTCACCGCCACTTTCCAATAGGCCGGGGTAACGCTCGGGAAATCGTTCGATCAGATCCAGCGGTTCAAACGCGCCGGAAAATGAGCGAACCGTTGGTGCCACCGAAGCCAAAGGAATTCGACAGGGCGTACTCGAGTTTCATGCGCCGCGCGGTGTTCGGCACGTAGTCTAGATCGCACCCCTCTCCGGGGGTGTGCAGATTGATGGTCGGCGGCGCCACCTGGTCGCGCAGTGCCAGCACCGTGAAAATGGCCTCCACGCCGCCGGCGGCCCCGAGCAGGTGCCCGGTCATGGACTTGGTGGAACTCACCGCCAGCTTTTTCGAAGCCTCGCCGAACGCACGCTTGATGGCCTGGGTCTCGGCGAGGTCGCCGAGCGGCGTCGAGGTGGCGTGGGCATTCAGATACTGCAGCTGATCGGGATTGAGCTTGGCGTCCTTCAATGCCGCGGCCATGGCTTTTCGCGCGCCCTCGCCGTCCTCGGGCGGAGCGGTGACGTGAAATGCATCGCCGCTCATGCCAAATCCCACGATCTCGCCGTAGATGTTCGCGCCGCGGGCCTTGGCCATCTCGTACTCTTCCAGCATCATGGCCGCGCCGCCGTCGCCCATCACGAATCCATCTCGATCCTTGTCCCAAGGCCGGCTGGCCGCTTCGGGATCATCGTTGCGCATCGAGAGCGCCTTGGCCTGCGCGAATCCGCTCATGCCGGTGTAGCACAGCGCCATTTCCGAGCCGCCGGCAAGCATCGCATCGACCTCGCCGTACTGGATCATGCGCATGGCGATCCCGAGCGCATGGGTGGAGGTAGTGCAGGCGGTGGCCACCGCAAGGTTCGGGCCGGTGATCTTGAAAACGATGGACAGATGCCCGCCCACCAGATTGATGATGCTCGCCGGAATGAAGAACGGCGACACCTTCTTCGGCGACTTGGTTTCGAGGTACTTGCTGTAGGCCTCTTCGATGGACTCGAGGCCGCCCATGCCCGACCCCATGAGGATGCCGACGCGCTCGCTGTTGGCCTCGGTTACCTCGAAGCCAGAATCGCGCATCGCCTGTATGCCCGCAACCACGCCGTACTGCATGAAGGCATCCATGCGGCGCGCGTCCTTGGGCGTCATGTAAGGCTCGAGATTCAGGTCCCGGATCTCGCCGCCGAAATGCACGGGAAAATTCGTGGTGTCGAAACGGGTGACGATCCTGATGCCGCTGCGGCCGGCAGTGATCGTCTCCCAAGCGGTCTTGATGTCGTTGCCGACCGGCGAAACGATACCGAGACCCGTGATGACAACGCGTCGTTTGCTCAACGGCGACTCCTACCCGAAAGGAACATCGACCCGCAGGCGGACCTAATGGATCAGGCCTTGCCCTTATGCGAGTTGATGTAGTCGATGGCTTGCTGAACTGTGGTGATCTTCTCAGCGTCCTCGTCGGGAATTTCGGTTTCGAACTCTTCCTCGAGCGCCATGACCAGTTCCACCGTATCGAGCGAGTCGGCACCCAGATCGTCGACGAACGAAGCGTCGTTTGTGACTTCTTCTTCTTTCACACCCAACTGCTCGGCCACGATCTTTTTAACCTGCTGTTCAACAGTACTCATCGTTATGGTGTCCTCTCGGAATTGCTACTTTATGCGAAAAAAAACGCCTGCGACCAGCCGCAAGGTAATCGACCGGGCGCGTATTTTAAGGGAAGCGGAGGGCCGCGGCTACCAGCACCGTATGTAAGCCTCTATATCTTGACAAACGTCCTCTTTGGGTGAAAGCGCCGCCTCTAGGGCATGTACATCCCACCGTTGACATGTAGAGTTTCCCCGGTGATGTAACCGGCCTCCGGGGAGCATAGAAACGCCGCCGCCGCGGCGATGTCCGCGGGCCGGCCGAGGCGGCCCAGCGGGATCTGCGCATTCAGCGCGTCGCGTTGCGATTCATTCAGGGCCCGGGTCATATCGGTGTCGATGAATCCCGGCGCAATGCTGTTGACCGTGATGCCGCGGGAGCCCACTTCCTTCGCCAGGGACTTGGTGAAGCCGATGATGCCCGCCTTGGCGGCGGCGTAATTGGTCTGTCCGGCATTGCCGGTGACGCCGACCACGGAGGTGATGTTGACGATGCGGCCCTTACGCGCCTTCATCATGCCCCGGAGCACCGCCTTGCTGAGATGAAACACGGAGGCAAGGTTGGTCTGGATAACCTGGTCCCAGTCCTCGCCCTTCATTCTCAACAGCAGCGTATCGCGGGTGATACCGGCATTGTTGCAAAGAATGCTGATCGCCCCCTCCTTGCCCTCGATGTCGGCGAGCAGGGCATTGATGGAAGCGAGCTCGGCCACGTTAAGCACCGCGCCGCGTCCGCCGCGCGTCTTTAGCTTGTCATCGATACGGGCAGCGCCCTCGGGGGTTGTGGCCGTACCGATCACCTTGGCGCCGTCCTGGCTGAGGCGTTCCGCGATCGCCGCACCGATGCCGCGCGTCGCGCCCGTCACCAAGGCCACCTCACCGTCGAGCATGCTTGCACCCGTCATCAGATTTGCACCGCGGCCAGCGCCTCGTCGAGCGCGGCCGGATCTTCCAGCGCCATCATTTTCAGGTCGCGATTCTTGTCGATGCGGCGGCAAAGACCCGTGAGCACCTTGCCCGGCCCGCATTCGATGATGGGCTTGGCCCCCGAGGAAATCATGGTGCGCACGGTGGCCGCCCAATAAACCGGGGTGTGCAGCTGTTTCACCAGACCGTTGCGCACATCGGTGGGGCCGACATGCACTTTGACGTCGACCCCGTAGACGGAAATCGGCGATGAGCCGGCCATGTCGGTGGCCTCGAGCCGGGCGCGCAGCTTCTCCGCGGCCGGCAGCATCAGAGAACTGTGCGCCGGAACGCTGATGGGAAGCATGCGGCCGCGCCCGCCCTGTGCCGATGCGAGCTCCAGGGCGCGGTTCACTGCGCTGCTCATGCCTGCGATCACCACCTGGCCGGGCGCATTGAAGTTGACCGCCTCGACCACCTCTCCCTGCGCGGCCTCGTGGCACAAGGCCTCGATATCGGTGTCTTCCAAGCCCAGAATGGCAGCAATAGCCCCCTGCCCCGGTGCCACCGCGGCCTGCATCAGCTCGCCGCGGTAGCGCACCACGCCGACGGCATCCTTAAAGTCGAGAAAACCCGCGGCGACCAGCGCCGTGAATTCGCCCAGGCTGTGGCCGGCCATCAACTTAGGTTCCGGGCCGCCGCGCTCGCGCCACAACCGATAGGTCGCGATGCCGCTGGTGAGCATGGCCGGCTGCGTGCACTCGGTGGAATTCAGCAATTCCGCCGGGCCGTCCTGGCAGCGCTTCCAAAGGTCGTACCCCAAGACCTCGCTCGCCTCAGCGAAAGTGGCCTCGATCACGGGCGAGACGGCGGCAAGCGATGCGAGCATGCCGATCGACTGCGAGCCCTGACCGGGAAATACGAATGCAAGCGGCATGAGACGGTTTCCTAGACCTTGGAACGGTGGCGAATTATAGCCATCCGCCAGCAGAGCGCAGCCCCTATTGCGAATCCAAAGGCGGCGCCATAAAGATGAGCATCCACCACGACGAGCGGCTGATTGCGGCCGCCGAACTGCTCCCAGGCGAGCTTGACGCAAAGCCCGACCACGAGGATCCAGCGGTCCCACTCGCGCCGGGCAAGATGCTTGGCGGCGCCCGCTGCCATCACCGAGTGCAGCACCCCGGAGGCGCCCACATACCAGCTGACCTTCGGGCTCAACCACCAAAGCCCCGAACTGATGGCGAGCGCGCCGCCCAGAACGATGGCGCACCACTCATCCGCTTCGTAGTCGCTGGCGAACAGCGACCACATCAGCACCAGGCCGAGTTCATTGAGGACCAGATGGTGCAGGTCCAGATGTACCAGATGCGCCGTCAACAGTCGCCACCAGCCGCCGGCCGCGATGGCGCCTCGGTCGTAGCGCAGCAAAGCGGCGACACTGTCGCCAAGACCCAACACGGCGTGCAATATCAGGCAAATTAAAAGCAACCAAAACCAGCGGCCGCGATCCCACTGTAATGCCGCTGCGATACGCTGCGCAGGGTGCGCCGCGCCTCGCGGCATGGCTTCACGCGATTTTGTTATCATCCGGGAAATTTTCGAGGTTCAGTATGCGTCAACGGCAAAACGGATTTACCTTGGTCGAGATCATGGTGGTGGTCGTGATCCTCGCCGTGCTCGGAGCCCTCGTGGTACCGAGGCTCATTGAGAACGTTGACAAGGCACGCGTGACGCGCGCGCAAAGCGATATTCGTGCCATTCAAACGGCCTTGGATCTGTATCGTCTCGACAACTTCAAGTACCCCACCACCGAACAGGGACTTCAGGCCCTCGTCAAGCAGCCGGCGGATACAACCTTAACCAACTATCGGACGGAAGGATACTTGCCCGCCCTGCCGAAGGATCCCTGGAACAATCCCTACCAATACGCGAGCCCTGGTCCGGATGGCAAATCCTACGAAGTGCTGTCCTTCGGCCGGGATGGCAAGCCCGGCGGCGAGGGCTACGATGCCGATATCTCAAGCTCGACGCTCGAAGGGAAATAGCGCCGCTGAACCGCCGCATGCGAAATCGCGGCTTCACCTTGGTCGAGATCCTCGTGGTGGTCGTGATCATGGCCCTGGTGATATCGGTCACCGTGCTCTCGGTCGGCGTCACCGGGCACGACAATCAACTCGACCAGGAGACCCGCCGCATCGAGGGGCTGCTCGATCTGTTGCATGAGCGCGCGGTGCTCGAGGGGCGCGACTTCGGCGTGCGCATCGAGCCGACCGCGTACGAGTTCGTGGTGTACGACACGATCCGGGACCGCTGGCTGAAATTCGATGACGACGGACAATACCGGCGTCGCGAACTGCCCGCGGGCATTTTCTTTCAACTGCAGCTCGACTCGCAGGTAGTGGTACTGAAGGCCGTCGACCGGACTTTCGCCACGGATGTCCCCCCGCCGCCGCCGCAGCTGGCGATCGCCGCGAGCGGCGAAGGTACGCCCTTCAAGCTCACCTTGACCCGTGAATCCACCCAGGCCCGGGCAACCGTGGACGGCGATGCCCTGGGCAAGATTTCGCATGAGAGTTCCGATCAATCAGCGCAAGGCGCGAAGCGGGGATGATGCGCGCGCGCGGCTTCACCCTGGTGGAAGTGCTGGTTGCCCTGATGGTCGTGGCCTTGGGGCTCGCCGCGCTCATGGTCGCGGTGAGCAGCACCGCGCGCACCTCCAGCATCCTGCGCGACAAGACCATCGCGCAGTGGATTGCGCTCAACCGGCTGGCCGAGGTGCGCTTGAACCTTGCCAAATACGGCCAGAATTCCGATACCGGAGAGGTCGACTTCAGCAATCGCCGCTGGCACTACGACACTCGCTATTTCGACACCAGCATCAATTCGATGAAGCGCGTGGTAGTGCGCGTATACGCCGGTGACGCCAAGACCAAGGGCAACGCCCTGTCCGAAACCATCGGTTTCGTGGGTCAGCAGCTGTCGATCCCGGGCACCTCCAACACCATGAATTGGCAGGACAGCACCGTGCCGGGCACCACCCCCGCCGCGAACGGTGTCACGAACGGCACCGCTCAAACCGGCACCGGCGTGCTCAACGGCAACGTCACCGGGCTGCCGCCGCCCATTCCGCCCCAGACGCCGCCGCCGCAGACCCCGACCGTTCCCCAAAACCCGCAAAACCCGTGATGACTCCGCTTCCCGCCATTCGCCAGCGCGGCTTCACGCTCATCGAAATCCTGGTGGCGCTTCTGATCTTGGGGATCATGACGGCCTTAGGCTACGGGGCATATCGGGCAGCACGCGTCTCGGCCACGGGAACCGAGGAGTCCCTCAAACGTACGCGCGAGATCGAGTTCGGCATGCGGGTCCTCATGCAGGACATTTCCGAGGCGGCACCGCGGCCGGTGCGCGATGTGCTCGGTGAAAGCCGGCTGCCGGCAGTGCGCGGCACGCAGGGAGCCGGCGTGGTCTCGCCGAGCACCTCGCCCACCTTGGGCGCCACGACCACCGCAAGCTCCGGGCTCAGTTTCAGTTCAGGTTCCGGCTTCAACTCCGGCTCGCAGAGCCAAAGCTCGGCCTTCGGCGGCTCGAGCAATACGCCGGTCAATTCGGTGCTGGACATCACCCGCATGGGCTGGTCCAACACCGCGGGCCAGCAGCGCGGAACCCTGCAACGGGTGTCCTACGCACTGGTGGACGACGTGTTGAAACGCGCCTACCAGGTCAATCTCGATACCGTGCTCGGCAACAAGCCGGTGGTGCAGGATCTGCTCACCGGCGTGAAGGGAATCCAGCTTCGCTATCTCGACATGAACCAGGCCTGGCAAACGCAATGGCCTGTCTCCAATTCGGTGACCGACCAATTTTCGCGGCCGGCGGCGATCGAAGTGGTGATCGAGTTCAAGGACTGGGGACGGGTGCGCCGCCTGATCGAGGTGGCAGGATGAAGGCGTTTCGCTCCCCGCCGAGGTCGCAGCGCGGCGTCGCGCTCATCATCGCGCTCATCCTGGTGGCGCTCGCCACCATCCTCGCCACCAAGCTCTCTTTCGATGGGTATCTGGAACGTCAGCGCAGCATCGGAGTGCTGGCCGCCGAACAGGCCATGCAATTCGGCTTGGGCGCCGAGGCGTTGGCGGCGGACGTGCTTTCGCAGAGCAGCAACCAGTTCACCACCCTGGCTGATCCCTGGGCGCAGCCGACCCAGTCCATTCCCATCACCCCCAGCGAAAATCCGGACGGGGAGCCGATCGGGGCCATGCAGGGCAGCCTCGAGGATATGGAGGGCCGCTTCAATCTGAACAGCCTGGCCTACATGACCACACCCACTCAGGCCACGGGTGCTCAGACTGTGCCCAGTCAGCAGGATCCCCAGCCCCTGCTGCAATTCCAGCGCCTGCTGGTGGCCGTGGGCCTTGAACCCAAGTGGGCGGGCATCGCGCGCGACTGGATCGATGCCGATGAGGCCGTGGGATCCCCGGATGGCGCCGAGGACTCGGTGTACACCTCGCAGACCCCGCCCTACCGCACCGGCAACTATCCGATGATGTCGCCGAGCGAATTAATGAACATGCCAGGGTTCGGCTGGGATCGGTATCGCAAAATTGCGCCCTACGTCACGGCACTGCCCACCTCAAAACCGGCAATTAACATCTGCACGGCCCCGGCGCCGGTGCTGGAGAGTCTCTCGGAGAATTTCAGCGGCGAATTCAGCAACCCGGAGTTTCTCGCCACCGGGCGTCAGAAGGGGTGCTTTCCAGACATCGACACGTTGAAGAAAATCGCAGGCAGCAAGGATGCCGCTGACGTAACGAGGGTGGCGGTGACGGCCAGTTCGTTCTTCAGGCTCACCACCCGGGTCACGCTTGGCACATCGGAGTTCACCTTGTACAGTCTTTTGTATCGTACCGGCGGCAACAAAGTGACGCCCATATTGCGTTCATTCGGAACACCATAAAACATGCCGCAAACCTTGCTCCTGCGCTTGCCTGAACCGGGCTCCGACGAGACCGAGTGGTTGGCGCTGGATGAGATGAATGCACCGACCCTGACGCGCCAGCGAGGCTCCTTGAGCCTGGCGGCCGCGGTATTCCGTTCCGGGCGCCTGCTGGTGCTCGCGCCGGCCGCGCAGGTGCTGCTGTCGGAACCGGAACTGCCGCCGGGCACGGGCGCGAAAATCGCCCGCGCCGTGCCCTTCGCCCTCGAGGAGCAGCTCACCGAGGACATCGATCAGCTGGTATTCGCGATCGGCAAGCGACGCGAATCGGGAGGCACCCCGGTTGCCGTGGTGGCAAAGAGCGTCATCGAAGGCTGGCTGTCGGAACTTCGGGCGGCGGGCCTCGAACCGAACGCCATCTACACCGACATTTCCCTCATTCCCGAAAACCCGGGGCAGACCGTGCTCTGGCTCGAGAATGCGCGGGTGGCCGTGCGCCGCCCCGGGAGTCTTCCCTTCGTGGTGGAACTCTCGCCGATCAAGGAAGCGCTCATCGTCGCCGGCGTGATCGCCGATCCCCTGGCGGCCGCCGATGCGGAGAGCGCTGCGAAAGTGCCGGAAAACGCGCTGCTCTACGTGACGCGCGAGGATTGGGCCGCCCACGAGGCGGAGATCAAGGCGCTGGTGGACGAATTCGCATCGCTCAAAGTTCAGCTGCTGCCGGACGGCCCGTTGCCCTGGCTGGCGCGCAACTTGAGCGACGGCGATGCCGTCAACCTGCTGCAGGGGGACTACGCGCGCGGCACCGACTATGGCGCGCGCTGGCGTCAGTGGCGAACCGCGGCGGTGCTTGCGGTCGCGCTCCTGCTCGTGCATCTCGGGGCGCAGGCGCTGCAGATCCGGCAGGCGAAGAAGGACGGTGCGGCGCTCGATACGCAGATCAGCGACCTGTTCAACTCCGCCGCGCCGGGCGAGCCGATGCGCGACGCGCGCCGCCAGCTGCAGGCGCGGCTCGATCGGTTGCGCCACTCCGGGGCGGGCCCCGAATACTTCCTGCGCACGCTCTCGGCACTGGTCGATGCAACATCGGCTACGCCGAAGAGCAACATCGAATCGATGAGTTTTCACGAGCAGACGCTCGACTTGCGTCTCACCGCCCCCGACCTGGGCTCGGTCTCGCAGGTGGCGCAAGTCATCGGCAAGCAGGGTTTCAGCGCCGACATTCAATCCTCCACCCCGGTATCGAACGGGGTCGAGGCCCACATGCAGATACATCCGCCCAAATGAACAAACTCCAACAATGGTACGAGGGGCTGCAGCCGCGGGAACGGCGCATGGTGTCGATCGGCGGTGTGCTGCTTGCCCTCATCGTTCTGGTTGTGGGGATCTTGATGCCGCTGCAAAGCGCGGTGTCGGGCGCCAACCAGCGCAACAAGGCGAAACGCGACGATCTTGCCTGGATTCGCAGCAACGTTCCGGAGATCCGCGCCAGCGGCGCCCAGATGGTGCTCGATACGGGCGAGCCGCCGGTGGTGCTGGTGGATCGTACCGCCCGGGCCGTGGGACTCACCGATGCCCTGCGCGGAACCCAGCCGAGCGGCAACGGCGTGAGGGTGCAGCTGGAGGGCGCCGCGTTCGACACCATGGTGACCTGGCTGGCGAGCCTCGATGAGAACTACGGTTTGGCCATCGAGGCGATCACCGTCGACCGCGCGCCCAAGCCCGGACTGGTCAATGCCAGCATCACGTTCAACCGCTCGCGCCCCTAAACCCGCCGCCTCGTTCAACCTGCGCTGGCCGCTCATCACGCTCGGCGTGCTGATCGTCGCGGGCTTCCTCATCGTGGCGCTGCCCGCCTCGCTCGTCGCACGTTTTTTGCCGCATAACATCACTGCGCGGGATTTCTCGGGCACGCTCTGGCACGGCTCTGCGGCCTCGGTGACTTTCAACGGCCGCAATGCAGGCGCCGTGGAATGGCGCATTCATCCGGCCTCGCTCCTCACCCTCATGCTCAACGCCGAGGTTCGCTGGGTGAAGAACGCCTCGGCTTACGATGCCCGCGTCGAGATCACGAGGCACGCGGTGCACGCCTATCAGGTACAGGGCGGCGGACCTGTCGCGGATCTGCGGGATTTCGGCATCGCCGCCGGATGGCGCGGCAACCTCAAAGTGGCTCTCCCCGAAGTTGCGAGCGACTACCATAAGCTCACCGCGCTCTCAGGGACCGTTCAGGCGAGCGAACTGACCTCGCCCCAGGTGCTCGCCGCCAGCGATCTGGGCGGGTATCAGATCGACTTCGCACCCAACGCCATGAGCGGCGAGGGCAATCTCGCGGCGAGCCTGGCCGATACCGGCACCGGGCCGGTCGAAACACACGCGCAAATCACCTTCAATGTCCTCACCGGCACCGGTCTTCTGTCGGGCACCTTGAGGGAACGCCCGGGCGCAAGTGCGGCGCTGCACCAACAGCTCGATAATCTGGCGCAGTTAAAGCCGCGCGATGCGCAGGGCCGGATACCGGTGGAACTGGAGTTCAGTCTCTAGTTCAGCCGCCCAGGAACACATTCAGCTTGTTGCCGTCCAGGTCGCGAAAGTACCCGGCGTAGAACTCCGGTGAGCGCGCTCCGGGCGCACCCTCGTCGGTTCCACCCAACTCCAGCGCCTTCTTGTGCAGCGCATGCACTTTGTCCTTCGAGTCGACGACCAGGGCCACCATCACCCCGTTGCCCACCGTCGCGGGCTTCTTATCGAAGGGCAAGGTCACGCCGAACCCGGGCAGATCCGGCCGCACCGACCAGGCCACGAAGCCCTCGCCCTCCATCATCCGTTTCGCGCCGATTTCCCCCAGTAGGGCGTCGTAGAACGCGCTCGCGCGCTTCAAATCGTTGGTTCCGACGGTCACGTAGCCGATCATTGTTGCTTCCCTCTTAGTGTGGCTTGAAAGACGGGGACCTGTTTATATATCCAGTGGTCTCCCAAAGTCAATTGATAGCCCATTCCTTCCAGGCCCGCATCAGCGGAAAGTACAGCCCCACCCGGACCGGCTCGGGGCCTAGCTGGCCGGCAAGATGCGCGTAGCGGCGCATCTGTTCGCCGTAGCGCTCCACCTCGCGATTGAGAAAGTCCTCAAGACCACTCCCCAGATGCTGGCTGGTTTTGTAGTCGATAACCCAGCGCACCCCGTTCCCATCCACGAAGCTGCGATCGAACACCGCATGGGTCACCTCGCCTTGCCAAAGCCCGGAGAGCGCGTGCTCGCGCAGGTCGTCCCTGGGATGGCTCTTGAGGATCCACTGCCCGCGCTCGTCGCTCAAGACGCCCTGTAGAGCCGCGCCCACCCTGCCCACGGCGTCGGTGAGTCGCGAAGGCGGCACGCCTTGCGCAGCGAGCCAGCGCCGGTGATAGGCATCGCGCGCGCGCAGCGCAGCAGCATCATCGCGGTCTAAATCGAGTCGGTGCAGTTCAGCGTGCACCAGACTCCCGACGCGCCGAGCCGTCTCGCCGGCCCAGTCAAACTCCACGCGCGACAGCTCGATCTTCTCCAAGGCGAGCCGTGGCGAAACAAAATTCGGGGGCACCCAGCCGAGCGGCAGGCGTTGCAACGCGCGGGGTGCCGCTCCCACCGCCTTGGCCTCCTCGCCTGCCTCGGGTTCACTGTCGAGGAACGCCTGCCCTGCCACCGGCCAAAGCACGCGGAGCAAGCTGCCCAGGCGTGGAGTGCGCACCTGCGGCAGCGCCTCCCCGGCCTTCGTCTCGCGCTCCAACGTCGCACTCAACCACAACTGCTGCTTGGCCCGCGTACAGGCCACGTACAACAGACGCTCCGCCTCCAATGCGTTCGCCTCCTGCACCTGGCGCTTGAGGAAGCTGAACAAAGGATCTTCGGCAGCTCCCACGGGTGGCTTGCCGGCCATCACCATGCCGTCGCGCGCCACGCGTGCGAAGGGATGCGCGAGCAGCAGCGGATTTCTTGCCGGCGGCGCACTCTGATCGAGCGCGGGCACCACCACCATATCGAATTCCAACCCCTTGGCCTTGTGGATGGTCATGATCTCGACCGCAGCGCCACTCTCAGCGTTCGCATAGAGGTCATCGAAGGCGGTGTCTAGTTCACTCACATCGGGGAGACCTCGAGCCCCAAGATCCTGCAGGCGCTCGAAGAAGGGGCCGGCGAGTTCGCGCTCTTCCCCGGCGATGGCCGCTCCGCCGAGCGCGAGCCAGGTGTTTTCTACCCATCGGGCCAACGGCATGGATGCCTGGCACGCAAAGGCGCGCTCCAGCACCCCGTGCAGCCGCAACGCCCGCGCGCGGCCTTCCTCGCTCAAGGTCGCGAGAATCGCCGCATCGCCGAGCGCGCCGAAAACGAGCGGTGCGCGCGCCAGCTGCCACACATCCGCCAGGGGTACGCCCGCCCAGGGCGCGCGCAGCAGCGCCAGCCACGCGATGCGGTCACCCAAATGGCCCAAGGCCCGCAGCAGCATCAGAAGATCGCGCACCACGTGACGCTCCTTGAGCGTCTCGATGTCGAGTGCCCGGAAGGCCACGCCGGCCGTGCGCAAGGCCTGCATCAAGGGCTGCGCGTGCATGCGGGCGCGCACCAGCACCGCGATGCGCCAGTCCGGATGATCGGCCCGTTGCGCAGCGATCGCCGCCGCGATGGCGCGCGCTTCCGGCGAGGGACCCGCAAACCCGTGGATCTCGACGCCGCCCTGAAGCTCCGTACGGGATGCGCGCGAAGCACGAAACGCGATGGCGCCGCGCTCGCGGTTGTCGGTCAGCGGCATGATGCGCGAGAAGTGCTGATTGACCCATTCGACGATGCCGGGAGCGGAACGGAAATTGCTCGCCAACCGTTCCACCTCGAAATGCACCGCGCCCATGCCCTGGTCGGCAAGTTCCAGAAACGCACGCACCTCCGCCTGCCTGAATCCGTAGATCGACTGCATCGGGTCGCCGACGCAGAAGACGCTGCGCCCATCGTCCTGGCTCCAGCCGGCCGTGAGCTGCTTTAAGAGTTCGAGCTGCGCGCTCGAAGTGTCCTGGAATTCATCCACCAGCACATGCTGGAGCCGGTAGTCGAGCCGCAGCGCCAGATCGCTCGGGCCCACCGCATCGTGCAGCGCGCGCAACGCCGCGAGCGAGATGGCGGTAAAATCGACCATGCCCTCCTCGCGAAACACACCCTCGAGCTCCGCAGCGGCGAGCACCATCAGTTGCGCCACATCGCGCGCCCGTTCCCACTGCGAGTCGCTGTAAGCCGGCGCCGGCAGCTCCAGGATTTCGCCAAGCCCCTCCAACGTGCGAGCATCGCGCTGAAGTTCGCCGATGAGGTCCTGCATGGCGGCCTTGTCCGGAGCGCCGGGCGGAAATCCCAGCTTCGTATCCAAGGCTCTGCGCCAGTCGCCGCCCTTGGTGAGCGCGGTTTGCGCGAACGCGCGCCAGCGACCGATATCCTCGATCCGCGCCGACAGACCGCCCTCCGCCACGCGCCACTCCAGGAGGTCCGCGCCCGGGTTCGGCGCCCGCTGCGCGGCACGGCGCATCACCTCGGCGATTCGCGGCAGCCGCTCGGCGCCGATCAACGCGCACACCCGGTACAGGACTCGGGTCATGAGGAGCGCCAAGTCCTCGTCGAAGTGGGTGCGAAGTTCCGAAAGCTGCGTCTCGTTCAAGGCCTCCCCGGCGCGCAGCCGTCCCGCGAGCAGCGGCAACCAGCGATCGCGGGTACCGAGCATGTCCGCGAGCAGATCGATCAGCGACAACCAGCGCTGATCGTCCAGTTCGAGCACCCGCTCCACTGCGCTGCCGAACACGTCGTCGCCCTCGTAGGCGAGGGCGCGCCGTGCCGCCTCCTTGTGCAGGCGCTTGGCATCGGGCTGCACCGGCAGGCCGGCACCGCCGGCGGCGATCGGCAACTGAGCGGCGAGCCAGGCGTTGAAGGCATCGATGGTCTCGATGCGCAGTCGCGCCGGCTCGAACCTAAGATCGATCTTCTGTTGCTTAAGATGCGCAGCCGCGCTCCGTGCCAGGCGCCAGGTCTTTGCCGCAAGGTTCGGCGGCGGCGCATCGAGCACGGCACTCGCCAAGGCGAGCAGAACCCGCTCGCGCATCTCCTGCGCCGCGCGGCGCGTGAAAGTGAGCGCCAGAATGCGCTCCGGCGCCTCGACCCGCGACAAGAGTTTCAGGTATCGCTGCACCAGCAGCGTGGTCTTGCCGGAGCCAGCGGGCGCCTGCACCAGAACCGAGCTTAGGCTCTCGACCGCCCGATCGCGGGAGGCGGCATCGATGATGGCCGGGACCTCATTCATCGGGCGGCTCGCCGTCGATGAGGGACTGAATGCGGCACAGGCCGGGGAGCGGACAGTTCTGGCAGGCACTGGGTGTGGGCGCCACCGCCGCATCGCCCGCGGCAAAATTCAAGGCGATCGCCTCGATGCGAACACGCCAGCGTTCGATGAGCGCGGCGAAATTCGGCTCCCCCTCCATGGCACCCTTGCGCGCCTGCGCACCGCGGTTCGCCTTGAATACATTGCCGCGTTCCGATTCGGCGACGAAGTGCGACACGGCCGCGTTCACTTGCGCGTAGGCCACGGCCACGAGCCGCTCGGGGCGCAGCAGGGCATACACCGGCAGCTGCGGGTTGTCGGGCCGCTCGCCGCGCCAATCCGGGTTGGCGGTGCCGGTCTTGTAGTCGATGACCACCCGCGAGCCGTCATCAAGCTCATCCTGCCGGTCGATGCGCACCCGAAACGGCAGGCCGCCGAAGCTTGCAACCTGCGCGGCCTCCTCCAACATCTCGACGCGGAAGGGACTGCGCTCGCGCTCGACCTTGAGCCACTTGCCGAGCAGATGTTCCAGTCGCGGCTCCTCGCGCCGCCGCCAACGCTCGCCCGGATGCCGCTTGCGGCACACCGCCTCGATGGCGCGTCGCGATGCCTCCTGCAGCAGCGCCTTCTCGGCACCCTCCTGCAGTCGCATGAGCGAGGCGTGATCCCGGATCTCGCCCCACACGTATTCGAGCGCCGCGTGCACTAGTTCGCCGCGTTCGCGAGGATTGAACCCGGGCACCGGCAGTTCCAAACGAGCAGCCTCGAGGCGCGATTCGGCGAAGCCGCGAAACGCGCAACGTGACTGCGCCTTGAGCGTGGCAATGCCGTGGGTTCTTTCCCGAACCGGATCGAACGGCGGCGCCTGATGATCGGCATATTGTTCCAGGATCGGCGCGGCGGCCGCGCCTCGCCAGAGCGGCCTGCGCGCGGCGCTCGCCGCCTCGACGGCGATGGCCGGCAGCAGCGCGCTCGCCTGCGAGGCCTGTCCGTCGCTGGCGTCCGCGTAACTGAAACGGCATTCGCGCGCGCGCTGCGCCCAGGTGCGCTGCAGGAGTTCGGCGCTGGCCAGCTGCGCGGCTGAATCCGCGCCGGCCACGCCGTAGGCACGCTGCAGCCGCACCGGCAGGAGCGCGGCCGGCTGTGCCGGCGCCGGCCACTGGGTGGCGCTCATGCCGCAAACCAATATCATCGAATAATTCAGAAACGGATCGAGCGGCTGGCCGCTCACCCAGATCGGCGGCACGCCGGTTTGCACCTGGAAGCTCACCTCGCCGACGGCGCGCTTGAACAAGCGGTTCGCGGCAAGCCGCGATTGGGTGCCGAAAAATCCATCGGCACGGGCGAGCGCGGCCAGAAGATCGCGCAATCTTTCCGCGGCCTGAAACTCGGTGCTCGACCAGCGTTGGCGCCACAGCCAGGGTCCCAGTTTGAACGCCTCCAGCCAGAGCGGAATCCATTCGCTCAGACGTTTCGCCGATGCACTGGCCTCGAGGGTCGCGAGTGCGCGTGATAGATGCGCAGCCGCGTTCACGGGCGGCAACGATTTCGCACGCCGGAACTCCTCGCAGAGCTTCAGCCATCCGGCAAGGCTCGCCTCGTAAGGTCCGCGCTCACGCAGTTCGAGTTCGATGAGCGCGGCGGCGCCTGCATCCTGCTGTGACTCCTGCAACCAGGGTGCGCGGATGAGGGCGCTGAACTTGGCGAAGTTCAGCGCCCCGTTCGCAGCATCCAGGAACTCCAGCGCCGCGCGCACCGAGGCGTACTCGGCCAGGGGGCTGCCGCCGGCGAGCGCATAAGCGGCGGCGGGACCTGCGCTCGACAGCGAGAATCGTCCCGGCGCCAGTTCCGCGTCGAAGGCAGCCGCCGCTTCGGGCCGCCGGCGCGCAAGATCCGGTACGCACACCCACGCACGGAAAGCAGGATCCGCCTCCAGCCGCTCGCGCAGCGAGCCTGCCAGGTGCGCTAGCTCCAACTCGCCCGAGGCGAAGTGCAGCACCCGCGCATCGCCCGCTGCCTGCGTTTCGGGAGCAACGCGCAAGGCGTGACGCGCAAGCCATTGGCGCACCACCGGCCGCCAGCCGGGATTGTCGATCCAGGCAAGCTTTTCGCCGCTTGGCTGCGGCGGCAACGCCGCCGGCGGACTGAGATTCAGCGAGCGGCAGCGTGCTTCGAATTCCCGGTGCCAAGCGTAAAACGCCTGCGACTCATCGGTAGCTTCCTCCAGGACCTTGGCCCAGGGAATAGCGTAGTCGAGCATCAGCCGCCGCGCGCGGCGCGCCGCGCGTGCCGCGACGCCGACTTCCAGAAGATTCTGCGAGAACAGCGAGCTTTCGATCACCTGGCGCCACAGTTCGCGCTCCTCGATGTCGCTGATGGGCTTGAGTACCTTGGCATCCTCGAGATGCGCCCGCTCCTGCTGTTCCCGCAGCCAGCTGCCGAAGTCGCGCACCTTCGGCGTCGCCCACAACCGAAGACCGAGGGCGCGCTGTTCGCGCTCGGCGGCGTCAAACAGGGCGGCGGCAAGCTCGGTGTTCGGCGCGAGCACCGTGCGCCCGGCCGCGAGCGCGGCGGAAAGTTCCGAAGGAAGCCGCACTTCGCTTCAGTGCTGCTGGGCGCGCGGCACCTTGCCGACGAGCGCTAGATCGGGTGCCGTGGACGCCTGGGCATCGAGCAACTCCTCGATGCGTTCGAACACCATGCCGAGCACCTCGGGTTCCGGCAGGTTGGTGATGCGAAACGCGTTGCGATACGGGACGTTGAAGCTCACGCCCGGTGCCACCAGCACGTGCTTTTTCTCCAGCAGCTCGAGCGCAAAGGCCTGATCGTCGAATTGCGGCAGCAAATCCTCGCGCACCTCGACGAAGGCGTAGAGCGCGCCGTCCGGCGCGGCGAGCCTCAAGTACCTGCTCTTGGCGACCGCCTCGATGATCACACGCCGGCTCTCGTAAAGGCGCCCGCCCGGACGCGTGAGTTCCAGAATGCTCTGGTACCCGCCCAGTGCGGTCTGAACCGCCCACTGGCCCGGCACGTTGCTGCAGAGTCTGAGCGAGGAAAGCAGCTCCAGCGCGCTCAAATATTCGCGCGCATTCTCCAGATCCCCCGAGAAGGAGGCCCAGCCGACCCGGTAGCCGCAGGCGCGGTAAACCTTGGACAGGCCGCTCAAGGTGCAGCAGAGCGTCGACTCCACCAGCGTCGCCATCGGCACGAACTGCGCGCCGTCGTAAAGTATCTGATCGTAGATCTCGTCCGACAACACCACCAGGCGATGCCGCTCCGCGAGTTGCGCAATGGCTTGCAAGGTGGCGCGCGGATATACCGCGCCGGTCGGATTGTTCGGATTGACGATGACGATGGCGCGGGTGCGCTTGCTGATGAGCGGCTCGATGTCCTCGATCTTCGGCACGTAGCGATTCGCCGCATCACACGGATAGTGCACGGCCTTGCCGGTGTTCAGATTGACCGCCGCGCTCCACAAGGGGTAGTCGGGACTCGGCACCAGCACCTCATCGCCGGGATTCAGCAGCGCACGCAAGGTCAGGTCGATGAGTTCGCTGACGCCATTGCCGATGAAGACTTCCTCCGCGGTCACGCCGCGCACCCCGCGTTGCTGCTGCTGCATCACCACCGCTTCGCGCGCCGGAAAGATGCCCTTCTGATGCACGTAGCCTTCGCTGACTCGCAGGTTCTCGATCATGGCGAGCCGCATGGTCTCAGGCGTGCGAAAGCCGAAGGCGAAGGGGTTGCCGATGTTGAGCGACACGATCTCGTAGCCCTGGCGCTCCAGGCTCAAGGCACGGTGCGCGAGCTTGCCGCGGATCTCGTAGCGCACGTTGGCGAGCGCCTCGCTCGGACGGACCGGTTTTCGTTGCGTCATCGCTTAAGGATAGCCCAATTCCCGAGACACCGCCGCCGCCACTAGGGCATTTGAGGCACCGCAAGGAGCAGCCGCTGCGTGTAAGGATGCTGCGGCGAGGAGAGCAACCGGTGGCACTCGCCGCTCTCGACGATCTCGCCCTGCTGCATCACCAGGATGCGGTGGCTTATCTGGCGCACCACGGCGAGATTGTGGCTGATGAACAGCATCGCCATGTGCGTGTCCTCTTGAAGCTCCTTCAGCAGATTGACGATCTGCCCCTGGATAGAGACATCCAGCGAGCTCACCGGTTCGTCGCACACCAAGAGTTTCGGCCGCGCGATCATGGCGCGCGCAATGGCGATGCGCTGGCATTGACCGCCGCTGAATTCATGAGGATAGCGGGCCGCCACCCCGGCCTGCAGTCCCACGCGTTCGAGCATCTCAGCCACCTTCCGGGCCCGCGCCTGCCGGTCGAGGTCGGGCTCGAAGAGTTCGAGCGGCTCCGAAACCGCTGCGCGTACCGAGAGCCTGGGATTCAGGCTTCCCAGCGGACTCTGGAACACCATCTGAAAATCGCGCCGCAGTGCGCGCAGCCGCGCCGGGGCGAGCGCGAGCAGATCTTGACCGTCGAAGCGCAGGCGGCCTTGCGCCTGCACCAGTCTCATGATCGCGCGCGCGAGAGTCGACTTGCCGGCACCCGACTCGCCCACCAACCCCAGGGTTTCGCCGCGATCCAGAGCAAAGCTCGCGCCTTTCACGGCCTGAAACAATCCAAAATGCACCGACAGGCCCTCGACGTCGAGGAGCGGCGCGCTCACGGTGCCTCCGGGAAATGGCAGGCAATGCTGCCCCGAGCGTCCGCGATGAGCGGCGGCCGCTCGCTCACGCAGCGCGCCTGCGCCTTCGGACAGCGCGGCGCAAACGCGCAGCCGGCGATTAGATCGCCCGCGCGCGGCGGGTAGCCCGGCAGCGTCGCCATCCGCGCAGCGACCGGCGAACGCATGCTCGGCATGCAGCGGATCAGCGCGGCGCTGTAAGGATGCCGGGGCGAGCGCAGCAGCGCGCCCGACGCTGCGCTCTCGACGATGCGGCCCGCATACATCACCATGATCCGGTCGGCCACGCCCGCGACCACCGCAAGATCGTGGCTGATGAAGATGAGCGCGAGCTTGGTTTCCTGCCGCAGACGCTGCAAGAGCTCGAGAACCTGCGCCTGGACGTGCACGTCGAGCGCGGTGGTCGGCTCATCGGCCACCAGCAGCTTCGGCGCGCCGAGCAGCCCCATTGCAATGAGCACGCGCTGGCGCTGGCCGCCCGAGAGTTCATGCGGGTACTGGCGCATGCGGCGCGCAGGCTCGTCGACTCCGACGCGTTCGAGCATGGCGAGTGCGGCACTGCGAGCGGCTTCCCGCGGGGCGCCGCCATGCACGGCGAGCACCTCGATGAGCTGCGCACCGATGCTAAGATGTGGCGTGAGCGCGTTCATCGGGTCCTGGAACACCATGGCGATCCCGGCGCCGCGCACGCGGTTCAACACCGCTTGCGGCGCGTGCAGCAGCTCCTCGCCGAAATACCGCACCGAGCCCTCGACGCGCGCCTGGGACGATGCCAGTCCGAACGCCGCCATGAACAGCTGCGTCTTGCCGGAACCCGACTCGCCCACGAGCGCGACGCATTCGCCCGCCTCCACCTGGAGACTTACCTCGCGCACGGCCATCGTCGAGGAATCGCCGCGTTCGAAGCGCACACTGAAATTGTCGATGCGCAGCGCCGGGTGCAAGTCAGGCCTCTTTCACGTCGAGCGCATCGCGCAGCCCGTCGCCGAAAATGTTCAACGCCACCAGCAGCAGCGCCAACAAGCTGCCAGGAACGAGCAGTATCCAGGAAGCGGCCTCCATGTCGCCGACCCCCTGCGACACCAGGGTGCCTAAGCTGGCATTCGGCTCTTGAATGCCGAGTCCCAGGAAACTCAAGAAACTCTCGAACAACATGATCTGCGGAATGCTCAAGGTCGCATACACCACCACCGGCCCCAACAGGTTCGGGATGACGTGGCGGTAGATGATCCGCGACGGAGGCGCGCCGGCGGCGATCGCCGCCTCGATGTAGGGTTGTCGGACAATGCTCAAGGTCTGACCGCGGACGATGCGCGCCGTGGTGAGCCAGCTCACCGCGCCGATCGAGACGAACAGCAGCACCGGTCCCCTGCCGAACAACACACCCACCACGATCACGAAGAACACCAGCGGCAGTCCGCTCACGATTTCGATGATGCGCATCATCACGTTGTCGGTGCGGCCGCCGGCGAACCCCGCGACGGCGCCGTAGCTGATCCCGAACACCAAACTCATGAGCGTGGCGATCAAGCCGACCAGGAGCGAAACCTGCGTGCCCTCCAAGGTGCGGACGAACAGGTCGCGTCCGAGCCGGTCGGTGCCGAACCAATGCGCATGCAGACGCGTGGGCGCCACCGCGACGGCCTGCCAGTCGAGCGCATCGCCGTGATTCGGATTGACAAGGGGACCCACCAGGGCGAGCAGCACCACCGCAGCGACGATGAGGCAGGCGAGGACCGCGGCGCGATTTTCCCGGAAACGCCGCCAGGCGGCCGAGTAGGATTCCATCACGCGGTTCTCAGCCGCGGATCGAGCCAGGCGTAGAGCAAATCCACAGCAAGACCCATGCCGATGAGCAAGGTGGAATAGAGGATCACCATGCCGAGCACGAGCGTGTAGTCGCGGTTGAGCGCGCCCTGCACCAGATACCGGCCGATGCCGGGAAGTCCCGCGATGCTCTCCACCACCAGGGAGCCGGTCATCACCGCCGCGACCGCCGGCACGAGAAAGCTCGCCACCGGAATGAGCGCCGGCTTGAGCGCATGGCGCATGATGAGCTGACGGAGCGGGACGCCCTTGGCCCGCGCGGTGCGGATATAGTCCATGGCCAGAACCTCGAGCATGCTGCCGCGAGTGAGCCGTGCGATGTAGGCGAGCGGCGGCAAGGACAGTGCGATCACCGGCAGCACCAGATAGCGAGCGGCGCCGTCTTCCCAGCCGGCCACCGGCAGCCAGTGCAGGTGCACCCCGAAGACCAGCCCCAAGAACGGCAGCAGCACGAAGGAAGGAACGGCGATGCCGGACACCGCGAGCACCATGGTCAAGTGATCCAATCCACCGTTGTGATTGAGCGCTGCGAACACCCCCAACGGAATGCCGATGCAAAGCGCCAGCAACATGGCGATGACCCCGAGCTCCAGGGTGACCGGGAAGCCCTGCGCGATCAGTTCCGTAACGGTGAAATCCTTGTATCTGAACGAGGGCCCGAAGTCGCCGTGCAAAAGATTGTTCAAATAACGCCCATATTGCTGCCATACGGGCCTATCGAGCCCGTAGGCGCGCTGCAGGTTCGCGTATATCTCCGGCGGCAGCGCCTGGTCCTGATCGAAGGGGCCGCCGGGAGCGGCGCGCATCAGAAAAAAAGTCGCGGTGACGATCAGGAAAAGCGTGGGGATGGCGGCGGCGAGGCGCGACAAAAAATAGCGCAGCATTGCAGGCAGTCTAGCCATTGACCGCATGGTGGACAAGCAAAGCTGCCCTCCTTAGACTAGCGGCCCGGCCGGTCGCTGTCGACGCGCCGCTCAACGTTTTTCTCGAGGCTCCATGGATTCTACTCGACCGATCCGCGCCCTGATGCGCGGCCTTGATGCGCTGACCTTTTTGAATTCGCAGGACGGCGCCACGGTTTCGGAAGTAGCACACGAGATTCGTCTGCCCCGCACCACGGTATATCGCATTCTGGAAACATTGTGCGACTCGGGGTTCGTGTTCCGCGATCCAGCCGATGAACGTTACCGTCTGACGATTCTGGTGCGCGGCTTGAGCGCCGGCTTCGACGATGAGACCTGGGTGACGCGCATCGCCAAACCCATTATGTATGCGCTCGGCGATGAAATCGTTTGGCCCTTGCATCTGGCGACCCTGTCGGGCACCAAGATGCGCATTCGCGAGGCCACCGACCAACACACCCCGTTCGAGATCGACCGCTGCACGCCCGGATTGCAGCTGCCGCTTTTGACGAGTTCCACCGGACGGGTGTATCTCGCGTTCTGCCCCGCGGCACAAGGCGACGCCATCATCGATGTGCTCGCCCGCTCCGGCGCCGACGAGGAACGCCTCGCACGGCAGAAACCGGAACTTCGCCGGGTGCTCGCCGACATCAAGGCCCAGGGCTATGCCACTGCGGCGCGCAGCCGCCGGATGATCGACGAGCTCAGCTTGAGCGTTCCGGTGACGCTGAATGAGCGTGGTTTGGCCGTACTTACGCTCAGATTCGTCGCCTCTGCGATACCGCTGAAGCTCGGGGTGGAGAGATTCTTGCCAAAGCTGCGCCAATGCGCGGCTAAAATCAGCAGCACGTTTCTGGAAAAACAGGCCGAGGCGCACAGCAAAGGCGCACCGCAGGCGGCCGTCTAAGGAGTCGAAATGCAGAAGATCTTGGTTTGCATCAAACGCGTCGTGGACTACAACGTCCGCATCCGGGTGAAACCCGACGGCAGCGGCGTGATGCTGGATGGGGTGAAAATGAGCGTCAACCCGTTCGACGAAATCGCCCTGGAAGAGGCGTTGCGGATCAAGGAGCGCTACGGCAACGTCGAGGTGGTGGCGGTAAGCATCGGCGTCCCCGATACCCAGCAGCAATTGCGCACCGCACTCGCGATGGGCGCCGACCGCGCGATTCTCGTGCAGACCGACAAAGCGGTGGAGCCCCTGAGCGCGGCGCAGACTTTTCTCGCCGTGGCGAAAAAGGAGAACCCGGATCTGATTTTCCTCGGCAAGCAGGCGATCGACGATGATGCCAATCAGACCGCGCAGATGCTCGCCGCGCTGTGGGACAGGCCGCAGGCGACCTACGCCTCCAAGGTGGAATTGTCCATGGGCAAAGGCCAGGTGACCCGCGAGGTCGACAGCGGCCTCGAGACCATCGAGGTCGACCTGCCCGCGGTGATCAGCGTGGATCTGCGCTTGAACGAGCCGCGCTACGTGAAGCTGCCCGACATCATGAAGGCAAAGAAGAAGCCGCTCGAGTCCACCACCTTCGAGGCGCTGGGCGTTTCCGTCGGCACTTACCTGAAGACTGTGAAGACCGAGCCGCCGCCGCAGCGGCAGAAAGGCGTCATGGTGAAGGACGTCGCTGAACTGGTGGATGTGCTGAAGAAGAAAGGTTTGATTTAATGAACAAGATACTCATCGTCGGCGAGCACGACGGCAAGACCTTAAACCCTGCCACGGCCAAGTGCGTGACCTGCGCCAAAGCGATTCCGGACGCAGAGATCAGCGTGGTGCTTCTCGGTGCCGACACCAAGGCGATTGCGGCCCAGGCCGCCGCGTTGAACGGCGTGAACCACGTGCTGTGCGTCGACCGGCCGGAAAACCAGCATCCTTTGGCCGCGATCTTTGCGCCGCAGCTGGTGGCGCTTGCCGCCGACTACAGCCATCTGTTCGGACCTTCCACTTCCTTCGGCAAGGATCTGATGCCGCGCGTGGCCGCGCTTATGGGCGTCACCCAGGTGAGCGATCTGATGGCGGTCGAGGGTGCCTACAAGTTCCGTCGCCCGACCTATGCGGGCAATGCCATCGTCACCGTGGAGGCGGATTCGTCAAAGAAGCTGGTCGCCACCGTGCGCGTGGCCTCCTTCGAGGCCGCGCCGAGCGGCGGCAGCGCGCAGATCGAGAGCAAGAGCGTTACGGCGAGCCTGCCGACCCATACTCGCTACGTCGGCGCCAAGAGCGGTTCCACCGACCGGCCGGACCTGCAGACCGCCCGGCGCGTGGTGTCGGGCGGCCGCGCCTTAGGCAGCGCCGAGAACTTCAAACTCCTCTTCAGTCTGGCCGACAAGATGGGCGCGGCGGTGGGCGCCTCGCGCGCGGCGGTGGATGCGGGCTACGCGGCCAATGAAATGCAGGTGGGCCAGACCGGCAAGATCATCTCCCCGGAAATCTACGTGGCCATCGGCATCTCGGGTGCCATTCAGCATCTGACCGGCATCAAGGATGCGCGCACCATAGTCGCCATCAACAAAGACGCCGAAGCGCCCATATTCGAAGTCGCTGACGTGGGACTGGTGGGCGATCTGTTTCAGATCGTGCCCGAGTTGGAGAAGCTGATCGCTAAGTAAGAGCTTGGTTTGCGCTTCAGGCTATCGTGCCGGCGGCGGCATCGATGGCCTGAAGCAGCAGCTGCGCGTGGTCCCGATAGAAGGGCATTGGCGGTCGAAGCTTTAAAATGCTGCCATCGGGCCCCTCGGAGCCGATGAGCACCCGATGAGTGCTTGCCAGGGCATTCACCAGATCGCCCGTCCTGCGCTTCGCGAGCGCCTTGTCCCCGCCTTGTACGACGAGCCCAAGCAGCAATCCGTGCCCTCGCACGGCGCCGAAGATCGAATGCCGCTTCGCCAGCTCCTCAAGACCCGAGCGCAAATAGCTGCCTGTGGCGAGGGCATTCTCCTGCAGGCGCTCGCGCTTCAGAACAGACAGCACGGCAAGACCCGCCGCGGCAGCGACTGCATTGCCGCCGAAAGTCGAAAAAAAACCATATCGTCGCTGAAATTCCTCGATAAGGTCGCGATTTGCGACGATTACGCCCATTGGAAAGCCGTTCCCCACCGGCTTCCCCAACGTCACGATGTCAGGCTTCAATCCGCGCCGCTCGAAGCTCCAGAAGTGCGAGCCGCTCCGCGCGAGCCCGTATTGGACTTCGTCGGCCACCACGAGCGCTCCGGCCGCCCGCACTTCACGGCTGACCAGCTCCGCCCATGCGTGCGGCGGGTCAAAGATGCCGCTGCTGGTGATCGCCGAGTCCAAGAAGAACGCCGCGGGTTTCGCGCCCCGATCGTTGAGCTTGCCGAGAGCCGCTCGCACCTGGGCCACAATCTGCGCCGGGGCGTCCTCGGGCAGCGCTTTTCCCCACTGCCAGGTCGGATCCGGGGCGCCCATCGTCGCCACCCACGGTTCCGCAGGCTCCGCACTGCCGGGGGTAAGCGCGCCGATGGCATCGGTGATGCCGTGGTAGGCGTTGCTCATGATCAAAGCGCCACCGCCGCCCGTCGCCATCTTGGCCATGCGCCAAGCCACATCGTTCGCCTCACTGCCGGAGTTGACGAAGATGCAGGCATTCAGATGCGGCGGCAGCTCGCGCGTCAATTCCTCGGCGTATTGAAGAATGCCGTCATGCAAATAGCGGGTGTGGGTGGCAAGCAGGGCGACCTGATCTTGAATCGCCCGCACGACGCTCGGATGGGCGTGCCCGACGTGCGGCACATTGTTATAGACGTCGAGATAGCGAGCGCCATCGGGATCGAACAGCCATACACCCTCGCCGCGCACCAGGGTCAGCGGCGAGCGGTAGAACAGTTCGGCCCCCTTGCCAAGCAGGGCGTGACGCCGATCAAGGCCCACGCGAGAATGCTTGCGGGGCAAGTTTTCACCCGCCGCCTCGCACCAGGCTTCCAGGAGCGTGTCGGGCGCGGCCGCATGCAGCGCCGACAGCGATTCGGCGGTGCGCGCCGCGGCTCCGGCGAGAAGCTTTGCGCCATCGGGATCGTGCTGACACCGGTAGGCGTGCAGCAGCACCGAGCCCGCATGACGGGCCAGAATGAGATCAGTGAGCACCTCAAGATCGGCGAGCGCCAATCGCTGCACTTTGGCGAAGCCTTGCAGTAGTTGCCTCACCTCGGCGAGCGGTGCGCCCTCCATCAATAGCTCCGCCATGCCGATGGCCGGCTCGAATATGAGCGGCCCGTGCAGCATGTCGCCGAAATCCAGAACGCCGCTGATGCCACCCTCCTCGTCCACCAGCACGTTGCTGCCGTGACAGTCCGCATGCAGCGCCTGGCTCCTCAGCGAACGAAGCATCGGCAGGCGCTGCTTGATGTCGAGCGCAACGGCTTCCACCGCGGCTTTGAGCGGTGCGGCAGCGATCAGCGGGGCGTGCACCATCAGCTCGGGCAGCCGGCGCATGTCCCAGGCGAGCGCGCGCGACAGCGTGGGGTGGAAGAAGCCCTGCAGCGCATGATCCAGACGGGCAAGAATCGAGCCCAACTGCCCCAGGGTCGCGCCGGAGGCCGCCCGCTCCTTCAGCAGTCGTCCCGGCAGAAACGACAGCAGCGCCACGTCGTAGCCCACACCGTCGCGAACTATGCGCGACAGCGGCGCGCCGCTGACCGCCGGCAGGAGCCTCGGCACCGGAAGCTTTGGATCCTGCTCCTCGAGGTGCGAGAGCACCTGCGCCAAGCACTCGCTGCTGAGCGGATCGGCGGAATCGAACAGTTTGAGGAGATATTCGCGGCCGTCGGCCGCAGTCAGCTTGAAGTTGCAGTCGCGCTCGCCGTGAAGCCGATCGGCTTTCACGGCGAGCCCGAACAGATCGC
>DASXOQ010000140.1:0-1830 GCA_036494165.1 Steroidobacteraceae bacterium
TAAAAGGGTAGACCTGTTGCGCACACGCAACACTTGTAAGGAAAATATCCGCCCCCGGGCGAAAGACCCAAGTTGGGTCGAGAAGGTGGTTAAAAATGGGTTAAGAAGTTAGAGCGGAATCCGTTCAGGCTGAAGCATAGCCAGCGTTAGCGAAGAAGTTGGCGCATTCGCTGGGTTTGAAGAGATCGAGCAACTTTCCGATTCTCGGCCAGAGGCTGTCGATAGACCGCTCCTCGGCTTTACGCAGATGGGCCTTGAGCTTTGCGAAGGCTTGCTCGAAGGGGTTGAGATCGGGTGAGTAGGCGGGGAGATAGCGCAGTTCGCCCCCGGCTGCTTCGACGAGCTCACGTACTTCGTCCCGCTTGTGAGCCGGCAGATTGTCCATGACCACGATATCGCCGGGCCGGAGGGTGGGCACAAGACATTGCCGAATGTATTCGACGAAGATCGCGCCGGTCATGGCGCGATCGATGACGAAGGGCGCGGTGATCGCATCCTGGCGTAAGCCAGCGACGAAGGTCATCGTCTTCCAATGGCCCCACGGGACGCGGCCGACGACCCGCTGCCCACACTTTCCCCGGCCGCGCAGGCGCGCCATGGCGGTCGACGTGCCGGTTTCGTCGATGAACACCAGCCGTGCCGGATCGAGCATCGGTTGATCGCTCTTCCAGGCGATGCGCGCGGCGGCGACGTCAGGCCGCTCTTGCTCGGTGGCGAATACGGTTTTTTTTGAAGGTGATGTTCTCCTTCGCAAAGAACCGCCACACCGTGCCGTACCCGACCTGCACGCCGCGATCGGCCAGTTCGCGACGCGTCAGATCGGGCGCCGCCGCAATCCGGGCGAGAAGCCAAGCGCCCTCATCGCCCAAGCGCGAGTTGTGGTCACCACCCATCGGCTTGGCGGCAACGCTGCCGGTCCCTCGGAACAGCTGTACCCAGCGCACCACGCTGCTGACCCCGATGCTGAACCGAGCCGCTGCCTCCCGGCAGCTCGCACCGCCCTCAACAACCACCGCAACAACGCGCGACCGAAGATCCACCGAATAAGGCTTCGCCATCCATGCTGGCCTCCATCTCCCAGCCAGCATCTTGAATCACATCTACCGATCCCTGGGAATCCTCTTTCGATTCAATTCGACTGGACACCGCTCTAGGGTCCGGACTCAATTAGGGATTCCCGTGGCACCCGAAGTGTGATTCAAGCTCTCGAACTGCGGGGAGCTTTCGATGAAGGGGATTACGTGGCTCAGTGACAGCGAGTGGGCGCGGATCGAACCGTTGCTGCCGCGTGGCCGCCGGGGTGCGCATCGTGTCGATGATCGGCGGGTGATCAGCGGGATCGTCCACCTGCTGCGCTCGGGGGCGCGGTGGCGGGATTGTCCAGCGGCCTATGGGCCGTCTACGACGATCTACAACCGCTTCAACCGCTGGGGCCGGCAAGGGCTGTGGCACGAGATTTTTAGAACCCTGACGGGCAACAGCGGCATTTACGGACTTGCCGCCATCGACAGCACGCATATCAAGGCGCACCGCTCGGCTGGCGGCGGAAAAGGGGGGCCTTCGCGCAAGCGCTCGGCATCTCGCGCGGCGGGCGGACGAGCAAGCTCCACGCCGCGACCGACGAGAAAGGCCGACCGCGACTGATCTTGCTGACGCCAGGCAATGCATCCGATATGGCGACCGCGCCGGCGCTCATCGCGGCCCTCGGTCCGATCCAATGCCTCATCGCCGATCGCGGCTACGATAGCAATGCCATCCGCGCGTTGATCGCCAGTCGCGGCGCCGAGGCTGTCATCCCGCCCAGCTCCTCGCGCGTGCGGCAAATCCCTT